>NZ_JAFICR010000043.1:0-1010 GCF_017833915.1 Paenibacillus sp. 1182 | reverse complement strand
CCCATCGATCCGACCTATCCAGAGGAGCGTATCCGCTACATGCTGGACGACTCGGGTGCGAAGCTGTTGTTAACGCAAAACCATCTGGTTGATAAAGTGGCTTTCGACGGTAGCGTGCTGGTGCTGAATGGGGCACAGGGTGTGTATCACGAGGATGGTTCCAATCTGGAGCCGTTGTCTGGTCCGAACGATCTGGCCTATGTCATTTATACGTCAGGTACGACGGGTCAGCCGAAGGGTGTTATGTTGGAGCATCGCGGTCTATGCAATCTGAAAACGTATTTTGATCAGACGCTCAAGATCCGCACGTCGGATCATACGTTGCTGTTTGCTAGCTATTCGTTTGATGCGGCTTGCTGGGAAATCTTCCAGGCGCTGTTCTGCGGAGCCACGTTGTATGTACCAACGTCAGAGACGATTTTGGACTATGAGAGATTCGAACATTATATGACAGAACATCAGATTACGGTGGCGACGTTACCACCGACCTATGCGGTGTATCTGGAGCCGGAGCGGATGCCATACCTGCGTGTTCTGTTCACTGCGGGTTCAGCATCCTCAACAGAATTGGTATACAAGTGGAAGGATCAGGTGGCGTACTACAACGGCTACGGTCCAACCGAAAACTCGGTGGCGACGTCCGTCTGGCCGGTATCCGAGGACGAGAGAGCAGGACAACTCATTTCCATCGGACGCCCTATACCGAATCATCGGGTGTACATGGTGGATGTGCATGGACATTTGGCTCCGGTAGGCGTAGCGGGTGAACTGTGCGTGTCCGGTCCGGGTCTGGCCCGTGGTTATCTGGATCGCCCAGAGCTGACGGCTGAGAAATTTATACCAAATCCGTTTGCAGCTGGTGAAGCCGGCTACGAACGAATGTACCGTACGGGTGACTTGGCCAGATGGATGCCAGACGGCAACATTGAATATTTGGGCCGGATCGACCATCAGGTGAAAATCCGGGGTTACCGGATCGAGCTGGGCGAAGTCGAGGCACAAATTTTGAA
>NZ_JAFICR010000042.1:0-1035 GCF_017833915.1 Paenibacillus sp. 1182 | reverse complement strand
AGCACGGCGTTGTACAAGCCTGAGACCATGACGCGATTGGCACAGCATTTTGCGGAAATCGTTCGAGCTATTGCATACCATCCACAACAGCCCCTGGCAACTTTGAATATGGTAACCGTTGAGGAAAAGGAGCAACTCATCTACGGTTTTGGAGAAGTGGGAGTAACGGATGGTGCTGCAGTTGAAGCAGGAGCCCTGTTCCATACCTATGTGGAAGAACAGGCACAGCTTGTACCAGATCATGTGGCGGTGGTGTACGAGGAGGAGCAGCTCACTTACCGGAAACTGAACGAGCGCGCGAACCAATTGGCGCGGAGATTGCGGAATGAAGGCGTTGGACGCGAGTCGATTGTCGGCATTTTGAGTGAACGCTCGGTAGACATGCTGGTCGGCGTACTGGCGGTGTGGAAGGCGGGAGGCGCCTATGTGCCGCTGGATGCAGACTATCCGTCTGAACGGATTCGTTTCATGCTGGAGGACAGTGGTGCGACGGTATTGTTGACCCAAATCGGCTTACAGGAGCAAGCACAGATATGGCTTGGGGAAAGCCGACAGGCCTTGGCCGGAGGGCAGACTGAGGGTGAGTTGGAAACAGCGGCTGGTGCTGAAACGATGGAAAGAGACAGCCTAAATGAAAACTTAGGCTCAAAATCAGATTCGAAGTCTGACAGCGAAGCAGCATCCGAACCGGCAACAGGGCTGCGTCTGCATACCGTATTGGCATTGGACGATGAGTCACTGTACACCGGAGATACGACAGACGTCGATCACATCAACGAACCGCACGATTTGGCGTATGTGATCTATACATCCGGGACAACCGGACGGCCGAAGGGCGTCATGATCGAGCATCGCAGCCTGGTGAATACGGCTGCGGCGTATCGCCGGGATTATCGCCTGAACCAATTCCCAGTCCGACTGCTGCAACTGGCGAGCTTCTCCTTCGACGTGTTCGTCGGGGACATTGCACGGACGCTCTATAACGGCGGCACGATGGTCATTTGTCCGAAAGACGACCGGATTGATTTTAGCCGT
>NZ_JAFICR010000041.1:0-1081 GCF_017833915.1 Paenibacillus sp. 1182 | reverse complement strand
CTCCAAGTAGCGTCCGTGCGAGAAGCGGTTGTCATGGCTCGTGCAGACGAAACGGGCCAAAAACACATGGTGGCCTACTATGTCGCGGGGCAAGAGCTAGGAGCCAGCGAGCTGAGAAGTGAGCTGGGCCGGGAACTGCCAAGCTACATGGTGCCGTCCTACTTTGTACAACTGGAGCAAATGCCGCTGAGTCCAAATGGAAAAATTGACCGCAAGGCCCTACCAGCACCGGAAGGCAGCCTGCAAAGCGGAGCCGATTATGTCGCACCGCGAACGTGGGTGGAAGTGAAACTGGCACACATTTGGCAGGAGGTGCTGGGCCTCACGCAGGTCGGTGTGAAGGAAAACTTCTTCGAGATTGGCGGACACTCGCTGCGGGCGACGACACTGGCCTCGAAGATTCACAAGGAGTTGAACAAGCCGCTTCCCCTGCGCAGTATTTTTGAAGCACCCACGATTGAACAACTGGCAGCCGTTCTGGAAGGTCTGGATCAAGTGGTGTACGCGTCCATTCCGGTAACAGAAGAACGCAGCTTCTACCCGTTATCTTCAGCACAAAAACGACTGTATGTACTGCATCAGTTTGATCCAAGTGATGTGAACTACAACATGCCGTCAGTGCTGCAAGTGAGCGGTCCGCTGGATGTGAAACGAGTAGAAGACGTGTTCCGTCAACTAATTGATCGTCATGCAACCTTGCGTACCCGCTTTGAGCTGGTAGACAATGAGCCGATGCAATGGATTGAGGATACCGTGCCATTCGAGGTGGAATATACGAAGGTACAGGTAGAGAGTACGACTACGGCTACGTACACGAGGATTAGCGAGGAAGCACAAGAACGGGTACGGCAGTTTATCCGTCCGTTTGATCTAAAAGCTGCACCGCTGCTGCGGGTAGGCTTGGTGGATCTGGGTGTCCAAGGAGTAGGGCAAGAATCCCAGCATTTACTCATGCTCGACATGCACCATATCGTTTCGGATGGCGTGTCGATGGAGGTACTGACCGATGAGTTTGTCCGCTTGTATGGCGGTGAAGAACTGTCGCCATTGCGGATTCAGTACAAAGACTATGCCGTATGGC
>NZ_JAFICR010000040.1:0-1146 GCF_017833915.1 Paenibacillus sp. 1182 | reverse complement strand
CTGCCAGCACCGGAAGGCAATCTGCACAGCGGTGCGGATTATGTAGCGCCACGCACTGCACCGGAACGAGCGCTTGTAGTGGTCTGGCAGTCCGTTCTGGGTGTGCCAACCGTCGGTATGTTGGACAATTTCTTTGAACTGGGTGGCGATTCGATCAAGGCGATTCAAATCGTATCGCGTGCATTCCAGGCCGGCTACAAGCTGGACATGAAGGATTTGTTCCGCTATCCCATCGTCGCAACGCTGGCACCGCATATGCATGAGGTCAGTCGTATGGTAGATCAGGGAGAAGTAAGCGGAGAAACGGCGTTGCTTCCGATCCAGCACGAGTTCTTTGCGCAGGAGCAAGTAGACGTGCATCACTTTAATCAGGCGGTTATGCTGCACCGGGAGCAGGGGTTTGACGAGTCGGCTCTGCGTCAGGCGCTTGGCAAGCTGACAAAGCATCATGATGCTTTGCGAATGGTGTTCAGCAAGACCGAGCAAGGCTATAAAGCATGGAACCGTGGAATACAGGAAGGCGAGCTGTATCAGCTGGACGTGCTGGACTTTAGGGATATAACGGATGAAGCCATGCTCAGCGTGGCAATGGAGGCGAAAGCTACCGAAATTCAAAGCAGTATCCAACTGCAAGAAGGGCCGCTGTTGAAAGCAGGTTTGTTCCACTGTGTAGATGGCGATCATTTGCTGATGGTGATTCACCATTTGGTGGTGGACGGGGTATCCTGGCGTATTTTGTTTGAGGATTTGACTACTGCCTATGAACAGGCCATCCATGAAGAAGTGCTTCAGCTGCCGGACAAAACGGATTCCTTCCGTTCCTGGGCTAGGCAACTTTCCTCCTATGCGAATAGCACAGACATGGACAGTGAACACGCCTACTGGGAGCAATGGAACGCTGCCGCTTTGGCTGACCAAGTACGTTTGCCTGAGGATCAAGCGCAGGCTGAGCCATTTACCCTAGCTGACACGGATTCAGTGGCCTTCCAGCTTACGGAAGAAGAGACTGAACGGCTGTTGAAGCAAGCACACCGCGCGTACAACACGGAAGTGAACGATCTGTTGCTGACGGCTTTGGGCATGATGCTGTATACGTGGACGGGTCATGAACGCAGTCTGATTCATTTAGAGGGACACGGACGTGAG
>NZ_JAFICR010000039.1:0-1181 GCF_017833915.1 Paenibacillus sp. 1182 | reverse complement strand
ATCAGCTCGACAAAGGTTTCACCTGGTTCAGACTGCACACGCACTGGAATTGTATTGATAAATAGCCCGATCATGTGCTCCACGCCTGGAATATCCCCTGGACGACCGGACACAACGCTGCCAAACACGATATCCGTACTGTTGTTATATTTTTGCAACAGAACGCCCCATACGGTCTGAATCAGCGTATTGATCGTGACCTGATTTTGCTTCGCTACCCGTTCGATCTGAGCAACCAGCTCTGGCTGGAAGTCACATTCCAGATCTTCAGCGACATATAGCCCGGCTTGCATCGATTTCGGCTGTGTTTTTTGCTGAGGAAGCGTAATTTGCTGCTCATAGTCCGCCAGATACCCACGCCAATATTGCAAAGCTGCCTCACGGTCCTGACGTTCCAGCCATTCGATAAATCGACTGAACGGCGTGACAGGCTCCAGCGCTGGCTCATGACCGGCGCGCAGTGTCAGATAGCTGCCAAATACCTCCTGTGTCATAAAGGACAAGCACCAGCCATCCATCAAAATGTGATGGAAGCTCCAAACAAAGTGATACGTTTCATCCCCCGTTTGCAAAATGGAGACACGAATGAGTGCATCCTCTGCGAGATTGAATCCTTTCGCTTTGTCCTCGATGGCAAAAGCTTCAACACGAGCTTCTCGTTCCTCTTTTTCTAGTCCGCGCAAGTCTTCATAATATATTTGTCCGCTACGGTTGCGGAAGACGACCTGTACAGGCTCATCCTTCCATGAACTGATAAAGTTCGTCCGCAATGCCTCATGACGCTGCACGAGCAGATCAAAGCTTTTACCAAAAGCAACCACATCAAAACGACCGTTCAACTCAAAGGTGGCCTGTTCAAAATAAGCCGCCGAATTCTCATCCATCAGGCTGAAGAAGAGCATGCCCTTTTGCATCGGTGTCAAAGCATACACATTTTCTAGTTCGCCCATACCCTGTGTATCTTTCACCAATTGCTCCAGCTCATCCAGCGTTACATGGTTTAACAGGACATCACTTGGGGTCAACACCGTTCTTTCTTGAGCGACACAATGATGAATCACCTCACGCAAGCCGGATGCCAGCAGTTCTCCAAGTCGTGCAATCGTCTCATGACGGAATTGCGTTGTACCGTAGCGAATCGTGAAAATCAGTTCTCCATCCTCGATGACTCCATTGATATC
>NZ_JAFICR010000038.1:0-1355 GCF_017833915.1 Paenibacillus sp. 1182 | reverse complement strand
GTAGCGGCGCTCAGTCCTTTGCTTCGTACAGATGGTAAGATGGCCAGTCAGGAAGAAGCAGTAGGCAAGGTAGATCTGACACCCATTCAGCGATGGTTCTTCGAGCAGCAGCCTGCTGATCTGCACCACAGCAATCAGGCGATGATGCTGTACCGAGCTGGGCGCTTTGACGTCAACGCGCTACGCCGTACAATGGACCGTATTGTCCAGCATCATGACGCATTGCGCACGGTATTCCGTGAGACGGAGCAAGGCTATGCAGCTTGGAACCGCAGTGTAGAGAAAGGCGAGCTATACACGCTGGACATTGTAGATTTTAGTGGAGTTGAAGACGAATCCACCGCTGTAGAAGCTAAGGCGAGTGAAATTCAAGCCAGCATTCATTTGAGCGAGGGGCCGCTGGTGAAGCTCGGTCTGTTCCACTGCGCTGAGGGCGACCATTTGCTAATCGTCATTCATCATTTGGTTGTGGACGGCGTATCGTGGCGTATTTTGCTGGAGGATTTGGCATCCGGTTATGAGCAGGCTATTGCAGGTAAAACAGGCACAGCTATTCGGCTGCCGCATAAAACAGATTCATTCCAGGTATGGGCCGAGCAGCTGTCGGCCTATGCGAATAGCGCGACGATGGAGCGGGAGCTTGCTTACTGGCAGCATATCGAACAAGCAGAAGCCAGTCTTGCGAAGCCTTTGCCGAAGGATTTTGCGAATGACAATGCACTGCTTGGGGACAGTGAGGTTGTGACGGTCCGCTGGACGAAGCAGGAAACCGAGCAGTTGCTCAAACAAGCTCATCGCGCATACAACACGGAAATGAATGACCTGCTGCTGGCTGCGCTCGGAAAAGCCGTATATGACTGGTCTGGTTCTGAACGGGTGCTGGTCAACCTGGAGGGCCATGGACGGGAAGCTATTGTACCGGATGTGGATATTACGCGGACAGTCGGTTGGTTTACGAGCCAGTTCCCGGTTGTACTGGATGGAAGTCTGGGACAAGGGGGGAATACGGCTCGTCTGATCAAACGGGTCAAGGAAGGGCTGCGTCATATTCCGCAGAAAGGCATCGGCTATGGTATTTTACGATACCTGTCGGATACGAATGTTCTGGAGAAAGCAGGCGTGCAGTTAAAGGCTCAGCCTGAGATCAGTTTTAACTATTTGGGCCAATTCGATCAGGATTATAAAGGCAATGATCTGGAGCCTTCCTCCTATTCCATCGGTGTGCCTGTCAGCACGAATGCGGCTATGGATTTTGCACTGGATATCAATGGAGTCATCGAGGATGGAGAACTGATTTTCACGATTCGCTACGGTACAACGCAATTCCGTCATGAGACGATTGCACGACTTGGAGA
>NZ_JAFICR010000037.1:0-1430 GCF_017833915.1 Paenibacillus sp. 1182 | reverse complement strand
CTTTCCTTCGGGACAGAGGAGACAGGTGGTGCATGGTTGTCGTCAGCTCGTGTCGTGAGATGTTGGGTTAAGTCCCGCAACGAGCGCAACCCTTATGCTTAGTTGCCAGCAGGTCAAGCTGGGCACTCTAAGCAGACTGCCGGTGACAAACCGGAGGAAGGTGGGGATGACGTCAAATCATCATGCCCCTTATGACCTGGGCTACACACGTACTACAATGGCCGGTACAACGGGAAGCGAAGCCGCGAGGTGGAGCCAATCCTAGAAAAGCCGGTCTCAGTTCGGATTGTAGGCTGCAACTCGCCTACATGAAGTCGGAATTGCTAGTAATCGCGGATCAGCATGCCGCGGTGAATACGTTCCCGGGTCTTGTACACACCGCCCGTCACACCACGAGAGTTTACAACACCCGAAGTCGGTGGGGTAACCCGCAAGGGAGCCAGCCGCCGAAGGTGGGGTAGATGATTGGGGTGAAGTCGTAACAAGGTAGCCGTATCGGAAGGTGCGGCTGGATCACCTCCTTTCTATGGAGAATCGTTTCCTGCGATGGAAACATTCAAATCAGCAGGTATAACGTACCTGCGACCGGATATTCAATTCGGTTCATCACGTTCGTGTGAATGAAATGAATATCCTTAAATTACTCACTCGTTGCTCAGTTTTGAGAGTTCAAACTCTCGAACGTTTGGTGGCGATAGCGGAGGGGTTCCACACGTACCCATCCCGAACACGACCGTTAAGCCCTCCAGCGCCGATGGTACTTGGACCGCAGGGTCCTGGGAGAGTAGGACGTCGCCAAGCGCAACCACTAAAGAAGAACTTCTTTGGTGGTTTATTATGGGCCCTTAGCTCAGCTGGTTAGAGCGCACCCCTGATAAGGGTGAGGTCGGTGGTTCGAGTCCACTAGGGCCCACCATATAACTTTATATTCCTTTTGGGGCTATAGCTCAGCTGGGAGAGCGCCTGCCTTGCACGCAGGAGGTCAGGGGTTCGATCCCCCTTGGCTCCACCAAAAAACTGCATGAATATCATCCGCTCGAATGAGATGGACCGATGTGCACACAGGCTACAGTTTCGATGAAACTGTATTGCACCTTGAAAACTGGATACCGAAATGAATTTGCGTTTTAGAATATTCCTTTAAGCTGATCTTGTGTAAACAAGTGAAATAAAGGTAGCAGGTAAGGAAAGATCTTTTGCCTTTGGCAAAAATCATTCTTTATCGAACATCGGCATTTTCTTTTATCAAAGAAAAGTCTAGGTTAAGCTACAAAGAGCACACGGAGGATGCCTAGGCGCCAGGAGCCGACGAAGGACGTGGCGAACAACGATAAAGCCTCGGGGAGCTGTAAGCAAGCTTTGATCCGGGGATGTCCGAATGGGGAAACCCGGCTGTCTTCATCGACAGTCACTTTCTGCTGAATACATAG
>NZ_JAFICR010000036.1:0-2754 GCF_017833915.1 Paenibacillus sp. 1182 | reverse complement strand
GACCTGTTCAGTCATCCAACCGTGTCTGCCTTGGCACTGAAAGTCCAATCGGTGACCCGATTGGCGGATCAGAGCGAAGTGGTGGGCGCTGTGAAGCTGACACCGGTGCAACAATGGTTCTTTGAGCAGAACCTGACGGATGCTCATCATCATAACCAGTCCATTATGCTGCATAGCAAGGACGGTTTTGATGAACCGGCATTGCGCACGGCGATGGATCAAATCGTTAGCCATCACGACGCACTGCGTATCATTTTCCGACCTACGGAGCGCGGATATGAAGCTTGGAACCGCGCGGTCGGTGAGGGCGAGCTGTATACGCTGGATCGGGCCGACTTCAGAAATGAGTCTGAGGTATCTGCGGCGATCGAGGCCAAAGTGAATGAAATTCAGGCGGGTATTCATTTAAGCGAAGGACCGCTGGTGAAGCTGGGGCTGTTCCATTGCCCCGATGGAGATCATTTGCTGATAGCTATTCATCACTTAGTGGTGGATACCGTATCTTGGCGCATTTTGTTCGAGGATATTACGACCGCCTATGAGCAGGCATTGAACGGACAAGCGGCTCGTCTTCCGCACAAAACGGATTCGTTCCGCACCTGGGCGGATGGGCAGTCTCAATATGCGAACAGTCCGGCCATGGCAGCAGAACTCGCATTCTGGCAGGAAATGGAACAAGGCGTATATCAGCCGCTTCCAAAAGACGAGTCCCCTTCTCATTCCTTAAATAGGGACAGCGAGAACATTACAGTTACGTGGACAGCTCAGGAAACGGAGCAGCTGTTAAAACAAGCGCATCGTGCTTACAACACGGAGATGAATGATTTGCTGCTTACCGCATTGGGACTGACGATTCATCGCTGGGCGGGCCTGGAACGAATGCTCGTGAGCCTGGAAGGTCATGGACGGGAGTCCATTCTGCCAGAACTGGATATTACGCGCACCGTGGGCTGGTTTACGACCCAATTCCCGGTTGTGCTGGATATGAGCGTGGGGCAAGACCTTTCACAGCGCATCAAACAGGTGAAAGAAGGACTACGTCGCATTCCGCAAAAGGGCATTGGCTACGGTATGTTGAGATACCTGTCCGCAGCACGTGAGCAAGAGCATTTTGTAACCGAACCTGAAATCAGCTTTAACTATTTGGGACAATTTGACCAAGATATGCAAAATCAATCCATTGGTGTATCTCCTTACGCTAGCGGTGCAGAGCTTAGCGCCCATGCAGCTAGAACGCACACGCTGGATATGAACGGACTGATTTCGGAAGGCAAGCTGCAATTGACGATCAGCTACAGCAAGCAGGAATATCGTCGTGAAACGATGGAGCAGTTAGCCGAACAGTTCCGAATCAGTTTGCAGGAAATCATTACGCATTGCACAAGCCGCAAACAGCAAGAGCTGACGCCAAGCGATGTCATGCTTAAACATGTAACCATGGCCGAGCTGGATCAATTGGTAGAACGGACTCGTGACATGGGGGAACTGGAAAATGTCTATGCGCTGACGCCGATGCAAAAAGGCATGTTGTTCCATAGTCTGATGGATGCAGAGTCAGGTGCTTATTTTGAACAAACGACCTTTGATTTGCATGGACGCTTCCAAGCGGATATTTTCCAGGATAGCTTGAACCATTTGGCGCAGCGGCATGAGATATTTAGAGCTAATTTCATCAGCGGTTGGCAGGATGAGCCTGTGCAGGTCATTTTCCGCCGCAAGGATGTTGGTTTTAGATGTGAAGATTTGCGTCATCTGAATGAGCAGGAGCGTGACGCGTATGTGAAGGAATTTATTCGCAAAGACAAGGCAGCCGGGTTCGATTTGTCCCGGGATGCGTTGATGCGCGTGGCGATTTTACGGACAGGTGATGAGGATTATTATTTTGTGTGGAGCTCTCATCACATCTTGATGGATGGCTGGTGTGTGGCGTTAGTCACGGATGAGGTGTTTGAGGCTTATTTTGCAGCCGTGGAGCATAGACAGCCGAAGCTTGCCCCCGTGACTCCATACAGTCAGTATATTGAGTGGCTTGAAGCACAGGATGTAGAAGCAGCAGCTTCCTACTGGAAGGATTATTTGCTCGGCTATGATCAGCAAACTTCGATTCCGACCGGAAAAGTAGGCGTGAAAGCGGACGGTGCACAATTTGAGCATATCCTGTGCGATCTCGGCAAGGACTTGACCGGACGTATGGAAATGGTGGCTAAGCAGCACCACGTGACCGCGAATACATTGCTGCAAACAGCCTGGGGCTTGCTGCTCCAAAAGTACAACGGTAGTGACGACGCTGTTTTTGGCGGTGTAGTGTCTGGTCGTCCAGCGGATATTACGGGGATCGAAAATATGGTGGGCTTGTTCATTAACACCATTCCAATACGTATCCGTAGTGGGGCTGAGGACACCTTTGCTGACATGATCAGAACGAATCAACAGCAGGCGCTGACTTCTCAAGATTATGAAACGTATCCGCTGTATGAAATTCAAGCCTTGAGCGAGCAAAAGCAAGATCTGATCAACCACATTATCGTGTTTGAAAACTATCCGGTGGAGGAGCAGGTCGAGCAACTTGGCGAAGGTGCAGCGTCGGATTTTGAAATTCGCAATGCCGGCATGATTGAACAAACCAACTATGATTTCAATCTGGTTGTCATGCCGCAGAAAGCGATGAAAATCCGATTTGAATACAATGCGAAGTTATATGATCGGGAAGCCGTTGAACGGACTCAGGGCCATCTGATACAGCTGTTGGAGCAG
>NZ_JAFICR010000035.1:0-2970 GCF_017833915.1 Paenibacillus sp. 1182 | reverse complement strand
CCATCATATTTTGATGGACGGTTGGTGCTTGTTCCTTGTTGTAGGGGAAGCATTTAATACGTACTTTGCCATCCTCGAAGACCGCAAGCCGGAGCCCGCCCCGGTAACATCATACAGCGAATACATTGAATGGCTGGATCGGCAGGACAACGTGGAGGCTGAACGGTTCTGGAGTGATTATTTTGCTGGCTTTGAGCAGCAGACCGTATTACCGCAGGTAAAACAGCTGGACAGTCACGCTAAAGAATATGAAGCGGACAAGCTTTCGTTTACACTGGGCCACGAAGTGACGGAACGGATGAACAAGCTGGTTAAGCAGAAGCAAGTAACGGTCAATACCCTTCTGCAAGCAGCGTGGGGCGTTGTGCTGCAACGGTATAACAACAGTCGGGATGTTGTATTTGGCAGTGTCGTATCCGGCAGATCAGCGGATATTCCGGGCATCGATAAAATGATTGGTTTGTTCATTAATACGGTTCCTGTACGAGTTCACAGTGAGAAAGATATGACGTTTGCTGCGTTAATGAAGCAGATACAGGAGCAGGCACTGGTTTCCCGTGCCTATGAAACCTATCCGTTGTATGAAATTCAGGCCCTAACAGAGCAGAAACAGGACCTGGTGAACCATATTATGGTGTTTGAAAACTACCCGGTGGAACAGCGCATGGAGCAAATGGGCAGTCGTGGCACGAATGGCTTTACGATTGCAAATGCTTCCGTGTCGGAGCAAACGAACTATGATTTCAACATTACGGTTGTGCCGGGCGATGAAATTCATGTCCATTTGGAGTACAATGCGCGAGTATTGGAACGCACAGCTGTAGAGCAAATCCGCGAGCATTTGCTGCATATGATTGAAGAAGCGATTAACAGACCAGATGCGCTGGTAGATGAACTTGAGCTGGTGACTGCTGCGGAAAAAGCAAAAATCATCGACGGTTTTGGATCCGTGGGCGTATCTGCATGGAGTGATGAAAAGCAATCAGAAGGGTTGTTCCATGCCTATGTGGAAGAACAAGCGCAGCTTGTGCCGGATCATGTGGCAGTGGTATACGAGGAGCGGCAGCTTACGTACCGCGAGCTGAACGAGCGTGGGAATCAACTTGCTCGTAGATTGCGGAATGAAGGCATTGGGCGTGAATCCATTGTTGGTATTTTGAGCGAGCGCTCGGTGGACATGATGGTCGGCGTACTGGCGGTATGGAAGGCCGGCGGTGCATACGTGCCACTGGATGCAGATTATCCATCCGAACGTATCCGCTTTATGCTCGAGGACAGCGGCGCTACGGTGCTGCTTACGCAAACAGGTTTGCAGGAACGCGCGCAAGCATGGCTGGAGGAGAGCCGACAGGTCTTGGCCGGTGGGCAGTCTGAGGGCGAGTTGGAAATAGCGGCTGGCGCTGAAACGATGGAAAGAGGCAGCCTGAGTGAAGGCGTAAGTTTTAAATTAGATTCGAGTTCTGACAACGAAGAAGCATCCGAACCGGCAACAGGGCTGCGTCTGCGTACTGTATTGGCGCTGGACGATGAGTCGTTGTACACCGGAGATGCCACGGATGTGGAACATATCAACGAGCCGCAGGATCTGGCATATGTGATCTACACGTCCGGTACAACGGGACGTCCGAAGGGTGTCATGATCGAGCATCACAGTTTGGTAAACACAGCTGCGGCATACCGCCGGGATTACCGTCTGAACCAGTTCCCGGTACGCCTGTTACAACTGGCAAGTTTCTCCTTCGACGTATTCGTCGGCGATATTGCACGGGCGCTCTATAACGGTGGCACGATGGTCATCTGCCCGAAAGACGACCGCATTGATCCAAGCCGTCTGTATGGCTGGATTCACGATTATCAGATTACGGTGTTCGAATCCACACCGGCTTTAATCGTACCGTTTATGCAGCATGTGCATGAACAGGGCCTTGACATGAGCAGTCTGGAACTGCTGATCACCAGCTCGGATAGCTGCAGCGTGACGGATTATCGGGTGCTGCAAGAACGGTTTGGCGCAGATATTCGCATTATGAACAGCTATGGCGTCACGGAAGCGGCGATTGACTCCAGCTTCTACGACGAAGAACTGTCGAAGCTGCCAAGTAGCGGCAGTGTGCCGATTGGTCAGGCATGGCTGAACGCACGCTTCTACATCGTGGACAGCCAGCTGAATCCGGTGCCGATCGGTGTACTGGGTGAGCTGTGCATTGGCGGTGCTGGCGTGGCACGAGGCTACTTGAACCGTGCGGACCTGACGGCCGAGAAGTTCGTAGCGAATCCGTATGTAGCCGGTGAACGATTGTACCGCACAGGTGACCTGGCGCGGTGGATGCCAGACGGCAATGTGGACTTTATCGGCCGGATGGACTATCAGGTCAAAATCCGGGGCTACCGGATTGAGCTGGGCGAGATTGAAACGGCAATCCAGCGGGTGCCGGGTGTGCGTCAAGCCGTAGTCATCGACCGGACGGATGAGCGTGGACACAAGTACTTGTGCGGGTACATCACGGGAGAAGCTGAGCTGCGGATCGAGGAAGTACAGGCCGAGCTGGAAGCCGGGCTGCCCGTGCACATGGTGCCAGCACGCTTGATGCAGCTGGAGGCGATCCCGCTGACCAGCAACGGCAAAATCGACCGTAAGGCTTTGCCGGAACCGGAAGGCAGCATCCATGCGGGTACAGCCTATGTGGCACCGCGTACTATGGTAGAACAGGTATTAACTTCGGTATGGGCCGGGGTGCTGGGTGTCGAAACGGTAGGCACGCAGGATAACTTCTTTGAACTGGGCGGCGATTCGATCAAAGCGCTGCAAGTATCGTCCCGATTGCTGCAAGCAGGTTATCGACTGGACATGAAAGACCTGTTCAGCAATCCGACAGTAGCGGCGCTCAGTCCTTTGCTTCGTACAGATGGTAAGATGGCCAGTCAGGAAGAAGCAGTAGGCAAGGTAGATCTGACACCCATTCAGCGATG
>NZ_JAFICR010000034.1:0-3387 GCF_017833915.1 Paenibacillus sp. 1182 | reverse complement strand
CTCTCCATTAAAGACCAACCGAAGCTGGTTTATAGAAAGAGCGATAAGCTCATGTTGAAACTGACGAGATAAAAATATCTCTTGTTTGCTTCCATTTCATACAACCTGATGGCATGTACCGAAATTTCAGCGTTGGATTTTGTAAACAAAATCCGTACTCACTCGTTGTTCAGTTTTCAAAGATCAAACTCGCATAATGTCTTACTTTGTTTCGTCACCGCGTCTCAGTGGCGACTTTTATAATATATCATCTCTTTTTAAGATTTGCAAGAGTTTTTTTAATTTCTTTTTTTTGAGCAAATCCTTCAAAAAGGAACGAAAGTTAATTTACCATGAATATTAAATAGAGTCAATACTTTTTTTGATATCAGAAAGTATTAGCTTTTAAAATCGTTTACTTCCTGATATCTCTGATATAATTTCTACCTTATCTTTTCATTGTTTGGTTTGTGGGACTCGCCCTCTGCGAGCATATTTTGATAATTCCTTGGCGGGTGCGAAACGGGCATACATGCGGAAGACTGTTTTATATCGAAGTGCGATTGCGTAGCGAATATCTTGATCCAATCGAGTATCGCTCATATCAAGCAGCATTTCATCTAGCTCCTTACGAAGAACGTAGTCAAGTTCCTTGCATTCTTTTTCGTTAAACAGCATTCCCAACATATGACCATACTCCCCTATCAGCAGATTATATAGTACTTATATTTGCTCAACTATTGTTCCATTCTTTACCTGTTTTTAAACTTAACTGCTAAGGTTTCAAACTTATCCGATTAATCTTTGCCTTTTCTTTAGGCTCTCCCCTTTGTTATGTTCAATTTTCAAGAAATATATAAATAATTGGCCATAATATTTTATTGTGACAATAAACGATAAGTTATGCCACTCTCAATTGCAGCTGCTATAAGCAGTAAGATGACAGACCATATGGACACCCTCAACGTTTGTTTCATAAATACATCCCACGACAGGCCAGTTTCTTTACGCTTTAGCCCTATGCTTGTACCTATAGTAGACATTATGTTGATTCCGAACTTCAATCCGAAAGCACAGGCGATAATCAAAACTGGCAATTCAATCACACCATGAGGCAGTAACCCTTTTACAACAACCTCATAGATACTTCTTCCCATATCTGTCTGCAAGTGTACTACAAACCCTAAAACCATGCCGTTCACAATTAAAAATATAAACGGTACGATTCCAAATACAGCCCCCATAAATATAACCAGCACACATTTAATTGCATTATTGAAAAAGATAAATACAAAAAAACTCCATTGTGGATGCTCAGAATTCTGCAAGCGCTGCGCTACTTCTCCCAGCCCCTTCATTTGTTGCGCCAGCATGGATTGAATAGTGCCTGTACTTAACCATCCCACTATAATACTTGTGCAGAAAAGAATTGCAGAGATAAAAATTAGCCGTCTTGTCGTGTGTAAATCGTGAAAAAAAGCTTTTAGTCCCATTTGATAATTCCTCCTATTAGTCCAATGGAATAATTGACAACCCCCGGCATAGCTTTAAGTAAACAAGCACTTCTAGGATGAAAGGAGCGTTATTAACCATGAATTCTTTTTTCTATGTATTGAACGGTAAAAAAATCAAACGATTCTTAATCGTAATGGCTGCAGCCGTCTTTACCGTTGGAGTCATTTATGTAGAAACCGATAATGTTACGGTTTTTTCCGAGGAAGCACCAACCGCTATTTATAGTGTACCCACGGACAAAAAGTTGATCGCTCTCACCTTTGATATTAGTTGGGGGGATAAGCGTACTGCCCCCATCTTAAAAGTCCTTGAGGATAAAAAAGTGACCAAGTCCACCTTTTTCCTTTCTGCCCCTTGGAGTAAAACACATCCAGAGCTTGTGAATCAGATTAAAGAAAGTGGATTTGAAATCGGCAGTCATGGCCATAAACATGAAAATTACAGTAGCTTAAGCGATGAAGATATTCGTAAGCAGATTTCAATTGCTCATACCACATTAACCGAACTGACGGGACAGTCCCCGAAGTTGATCCGTATGCCTAATGGCGACTTTGATAAAAGGGTCCTTCAGGTTGCCGGCACTTTAGGCTACAAAACCATTCAGTGGGATACAGATTCCCTGGATTGGAAAAACCCTGGTACTCAGGTCATAATCGACCGTGTTGTAAATAAAGCGCATCCTGGCGATATCGTCCTTCTGCATGCCAGTGATTCCTGTAAACAAACGCATGAAGCCTTGCCCGTCATTATCGACAAGTTGCGTGCACAGGGCTATGAATTCGTGACTGTATCTGAACTGCTTCAACAGGGTACAGTAAAAGGCAAAGAGGTACGCGATCAGGCACTGGGTCTTTAAGGAGTTATTTTACATCGTTCTCAGCTAAAAACCAAAAGCAAATCGACATATTTCTCCCCATTCATCCGCATACTATCCACATTCATGATGAAGGAGGAATACGGCCATGAATTGGACTCGTTTGCGATTTGTTAGCACGGTATGCGTACTGGGCGTTGCACTGAGTGGATGCGGCTCGGATCAGGGTTCTGCGCCCCCCCAGAACAGTTATAAAGAGATGAAAACGATGGTTGTCGATATCCTGAAAAGTGATGACGGAAAAAAAGCGGTAGAGGAAGCTTTAACTGGGGAAAACAGTTCATCCAAAGAAGGACAATCCGGTCAAAGCAGTGAAGAGGGTGGATCTGGTGGTGGGGCTGGTGGCAGCATGGGAATGAAAATGCTTATGCCCATGCAATCGGCTGAACAGATGAAGATCGCAGTCAAAGATACTTTGATATCACCTGAATATAAAAAAGAAATCGAAAAGATTATGACTGATCCGCGTTTTGCCGGAGAATTTGCCAAAGCCATCAACAGCCAAAGCAAACAGCTTCATATGCAACTTATAAAAGACCCTTCTTATCAAAAATCAATTGAAGCAATGCTCAAGTCGCCAGAATTAACCAAAATGTATATGGACTTAACTAAAACCCCTGAATATCGCAAACAATCTATGACAGTCATGCATGATGCCATGCAAAATCCGATTTTCCGACTTGAGGTTATGAATTTACTCAAAACCGTCGTACAAGAGGAGCTTCAACCCAAGGTTGAGAAAAAAAGTGGTGAGCAAGGCGGTGCAGGCGGCGATAAGCAAGGTGGTGGGGGCGGCGAAGGTGGGGGCGAAGGAGAACAAGGAGGAAGCCAATAATAAAAAGGCTGGTTTAAAAACCAGCCTTCAGATTGTCGAGAAACCCCGTCATTTTGAGACGTGGGTTTCTTTTTCACATCATAATGCTTTGGTCTCTGGAGAAGCAGGGGGGGTTACCCCTGTTTCTCCAGGCGATCTAGGTGGATCGCCATCTTCTTCATGTTCTGCACGGCTGCCGTCATAA
>NZ_JAFICR010000033.1:0-5195 GCF_017833915.1 Paenibacillus sp. 1182 | reverse complement strand
TTATCAACCAGATGGTTTTGCGTTAACAACAGCTTCGCACCCGAGTCGTCCAGCATGTAGCGGATACGCTCCTCTGGATAGGTCGGATCGATGGGGACATATGCGCCCCCGGCTTTTAAAATCCCGAAGATGCCCACGATCATGTCCACCGAACGCTCGGTCATCAGACCCACCAGTCGATCCTTCGTCACGCCTTGACTACGCAAGGTGCGCGCCAGACGATTCGCACGTTCATTCAGCTCGCGATAGGTCAGCTGCTCTCCTTCAAAGAACAACGCTGGCTGTTCCGGTGTCTGCGCCGTTTGTGTCTCGAACAAGCCATGAATCGTTTGCTCGCTTGGATACTCAGCAGCTGTATTGCCCCATACGGTGAGAATTTGCTCACGCTCCTGCTCACTTACCATATCCAGCTCCTGCACCCGAATGTCCGGCTTCGCTACCACCTGCTCCAACAGCTGTATCAGATGGCCCTGAGTCCGTTCAACGGCTTCCCGATCATATAACTTCGCATTGTATTCAAATCGGATTTTCATCGCTTCCTGCGGCATAACGACCAGATTGAAATCATAGTTGGTTTGTTCAATCATGCCGGCATTGCGAATTTCAAAATCCGACGCTGCACCTTCCCCAAGTTGCTCGACCTGCTCCTCCACCGGATAGTTTTCAAACACGATAATGTGGTTGATCAGGTCTTGCTTTTGCTCGGTCAAGGCTTGAATTTCATACAGCGGATACGTTTCATAATCTTGAGAAGTCAGCGCCTGTTTCTGATTCGTTCTGATCAGGTCGGCAAAGGTATCGTCAGCCCCACTGCGGATACGTATTGGAATGGTGTTAATGAACAAGCCCACCATGTTTTCGATCCCCGAAATCTCCGCTGGACGACCCGACACTACACCGCCAAAAACAGCGTCGTCACTACCGTTGTACTTTTGGAGTAGCAAGCCCCAGGCGGTTTGCAGCAATGTATTCGGGGTCACGTGGTGCTGCTTGGCCACCATTTCCATACGTCCGGTCAAGTCCTTGCCCAGATCGCACAGGATATGCTCAAATTGTGCACCGTCCGCTTTCGCGCCGACTTTTCCGGTCGGAATCGAAGTTTGCTGCTCATAGCCGAGCAAATAATCCTTCCAGTAGGAAGCTGCTGCTTCTTCATCCTGTGCTTCAAGCCACTCAATATACTGACTGTATGGAGTCACGGGGGCAAGCTTCGGCTGTCTATGCTCCACGGCTGCAAAATAAGCCTCAAACACCTCATCCGTGACTAACGCCACACACCAGCCATCCATCAAGATGTGATGAGAGCTCCACACAAAATAATAATCCTCATCACCTGTTCGTAAAATCGCCACGCGCATCAACGCATCCCGGGACAAATCGAATCCGGCTGCCTTGTCCTGGCGAATAAATTCCTGCACATACGCGTCACGCTCCTGCTCATTCAGATGACGCAAATCTTCACATCTGAAACCAACCTCCTTGCGGCGGAAAATCACCTGCACAGGCTCATCCTGCCAACCGCTGATGAAATTAGCTCTAAAGATCTCATGCCGCTGCGCCAAATGATTCAAGCTATCTTGGAAAATATCCGCTTGGAAGCGTCCGTCCAAATCAAAGGTCGTTTGTTCAAAATAAGCTCCTGACGCTGCATCCATCAGACTATGGAACAGCATGCCTTTTTGCATCGGCGTCAACGCATATACATTTTCCAGTTCCCCGATGTCACGAGTCCGCTCTACCAACTGATCCAGCTCGGCCATGGTTACATGTTTAAGCATGACATCGCTTGGCGTCAGTTCTTGCTGTTTGCGGCCTACACAATGCGCAATGATTTCCTGCAAACTGATTTTGAACTCTTCAGCTAACTGCTCCATCGTTTCATGACGATATTCCTGCTTGCTGTAGCTGATTGTCAATTGCAGTTCGCCTTCCGAAATCAGTCCGTTCATATCCAGCGTGTGCGATCTGGCTGCATGGGCGCTAAGCTCTGCACCGCTAGAGTAAGGAGATACGCCAATGGACTGACTTTGCATATCTTGATCAAATTGTCCCAGATAGTTAAAGCTGATTTCAGGTTCGGTCACAAAACGCTCTTGCTCACGGGCTGCGGACAGGTATCTCAACATCCCGTAGCCAATGCCCTTTTGCGGAATGCGGCGGAGTCCTTCTTTCACCTGTTTGATGCGCTGTGAAAGGTCTTGCCCCACGCTCATATCCAGCACCACCGGGAATTGGGTCGTAAACCAGCCCACCGTCCGCGTAATATCCAGTTCTGGCAAAATGGACTCCCGTCCATGGCCTTCCAGGCTCACGAGCACTCGTTCCAAGCCCGCCCAGCGATGAATAGTCAGTCCTAAGGCGGTAAGCAGCAAATCATTCATCTCCGTGTTGTAGGCACGATGCGCCTGTTTTAACAACTGCTCCGTTTCCTGAGCTGTCCACGTAACTGTCATGTTCTCGCTGTCCCTATTCAAGGAATGAGAAGGGGACTCGTCTTTTGGAAGCGGCTGATATACGCCATGTTCCATTTCCTTCCAGAATTCAAGTTCTGCTGCCATAGCCGGACTATTCGCATATTGAGACTGCCCATCCGCCCAGGTGCGGAACGAATCCGTTTTGTGCGGAAGGCGAGCCGTTTGTCCGTTCAATGCCTGCTCGTAGGCGGTTGTAATATCCTCGAACAAAATGCGCCAAGATACGGTATCCACCACCAAGTGATGAATCGCCATCAGCAAATGATCACCATCTGGGCAATGGAACAGCCCCAGTTTCACCAGCGGTCCTTCGCTTAACTGAATACCCGCCTGAATTTCATTCACTTTAGCCTCGATCGCCGCTGACACCTCAGTCTCATGGCTGAGGTCTATACGTTCCAGCGTATACAGCTCGCCCTCCCCAACCGCACGGTTCCAGGCTTCATATCCGTGCTCCGTAGGACGGAAAACGATCCGCAGTGCGTCGTGATGGCTAACGATTTGATCCATCGCCGTGCGCAGGGCCGGTTCATCAAAACCGTCCTTGCTATGCAGCATGATGGACTGGTTATGATGATGAGCATCCGTCAGGTTCTGCTCAAAGAACCAGTGTTGCACCGGTGTCAGTTTCACAGCGCCCACCACTTCGCTCTGATCCGCCAATCGGGTCACCGATTGGACTTTCAGTGCCAAGGCAGACACGGTTGGATGACTGAACAGGTCTTTCATCTCCAGTCGATAACCTGCTTGCAGCAATCGGGAGGATACTTGTAAGGCTTTGATCGAATCGCCACCCAGCTCAAAGAAGTTATCCTGCGTGCCTACCGCTTCCACGCCGAGCACCCCGGCCCATACCGCAGCCAGTACTTGCTCCACCGTGGTACGCGGTGCCACATAGGCTGCACCCGTATGGATGCTTCCTTCCGGTTCCGGCAAGGCCTTACGGTCGATTTTACCGTTGCTGGTCAGCGGGATCGTCTCCAGTTGCATCAAACGTGCAGGCACCATGTGCGCTGGCAGTCCGGCTTCCAGTTCGGCCTGTACCTCCTCGATCCGCAGCTCAGCTTCTCCTGTGATGTATCCGCACAAGTACTTGTGTCCACGCTCATCCGTCCGGTCGATGACTACCGCTTGACGTACACCCGGCACCCGCTGGATCGCCGTTTCGATCTCGCCCAGCTCGATCCGATAGCCCCGGATTTTCACTTGATAGTCCATCCGGCCGATAAAGTCCACATTGCCGTCCGGCATCCATCGCGCCAAGTCACCTGTGCGGTATAATCGTTCACCTGGCACGAACGGATTGGCTACGAATTTCTCGGCCGTCAGGTCCGCACGGTTCAGGTATCCCCGTGCTACCCCAGCTCCGCCAATGCACAACTCGCCCAGTACGCCGATCGGCACCGGATTCAGCTGGCTGTCCACGATGTAGAAGCGTGCGTTCAGCCATGCCTGTCCAATCGGCACATTACCGCTGCTTGGCAGCTTCAACAGTTCTTCGTCGTAGAAGCTGGAGTCGATCGCCGCTTCCGTGACACCGTAGCTGTTCATAATGCGGATATCTGCGCCAAATCGTTCTTGCAACACCCGATAATCCGTCACGCTGCAGCTATCCGAGCTGGTAATCAGCAATTCCAAACTGCTCATGTCCAGTCCCTGCTCGTATACATGCTGCATGAACGGTACGATCAGGGCTGGAGTCGATTCGAACACGGTAATCTGGTAGTCACGAATCCAGCCATACAGACGGCTCGGGTCAATCCGGTCGTCTTTCGGACAGATAACCATCGTTCCGCCGTTATAGAGCGTCCGGGCGATATCGCCGACGAACACGTCGAAGGAGAAGCTTGCCAGCTGCAGCAAACGTACCGGGAACTGGTTCAGGCGATAATCCCGACGATACGCCGCGGCGGTATTCACCAAGCTGCGATGCTCGATCATGACGCCCTTCGGACGTCCCGTTGTTCCCGACGTGTAGATCACATACGCCAGATCCTTCGGTTCATTAATAGGTTCAACGTCCGTGGCATCCCCGGTGTACAGCGACTCATCGTCCAGCGCCAGTACAGTATGCAGACACAGTCCCGTTGCGGGTTCGGATACTGCTTCGCTTTCATCCAGCCAGACCTGCGCGCGCTCCTGTAAGCCCGTTTGGGTCAACAGTACCGTAGCACCACTGTCCTCCAGCATGAAGCGGATGCGTTCAGACGGATAGTCTGCATCCAGCGGTACATATGCACCTCCGGCTTTCCATACCGCCAATACGCCGACCAGCATGTCGACCGAGCGTTCACTCAAGATGCCAACAATCGATTCACGGCCAATGCCTTCATTTCGCAATCTACGGGCTAATTGGTTCGCACGCTCGTTCAGTGTGCGGTACGTCAGTTGTTGTTCCTCGTACACCACCGCCACATGATCTGGTATAAGCTGGGTCTGTTCTTCCACATAAGTATGGAATAAGCCTCCTGCTTCAGCAGTAACATCCGATACTCCCACATCTCCAAAACCGTAGATGATTTGTGCCTTCTCCTCGACAGTTACCATATCCAAAGCTACCAGTGGCTGCTGCGGATGAAGGGTAATGGCACGAACAAGTTCGGTAAAATGCTGTGCCAATCGCGCGATGGTCTCAGGCTTGTACAGCGCCGTGCTGTATTCCAGACTGCACAGAATGCCTTCCGGCTGCTCCACGGCATCCAAGGTCAGATCAAATTTGGC
>NZ_JAFICR010000032.1:0-5364 GCF_017833915.1 Paenibacillus sp. 1182 | reverse complement strand
TTCCGGGGAACGTTCTACCATAATTCCCACTACACTATCAGGTTTTATTCCCTTTTCTCTTAATTTTCTGGCCAGTTGGTTTGCCTTTTCGTTTAGCTCCCTATAAGTCAGCTGTTTATCTTCAAACACTACAGCAATATTATTGGGTGTCCGTTCCACCTGTTCCTCAAAAATCTGATGGATGGTCTTTTCCCGAGGGTATCCTGCTTTTGTATTATTAAATTCATATAATATTTGATGTTTTTCGTCTTGTGACAGCATATCAATTTCTAATAGCCTTTTTTCAGGAAAGGCTGCTGCCTCTTCCAATACATTAAGGTAATGGGCAATAAGCCTTATAACTGACTCTTTCTTAAACAACCTGGTAGCATACTCCAATTCAAATGCAATACCGTCCTCTGTTTCCTCAGCGTTTAAAGTCAAGTCAAACTTGGATATTCTTACTTCACTGTCATAGGGCATAAACCTTAGCCCATCCATCTTCACTTCTGATGCCTCGATATTTTGCAGTACAAACATAGTATCGAAAAGTGGATTTCTACCCAGATCCCTTTCCAGGTTAAGCTTATCTACCAGTTCTTCAAATTGGTAATCTTGGTTTTCGTAAGCCCTTAAGGAGTTTTCTCTTACTTCATTAAGGAAGTCCACAAAAGTCTTTCCACCTTGAGGGTGATTCCTCATGGCTAGCGTGTTTACAAACATACCAATAACGTCCTGAAGATCAGTATGCGGCCTTCCTGCAACGGGACTTCCAACTATAATATCTTCCTGTCCGGTGTACTTGGATAAAAGGACATTGTATGAAGCTAAAAGTACCATGTAGAGCGTGGCACCATTATTCACTGCAAGTTTGTTCAGTTTAACAGCAAGCTCCTTGCCTGCTTTGAAACTGATCACATCTCCCTCAAAACTCTGTATAGCTGGCCTAGGGTAGTCTAGCGGCATATTAAGCAAAGGAATTTCTCCTTTGAATACTTGGAGCCAGTATTCTTCCTGCTTACTAATTGTCCCATCAGCAAACAGCCTGTTCTGCCATACGGAAAAATCCTTGTACTGAATCTTAAGTTCCGGAAGTTCCTTACCTTCATACAGGCTCATAAATTCTCTTACCAGTATGTCGTCAGACACCCCGTCAGATATAATATGGTGCTTATCAAACATCATATTATATCTGTCTTCTCCAACTTTTATAAGCCCAACCCTAAGTAAAGGAGCCTCATCAAGGTCAAAGGTCCTAATAAATTCACTGGCTATTTTCGCAGCTCTTTCCTCATCGGTTTCCATATACATAACACTAAAATCCACATTGCTATGGACCTTTTGTACCGGTTTACCATCTATCATATGGAATGAGGTACGGAAAGACTCATGTCTGTCAACAAGCTCCCTAAAAGCCTGTTCAAAGCGCAGTTTATCGAGTTTGCCTTCAATTAGCATAATACCAGGCATGTTGTATGCCATCCCAACTGCGTCAAGCTGGTTTAGAATATACAGCCTTTTCTGGGCGGATGAAATTGGATAGTACTCCATCTCCCCAGCCGGCCCAATAGAATGAAATACACTCTCCTTTGCAATCTTGATGCACTCGGCAACTTCAGACATATTTGGGCTCTTAAATATTTCTTTAAGCGGTATGTTTACATTGAACTCTTTGTGAATCCTGGCAATAAGATTTGCTGCCCTTAAGGAATGTCCCCCCAGCTCAAAGAAATTGTCGTTTCTTCCCACTTTCTCTATACTAAGGATATCCTGCCACAACCCCGCAAGTTTCTCCTCCACTTCACCCAAGGGTGCGACATACTCTATTCCAGCATCGATATTGCCGTCAGGTTCGGGCAATGCCTTCCTATCTATTTTGCCATTGGGAGTCAGCGGCAGCTTTTTTAACTGCATAAAATAGGATGGTATCATATAGTCTGGAAGGTCCTTTAAGAGATGTCCCCTTAGTTCTGCTATTGTTAATTCATTTTCCCCTGCCACATAGGCACACAGATACTTGTTTCCCTTCTGATCTTCCCTTGCAATAACCACTGCTTCCTTTATTGAAATGTGCTTTAGCAGTTGTGCTTCTATTTCCCCCAGCTCTATTCTAAATCCCCTTATCTTTACCTGATGATCTACTCTTCCTAAAAATTCCATATTCCCATCAGACAGCCATCTGGCCAGATCCCCTGTACGATACATCCTTTCCCCTGGTATAAACGGGTTAGGTACAAATTTTTCAGCTGTCAGTTCGGGCCGGTTTAGATATCCCCTTGCAAGCCCTTCTCCCCCTATGCACAACTCACCCAAAACCCCTGTAGGCTGAGGTCTCAAGTGTTTGTCAACAACGTAGTATTTTATATTTTGCATTGGCTTTCCGATAGGTACACTCCCGGATTCCAAATAGCTTCCCAGTCTCTTTTCGTAATAACTGGAATCTATGGTGGACTCAGTAACCCCATAGCTATTAACAACCCGCAGTTTCTCTCCATACCAGGATTGTAATCTTTCATAATCTTCCACAGAGAGAGTATCTGATCCAAGTATAAGCAACTTGAGGCTATCAATAATCAAAGCATTATCATGGATATAATCCATAAGAGGAATAATCAGTGCCGGTGTGGATTCAAAGATGGTTATTTTATGGGTTTTAATAAGTGAATATAATCGTGCAGGATCGTATCTCTCCTCGGATGAACAAATAACCATTTGGCCTCCGTTGAGCAGCGTTCTCGAAACATCTCCCACAAATACATCAAAAGAAAAACTTGCGATTTGCAACAGCTTTACATCCATATCCGCAAGCCTATATTCCTTTTTCCATGCGTAAGATATGTTGACAAGACTTCTATGCTCTATCATGATCCCCTTTGGCTTTCCTGTGGTTCCTGATGTATAAATGACATATGCTAAATTACAAGATTTATTAATGACAGGAAGATTTTCTGTTCTCCCGTTGTAATTCACACAGTCATCAAAGCTTATAATATCAAGATCAAATTTAATTTTTTCTTTATGATGTTCTTGCGTAAGAATAATTCCAGCCAAGCTGTCATCGATCATATATCTGATTCGTTCTTCAGGATATTCGGTGTCTATGGGTAAATACGCGCCTCCTGCTTTAAATACAGCAATTACACCTATTATCATTTCTATGGACCGGTCTACCATTATAGCTACTACACTGTCAGGTTTTAATCCCTTGTCCCTTAAGATCCAAGCCAGTTGATTGGCCTTTTCATTAAGTTCTCCGTAAGTCAAGTATTTATCTTCAAATACTACTGCTATGTTATCAGGCGTCTTTTCCACGTGTTCTTCAAATAGCTCTTGTATGGTCTTATCCTTAGGATATTCTACTTTTGTATCATTGAAGCCATAGATTATTTGCTGTTTTTCCTCCTGGGACAACATATTTATTTCCGACAACCTTTTAAACGGATTTGCGGTTATCTCTTCCAACACGTTAAGGTAATGAGCCGCCAACCTTTTTAAAGTCTCTTTTTTGAAAAGCCGAGTACAATATTCAAAGCTAAAAGCCATACCATCTTCACGCTCTATTGCATCAATGGATAGGTCAAATTTTGATATTCTATACTCTAGCCCGTTATTAAAAGGTCTGAAGCTTATACCAGGTACTGCAAATTCTACCTTAGAGGCATTTTGCATGGTAAACATAGTATCAAACAGTGGGTTTCTGCTCATGTCCCTCTTCAAGTTAAGCTTCTCAACCAGTTCTTCAAATTGGTAATCCTGATTGTCATAAGCCCTTAGAGCGTTTTCTCTTACTTCATTCAAGAATTCTACAAAGGTACTATCTCCCTTGGGGTAATTTCTCATAGCCAAGGTATTTACAAACATACCAAGGATATCCTGCAGGTCTGAATGTGGCCTTCCGGCTATAGGGCTTCCAACGATTATGTCTTCCTGTCCGGTGTGCTTAGACAGCAATATGTTGTATGCCGCGAGCAGTGTCATGTAAAGCGTAGCCCCATTATCCCTTGCAAGCTTGTTTAATTTATTCGTAAGCTCACTGCCTGCTTCAAAGCTAAAAAAATCCCCTTCAAAGCTTTGTATTACAGGCCTTGGATAGTCTAGCGGCATATTCAGTACAGGTATTTCTCCCTGGAATGCTTGGAGCCAGTATTCCTCCTGGCTGCTAATTCCGCCCTCATCAAACAGTTTATTCTGCCATACAGCGTAGTCTTTGTACTGTATCCGAAGTGCTGGAGGGTTGTTTCCTTCATAAAGATCCATAAACTCACGAATCAGTATGTCCATGGAGACACCATCGGATATAATGTGATGCATATCAAACATCATAAGATGCCTGTCTTCTCCCGTTTTTACAAGCTCTACCCTTAGCAGAGGAGCCTTGCCAAGATCAAAAGGTCTGGCAAATTCCCCAGCATACTCTGCGGCTTTTTCTTCGTTAGTTTCAAAGTACATCACGCTGAATTCCACATGGTCATGAACCTTCTGGACCGGGTTACCATCGATCATGTGGAACGATGTTCTAAGAGTCTCATGCCTTTTTACCAACTGCCTGAAGACTTCCTGGAAACGCGCTGTATCAATGCTTCCTTCCAGCAGCATAATACCAGGCATGTTGTATGCTGTCCCTGCCCCTTCAAGCTGGTTTAGTATATACAGCCTTCTTTGTGCAGATGACATAGGGTAGTATTCCATTTCTCCTGCCGGTTGGATTGACTGATATAGGCTCTCCTTTGAGTCTTTAATATATCTGGCAATTTCTAAGATGGTTGGTGTCTTGAATATTTCCTTAAGAGGTATGTCTATATTGAACTCTTTGTGAATTCTTGCTACAAGGCTTGTTGCCTTTAACGAGTGTCCCCCAAGCATAAAAAAGTTATCATTTCTTCCTACCTTCTCTATTCCAAGGATATCCCGCCACAACAGCGCAAGTTTCTCCTCTATTTCTCCCGAAGGTACTACGTATTCTACGCCGGTATTAACATTGCTATCGAGCACAGGCAATGCTTTCCTGTCTATTTTTCCATTAGGGGTCAATGGCAGCTTTTCCATCCGCACAAAGTAGGAAGGGATCATGTAGTCCGGGAGCTCTTTTGACAAGTGTTCCCTCATCCCCTGTACGGTTATTTCTTGATCCGGTACGACGTATCCACAAAGATACTTATTTCCGTCAGCTCCTTCTTTGTCCAATACCACCGCTTCTTTTATTGCTTCATGCTTTAATAACCGGTTCTCTATTTCACCCAGTTCTATCCTGTAGCCTCTTATCTTTACCTGATGGTCGATCCTGCCCAGATATTCTAGGTTGCCGTCAGGCAGCCACCTTGCCAGGTCACCTGTCCTGTACATCCTTTCACCCGGTGCGAATGGGTTTGCTGCGAATTTTTCTTC
>NZ_JAFICR010000031.1:0-6180 GCF_017833915.1 Paenibacillus sp. 1182 | reverse complement strand
TCCACACGTACCCATCCCGAACACGACCGTTAAGCCCTCCAGCGCCGATGGTACTTGGACCGCAGGGTCCTGGGAGAGTAGGACGTCGCCAAGCGATATCCTTTAGAGGATGATAAATTTTTACATGTTAGGGCCTTTAGCTCAGCTGGTTAGAGCGCACCCCTGATAAGGGTGAGGTCGGTGGTTCGAGTCCACTAAGGCCCACCACTTCTAGAATAACAAAAAGATTGGGGCCATAGCTCAGCTGGGAGAGCGCCTGCCTTGCACGCAGGAGGTCAGCGGTTCGATCCCGCTTGGCTCCACCAATATTCCCTGATAGCTCAGTTGGTAGAGCACTCGACTGTTAATCGAGTTGTCACAGGTTCGAGTCCTGTTCGGGGAGCCATATTTTGAATATTTCTGACTTTTATATATTAAGGTGGCGGCGTAGCTCAGCTGGCTAGAGCGTACGGTTCATACCCGTGAGGTCGGGGGTTCGATCCCCTCTGCCGCTACTCGGAGAGATACCCAAGTGGCTATAAGGGGACCCTCTGCTAAGGGGTTAGACTGCGAAAGTGGTGCGAGGGTTCGAATCCCTCTCTCTCCGCCATAAATTTATTGAGACCAGAACTTATTTTGCAAGGCCCGTTGGTCAAGGGGTTAAGACACCTCCCTTTCACGGAGGTAACAGGGGTTCGAATCCCCTACGGGTCATAATATGGAGGCTTAGCTCAGCTGGGAGAGCATCTGCCTTACAAGCAGAGGGTCGGGGGTTCGATCCCCTCAGCCTCCACCATAAGAAAATTTGAGAAATGCTTTTTAATGTCGCGGGGTGGAGCAGTTCGGTAGCTCGTCGGGCTCATAACCCGAAGGTCGTAGGTTCAAATCCTGCCCCCGCAATTAATTTCCTATTGGAAATGCCTCTGGAACTGTGGTGTAGAGGCCTAACATGCCTGCCTGTCACGCAGGAGATCGCGGGTTCGAATCCCGTCAGTTCCGCCATTTTAGCTTCATATATAATTGGCATATATAGTGCGGATTATATGATGTAGTAATAAAATTTAATATGGCTCGGTAGCTCAGTCGGTAGAGCAGAGGACTGAAAATCCTCGTGTCGGCGGTTCGATTCCGTCCCGAGCCACCTTTCAAGTGGGAAATGAGTAATGTGCCGGTGTAGCTCAACTGGTAGAGCAACTGACTTGTAATCAGTAGGTTGGGGGTTCAAGTCCTCTCGCCGGCACCATTTTGGAGGATTAGCGAAGTGGCCAAACGCATCAGACTGTAAATCTGCTCCCTTACGGGTTCGGTGGTTCGAATCCATCATCCTCCACCAGTCTTTTCATAATCATATGGCGGTCGTGGCGAAGTGGTTAACGCACCGGACTGTGACTCCGGCATTCGTGGGTTCAAGCCCCATCGGCCGCCCTTTATTCTTAATTTATTGGGGATTAGCCAAGCGGTAAGGCAACGGACTTTGACTCCGTCATGCATAGGTTCAAATCCTATATCCCCAGCCATTAAGAGCCATTAGCTCAGTTGGTAGAGCACCTGACTTTTAATCAGGGTGTCGAAGGTTCGAGTCCTTCATGGCTCACCATTTATAATTATTTTGCGGTCGTGGCGGAATTGGCAGACGCGCACGGTTCAGGTCCGTGTGGGCTAACCCCCCGTGGAGGTTCGAGTCCTCTCGACCGCACCATATTTTGCGGACGTGGCTCAGCGGTAGAGCATCGCCTTGCCAAGGCGAGGGTCGCGGGTTCGATTCCCGTCGTCCGCTCCATTATCCATACGGCGCCATAGCCAAGTGGTAAGGCAAAGCTCTGCAAAAGCTTCATCCCCAGTTCAAATCTGGGTGGCGCCTTGACTACTCATTATGGAATTTAATATGCGCCCTTAGCTCAGCTGGATAGAGCGTTTGACTACGAATCAAAAGGCCGGGAGTTCGAATCTCTCAGGGCGCGCCATTTCTTAAAAAAAATGTATAATGTCGGGATGTAGCTCAGCTTGGTAGAGCACCTGGTTTGGGACCAGGGGGTCGCATGTTCAAATCGTGTCATCCCGATACTGTTTTGCGGGTGTAGTTCAATGGTAGAACTCCAGCCTTCCAAGCTGGTAGCGTGGGTTCGATTCCCATCACCCGCTTTTTGCTATAGCGGATTCTTGTTGCCTCAGTGGTGACACCTTATAAATAAAGAGAGCCTGTCTGGGGACAGAGCTCTCTCTTTTTTTGTATTTATCCTCATGTAATCCACAATGTGTTGATTATCCATAATCTTCGGTATCGGTGTATTCGTTCTGATCATACAACTGGCATACACCGATAACCGATCTAGTGGACAGTTTTTACACGGGAATGGTTAGCTGGATGGAGGTTCCCTCGTCTGGAGCAGAGGTTATGCTCATAAATCCCCCTACCCCTCTAGCTCGTTCTTCCATACTGAACAATCCAACTCCCTCTCCTTGGGACTTTCCAGAGAATCCAATGCCTTTATCCCGAATGGTCACTTGTATCATTTCATTTTGATCCTCAACGTCGACATATGCCTCTGCTACATCTGCGTATTTGGCTACATTCGTTAACGCCTCTTGTACAATCCGATAAATTGCAATTTCCTTGCGAATATCAACCCGTTTACGTAGATTGCATTGAAAATGCACCTCAATCCCGTAATGAGAACAGAAGTTTTCAATATAGGTTCTTATGGCTGGGACGACACCCAGATCATCCAGAACTGAGGGACGAAGTTCCCACGCTAGACCACGAACATCTTTGATGATGTCGGTCACCTGCGAACGGAGATTCTCCAGAGTAGCACTAGGTTGTTCGGCAAGTTGGCTATCCAATTGGATAATAAGTGAAAATAAGCTTTGCCCTATCCCATCATGCAGCTCTCTTGAAAAGCGTTTACGTTCTTCTTCCTGTATTTGCATGACTTGTGTCATCATAGACTGAAGTTCAGCTTCTACTCTCTTCAGTTTAGTGACCTCATTGCGGATCGCTAAGTACTGATAGGGTTTACCTTCCTCGTCCATAAACGGAACGATCGTAGTATTCACCCAGTAGTAGCTGTTATCTTTAGCACGATTACGTATTTCTCCTTGCCATACCTCACCTGAACGGATCGTAGTCCACAGGTTTTTCATGAAGGCGGGGGTATGATAGCCTGAATTAATGAGACGATGATCCTGACCGATCAGCTCTTCACGACTGTATTGCGAAATCTCACAGAACTTGTCGTTTACGTACTGAATAATACCTCGATGATCGGTCAAAGCAACGATGGAAGACGTATCTAGGGCAAATTTCAGATTGGATAATTGGTGGAGTGAGTTACGCAGCGCATGAAGAAAAGGGGATTCTGGTATATAAATTTCCAGATCATTCAGCAGTTTATCGGTTGATTCACCAAAGGCATGCTGCAGTAAAGGGTTAGAAGGTTCATTCATAATGGAGTAGCCCCTTTTTTAGTGCGAATTTGACTAGCTCAGGTCGTGTTTTCAAGTTAAGCTTCTCCATAAGATTGCTTTTATGGGACTCTACGGTTTTGACACTAATCACCAGGTGCACGGCAATTTCCTTGTTGGCATATCCTTTGGCTACCCAGGATAGAATCTCTTTTTCCCGCTCAGACAAGGATTCATAGGGTCCGGCTATGCCTTCCTGTTTGATTTTGTCCAGATATTCACTCATCAGTCGTTTGGTTGCATTCGGGTACAAATAGGCACTACCTTCGGCCACAGACTGGATGGCAGCGAGTAACTCCTCGTGAGGTGCGCTTTTTAAAATATATCCGGATGCTCCAGCTTGAATGGCTCGGAACAGATATTCTTCATCGTCATGCATCGTTAAAATAAGGACTTCTGTATCGGGCAGCTGTTTTTTTAATTCAGTGGTTGCTGTGAGACCATCTTTTCCAGGTGGCATGCTAAAATCCATGAGCACAACATGAGGTTGTAGCTCCACTGCCTTGCGGATTGCCTCATCCCCGTCTGCTGCATCTCCTACTACCTTAATACCGTTTTTGCCGTCCAATAGGGCCATGAGGCCAGAACGTACGACAACGTGATCATCCACTACTAGTATACGAATCAATTTGTCATCCCCTCGAACGGTAAAAAACCGTACGTTTTGTCATAATCATAGCAAATTTTAGGGATTTCAATCAACAAAGATAGTTAGGGACAGCTATATCAAGTATCTGATGAGGATCATTATCTATAGAAACATTGTTGAGCTATGGAGTGAGAGGGTAAGCACATAGTTGGCTAAGGCGTTGAGCTACTTGAGTAGCCTCGGCTATATCAGACTCTGTGAACATCCTCACATCACGATTACCAAGAAGCAGCACACCGTTGGGCAGATCTCCTGTGCTGGAAAAGGGAATGGCAACAGCAGAGTGAAGCTGCTCGGCCAGCATTAGTGCACATTCCTGACGCAGACGTATACTACCTGATAGCAAAGCACTTACAGTTACGGTACGTCCCAAGCGAACAGCCATACCGGCAATACCATGGCCAATCTTAAAAGAAATAAGTCGATAGCGATTGCTTCGGCTACCAGAGGCGTAATACCAATGCAACTTACCACCTGACTTGGACATAAATGCGAGGGCAGTGAGATCACCATAAATAGTATCTCTTAACTGGTTCAGTTCTTTTCGCATTTCATCCGTTATTTGTAGCATAGAAGACACATCCTTTTTCATAACCAAACTATATCTCTAGTTCATTGTAGTTTCGACAGTTGCAAAAGTAGATCGGGGAACCCCCTGATCTATAGGCGCAGGAAACACTGACTTTTCATCTGGTCGGATAAGGAGTAGGGAAATGGTCGATAAATGGGGCGTTAGCTTACTTCAGAAGTGATATTTATCACAGCAAATCAGGGAGTAGGAAGGTATAAAATCAGGTGTTCTCCCGATAACAACCCAGGCGTTAAAACATTATGATATAGATATCAGGTAAACACGAGGAGGACGCTAACATGCAAGCCACTTGTATGGAACGGTTTGGGGACGAAGCGGAACGCACGGGAATTCAGATTTATTTGACAGATGAGCATTTTGATCTGCTAAAAGATATTATGTCCTGGAAGAAGGTAAAGGCAGGCGTTATGCTTTTCCGAGAGGGCGATGATGCAGAGCAGCTTTATTATATACATTCAGGTCATGTCAAACTTCGTAAATCGACAGAAGATGGTAAAGAACTGATTCTGACCATTCAGCATCAAGGCGACTTAATTGGGGAATTTAGCGGAATAGATGGAGAAGAGTATAGTTGCACTGCGGAAACAGCCGATGTGTGTGAGTTAGGCGTCGTGCTTGTTAAGGATCTGGAGTCGCTCTTGTCCAAAAATGGGGAAATGGCGCTTCAGTTCATCCAGTGGATGGCGATGAAGCAACGCATTATGCAATCGCGTTTTCGGGACTTACTGTTGTATGGTAAAACTGGAGCGTTAGCGTCTACATTGATCCGTGCTAGCAATACATGTGGCGTGGCTGTGAAGGATGGCATTTTATTAAATATGAAGCTAAGTCACTCCGAATTAGGTGAGATGATTGGAGCGACGCGCGAGAGCGTGAACCGGATGCTGAGCGCGCTGAAAGAACAGGGAACCCTAGATACAAGGGATGGAAAGATTGTCATTCACGATCTCAAGGTATTACGTGGCATGTGCTGCTGTCCTTCGTACGGCCAATGTGCCCATGAAATTTGTCGCCTCTAATATATGAATACCATTAGGCGGGGTCCAAGAGACTTCGCCTTGCCGCAGGTCTTATAGCAATCTAGCGCATGGGGTACGAACAACATAGATTACCAAATAACTAATTAACGTCGTATAGCGGCTAATTAGCAATAAGGTATATATATTAAATGGAACTGAATGCATGACATTTTATGAACCAACCGTTTTGAAGTAACAGTGGAGCTAATTCTAATAATGGTTGAATAAAAGGAGGAAGGGAGCCCATGTTTTTTTTAAAAAAAAGGTATTTTTACAAGTTGCTTTCTCTGGCTGAAAATGATATATTATTTGAGCTGACAACAAAACAGCAGTTTCAAAAGCGAAAAGCTTGGGTGAAATGATCTTTTTTTAAAAAAATAGCCCTTGCATTTTTGAAACGAACATGATATGATCTTATAGCTGCTGAAAAACGCAGCGAAAGAGAAATGTTTGATCTTTGAAAACTGAACAACGAG
>NZ_JAFICR010000030.1:0-8917 GCF_017833915.1 Paenibacillus sp. 1182 | reverse complement strand
TGAACAGGCTGTAGCTGAATTTGTGGCCCAGGACAAAGCTCGAGGCTTTGATTTAAGCAAGGATGCGCTCATGCGTGTAGCTGTCTTCCGCACGGATGATCGCTCATACCGTTTTGTATGGAGCTTCCATCATATCGTAATGGACGGCTGGTGCCTGTCCCTGATGACGGACGAAGTATTTGGTGCATATTTTGCCTTGCTGGAGAACAAGCAGCCAGAGCTCGAACCTGTCAAGCCGTATAGTGACTATATCGAATGGTTGCAAGATCAGGATGCACAGGAAGCGACCCGTTATTGGAGTGACTATTTGGCAGGCTTTGAGCAGCAAACCTTGTTGCCTGGTGAGAATGCGCAAGCTTCTGTAGCCGCACGGGATGAAGAACCAGACGGAAGTGGTGGAAGTTCAAATTCTGGCTATGTTTCGGAAAAGCTGCCATTTATGTTGGGTAAAGAACGGAGTGCCGCATTAAACCAAATGGCCAAGCAACAACATGTCACGATTAACACCTTGCTGCAAAGTGTGTGGGGCGTTATTTTACAGCAATACAATAATCATCAGGATGTCGTGTTTGGTGGTGTGGTATCCGGTCGTCCAGCAGACATTCCGGGTGTGGAGAACATGATCGGGTTGTTTATCAATACCATACCGGTTCGGATTCAAAGTGAACGGAATGCTACATTTGCTGAAGTATTGCAGCGCACACAGGAACAGGCTTTGGCCTCCGGTGTCTATGACACATTCCCGCTCTACGACATTCAGGCACGGACTGAACAAAAACAAGACCTGATCAATCACATCATGGTCTTTGAAAACTACCCCATCGGGCAGCAGATGAAGCAGATGGGCGCTTCCGGCGAGACCAAGGCACAAACAGGCTTCTCTATTGCCAATGTGGCACTTGCCGAGCAAACCAACTACGATTTTAACCTGATTGTCGTGCCTGACGAGGATATCTCTATCCTGCTTGAATACAATGCTCTGGTGTATAACCGGTCTGCTATGGAGCGTATCCAGGGCCATATCGACCATGTCATCAGGCAAATTGTGGACAATCCGAATATCCGTGTGAATGAGCTGGAATTGGTAACACCAGAAGAACAGGCACAGATCGTTCAGGTTTGGGGGGATACGGCGGTAGCCTATCCACAGGATCAGACGCTAAGTGCACTGTTCGAGCAGCAGGCAGCGAATACACCGGAGCAAGTAGCGGTGCTGTGCGGAGCGGAGTCGTTGACCTACGCGGAACTGAACGAACGAGCCAACCGTCTCGCACGCACCTTGCGTGCGCAAGGGGTTCAGCCGGATCAGCCTGTAGGCATACTGGTTCACCGTTCGCTAGACATGATCGTAGGCATCTATGCGATCCTCAAGGCAGGCGGAGCCTACGTGCCGATTGACCCGGAATATCCAGCGGACCGCATCCGCTTTATGCTGGAGGACTCGGGCGCGAAGCTGATGCTGACGCAATCGCATCTGGCGGAGCAAGCATCGCTAAACTTCGATGGTCAGGTGCTGGTGTTGGATTGTCAGGAGCAGGATGGCAAGAATATTTATCACGAAGACGGTTCAAATCTGGAGCCACTGACTGGGCCACACCATGTCGCCTATGTCATCTATACCTCTGGCTCCACGGGAAGACCGAAGGGTGTGATGGTGGAGCACCATTCCGTGCTGAACCGGATTTTGTGGATGCATGATCGGTACGGTTTGAGTGCAGAAGATACGATCCTGCAAAAGACCGCCTTCACCTTTGACGTGTCGGTGTGGGAGCTGTTCTGGTGGTCGATGGTCGGCTCGAAGGTGAGCTTGCTGTCGGTCGGCGGGGAAAAGAACCCGGAAGACATCGTCGACACGATTGCCCGCGATGGCGTGAGCACAATGCACTTTGTACCGGCGATGCTGCATGCGTTCCTGGAATATGTAGAGCAGCAGCCACGAGAAGTGATGCAAGCGAAGCTGGGCACGCTGCGCCATGTCTTTGCCAGTGGTGAAGCATTGCCAACGCAGCATGTGGCCCGGTTCCAGCGGCTTATGTCGAGCCTGGCCGGAGCGAAGCTGATCAACCTGTACGGTCCAACCGAAGCGACGGTGGACGTATCGTACTTCGATTGCGAGCCGAATGAAGCCTATGCGGTCATTCCAATCGGGAAACCGATTCAAAATATTCGTCTGTACATTGTGAAGGAAGGCACGGAGCAATTGCAGCCGATTGGGGTTGCGGGTGAGCTGTGTATCGGCGGTGTCGGCGTAGCCCGAGGCTATCTGAACCGTCCAGAGCTGACGGCCGAGAAATTTGTGAAAGACCCGTTTGCAGGCGGGGAAGCAGGCTATGAACGGATGTACCGCACGGGCGATTTAGCTAGATGGATGCCGAACGGGAACATTGAATATTTGGGCCGGATTGACCATCAGGTGAAAATCCGGGGGTACCGGATTGAGCTGGGTGAAGTCGAATCGCAACTGCTTCAAGTAGCATCCGTACGAGAAGCGGTGGTCATGGCTCGTGCGGATGAAACGGGCCAAAAACAAATGGTGGCCTACTATGTTGCGGGGCAAGAGCTCGGTGCTAGCGAGCTGAGAAGTGAGCTGGGCCGGGAGCTGCCAAGCTACATGGTGCCGTCCTACTTTGTACAACTGGAGCAAATGCCGCTGAGTCCAAATGGCAAAATTGACCGCAAGGCCCTGCCAGCACCGGAAGGCAGCCTGCAAACTGGAGCTGATTATGCAGAGCCGCGTACGGCGCCAGAACGCGCTCTGGTCGCGGTCTGGCAGTCCGTACTAGGACTACAGACGGTCGGTATTTTGGACAATTTCTTTGATCTAGGTGGCGATTCCATCAAGGCCATTCAAATTGCATCCCGTGCGTTCCAAGCCGGTTATAAGCTGGACATGAAGGATTTGTTCCAGTATCCAACGGTTGCAGCACTGGCACCGCATTTGTATGAGGTCAGTCGTATGGCAGATCAAGGAGAAGTAAGCGGGAAAACCGCTTTGCTTCCGATCCAGCATTGGTTCTTTGCGCAGGAGCGCGAGCGTCCGCAGCACTTTAATCAGGCGGTCATGCTCTATCGTGCCAAGGGCTTTGATGAAACGGCGGTTTGCCGGACCATGGATCATATCGTGAAGCATCATGATGCGCTTCGTACGGTTTTCCGTCAGGCTTCAGCCGATTACGAGGCTTGGACACGCGGCGTAGATGAAGGCGCGTTGTATACGCTGGAAACCGCAGACTACCGTGAACAAGCATCCTATGCGGAAGCGCTGGAAGCGAAGGCAAATGAAATTCAAAGCAGCATCCACCTGTCCGAAGGGCCTCTGGTCAAGCTGGGATTGTTCCGCACAGCCGAGGGCGATCATTTGCTCATAGCCATTCACCATTTGGTAGTGGACGGGGTATCGTGGCGAATTCTGTTTGAAGATTTCTCGACAGGCTACGAGCAGGCGATCAAGGGTGAGCCTGTACGATTGCCCTATAAAACGGATTCCTTCCAAACATGGGCACGGGAGTTGTCGTCTTACGCCAACCGTTCAGAGGCTGCATCGGATGAAGCCTACTGGCAGCAGCTGGAACAGGCCAAAGCGAAAGCGGCACCGCTGCCTAAGGATTTTGCCTACGAGGGTTCCTTGAATGCTGACAGCGAAGTGCTGACAGTAGAGTGGACCGAAGCTGAAACCCAGCAACTGCTAAAGCAGGCACATCGCGCCTATAACACCGAGGTCAATGATTTGCTATTGACCGCGTTAGGATTGGCGATGCACAACTGGACAGGCGCAGGACAGGTGCTGGTGAATCTGGAGGGACATGGCCGGGAAGCAATCCTGCCAGAGGTGGATATTACACGTACAGTAGGCTGGTTTACGAGCTTGTATCCGGTGCTGCTGGACACAAATGTCAACCTGACGCTGGCCCAGCGGATTAAAGAAACGAAGGAAGGTCTGCGCCGGATTCCACATAAAGGGCTGACGTATGGCACATGGCGCTACTTGTCCCCTGCGTTCGCATCGGATGAAACGCATGCGATTGGAGCAGAACCGGAAATCAGCTTTAACTATTTGGGGCAGGTCGATCAGGGTGTGCAAAACAGTGGAATCACATGGTCATCCTATAGCGCAGGGGAGACAGAGGATGCCCATTCACCGCTGCAATATACGCTGGATTTGAATGCAATGATCTCGGAAGGCACGCTGCGCTTGACGATTGCTTACAGCCGTAAGCAGTATCGCCAAGAAACGCTGGAACGTGTGGCGGGACTGCTGCAATCTGCTTTGCAAGAGGTCATTGCGCATTGTTCCGCTCAGGAGCATCCGGAACTGACGCCAAGTGATGTGTCCTTCAAAGGTTTGACGACTCAGGAACTGGAACAGATCGCGGAACAGGCAGCACGTATCGGTGAGCTGGAAAATGTGTACGCACTGACGCCGATGCAAAAGGGGATGCTCTTTTACAATCTGATGGATTCGCAATCGGGAGCGTATTTTGAACAGGCATCCTTTGATCTGCGAGGACAGTTTAATATCGCTGCATTTGCGGCCAGTCTGGATGTATTGGTGCAGCGGCATACGGTACTGCGCACGAACTTTTACAGTGGCTGGAAAGATGAACCGCTTCAGGTCGTGTATCGGAATAAGCGCAGCGAACTGTATGTAGAGGATTTGCGGGATATGGAGCAAGAGCAGCAAAACGAGTACATCCTCGAATATACGCGTAAAGACAAGCAAAGAGGCTTTGATCTGGCACAAGATGCTTTGATGCGTGTGGCTGTTTTGCGCACAGGTGAGGATGCGTACCGTTTTGTATGGAGCTTCCATCATATCGTGATGGACGGCTGGTGCTTGTCGTTGGTGACAGGCGAAGTGTTTGCGAGTTATTTTGCGATACTGGCTCATAAGCAGCCTGAACTGGCACCTGTAACGCCGTACAGTCAATATATCGAATGGCTGGAACAGCAGGATCGTCAGGCCGCATCAGGTTACTGGAGCAAGGTTCTGGAAGGATATGAGGAACAGTCCCGCCTGCCACAGGCTAAAATTCAGGGCAAAACGGAATATCAGGCGGAGCGTCTGGATTTTGACTTGGGCGCGGATCTAACGGCAGGCATTCAGCGCGTAGCCAAGCGTTATCAGGTAACGATCAATACGTTGATGCAGACCGTTTGGGGCCTGTTGCTGCAAAAATATAATGGTACAGATGATGTGGTGTTTGGCAGCGTGGTATCTGGACGTCCAGCAGACATTCCGAATGTGGAGCATATCATTGGTCTGTTTATCAATACCATTCCTGTACGCATCCGCAGTCAAGTGGACAGTTTATTCTCCGATGTGATGAAGCAAACCCAGGAGCAATCGATTGCTTCCCATACCTATGATACGTATCCGTTGTATGAAATTCAGGGGTTGTCGGAGCTTAAGCAGGATTTGATCAATCATATTCTTATTTTTGAGAACTATCCGGTAGAGGAACAATTGGAGCAATTAGGTAGCAGTGATGAGTCCAGCTTCAGCATCACCGGAGCCGAGTCTGTCGAGCAGACCAACTATGACTTTAACCTGGTGGTGCTGCCAGGGAACACCATTCATATGAGCTTTGGGTATAATGCCCTGGCCTTTGAACGGGAAAGTGTAGAGCAAATTCGAGGTCATCTGGTACAGCTGCTGGAACAGGTGACAGCGAAGCCGGACATTCGCGTGTATGAGCTGGATATGGTAACCACGCGGGAACGTGAGCAAATTCTCAGCGTATGGGGAGATACGGCGACCGAGTATCCAAGCGAGCAAACGATCCATGGCTTGTTCGAGGCGCAAACCGCGCAGACGCCGGAGCAGACAGCCTTGTTCTTTGAAGGAGAGCAATTAACCTATCGCGAGCTGAATGAACGCGCCAATCGATTAGCTCGTACCTTGCGCAGTCAAGGCGTGACGAAAGATCGTTTGGTGGGTCTGATGACTGAGCGGTCGGTGGACATGATCGTAGGTATCTTCGGGATTTTAAAAGCCGGAGGTGCATATGTACCCATCGATCCAACCTATCCGGAAGAGCGTATCCGCTATATGCTGGATGACTCGGGTGCGAAGCTGCTGTTGACACAAGGTCATCTGGTGGACAAAGCAGTTATCGATGGCCAAGTGCTGGTGCTGGATGGAGCGCAAACGGTGTATCACGAGGATGGTTCCAACCTGGAGCGGTGGTCCGGTCCGAACGATTTGGCGTATGTGATCTACACGTCGGGTACAACGGGGCAGCCGAAGGGCGTGATGCTGGAGCATCACGGGCTGTGCAATCTGAAAACGTATTTTGATCAGACACTCAAGATCCGTACGTCGGATCATGCGCTGCTGTTCGCCAGCTATTCGTTTGATGCGGCTTGCTGGGAAATCTTCCAGGCGTTGTTCTGTGGAGCCACGTTATATGTGCCAACGACAGAAACGATTTTGAACTACGAGCGGTTTGAGCAATATATGGCGGATCATCAGATCACGGTGGCCGCTTTGCCGCCGACCTATGCGGTGTATCTGGAGCCAGAACGGATGCCAAACCTGCGTATTTTGTTTACGGCGGGTTCAGCATCCTCAACCGAGCTGGTATACAAGTGGAAGGATCAAGTGGCGTACTACAACGGCTACGGTCCAACTGAAAACTCAGTTGCAACGTCCATCTGGCCGGTGTCCGAGGATGAGAGAGCTGGACAACTCATTTCCATTGGACGTCCTGTGCCGAATCATCGGGTATACATGGTGGATGGGCATGGACATTTGGCTCCGGTAGGCGTAGCAGGTGAGCTGTGCGTGTCTGGTCCAGGTCTGGCGCGTGGATATCTGGATCGTCCAGAGCTGACGGCGGAGAAATTTGTAGCGAACCCGTTTGCGGTTGGTGAAGCAGGCTATGAACGAATGTACCGTACGGGTGACTTGGCGAGATGGATGCCAGACGGCAACATCGAATATTTGGGCCGGATTGACCATCAGGTGAAAATCCGGGGCTACCGGATCGAGCTGGGTGAGGTCGAGGCACAAATCTTGAAAGTGGAAGACGTGCAAGAGGTCATCGTACTGGCCCAAGCGGACGAACAGGGGCAAAACCAACTGGTGGCGTACTATGTCGCTGAAAGAGACGTAAGCGCTGGGGAGCTGCGTAGCTTACTGGGTGAGGATCTGCCCAACTATATGGTGCCTTCGTATTTCATCCAGCTGGAGCAGATGCCACTGACACCGAACGGTAAAATCGACCGCAAGGCACTGCCAGCACCGGAGGGCAGCTTGCAAAGCGGAGCGGATTATGTAGAGCCGCGCACAGCACTGGAGCAGACGTTAGTGTCCATTTGGCAGTCTGTATTAGGAGCAAAGAGAGTCGGCATTTTGGATAATTTCTTTGATCTGGGCGGCGATTCGATCAAAGCGATCCAGGTATCGTCCCGCTTGCTGCAAGCGGGCTACAAGCTGGAGATGAAGGATTTGTTCCAATATCCGTCCATTTCACTGCTGAGTGGTTATGTGCACAAGGTGAGCCGTACTGCCGATCAGCGGGTGGTCTCGGGAGCAGTTAAATTGACCCCAATACAGCAATGGTTCTTTGGACAATCCTCAGCAGAGCCACATTATTTCAACCAATCGGTGATGCTGTATAGAGCACAAGGATTCGATGAAGCCGCATTGCATCAAACGGTGACCCAGGTGACGGAGCATCATGATGCATTGCGTATGGTCTTCCGTCAGACCGAACAGGGCTATGAAGCGTGGAATCGCGGTGTGAACGAAGGCGAGCTGTACAGTCTGGACGTTGTTGATTTGACAGGCGTCGAAGACACGGCAGAGGTGGCGATGGCGATTGAAACGAAAGCCAATGCCATCCAAAGCTCTATTCGTCTAGATGAAGGACCGCTGGTGAAGCTGGGACTTTTCCGCTGCATGGATGGAGATCATTTACTGATTGCGATCCACCATTTGGTCGTAGACGGGATTTCATGGCGGATTGTGTTTGAGGATTTTACCACGGGGTATGAGCAGGCCGTGCGGGGAGAAGCGATTCGCTTGCCATATAAAACGGACTCTTTCTCTGCTTGGGCAGAGCAGTTGTCTCAATATGCGAACAGTCCGGCGATCGACAACGAACGCGAATATTGGCAGCATCTTGCCCAAATGGAAGTTGCATCGTTGCCTAAGGATCAAGAGAGAGCGGAGGGACAACATTCTCTAATCAGAGACACTGCGACGGTGAGCGTAGCTTGGAGCGAACAGGAAACCCGGCTACTGCTTCAGGAATCGCATCGTGCGTACAACACCGAGGTCAATGATCTGCTGTTAACTGCACTCGGCACCGCGTTATATAACTGGAGCGGTCAGGAGCGCGTACTGGTCAATCTGGAGGGCCATGGCCGGGAAGCCATTGTTCCAGATATCGACATCACACGTACCGTGGGCTGGTTTACGAGCCAATATCCGGTGCTGCTTGATGTGGATGGGAAGGCAGAAGTAGGGCAGCGAATCAAGCGGGTGAAGGAAGACCTGCGCCATGTACCGCATAAGGGCATTGGCTACGGCATTTTGAAATATATGTCTCAGCATGATGTCCATCCTTCCTTGACCTTGCAGCCTGAAATTAGCTTTAACTATTTGGGACAGTTTGATCAGGACTTGGAAAATGGGGATATCAGGCTGTCTTCGCATCCAGGTGGAGAGCCGATGAGTGATCATACCGTTCTGGAGCAGCCGCTGAATGTGAACGGCATGATTACAGCAGGCGGGCTGACACTGGACATTCGCTATGACAGTAAGGTATATCAACAGCAAAATGTAGAGAACTTTGCGCAGTTGCTGCAGGAAAGCTTGCAGGAAGTGATCGCGCATTGTGCCTCCCAAGAGCGGAGCGAACTAACCCCAAGCGATGTCTTGTTCAAAGGCTTGTCGTTGGAACAACTGGAG
>NZ_JAFICR010000029.1:0-10431 GCF_017833915.1 Paenibacillus sp. 1182 | reverse complement strand
AACAGATCAGCCAGCTTTTTGATTGATTTTTTCATAAACATTTTGTTGCTGTAGCTGATCGTCAGTTCCAGTGCACCGTCCGTGATCATGCCGTTAATATCCAGAGCATACCGCTTGGTCAACGTGTCACTAATGGAAGCTCCGATGGAATAAGGAGACATGCGGAATGCATTATGTTTCAAATCCTGATCGAATTGTCCTAGATAGTTAAAGCTGATTTCCGGCTCGCTGACAAAAGTTGCTTCTCCTTCACCGCCAGCAAGATATCTCAAAATCCCGTATCCAATCCCTTTATGCGGCAAACGGCGCAGCCCTTCTTTGACGTTCTTGACACGCCGTCCTACATTTCGGTCCTCATTCATATCAAGTACAACCGGGAATTGACTGGTAAACCAACCGACTGTGCGCGTAATATCCATATCCGGCAAAATGGCTTCCCGTCCATGACCCTCCAGATTTACAAGCACCTGACGGATGCCCGCCCACTCCTGAATTGCAGTGCCCAGAGCTGTCAGTAAGAGGTCGTTCGCTTCCGTATTGTAGGCCCGATGAGCTTGTTTCAAGAATTGTTCTGTTTCTTCTACCGTCCACGCTACGGTCAGCGTCCGATCATCGCGAAGCTGTGGCTTGGCCTGAGATTTACGATTGTAATCCTTAGGCAAGGATGCCTGGCTTTTCCCTGCTTCCTCAATTTGCTCCCAATACGCACGCTCCTTCTCCAATGCTGTGCTGTTCGCATAAGCTGGCAGCTGATTAGCCCAAAGGCGGAAGGAATCCGTTTTATTTGGCAAACGGACAGACTCGCCCCGTAAAGCCTGTTCATAGCCTGTTGCCAAATCCTCCAACAAAATACGCCAAGACACACCGTCAACCACAAAATGGTGGATTGCTACCAACAAATGGTCTCCATCGTTGCAACGGAACAGCCCCAGCTTTACCAGCGGTCCTTCATCTAGACGGATGCTGCTTTGGATTTCGTTGGCTTTGTTCTCCAGCAAATGAGCAAAGTCAGACTCCCTTGTATAATCCACCACTTCGAGGTTATACAGCTCTCCTTCTTGCACGCCTCGGTTCCATGCTTCATACCCACCGTCTGCATTCTGGCGGAATACGATGCGCAAAGCATCATGATGCTCGACAATGCTTTGCAGTGCCTGACGAAGCGCCGTTTCGTCCAGTCGATCCTCACGATGCAGCATCAGAGCCTGGTTATAGTGCTCAGGATTGGATGGCTGCTGTTCAATGAACCAGTGTTGAATCGGTGTCAATGCCACGGTTCCACTAACTTCTCCTTGATCGGAAACGCGGGTCACCCGCTGCACCCGTCCATTCAGCTCAGCAATCGTCGGATACTGGAACAACTCCCTCATTTCCAGCTTGTAACCATTTTGCAGCAGTCTTGAAGACACTTGGATGGCCTTGATCGAGTCGCCGCCCAAATGGAAAAAGTTATCCAGAACACCAATCTGTTCGATTCCCAGTACAGATTGCCATACCGATACCAATGTCCGCTCTACCTCATTACGGGCTGCTACATAATCCTCGCCGGAATCCACGCTTCCCTCCGGTTGCGGCAACGCCCGACGATCCACTTTGCCATTTGGTGTTAACGGCAATTGCTCCATCTGCACAAAATACGACGGCACCATATAACCCGGCAATTCTTGGCTCAAGGTGCTTCGCAACTCACTAGCCGCGATATCCACAAGGGTGACTACATATGCGCAGAGTTGTTTCTGTCCCTGCTCATCCTCACGTGCAATGACGACAGCTTCTTGTACCGCATCTAGCTTCAAGAGCTGCGCTTCCACCTCGCCCAGCTCAATCCGGTAGCCCCGGATTTTCACCTGTGCGTCGATCCGTCCTTTGTATTCCAGCGTTCCATCCTCATTCCAGCGAACCAAATCGCCTGTACGGTAGCAGCGCTCTCCGCTACGGAACGGACTATCTACGAATTTTTCAGCCGTTAAATCCGGACGGTTCCGGTAGCCACGTGCCACCCCGTCGCCGCCGACGATCAACTCCCCCCATGCCCCGACAGGCTGAAGCTGCATGGAACGGTCTACGACATACGCTGTGGAGTTGTGAATCGGACGCCCAATCGGCACCGCTTCCAATTGCACGCTAGCAATCGCATGAGTTGTAGAAAAAGTTGTATTTTCTGTCGGCCCATAGCCGTTAATGATCCGCAGGGACGGATGAGCCTCCAGCACCCGGTTAATGTGCGGTACAGACAGCACATCACCACCGACCAGCAGTTCTTGTACCCCCTCGAACAGCTCCAAGTCCTGCTGAGATAGCTGGTTAAAGAGCGGCGCAGTCAGCCACATTGTCGTGATACCATGGTTGCGCACGGCTGCCTTGAGCTTTGGAGCGTCCAAAATGACATCCTGACTTACCAGCACGAGCTGTCCACCATTCAATAGCGCACCCCAAATTTCGAAGGTGGACGCGTCAAAGACAACGGCGCCAGTTTGCAAAATGCGTGTATCAGCATCTAATTGCGCATAGTTTGTACTTTTCACCAAACGCACGACATTGCGATGTTCTACCATAACCCCTTTGGGCTGTCCGGTCGTGCCCGAAGTGTACATCAAATAAGCTAGTCGGTTTCCAAATTTACGTTCTTGTTCTCCAGCAGTGCTGTCTACGACAGACGAGGATGATTCATTTAAAATCTCATTTTTCAGATTTGTATAATTGGTATAATCCGCATGATAAGCCTCGTTTTGCTCCCAATGTACGGTATTCAAGCCTTGGTCATTCTCTGCCCCGTACACCTTAGCATCGCTCAGATCCAGTACGATTCCGGTGTATTCCTCCAGTTGCTGTTCTGCATGCTGCACCAGCAGCAACTTTGCCCCCGAATCTTCCAGCAGGTAACGTACACGTTCAGCCGGATAATCAGGGTCAATCGGCACATATGCGCCGCCCGCTTTGAGAATCGCCAACATGCCGACAATCATATCCGTGGAACGCTCAGCAACGATACCTACAGTTTGCTCGGCGGTAACACCGTATCCGCGCAACGTGTGAGCCAGTCGATTTGCTTTAACATTCAGTTCGCCATAAGTTAAACGGGCATTTCCGAACACAACTGCTATCTGATTCGGTGTACGTTCAGCCTGTTCCTCAAACAACTCATGAATGCCTGCTTCGTGTGGATATTCCACCGCTGTAGCATTGAATACATCGATGATTTGCGCCCGTTCTTCCTCACTGATCAGCGACAATTCCTGTATCCGCTTGTGTGGGCCCTGCACCATATGCTCCGCCACACTCAAAAATTGTCGAATAATTCGAGCAATTTCCTGTTCACTAAACAGCTCGGTACGATAATCCAGGTACAGCACGAGTCTATCGTCATCCAGCATTTCAACCATGTGAATATCGAAGTCGTTCACCGTATCTCCGCAGAAATCGTTATCAACCTGCTGAATCGCTTCATCAAACCGGGAGAAACTCAAGGTACGGTACTGAATGGAAGCACCAAACAGACGCTGAATGTCCAGACTGCTTTGCTGTTCACGCAAATCCTGAATAATTTTGTTGTACGGGTAACGCTGATGCCGCAAAATGGACGCCTGCTCCTTCCCTACACCTTGCAGGAAGGTCAGCAGTTCGGATTCTGGTTCGACCAACAGACGCGTAGCCACGGTGCTGACGAACATACCGATGGTATCCTTTTCCTTCTTAGACGTACGGTTGGCATAGAGTGTCCCCACGGTTAGGTCCTGCTCTCCCGTCACTTTATGCAAATAAATATACAGAGCCGCCAGGAAGAACGTGAAAATACTAATTTTATGTTCCTCGCAAAAAGCCGTAACACCACGATACAACTCATGTTCCAGTATAAAGCTCTCCCGGCGTGCAGCTGTGCTCAGTGTCAGCGGGTTATATGATTTCAAACCTGTAGTCTCTGGCAAATCGGCAAACTTTTCTGTCCAGTACGTTTTGTCCTTTTGATAACGGTCTGATTGCTCATAGCTTTGCTCTACCTGGATAAAATCCAGATATGGATTGTCTTTGGTCGGTGCATCTTGACCTGTACCATGCACAATATCCATATAATGTCCGGTGATTTCATTAATGGCCTGATTCATGGACACACCGTCTGAAATAATATGATGCATTTTAAAATTAAACCAGGTTTCTTCTGTTCCGAGCTGCAAGATAACAAATCGGTACAGCTGCGAATCCAACAATGAGAACGGCTGTGGATTATGATGCTTTAACCATACATTCGCTTCTTCCGGGGTAACTTGGATCGTTTCTATACTTTCTGCCGTAAATGGCTCTACATATTGATATGGAATCCCATCCTGAGCAGTAATTTTGATACGAAAAGAATCATTTTGGGCAATTACCCGATTAATTGCTTGCTGCAAGGCATCTATGCGAACAGTTCCCCTGATCTTTACAGTAGCAATAATTGTTGAAGTGTTCCGATGAGGATACAAAAGCTCCGTATACCAAATACGTTGCTGTGGCTGGCTTAAGGAAAACAATTGAACATCTTGCTGTGTCATCCGTCTCTCTCCTCACAAAATAGATATTTGGTAAAAAGGAAATTCGCATATTCATGCGGTTTGTTCCTCGGGATGCTTTCGAAATTGAAGCTCATACAGCTCTGCATAATGGCCGCCCTCGGCAAGGAGCTGATCATGGGTACCTTGCTCTTTCAGTTCGCCATCGGCAAGGACACAGATCGTATCCGCCCGTTCAATCGTAGACAATCGATGGGCAATAACTAATGTCGTACGATCCTTCATCAACTCATTTAAGCCCTGCTGGACTTCATATTCCGATTCTGCATCCAAAGCCGAGGTCGCTTCATCCAATAGCAAAATCGGTGCATTTTTGAGCAAAGCACGGGCAATTGCAATCCGCTGTCTTTGACCGCCGGACAAATTGGCTCCGCGTTCACCGACAATCGTGTCGTACCCCTCTGGCAACTCGGCTATGAAGCCGCTGGCATAGGCTGTTTTGGCTGCAGCCTCCACTTCCTCATCCGTGGCAGTCGGTGAGCCAAAACGGATATTATCCGCTACTGTACCGTGGAACAGCGTAGCCTCCTGTGGTACATAGGCCATCAAATCCCTGACCTCATCCAACGGAAATTCTTCTGCCAAACGACCACGAACCCGCAGCACACCTTCATCCGGTGGGTAAAATCCCAGCAACAACTTCATGACTGTGCTTTTGCCACCACCACTCGGACCGACAAGTGCAGTGACCTGCCCTTCCGGCACGACCAAGTTTAACCTTTGCAGCGTTGGATGGTCAGGCTGATAGCCAAAGGTGATGTCGTGCAGCTCCAGCGCAGCCGGAGTCTGTTCAATGGCGTGGTCTGAACCTAAGGTTTCAACATCGCCATAGAATTCCCCAGATTCACGGGCTGATAAAGCTGCCGTCTCGGGATCGCTAAGCCTAGTCAGCGGTCCCTTCTTTTTAGCCGCGGGGAACTGTTCCTCTTCCTTCGACTCATCCAGAATTTCGCGGATACGCGCCAAGCCTGCCAAGGAGTTTTGTAACAGTGTTACAGCCGCCCCTAGCTCCAAAAATACCGTTGAAATACCGGTTTGCAGTTGTACAATCTGTCCCAATACTCCCAGTTCCATTTGCTTCTGCGATACCAGAATCAATCCGGCGACAAGCACACCGCCCAGCGTAATGAACTCTATGACAAAATTGCACATATCCTGCAAGCCCATATGACGTCCCTGCCGGATGCTGATGCGATTGATGTCCTCGCTTGCATCGTTACATAGTCCACCTACCTTCGTCCTCAACCCAAACAACTTCACCGTCTGCAAACCGGAAAGCAAATCACTCAATCGTTCCGTGAACCTGCTCATCCGTCCCTGTAACTCTTCACTCGTCTTTCGCATTTTCTTCGCGAAATGAGCATTTATCCAGGCTGAAGCCAGCCCAAGTACAACCGCCATAATCCCAAATCGCCAATCCAAAGCCATCAAAATGACCAACGAGCCCAAGAAAAGCGAAATTTCCAGTATAATCGAGCGAATATGAACGGTGTAAGCCTGCTCTAGCGCCTGTACATCGTTCGTCATACGGGATACAAGATCACCCGAATGGTGTTTTTCGGCTTTTTCGTACGATAGCTTGACAATGTGGCCAAATAGTTTCATTCGTACATCAGCAATCGCCAGCTTTACACACCGTTTATACATATAGCTGCACAGGGGGGAGATAAGACTTAATGCCAAAAATGTACCACTGACCAAATAGACCGCTCGGTATAGCTCCTGTACATTGCCATTAACCGCGAAATTCAGCAAATAATGCACCACAAAAGAAAGTAAAATCGTGATGCTGGCATTGGTCAGACTATTGCCAACCAGCCCGGTAAAATACCATTTTTGGTGCGGCTTCATCAGGGACATCAACTGCTTAAATTCATAAAACCCCTGCTTGAAGGTCACGACGCTCACCCCTTTCCTCAGGCAACGAATTACCGTTTTCCGCCGTATGCTGTTCTTCTTCAAAATTTTTCAAATACAGCTTTCGGTACACACCATCACGACCCAGTAATTCCTCATGAGAACCCGATTCCACAATGCTCCCCTGATCGAGTACAATAATGCGGTTCGCCTGACGTACGGTTGACAGTCGATGAGCAATGACCAGTACCGTCCGGTTTTGCATTACCGCATTCATCGCATTCTGCACCTGAGCCTCCGACTGACTATCGAGTGCTGAAGTCGGCTCGTCCAATAGAAGTAGCGGAGCATTTTTCAATAATGCTCTTGCTATGGAAATACGCTGTTTTTGACCGCCAGACAATCCGCCTCCCCGCTCGCTCAACAGGGTTTCATAGCCCTCGGGAAGTTGAACAATAAAATCATGCGCATGTGCCGCTTTCGCCGCCTCGACAATTTCTTCTCGAGTCGCCTCCAAACGTCCATATCCGATATTTTCTGCAATGGTGGCCGGAAAAAGCGACGGCTCCTGAGATACCATCGAAATATGACTGCGCAGGCTTGTTAAATTCCAATCTGTCAAACTCTTTCCAAATAGTTGAATGGTTCCAGCATGCTCTCCAGGTTCATTAAATCCGCAAAGCAGCTTGAAAATCGTGCTTTTACCCCCACCGCTGGCACCGACAATCGCGACCATATCCCCTTGCCCTGCCTGGAAGCTGATATCCTTCAGCACTGTGTTCCCTTCATCGTAGCCAAAGGTCAAATGCTCAAAGCTGACTACAGCAACACTATCAACGTCATCATCACTTTCTGCTCCGCCTTCACTCATTCGGTTGGCTTCCCCATCTGCATCGTCTTTCAAATGAGGCGCCCTATTCTCTCGCTTCTGATCTACCAAGGTCATTTCGCCGTCCTGACGTTCATTCTGCCAATCCAGCACCTCAAACAAATGCTTTGCGGCTCCACCCGCTTCCTTCATTTGCGAAATGATCGTCGGCAGCATGGCAATCGGCTGCAATATGAACGAAATCAGGTATAAAAAAAGTACAATGCCTCCAGCATTCAACTCTCCATGTTGTATCAGGTATCCTCCGTATACAATGACCAAAATAATCGGTGTTGCTAGCATCATCACACCTACCGGAGTAATGGCTGCATAGCGCTTTTCTAGCCGTAAGCCGCGCTTGACGACCTCCTCCATAATCACCATATACTTCTTCAACAGCACAGCTTGCATATTGAATGCCTTGACGATAGGGATTCCTCCGATTGCATCTTGCCCCACAGCGTTCAAATGAGCAATTTTCTCCTGAAGATCCGCGGAGTATTTTTCAATTGGCTTGCTCATTAGTGATGTTATGATCATTCCTATTGGCATGAGCGCAAGACTTGCCAATATCAGTTTCCAGCTTGTCAGTAAAAGCAATATGAGTGATGCCGTAAACACGAGCGGTAAATAGAACAGATTGGCAAACTGCTGGATAAAAAAGTTCTGTAATACTGCCGTATTATTGGTTAGACGGGATACCAAATCTCCGGTAAATTTCCTTTCCACGCTGGAAACCGGTAAATCGCAAAACTTATGTACGAGATCGCCTCTCAAGTCGCGCAGAGCACTAACACTAAATCGCGCTGAAGCGTACCTCATCACAAACTTACAGGGCATTCCAATTAGCGTCATACCAACAACCAGATAGATCATGTTCTGGGTAGAGGAGAATGTCCCCTGTGCCATTTGCTCAATGGCCTTACCCAAAATAATGTCAATAGCTGCCAAACACAAGGAGGTGATCACCGTTATGAAAACCCATAGATTATACGGCCTTACATAACGTGCGAGTCTCCGAAAAGCAGAATTTAATCGAAACAAGGGCATCCCTCTTTTCGCTGCCCACACTTTTTCAGTGCGAACTTTTTATATTGGCTGTGGACGTCGTTGAGATAAACTCTGGGTTTGGATGCATGAGTATCCGTACAGAATAAAATGCGATTTTGAACTATGCTGGAATTTGCATCTTGGTGTGGGTTGGTTGTTGATTGTTGCTGAGATGGTAATAACGAAGTGTATCGTGATGTGTGGGACATTTAACTCTGTCTGAATCGTGGTTGTAGGGTGCTTGTGTTGTAAGCTGTATGAGCTCCCGCCGCGTGGGCCATCGGCGAGGATGTAGAAAGAATGTTCTCGACTGTGCTCATAACCTCTTGTTCTTGTTCATGGATGAAAAAGTGATTACCTTCGAACATTCGAACATCCATAGGTGATGTCGTATGCTGTTGCCAGGCATGCAGTGAATCTGTGCTAACCTCAAAATCCTTCATTCCGCCTAAAACAGTCATCGGACATATCAATGGATTTCCCGGCTGATAAACATAAGTTTCACATACCTTAAAATCTGCACGCAGACGAGGCATAATAATTTGCATCAATTCTGCATTTTGCAGCACCTCTTCAGGTGTTCCCTGCATCAAACGAAGCTCTTCGGTGAAAGAATCGTCTGCTAAATCATGGAGTCGTTTTTTGGAATATGGAATATGTGGTGCGGATTTACCGGATATGATGATATGCTCAGGTAGCTTTCCAGTTTTGCTGTACAATTGCCGTGCTGTTTCAAATGCAATCAGTGCCCCCATACTGTGTCCAAAAAAAGCGAACGGCTTATGTATGTATGGAGCCATAGCTGGAACCAACGATTGAACGATGTCTTGAAGAGTATCCATTGGAGCTTCTGTTGAGCGGCTTTCACGTCCTGGAAGTTGTATAGGCAACACGGTAATGTCAGGCGCAAACCTGGACTTCCAAGAGTTAAATATATAAGCACCACCACCGGCGTAGGGAAAGCAAAATAGTTGGAGCTTCGTAGTCGGTTGGACCTCTGTTTTCGCGAACCAAGATTGTGATCGAGTTGTCATAAGAATTCCTCCATCCTCTATGCAGTTCATAATTTTACAGTAAATCCTTATATCTCTTTTTTTCTTCCAACACTTTCTAACTGTTTTTAAATATACAAACTTTAAAACCACTTGGCATGGGACAAAAGGGCTAAATTGATAGAGCTCATAAAAATAAAATAAAATCCATATTATGTTATTTGTTTCCAAACTTCAAAAGCAACAATTTCACTTTTTGTATGAGTTATCTGTCAATCATGATCTGTTAATTTAGTTTAAAACAAGATTTCAGGTTTTCACGAATTTTGTAAAACTGAACTCATTTTGATTTACATTGAGGTCCCAACCCCTTATCCTACAACAATTTTATCTTTACTTGCCATTAACATAAATGTAACAAATTCAACCTGATATCATCCGACAAATTCCGACTTTTTCCGCAGCTCTCTTCAATCACCTAAATATTGGATTGGATTTGTATCAAGCTCACATAAGACAAAATTAATAACTCTTTATTTTTGTAATAAATATTGTTATTCCATAGTCATAAAGGACCATTTTTTTCATATTTTTTTCTGACTCTTCGTCTAAAAAATCCAGTTCGAATTGAATTTTTCTCTCCTAAATCTATGAATTTTCTTTTCAAACTCTAATAAAAACGTTTCTATCTCGCTTCAAAAGTACCTATTCTCTAGAAATTTATAGCCTTACTTTTAATCTTTCACCCTCTCAAAAAACAGTAGCGGCAAACAGCAAGGCTCCCCGTTGTTGGAGACTTGCTGCTTTATAAATTTCATTATGTTTGACTTCACTATCGGTCGATATGCAGAGTGTTGTAAGCTTTATTGTAGTTATCCCCTAATCTTATTAATTTAGTGGAATGGAGTATATGTATGGGTTCATGTATATATAATTTCCAAAATGCGAAAGCCTTATGGTATACAAAAAGAGCACAGCCCATTAAGGCTGTGCTCTTTTTATCGTGCTTGGCGACGTCCTATTCTCCCAGGACCCTGCGGTCCAAGTACCATCGGCGCTGGAGGGCTTAACGGTCGTGTTCGGGATGGGTACGTGTGGAACCCCTCCGCTATCGCCA
>NZ_JAFICR010000028.1:0-10554 GCF_017833915.1 Paenibacillus sp. 1182 | reverse complement strand
CGTCCTGAGCCAGGATCAAACTCTCCATTAAAGACCAACCGAAGTTGGTTTATAGAAAGAGCGATAAGCTCATTTTGAAACTGACGAGATAAAAATATCTCTTGTTTGCTTCCATTTTATACAGCCTGGAAGGCATGTACCAAAATTTCAGCGTTGGATTTTGCAAGCAAAATCCGTACTCACTCGTTGTTCAGTTTTCAAAGATCAAGTCAACAGCCGTTTAACTGGCTGGATATATAATTTATCACGTGTATACCTATCAGGCAAGTTGTAATATTTCCCAATTTACTAGTTTGTATTTCTACACGGTGATTTACCTGGAACAACTGAGACTCTCTTATCTCCTACTTCAAGTGCAAAGTTGATCAGGTATAAACATCATAAATCAGAAAAGCAGAAGCTCTTTATGTATTGGAGGAACCGCTACTTCCGCTTTTTTAGATAAAATCCTGAAAGTTAGCTTAGCTTAAAGCTGTAGCTAAATCCTGTATCAGAAGTTCAGCAGGCTCATGCCCTACAGCTAGGCGGATAAGCGATTCGGGCATGTGTTGTTTTTCTAGACTCTGCTTATTGAAGCCGTAGTTTGGTGAGATCACCTGGCTCTCCATAGACCCCCAAGATACACCGATCCGAATCAGTCGCAGTTTATTGATCACTCTGCATATATCCTCATAACCCAAATCTTTTAGTTCAAAACTAAATAATCCGGCATACCCTTTGAGCTGCCTACATGCCAGCTCATGTTGTGGGTGAGAAGGAAGTCCGGGATGATTCACTTTTGAAATGGTCGGATGATCTGATAGAAAACGAGCAACCGACAGAGCATTTCTCTGATGGGCTTCCATTCGGAGAGGGAGTGTTCTTAGCCCCCGAATGAGTAGCCAGGCTTCAAAAGGGGCTAACGAGCCGCCAATCAACTCATACTCTTCAGCATACATACGATTTATTATCTCTTTAGAAGCGATCACTGCCCCTGCAATTAAATCATTATGACCACCCAAGTACTTGGATGCGGAGTGAACAACGATATCTACGCCCCATTCTAATGGTTTTTGAAAAAGGGGTGTAGCCCATGAATTATCTATGATTGTGCGGATGCCCTTCGCTTTGGAAAGCGAAGCTACCTCCTGAATATTTACCATATCGAATGTGAATGAGGTAGGAGACTCCATAAGAATAGCACGGGTCTGCGGTTTGATGGCATCAGCAACTGCTTCCGTAGAAGTGGAATGTACAATTGTATAATTTATATTGAACTTCGATAAGTATTTAGCTAGGCTGACGGAGGTTTCGTATATGTGTCCGACCAGAATCAGATGGTCCCCGGCGGATAAACTACACATTAGAGCCGCACTGATAGCAGCCATTCCGGAAGCAAAGCACTTGCAGTCCGCCCCACCTTCCAGTGCAGCAATCATTTGCTCTGCAATCTGAACGGTAGGATTGGTTCCCCTCGAATAGACATAATGCTCCTTTTCATTATTAGCCGCTTCAGCATAATCTTCGTAAGTATCAAAGAAAAATGGAGCAGTCTCATAAATAGGAGGAGCAGCAGCCTTAGCAAAACACCCTAGTTCGTCCTCAAATCGGAGACAGATAAGCTGATCATCCGAGAAACTCAAATCTGATCACCACTTTCTGAAAAATTTCAAACTCATGAGGTAGTCTCCTCAATCCGGGACTCAAATATTCTATAGGGTTATTTCAAAAATCTTTTAAAGAACTGCTGGGATCTAAAAATGATAATTAAATGCATGAAATAAATATGGAGCAGTGAATGGAAGCAATGAGTAAAAATATACTCCGGGTATCAGAGTTGATCATCTGTATTTCATTGTTTGAGCTGGGAAGTACAACCCTGACTGTTCACCTTGCTCCTCTTTCTTGGCTTAATTATCAAAATGGTCTTATTTTTAATGCTTTTTCTATTTCATTGGCACGATATGAAGTGTTCCATCCTCGCTTAACTCTGCATAGGCAATCTCATCGATACTATCATATCCCTGCTCTCGCACCTTAGCCTTAATCTCTCCAATATCAATTGTTTTCCCACGCATAGATTCATTTAGCAACCTTCCCTTATCAATGACAGTAACAGAAAAAAGATCAGGCTGTGCATCTATTCCCATATCCTGAGCGGCGGGTGGCTCGTATTCAGGTTTGCGCATGACTGACAAGGAGCCGTTCGTCTCTAACGTAGCGTACCAGACCTCACGCAGAGAAAAAATATTTTGCTGGCGTAGCATGGAGAGTAGCTGTGTAAATTCTATATCATATTTCTCCAGCATTTCTTGATTTACCTGCCCTTTATCCACGAGCAGCACTGTTCGACCTTCTGCCATATATCCAAATTTCACAAAATGGGTCGTGGCTTTTTCAAAAAAGTAGGCCAGCGCGCACCATAGTGCCAAAGCAAACAAAAGCTGCCCAATGGTCACCTTATCGTCATATAACGTATTTCCCACAATTTCGCTTAACACCAATGATGTTAGGAAATCGAGTGGTGTTAACTGACTGAGTGTTTTCCGACCTGTAATAAAAGTAATGATCCACAAGCCAAAAAAGCTGATGATCAATTTGACACCAATCGAAACAAATACCTCCATAAATAGGCCTCCCGGAAGAAGTTGTTTTGTTATGTGTTATTTACACCGGCCTACCTCAGCATAAACAGAGGATTATTCCTGAAATGTCCGAATAAAAAAGCCCGCTACCAACTAGAGGCAGCGAACTTTTTAATTACGGCTAGTATATAATCTTAATCAAAGGCAATATGCCAGCTCCCGTAATTTTGTGCATAGTGACATCATTGCCCGCTAGCTTGGACTCCGGAGTCAGATTATCTACTTTTCACAAGAAGCTGAATCGCTTCTTTAACCAGCTTATCCGTGTCTCCTCCTGCCTCTTGCTCTTCCAATATACATCGTTGCAGATTCTCTGCTACAATTTGGGCAATCGCTTTATCTGATGCGTTACGTACGGCAGATAACTGGCTAACGACGTCTTTGCACGATTTTCCTTCATCCATTAAACGAAGTACCCCACGCACCTGTCCCTCAATCCTCCTCAGGCGCGTTTTCAGTTCATCACTGTAATTGTAATCCATAAGTAATGCACTCCTTTTTTGACTTACCATATACACGTATAGGTATATTATAAACCAAAAAAATAAATAGGATACCCTAAATAAATAGATTCACCTTGCCCTGGGAAGCATCCCCCAAGTAGGCGGCTACCCCAGCATATTCCAAACCTTCGATTAGCTCTTCTTGCTGCAGCCCTAACAAATCCATGGTCATGGTACAGGCGACGAGCTTGATCCCCTGCTCTCGTGCCAACTCTATAAGCTGCGGCAAGGAAAGCGCATTGTGTTTTTTCATGACATGCTTGATCATCTGTGGACCGAGTCCGGCAAAATTCATTTTGGATAGTGCAAGCTTTTTGGGTCCACGAGGCATGATCCAACCAAAGGCTTTTTCGAGTATCCCCTTATTAGTGCTCACGATTTCATCCTTGCGTAACGTATTTAGCCCCCAAAAAGTAAAGAAAATAGTTACTTCGTGATCATATGCTGCCGCTCCGTTCGCAATAATGAATGCAGCAATCGCCTTATCCAGCTCCCCGCTGAATAATACAATCGTTGTTTTGGGTGTGCTCATATGGATTCGCTTCCCTTAGTCTCTCCAGCCCATTCGGATATGCCTGAAAGCACAGATTTGACTTTTTTAGCGCCTTTGGCAACTAATAACTGACAAGCCATTTCACTGCGTGCTCCAGCTTGGCAAATCACTGCGATCTCTTCTTCCAAGTTCAGTTCAGAAAGTCTGTGCTCCAGTTCGCCAAGAGGGATGTGCTTAGATCCAGGGATATGTTTAAGCGTAAATTCAGCGGGTTCACGAACATCGAGTAAAATGAAGTTCTCTTTGCCAGAACATTTTGCTTGTAGCTCTTCATGGCTTATCGTAGAAGAAAATATTTGCTCCTTCTTCACCTCAGCTAGATTTGCTTTTTGTAGATAATGTCGCATTACATCTCCATCTTGGAGGGTGCCCAAATATTGATGTCCGGTGTTTTTGGCCCAGCTCTGAAAATCGGCTAATGAACCTTTGTCAGTCGCCTGAACCTCCATAATCTTTCCGGGAACGAGCTCATTCATAGCCTTTCTTGCTTTTACAATAGGCATAGGACAAGCTAGCCCTTTACAATCAAGAATATGATCTGCTTGGATATTGTTAGTTGATGACATTCTATAACCTCCGCCTGTTTTTTGAGGGGCTTAGCTTAGTTAAATCTTTTATACATATACCCCTATAGGTATTAGGATAATGATACTCACTTCTCTTGTCAACTTATTTGGCCGTTTTTTCTCAGAAGCAAACAAAATCATGTCTTAAACAAATAAAATTAAAAGCAAAAAAAGCCGCGCAAAAACGCGACTCTAATGCATAAACATAAACCAAAATTAATCGTCTTTTTTCATCAGTTCTGGCAGATCCAGCGACATCGAAATATTACACAGCATACCTCTAGCGAGAAAAAGCATCGTTCTTTCCATTGCTTGTTCAATACCTGCTCGTCGGAAAGCATCATACACCGTCGTATGAATTTCACGTAACCCTTGCTGCATCACGCTTACAACCTCATCCTCGCGGATCGTCTGCGCCTGCATTTGCAAAAGTGTTTCATTACGGTATTCCGTCATAATTTGCGAATAGGCTGCAATTAGCTCTTGCTCGAGCTGCTCAGATGAGGCCGAATGAATGACGCTGTGAAAAGAATCTATGATACGTGTAAATGAAACCTTCAGGGCTTCAACAAGCAATGCTTCCTTGGTAGCGAAAAAACGAAAGACATAGGGTTGAGAAATATTGGCCCGTTCTGCAACTTTGGCTGTTGTAGCTCGGTAGTAGCCCATCTCAGCAAACACTTCAATGGCAGCAGATATGATTTCCTTTTGGCGATTTATAGATGTTGACGTAGCTTTAGTCATGTTTTTTCATCCTTTTATTTAACACAGTTTTCTGATTAGTGATTAATCAATTACAAAATAGTATAAACGACATACCCTAAAAATACAATGAGCTTGAACAAAGTCGCCTCCGCAATTCTAACGGAAACGACTCTGTTATATACATCCAATTATGGCGTTTTAGAGTTAAAATATAATCGGATATAATTGACCTTTTGCGTTTTGGTTTGATAGGAAAATACTAAATTATAACTAAGTCCTGATGTGTTATTGATCGTATAATTAGCTTCTGCTGTGTCAGGTATGTCTCTAGAGGTATCAACGGTTTCCGTAGGTTGGCCTAAATCGTCAACAATTTGTTTGATAAGCAACTTTTTATAGTCTGGATCGGAAGATGTAATTTCTGTAACTTTATCGCTTCCATCCAGCATGATATCTGTATGATACTTAGCGTAACTTCTCATAGGACCAGTAGAACCAGACTCGGATTTCCCCCACAGCTCAAATAAAAGATCGCTGCTAGTTCCCAAGCCAAGACCTTTAGGCAAATTCGGTAAGGTTCCCTGCTTGGCTGCGCTAAATATAGCAGCTGCAGGGCTGTGTTTACTGTGAGGTGTAGCTGTACTATTGGCAGATTCTTGATGGGTCGAGGTTGAGGTTGAGCCTTGCCCATTAGTATTGAGATCCGTGTTTTGATCTGTAGAACTAGCAGGCGATGTGACTGTTTCTGCTTTAGTAGGAGCAGTTGATTTTGCTTCCCCGCTATTGCTGCATCCTGTCATCACAGCAAAACCTATCGCCAATAAAGCACTAGTGGTGATTAGCTTGTAAGCCAACTTTTTACGATCATAAGATTGATGTGTATGCTTCATTATAAGATCACTCTTTCCTTGTTCATGGGTACAAACCAAGTGTAACCGAACCTCGTTTCCAGAATACCTCTACTTGTTTCCAACTTGTAAACAAGGACATTAATGATTTTCTAATATACACTATTTACGACCATAAGATCCCAGCTGTTGTTTAGAAAAGGAGTAAGGAGAGTCACTCTTCTTCAACCATATATTCCCTTTAATGATGAAGATGTATACAGCAAAAACAAAGTAGATCGTACCCGCAATCCAGTCTATTGCCGTTGGGATGTCTCGCTGTACTATTGCATGTATATACCAAATTCCGACTGGAACATGCAGGAGAAGTGCCGTAAACAAGCCAGGATTATATAGGGTTTTTGCTTTAATATTTACGACGATACCGTGCCAGACGACCTGAAAAAATCCCATAAAAACGGGTGCGAGTCCAAGCCAGATTACTTGCGGAAACCATACGGGGAGCAGGTAAAACACATAGGCAATTGCAACATTGATAATCATCGCTGATTGAGTGTTTAAGGGGTAATGATCGGGTGCTTCACTTTTAAACATAACGTTGTTAAATAAACCAGCAAAATATCCAGGCCAGCGGTACTCCTCAAATTGATGAAACAATATAGCTACAAAACTCAACCATAACATGCCTGTTATATCCGAAAGGATAGCTTGATTCATAAGCAAAACAACACATACGACCACACCGATTATAGCCCCTGCATCTTGCCAATATTTTCTCAAATAATTCATATTAGTCACTCCTATGCTTTATTTTTGATCAAAATATCTTTCAAACAGCAGATTTAATTGTTCCTCTATTGAAGGTATTTTCACAACTGCCCCTGATTCAAGAATCGGACTCATCAGTGCGGGCAGAAAAATAGCTCCGAATATTTGCAGCATCATCGCTAACAAGCGCTCCGGCTGTTGCTCGCCTGTCAGCTCCTTGATCGTGTTCTGAACCTTTGGAAATCCCATTATGTTTAAAAACCTTCCGTATTCCTGTTGAGATGTGAAGGGCGTGCTACCCATGGCAATAATTCGCGAAAGAAGCTCTGGATATTGACGAATCACCTGTAAATAGTTATGTAAAAATTGTTTCAGTCTATCTTGGGGGGGGATCGCTGTATTATCCAAAATAGAAAAGGTGTGTTGAAAGCCATTTAATATCACTTCAATAGCTTCACTGAGCAAATTTTCCTTGGAGCCAAAATAATAATTAACTAATGAAATATTAGTAGCAGACAGATCGGCAATTTTTCGGATTGTAACCGCCTCAAAACCTTCCTTTTGAATAAATTCCAGCGTAGCGTCTAAGATTTTTTCTTTGGTTTGTTGTTTTTTGTCTGGGTGATTCATGTTTTTCCTCCTCCTGTTTCGTTCAATCATAACGGACAAATGAAACGGACAACTTTATATAAGCAACTTTTCAAACAACAATTAAAACATTGTTTAAATTTTTGTTTGAACTCAGTTTAGCACTTTATATTTCACAAAACAAGGAGTGATTTGAGATTTAGGGAATAGAAAAACCCGCATACGAATGAGATCGTTTGCGGGTTGATTGAATTGAGGTTGAGAAAAGGACTAAATAGCCCAATTTCCTTTGCGGAACACGGCTTCTTTACTTCCATCTTGCAGTTCGCCATCAATATCCAGCTCAGCTGAGCCGATCATGAAGTCAACATGAGTCAGACTGACATTGGCACCGTTCTGGAGCAGCTCCTCCCGGTTCATTTGTGTCCCATTTTCCATATTAAATGGATACGCACTGCCTAGGGCCAAGTGACAGGAGGCATTTTCGTCGATACCTGTATTGTAAAAAATACGATTGAGATTGGAGATCGGTGAATCGTGCGGCACCAGCGCAACTTCTCCCAAATAGCTGGCCCCTTCATCCGTAGCGAGCAAATGAGTCAGATGCTGCTCGCCGGATTCTGCTGTATATTCAGTGACTTTACCGTCCTTAAAGGTAAACGTTATGCGATCCACCAGTTGTCCATTTAAATTGAGTGGCATGGTACTTGTGACATGACCATTCACACCTGTACGCTTAGGCATCGTGAACACTTCTTCTGTCGGCATATTCGCGACAAAGTAATCTCCGCGCTCGTTCTCCCCACCGCCGCTGCGCCAAATATGCCCGTCAGCCAGTTCAATTCGCAAATCTGTTCCTGGTGCACGATAGTGGAGACTTTTATACTTTTTATGATTCAGCTTGTCTTGTACCTGTTCAAGGTTTTTCAAATGTTTCTGCCAATTCTGAATAGGATCAGAGCCATCTACACGGTTCATTTGGAAGATTGTATCCCACATGACACGTATACGATCCTCTTCTGCTACATCTGCAAATACTTTATCGGCCCAAGCCTTCGTCGGCGCTTTAATTAAACACCAGCTAATTTTATGATTTCGGGTATATTTGGAAAAACTTTCTCTCGCCGTAGCTGCCGCCTTAGTCGCACGAGATACCTTTTGTGGATCAATACCTTGATATAAATCGGGGTTCGGCACTTTAATCGTTAGTGTGGCTCCACCCTCTTCGGCAAATTTCTCCATCATTTCTGCCTTCCAAGCAGGGTAGTAATCGAAGCTAGCTTCGTCACCATGTTCAAAACGACTACGTGTAATGGAATCATCCTCAAACTCTACCTGTACATATTTAGCGCCTGCTTCATAGGCTTTGCTGACAATCAGGCGTGTAAACTCAACAGTTTCCAGTGGTGCAGTTACCAAAAACACCTGTCCAGGCTGAATGTTAACCCCTACTCTTACAACCAGTTCTGCGTATTGCTCCAACAATGATTCAAATGTACTCATTTTTCCACGCTCCTGTTCCGTTTTGATTATATTGAATAATTTCATCATTACAGTACGGATTGCTTCTCCAGTTCACGCAGCTCCACTCTTCGTATTTTGCCTGAGCTGGTTTTAGGGAGTTCTTTAATAAACTCTATTTTTCGTGGGTATTTATAAGGCGCCGTCCATGTTTTCACATGATGTTGCAGTTCCTTCACTAACGCCGGTGATCCTTCTACCCCAGCTTTGAGTACGACAAAAGCCTTTACAACATGTCCACGGATCTCGTCAGGGCTGGCTACGGCAGCACATTCCTGCACGGAGTCATGCTTCATAAGCGCTTCCTCTACTTCAAAAGGACCAATGGTATAGCCAGAACTGATAATGATATCATCCCCACGTCCTTCGAACCAGAAATATCCATCCTCATCTTTGCGAGCCCGGTCTCCCGTAACAAAATAATCTCCGTGGACACTAGTTAATTTGCGTTCTGGATCATGGTAATACGTTTGGAATAATGCCGGCAGATCAGCGCGTACCGCAATATCGCCCACTTGCCCCGGAGCCAGCGGAATGCCATCCTCGTCTACGACCTCAACGAGTCCCGGTGCAATAGATTTGCCCATCGAGCCTGTACGCAGAGGTGCATCCTTTAAATTACCAATAATTAATGTGCTCTCCGTTTGACCATAGCCGTCACGAATCGTAATGTTGAACTGCTCCTGAAACTTATTAATGACCTCCTGATTGAGAGGCTCTCCCGCAGAAACTGCGCTGCGCAATTGGGATAGATCATATTGATCCAAACCATCCGTTTTCGCCATAATCCGATATTCTGTCGGCGTACAGCACAACACTTGGATTCCGTACTGCTGCATGAACTGCAAATAGCGACCCGGACGAAACGGACCATTATATACGAATCCGGTCGCTCCATTCCCCAGTACAGATAAAAACGGACTCCAAATCCACTTTTGCCATCCTGGTGCAGCTGTAGCCCATACTACGTCTGAAGCTCGAATATCCAACCATGGTGATGTTATCCGCAGATGAGCATATCCCCAGCCATGGCTATGTACAACACCTTTAGGATTTCCCGTGGTGCCCGAAGTATAGGCCAGAATGGCCATGTCGTCACGGTGCGTCTTCACAGCTTCAAAAGTATCTTCCTGTCCATCCATCAGCTCATTCAGCACGAGCCAGCCAGATACATCTGGCGTGTCGTCCCCGGAGACCACGATACGATAATCCAGAGTAGGCAAATCATCGCTTATTTTGTCCACTTCACCTGTTACTCCGTTCCAGGCAATGACTGCGCGTGCTTCAGAATGGCGAAGACGATATGCAATATCCTTGGCACGCAGCATTTCTGAAGATGGAATGACAGCAAGCCCCAGCTTCAAGCAGGCTATATAAATTACATACGCAATAATACGCCGTGGTACTACGACCAGAACTCTGTCACCTTTGTTAAATCCCAGACTTGCGAGTCCTCCAGCCAGTCGGTTAGCCTTTTTCAACAGCTCTCCATAGGTGATTTCTTCGTATTCTCCTGTCTCACTCAGCCACTTAAGTGCTGTTTTATCAGCCTCATGGTGTTCCATTTCCGAAGTCATATTGTAATATTCAGGCGCAAGCCATTGTTGTTGATCTGTCAAATTATACCTTCCCCTTTATACATAAGATGAGATCCACTTTCTTACTGTAGTATAACACGTCTTAGTACCAGGTTCTAATACCAGAATCATTTTTTAATCATTTTTTTGGAAAAAAATAAATTGGGTAAAACCAACAACAAAAAGAAAGAGCCTGATCTCAGGCTCTCAGGCTGTCGAGAAAGTCTCGACAGCCTATTTTATGTTAATTTTGTTTAAGACGACACCGCGTTAATGTTGTATAATATAGGTAACTATTGTA
>NZ_JAFICR010000027.1:0-11819 GCF_017833915.1 Paenibacillus sp. 1182 | reverse complement strand
GTCGGCTCGCAATCAAAGTACGATACGTCCACCGTCGCTTCGGTTGGACCGTACAGGTTGATCAGCTTCGCTCCGGTCAGGCTCGACACGAGCCGTTGGAAGCGAGCCACATGCTGTGGCGGCAAGGCTTCACCACTGGCAAAGACATGGCGCAGCGTTGCCAGTTTCGCTTGCATCACTTCCCGTGGCTGCTGCTCCACATACTCCAGGAACGCATGCAGCATGGCAGGTACAAAGTGCATCGTGCTCACTCCATCGCGGGCAATCGTGTCCACGATGTCTTCCGGGTTCTTTTCCCCGCCTACCGACAGCAAGCTCACCTTCGAGCCGACCAGCGACCACCAGAACAGCTCCCACACCGACACGTCGAACGTGAAGGCGGTCTTTTGCAGGATCGTATCTTCCGCACTCAAGCCGTACCGATCATGCATCCACAAAATCCGATTCAGCACAGAATGGTGCTCCACCATCACGCCCTTCGGTTTTCCCGTGGAGCCAGAGGTATAAATGACATAGGCGACATGGTGCGGTCCGGCCAGTGGCTCCAGATTCGAGCCGTCTTCGTGGTAAATGTCTTGGCCAGCCTGCTCCTGACGATCCAGCACCAGCACCTGGCCGTCGAAACTCAGCGATGCTTGCTCCGCCAGATGCGATTGCGTCAGCACCAGCTTCGCTCCCGAATCCTCCAGCATGAAGCGGATGCGGTCGGCCGGATATTCTGGATCAATTGGCACGTAGGCTCCGCCTGCTTTGAGGATCGCATAAATACCTACGATCATGTCCAGAGAACGGTGAGCCAGTATGCCTACAGGCTGATCCGGCTCGACGCCTTCCGCACGCAAAGTGCGTGCGAGTCGGTTCGCGCGCTCATTCAACTCCGCGTAGGTCAACGATTCCGATCCGCACAACACTGCTGCCTGATCCGGTGTATTCGCTGCCTGCTGCTCGAACAGTGCGCTTAGCGTTTGATCCTGCGGATAAGCTGCCGCCGTATCCCCCCAGACCTGAACGATCTGCGCCTGCTCTTCCGGTGTCACCAATTCCAGCTCATTCACACGGATATGCGGATTATTCACGATTTGCTCGATGACATGCAGTACATGTCCCTGCATCCGCTCGATCGTAGACCGATCGTATACATTGGCGTTATATCTGAACATAATGCGGAAGGTTTCATCGGGCATCACAATCAAGTCCAGATCATAGTTTGTTTGCTCGACAACCTCCACATTCGTAATTTCAAAAGCGGATGGACGAACTTCCCCAAGCTGCTCGACTTGCTCCTCTACCGGATAATTCTCAAATACCATAATGTGGTTAATCAGATGCTGCTTCTGCTCGGTCAATGCCTGAATTTCATACAGCGGGAAGCTGTCATAGGCTCCTGAGGCCAGTGCCTGCTCCTGCGTTTTCCGCATGATGTCCACAAACGTGGCATTCTGTTCACTTTGAATCCGCACTGGGATCGTATTAATGAACAGACCGATCATATGCTCTACACCCGCAATATCCGTCGGACGTCCAGATACCACACTGCCGAATACAACATCCTCATTGTTGTTATATTTCTGCAAAATAAGGCCCCACACGCTCTGCATCAGCGTATTAATCGTGACCTGCTGCTGCTTTGCAATCCGGTACATCGCTTCGCTCCACGCTGGATCCAGATCTACCGTTATTTTTTCAGAAATATATTCCCTGGTTTCGTTTGCTGTAGCGAATACAGTATTAGCCGCTTGGTCTTTCGATGAAGTATCCAATCCAGGTAACAAGGTTTGCTGTTCAAAGCCAGCCAAATAGCTGCTCCAATACTCTTGTGCCGCACGTTCATCCTGACGCTCTAGCCATTCGATATATTGACCATATGATGTGACAGGAGCAAGCTCCGGCTGTTTCTGCTCCAGCAGCGCAAAGTACGTACCAAACACTTCGCCTGTAACGAGCGATAAGCACCAGCCATCCATGACAATGTGATGGAAGCTCCAGACCAAATGATACGTTTCTTCATCGGTCTGCAATACCTGTACGCGCATAAGTGCATCCGTACCGAGATCAAAGCCTCTAGCCTGGTCTTCCTGCTTAAACGTCTGGATATACGCCTGTTGCTCCGCTTCCTGCATTTCGCGTATATCCTTGAAGGACAGATCGCTATCTTTGTGACGGAACACGATTTGCAATGGCTCCGGACCATGTCCTGTTTCAAATCGATGGAAATTCGTCCGCAGTGCTTCATGACGCTGTGTCAGTACATCTAGACTCTTGCGGAAAATTTCAACATCAAAGCTGCCTTTTTGATCAAACGACGCTTGCTGGAAGTATGCACCTGAGTCCGGCTCCATCAGACTATGGAACAGCATCCCCTTCTGCATCGGCGAAAGAGCATACACATTTTCCAGTTCGCCCACAGAAGCCGTTTGCTCCGTCAATTGCTCCAGTTGTTCCAACGACAAGCCTTTGAACAAGACATCGCTTGGGGTTAGTTCGCTCCGCTCTTGGGAGGCACAATGCGCGATCACTTCCTGCAGGCTTTCCTGCAGCAACTGCGCAAAGTTCTCTACATTTTGCTGATGATATACGTGGCTGTCATAGCGAATTTCCAGTGTCAGCCCGCCTGCTGTAATCATGCCGTTCACATTCAGCGGCTGCTCCAGAACGGTATGGTCACTCATCGGCTCTCCACCTGGATGCGAAGACAGCGTGATATCCCCATTTTCTAAGTCCTGATCAAACTGTCCCAAATAGTTAAAGCTAATTTCAGGCTGCAAGGTCAAGGAAGGATGGACATCATGCTGAGACATATACTTCAAAATACCGTAGCCAATACCCTTATGCGGCACATGACGCAGATCTTCCTTCACCCGCTTGATTCGCTGCCCTACTTCTGCCTTCCCATCCACACCCAGCAGTACTGGATACTGACTCGTAAACCAGCCCACGGTACGGGTGATATCGATATCTGGAACAATGGCTTCCCGGCCATGGCCCTCCAGATTGACCAGCACACGCTCCTGACCGCTCCAGTTATATAACGCGGTGCCGAGTGCGGTTAACAGCAGATCATTGACCTCTGTGTTATACGCCCGATGCGATTCCAGCAGCAGCAGCCGTGTTTCCTGTTCGCTCCAAGCTACGCTCACCGTCGCAGTGTCTCTGATTAGAGAATGTTGTCCCTCCGCTCTCTCTTGATCCTTAGGCAACGATGCAACTTCCATTTGGGCAAGATGCTGCCAATATTCGCGTTCGTTGTCGATCGCCGGACTGTTCGCATATTGAGACAACTGCTCTGCCCAAGCAGAGAAAGAGTCCGTTTTATATGGCAGGCGAATCGCTTCTCCCCGCACGGCCTGCTCATACCCAGTGGCAAAATCCTCAAACACAATCCGCCACGAAATCCCGTCTATGACCAAATGGTGAATGGCAATCAGTAAATGATCTCCATCCATGCAGCGGAAAAGTCCCAGCTTCACCAGCGGTCCTTCGTCCAGACGAATGGAACTTTGGATGGCATTGGCTTTCATTTCAATCGCCACCGTCACATCTGCCGCGTCTTCGACACCCGTCAAATCAACAACGTCCAGACTGTACAGCTGACCTTCGTTCAAACCACGATTCCACGCTTCATAGCCCTGTTCGGTCTGACGGAAGACCATACGCAGCGCATCATGATGCTCAGTTACCTTGGTCACCGTTTGATGCAATGCGGCTTCATCGAATCCTTGTGCTCTATACAGCATCACCGATTGGTTGAAATAATGTGGCTCTGCTGAGGATTGTCCAAAGAACCATTGCTGTATTGGGCTCAATTTAACTGCTCCCGAGACCACCCGCTGATCGGCTGTACGGCTGACCTTGTGTACATGACCGCTCAGCAACGAAATGGACGGATATTGGAACAAATCCTTCATCTCCAGCTTGTAGCCCGCTTGCAGCAAGCGGGACGATACCTGGATTGCCTTGATCGAATCGCCGCCCAGATCAAAGAAATTATCCAAAATCCCGATTCTCTTCGTTCCTAATACAGCCTGCCAAATGGACACTAACGTCTGCTCCAGCGCTGTGCGCGGCTCTACATAATCCGCTCCGCTTTGCAGGCTACCCTCCGATGCCAGCAGTGCCTTGCGGTCGATTTTGCCGTTGGGTGTCAGCGGCATCTGCTCCAGCTGGATGAAGTACGAAGGTACCATATAGTTGGGCAGCTCCTCACCCAGCAAGCTGCGCAGTTCACCCGCGCTTACGTCTCTTTCAGCGACATAGTACGCCACCAGTTGGTTTTGCCCCTGCTCGTCCACCTGGGCCAGTACGATGACCTCTTGCACGTCTTCCACTTTCAAGATTTGTGCCTCGACTTCGCCCAGCTCGATCCGGTAGCCCCGGATTTTTACTTGATGGTCGATCCGGCCCAAATATTCGATGTTGCCGTCCGTCATCCATCTCGCCAAGTCACCCGTACGGTACATTCGTTCATAGCCTGCTTCACCAACCGCAAACGGGTTCGCTACAAATTTCTCCGCCGTCAGCTCTGGACGATCCAGATATCCACGCGCCAGACCTGGACCAGACACGCACAGCTCACCTGCTACGCCTACCGGAGCCAAATGTCCATGCCCATCCACCATGTATACCCGATGATTCGGCACAGGACGTCCAATGGAAATGAGTTGTCCAGCTCTCTCATCCTCGGACACCGGCCAGATGGACGTTGCAACTGAGTTTTCAGTTGGACCGTAGCCGTTGTAGTACGCCACTTGATCCTTCCACTTGTATACCAGTTCGGTGGAAGATGCTGAACCCGCAGTGAACAGAATACGCAGGTGTGGCATCCGCTCTGGCTCCAGATACACCGCATAGGTCGGCGGCAAAGCGGCCACCGTAATCCGGTGATTCGCCATATATTGCTCAAACCGCTCGTAGTTCAAAATCGTCTCTGTCGTTGGCACATATAACGTGGCTCCGCAGAACAGCGCTTGGAAGATTTCCCAGCAAGCCGCATCAAACGAATAGCTAGCGAACAGCAACGCATGATCCGACGTGCGGATTCGAAGCGTCTGATCAAAATATGTTTTCAGATTGCACAGCCCGTGATGCTCCAGCATGACACCCTTCGGCTGCCCGGTTGTACCTGATGTATAAATCACATACGCCAAATCATTCGGGCCAGACCCCGGCTCCAGGTTAGAACCATCCTCGTGATACACCGTTTGTGCTCCATCTAGCACCAGCATGTGGCCGTCAAACGCGACTTTGTCCACCAGATGACTTTGTGTCAACAGTAGCTTCGCCCCCGAGTCGTCCAGCATATAGCGGATACGCTCTTCCGGGTAGGTTGGATCGATGGGGACATATGCGCCTCCGGATTTTAAAATCCCGAAGATGCCCACGATCATATCCACCGACCGCTCGGTCATCAGACCCACCAAACGATCTTTCGTCACGCCTTGACTGCGCAAGGTACGAGCCAGGCGATTGGCGCGTTCATTCAGCTCGCGATAAGTCAGCGTTTCTCCTTCAAAGAACAAGGCTGTCTGCTCCGGTGTCTGCGCCGTTTGCGTCTCGAACAAGCCATGGATCGTTTGCTCGCTTGCATAGGTTGCTGCTGTATTCCCCCAAACCTTAACGATTTGCTCGCGCTCCTGCTCGTTTAACATATCCAGCTCATGTACACGGATGTTCGGATTCGCAGTCACCTGCTCCAGCAATTGCACCAGATGACCTCGAATTTGTTCTACGCTTTCCCGTTCAAAGGCCAGAGCATTATAGCCAAAGCTCATGTGAATGGTGTTCCCCGGCAGCACCACCAGGTTAAAGTCATAGTTGGTCTGCTCGACAGACTCGGCTCCGGTGATCGTGAAGCTGGACTCATCACCGCTGCCTAATTGCTCGATTTGTTCCTCGACCGGATAGTTCTCAAAAATAAGAATATGATTGATCAAATCCTGCTTAAGCTCCGACAGTCCCTGAATTTCATACAACGGATACGTATCATAGGTATGGGAAGCAATCGATTGCTCCTGGGTTTGCTTCATCACATCGGAGAATAAACTGTCCACTTGACTGCGGATACGCACCGGAATCGTATTGATAAACAGACCAATGATGTGCTCCACATTCGGAATGTCTGCCGGACGTCCAGATACCACGCTGCCAAACACGACATCATCGGTGCCATTATATTTTTGCAGCAAAATACCCCAAACGGTCTGCATCAACATATTGATCGTCACCTGATAACGCTTGGCTATGCGCTGAATACCAGCTGTGAGATCCGCGCCCAAATCAAAATCTAAACGCTCCGACTGATACCCCGTTTTGCCCTGAATTTTAGCCTGTGGCAAACGAGACTGCTCCTCATATCCTTCCAGAACCTTGCTCCAGTAGCTTGATGCGGCCTGACGATCCTGCTGCTCCAGCCATTCGATATATTGACTGTACGGCGTTACAGGGGCCAGTTCCGGTTGTTTATGGGCCAGGATCGCAAAATAGCTCGCAAACACTTCGTTGGTCACCAGCGACAAGCACCAGCCATCCATCACGATATGATGGAAACTCCATACAAAACGGTACGTCTCCTCACCTGTGCGCAACACAGCGACACGCATCAAGGCGTCTTGTGCCAGATCAAAGCCTCTTTGCTTGTCTTTACGCGTAAATTCGAGCATGTATTCGTTTTGCTGCTCGTCCTTCATATCCCGCAAATCTTCCACATACAGTTCACTGCGCTTATTGCGGTACACAACCTGAAGCGGTTCATCCTGCCAGCCGCTGTAGAAGTTCGTGCGCAGTACCGTATGCCGTTGCATTAAAACATCCAAACTGGCCGCAAATGCAGCGATATTAAAATGTCCTCGCAGATCAAAGGAGGCCTGTTCAAAATAAGCTCCCGATTGCGAATCCATCAGATTATAAAAGAGCATCCCCTTTTGCATCGGCGTCAGTGCGTATACATTTTCCAAATCACCGGTATGTGCCGCCTGTTTCGCAATTTGTTCCAGTTCTCTAGTCGTCAGACCTTTGAAGGATACATCACTCGGGGTCAGTTCCGGCTGTTCCTGAGCGACGCAATGCGTAATCACCTCTTGCAAAGCGGATTGAAGCAGTCCTGCCACACGTTCCAGCGTTTCTTTACGATACTGCTTACGGCTGTAAGCAATCGTCAAGCGCAGCGTGCCTTCCGAGATCATCGCGTTTAAATCCAGCGTATATTGCAGCGGTGAATGTGCATCCTCTGTCTCCCCTGCACTATAGGGTGACAATGCGATTCCACTGTTTTGTAGATCCTGATCGACCTGACCCAAATAGTTAAAGCTGATTTCCGGTTCTGCTGCAATCGTATGCGCTTCATCCGATGCAGACGCAGGAGACAAGTAGCGCCAAGTTCCATAGGTCAGCCCTTTATGTGGAATCCGGCGCAGACCTTCCTTCGTTTCTTTAATCCGCTGAGCCAGTGTCATTTCCTTGCCGGTCTCCAGCAGCACTGGATACAAGCTCGTAAACCAACCTACGGTACGTGTCATATCCACCTCTGGCAGGATCGCTTCCCGGCCATGGCCCTCCAGGTTCACCAGTACCTGTCCTGCGCCTGTCCAATTGTGCACCGCCAGTCCCAGCGCGGTCAGCAGCAAATCATTGACCTCGGTGTTGTAGGCGCGATGGACCTGCTTTAACAGCTGCTGCGTTTCAGCTTCGGTCCACTCTACCGTCAGCACTTCGCTGTCTGCGTTTAAGGAGCCCTCGTAGGTAAAATCCTTAGGCAGCGGTGCGGCTTCCGCTTTGGCCTGTTCCAGCTGCTTCCAATAAACTTCATCCGAGGCAGCCTCAGGACGGTTGGCGTAAGACGACAACTCCCGTGCCCATGCTTGGAAGGAATCCGTTTTATAGGGCAATCGTACAGGCTCACCCTTGCTCGCCTGCTCGTAGCCTGTCGAGAAATCTTCGAACAGAATCCGCCACGACACTCCGTCCACCACCAAGTGGTGAATGGCGATTAGCAGATGGTCGCCTTCGGCTGTGCGGAACCATCCGAGTTTGACTAAAGGTCCTGCGGACAGGTCCATGCTGCTTTGAATTTCCGTTACCTTCGCTTCCAGCGCTTCTGCATAAGTTTCCTGTTCACGGTAATCCACCGTTTCCAGCGTATACAGCGTGCCTTCCTCTACAGGGCGTGTCCAAGCCGTATAACCTGCGGGAGCCTGATGGAAAACCGTACGAAGCGCATCATGATGCTTCACAAGGTGATCCATGACTTGCCGAACCACTGCCTCGTTAAAGCCCTCAGCGCGATAGAGCATGACCGCTTGATTAAAGTGCTGCGGACGCTCGCGCTCCTGCGCAAAGAACCAATGCTGGATCGGTAGCAATGCGGTTTCCCCGCTCACTTCTCCTTGATCTGCCATACGGCTGACCTCATGCATATGCGGTGCCAGTGTTGCAACCGTTGGATACTGGAACAAATCCTTCATGTCCAGCTTATAACCGGCCTGGAACGCACGAGATGCGATTTGAATGGCCTTGATGGAATCGCCGCCCAGATCAAAGAAATTGTCCAAAATACCGACCGTCTGTAGTCCCAGTACCGACTGCCAGACCGCTACCAGTGCGCGTTCTTGCGCCGTACGCGGCTCTGCATAATCAGCTCCAGTTTGCAGGCTGCCTTCCGGTGCCGGCAAGGCCTTACGGTCGATTTTGCCGTTGGGACTCAGCGGCATTTGCTCCAGCTGTACAAAGTACGATGGCACCATATAGCTTGGCAGCTCCCGGCCCAGCTCACTTCTCAGCTCACTGGCTCCTAGCTCTTGCCCCGCAACATAGTAGGCCACCATTTGTTTTTGTCCCGTTTCATCCGCACGAGCCATGACGACGGCTTCGCGTACCGATTCCACTTGGAGCAGCTGCGATTCGACCTCGCCCAGCTCAATCCGGTAGCCCCGGATTTTGACTTGATGGTCGATCCGGCCCAGATATTCGATGTTGCCGTCCGGCATCCATCTCGCCAAATCGCCGGTGCGGTACATCCGTTCATAGCCTGCTTCCCCGCCAGCAAACGGATCAGCTACGAATTTCTCGGCCGTCAGCTCCGGACGATTCAGATAGCCTCGGGCTACGCCGACACCGCCGATGCACAGTTCCCCTGCCACCCCAATCGGCTGCAATTGCTCCGTGCCTTCCTTCACGATGTACAGACGAATGTTTTGAATCGGTTTCCCGATCGGGATAACCGCATATTCCTCATCCGGCTCGCAATCGAAGTACGATACGTCCACCGTCGCTTCGGTTGGTCCATACAGGTTGATCAGCTTCGCTCCGGTCAGGCTCGACACGAGTCGTTGGAACCGGGCCACATGCTGTGGCGGTAAAGCTTCACCACTGGCAAAGACATGGCGCAGCGTGCCCAGCTTCGCTTGCATCACTTCCCGAGGCTGCTGCTCCACGTACTCCAGAAACGCATGCAGCATAGCGGGTACAAAGTGCATCGTGGTTACGCCATCGCGGGCAATCGTGTCCACGATCTCTTCCGGGTTCTTTTCCCCGCCCACGGACAACAGGCTTACCTTCGAGCCGACCATTGACCACCAGAACAGCTCCCACACCGACACGTCGAACGTGAAGGCGGTCTTTTGCAGGATCGTATCCTCCGCACTCAAGCCGTAACGATCATGCATCCACAAAATCCGGTTCAGCACGGAATGATGCTCCACCATCACGCCCTTCGGTTTTCCTGTGGAGCCGGAGGTATAGATGACATAGGCTACATGATGCGGCCCGGCCAGTGGCTCCAAATTCGAACCGTCTTTGTGGTAAATGTCTTGGCCATCCTGCTCCTGACGATCCAGCACCAGCACCTGGCCGTCGAAACTCAGTGAGGCTTGCTCCGCCAGATGCGATTGCGTCAGCACCAGCTTCGCGCCCGAGTCCTCCAGCATAAAGCGGATGCGGTCGGCTGGATATTCTGGATCAATCGGCACATAGGCTCCGCCTGCCTTGAGGATCGCGTAGATGCCTACGATCATCTCCAGCGAACGGCGGACCAGAATACCGACTGGTTGATCCGGTTCAACACCTTCCGCACGCAGCGTCCGAGCCAAACGGTTCGCTCGCTCATTCAACTCAGCGTAGGTCAACGATTCCGCTCCACACAGCACTGCCACCTGATCCGGCGTGTTCGCTGCCTGCTGCTCGAACAACGCACTTAGCGTCTGATCCTGCGGATAGGCTACCGCCGTATCCCCCCAAACCTGAATGATCTGTGCCTGTTCTTCCGCTGTCACCAATGCCAGCTCATTCACACAGATATGCGGGTTGTCTACGATTTGCCTGATGACATGGTCGATATGACCCTGGATACGCTCCATTGCAGACCGGTTATACACCAGCGCATTGTATTCAAGTAGGATAGAGATATCTTCGTCAGGCACGACAATCAGGTTGAAATCGTAGTTGGTTTGCTCTGTAAGTGCCACATTGGCAATAGAGAAGCCGGTTTGTGCCTTGGTCTCACCGGAGCCGCCCATCTGCTTCATCTGCTGCCCGATGGGGTAGTTTTCAAAGACCATGATGTGATTGATCAGGTCTTGTTTTTGTTCAGTCCGTGCCTGAATGTCGTACAGCGGGAATGTGTCATAGACACCGGAGGCCAAAGCCTGTTCCTGTGTGCGCTGCAATATTTCAGCAAATGTAGCATTCCGTTCACTTTGAATCCGAACCGGTATGGTATTGATAAACAGTCCGATCATGTCCTCCACGCCTGGAATGTCTGCCGGACGACCGGATACCACACCACCAAACACAACATCCTGATTGTTATTGTATTGCTGTAAAATAACGCCCCACACGCTTTGCAGCAAGGTGTTAATCGTGACATGTTGTTGCTTGGCTATTTGCTTTAATGCGGCACTTCGTTCTTTGCCCAACATAAATGGCAGTTTTTCCAAAACATAGCCGGAATTTGAACTTTGACCGCTTCTGTTTGTGTCGTCATCTCGTTCTGCCACAGAAACATGCGTATTCTCACCAGGCAACAAGGTTTGCTGCTCAAAACCCGCCAAATAGTCACTCCAATAACGGGTCGCTTCCTGTGCATCTTGATGTTCCAACCATTCGATATAGTCACTATACGGCTTGACAGGTGCGAGCTCTGGCTGCTTATTCTCCAGCAAGGCAGCATAGGCACCAAACACTTCGTCCGTCATCAGGGACAGGCACCAGCCGTCCATCACAATATGATGGAAGCTCCATACAAAACGGTATGAGCGATCACCCGTGCGGAAGACAGCTACACGCATGAGCGCATCCTTGCTTAAATCAAAGCCTCGAGCTTTGTCCTGGGCCACAAATTCAGCTACAGCCTGTTCACACCCTCTGACATCCTCATAAAAGAAGCTCGGATTTTTATGACGATAGACAATCTGCAACGGTTGACCATGCCAGCCACTATAGAAATTCGTCCGTAATATCGCATGTCGACTAACCAGCAGCTTCAAGCTTTCCTCGAATATAGATGGCGCAAAGTTGCCCTCCAGATCAAAGGTCGCCTGCTCAAAATACACGCCTGTTTCTGCATTCATCAAACTGTGGAACAGCATACCCTTTTGCATGGGGGTTAACGGATATACATTTTCCAATTCCCCAACCGTCTGGGTCTGCTCCTTAATCGTATCTAATTGCTCCAGGGTCAGACCTTTGAACAGTACATCACTTGGAGTTAATTCGATCCGATCTCGTGTGACACAATGCTCGATAATCTCAAGCAGATTGGATTTCAACAGATTAGCCAGCATTTGGACGGTGTCCTTACGGAAGGCTTTGCTGTTATACCGAATGTCCAG
>NZ_JAFICR010000026.1:0-11970 GCF_017833915.1 Paenibacillus sp. 1182 | reverse complement strand
TCGTCCGCTCCATATTTGCGCCCTTAGCTCAGCTGGATAGAGCGTTTGACTACGAATCAAAAGGCCGGGAGTTCGAATCTCTCAGGGCGCGCCATATTTAAAAAAGTATAATATCGGGATGTAGCTCAGCTTGGTAGAGCACCTGGTTTGGGACCAGGGGGTCGCATGTTCAAATCGTGTCATCCCGATACTAATTTGCGGGTGTAGTTCAATGGTAGAACTTCAGCCTTCCAAGCTGATAGCGTGGGTTCGATTCCCATCACCCGCTTACCGATTACCTAGAAGCCGAAAGGCTTCTTTTTATTTTGTCCACATTACATTTACTTCTATGTATATAGGCCAATGCAAATATGTCTCCTGTCATGCACAGTTGGGGATGACTTGTGTATATTGTACATAGGCTCTTGTTACTTTTGACACCTAGATCTCGAATTTCCTCCTCTAACGTACCCCTTTCTCCTGCAGTAAGGCTAATTTCGTGATCAAATCCTTTAAATATAGGAATCCTATAGCTATTATGGTGCGAATTTATGGTGATAACTCAACAGTTGCTCTTGGGTTGTGCACATTTCCCTTTATTTATGTGGGTAAAAATCGGAGTGTTAATGAGGAAATACCTTAGAAACACTGAGAAAATGGCTAATTTGTGTATATCTTTGTGGATAGAAGGCTAATGGAGTTGACTTTGTCAACAAATAATAAACATATACACACTACGTTGCATGAATTTGTACCTTTAAAAACACACTCTTTATAAGAGACTGTGCATAATGTTTCACGTATCACTAGTGTATACATTAATTTCTATTTATTAATTTCATATTTGTTCATAAGAATCCAATATTTTCTCGAAAGAAGTAATTCAAAAAGATGATTTTTTACTGTAAATTTTGCAGCTTTTCATGCGGTTTTATTGTATGATGTTAAGAAAGTGTCAAATTTCGTGTGTATACGTACCTTTTCTACAACTGTATATGGTGTGGAACAGATCAGATGGGGGGAAAAGCATGACTGAGCTTACGTTAACCGCTAACAAAAACCAATCCAACAATCTGCTGCGGCGGGACGTTCGTTTTCTAGGGAATATTCTTGGTGAGGTATTGGTTCATCAGGGTGGCAACGAACTTTTGGATATCGTGGAGAAAATACGTGAGACAAGTAAATCGTTACGTGCCGGGTATCAGCCGGAGTTGTATGAGAATTTCAAACAAATGGTCAGCGGACTGGATACGGATATTCGTCACCAGGTTATTCGCGCGTTTGCGATTTATTTTCAGTTGGTGAATATCGCTGAGCAAAACCATCGTATTCGTCGTAAGCGGGATTATGAGCATTCGGCTGGTGAAGATGTTCAACCTGGTTCCATTGAAAGTTCCGTTCAGGAGCTTAAACAAGGGGGCTTCTCCGCTGAGGACGTTAGTAACTTGCTGAATGAGCTCTCTTTGGAGCTGGTCATGACCGCACATCCTACAGAAGCGACACGACGAGTAATACTTGATATCCATAAGCGCATTTCCGAGGACGTCATGCTGCTGGATAATCCGATGCTTACCTTGCGTGAGCGGGAACAGGTACGGGAGAATCTGCTAAACGAAGTAATTACGCTGTGGCAGACAGATGAGCTGCGTGATCGCAAGCCAACTGTATTAGATGAAGTAAGAAATGGAATGTATTATTTTCACGAGACCTTGTTTCATGTACTGCCAGATGTATATCAAGAATTGGAACGATGTTTAGACAAATATTATCCCGAACAAAAATGGCACATACCCACTTATCTGAGATTTGGTTCCTGGATCGGTGGAGACCGGGACGGCAATCCGTCTGTGACATCTCATGTGACTTGGGAAACGTTACGTATGCAGCGCAAGTTGGCTTTGAGAGAATATCAGCACACGTTAAAGGAACTCATGGGTTACTTGAGTTTCAGCACCAGCATTGTGCGAGTTTCCGATGCTCTGCTGGCTTCTATTGAAGAAGACCGTACTCACATTACACTTAAAAAGATGGAAGTATGGCATAACGAAAAAGAGCCTTACCGCATTAAACTGGCATATATGATTGCTAAAGTGAACAACATCCTGGATGAAAGCAAACAGGGTACCAATGAGCGTTACAATTCTGCGGAAGAGCTCATTGCAGACCTAAATGTTATTGACCACAGTCTGCGTCATCATTTTGCCGATTATGTGGCAAACACGTATATTCAAAAGATGATTCGCCAGGTAGAGTTGTTTGGATTCCATACAGCTACGCTGGATGTCCGTCAGCATAGTCAGGAACATGAAAATGCGATGACTGAAATTCTTTCTAAAATGAATATTGTGTCGGATTACAGTAAGCTGTCAGAAGAAGAAAAAATTAATCTGCTGGAAAAGCTGCTGAATGAACCTCGTCCGATTACTTCACCTTATTTAAAATATAGCGATAGCACACAGGAATGTCTTGATGTATATCGTACGATTTATTTGGCTCAGGAGGAATTCGGCAAGCAGTCCATTACAAGCTACTTGATCAGTATGACTCAGGGAGCTAGTGACTTACTGGAGGTTATGGTCTTATCCAAAGAGGTAGGCCTGTTCCGCATCGAGAAGGATGGCACTGTTATCTGTACGCTGCAATCTGTCCCTTTGTTCGAAACGATAGATGATCTGCACGCTGCACCTGATATTATGAGAAGATTGATGAACTTGCCTGTATATCGACAATCTGTGGCTGCGATGGACCAGCTTCAGGAGATTATGCTGGGATACTCGGACAGCAATAAAGATGGCGGTGTGGTTACAGCGAACTGGGAACTTCGGGTCGCTATGAACAGCATTACGGAAGTAGTTAATGAGTTTGGCGTAAAAGTGAAGTTTTTCCACGGTCGTGGAGGTGCGCTGGGTCGTGGAGGAATGCCACTTAATCGCAGTATTTTGGCTCAACCTCCTCATACGATTGGAGGCGGAATCAAGATTACGGAGCAAGGTGAAGTACTATCATCCCGATACTCGCTCAGAGGTATCGCGTACCGGAGCTTGGAGCAGGCAACATCGGCGCTGATTACGGCTGTAGCATATCATCGTTCCGGGAAGAAGGAAGTGTTTGAGGAGAGCTGGGAGGAGATTATCGCCCGCATTTCCCAAGTATCACTGGATAAGTATCAGGATTTGATTTTCCGAGATCCAGATTTCTTCAACTTCTTCAAAGAATCTACACCGTTGCCTGAGGTGGGCGAGCTCAACATTGGATCTCGTCCATCCAAGCGTAAGAACAGCGAACGTTTTGAGGACTTGCGCGCCATTCCATGGGTTTTTGCATGGACACAAAGCCGTTACTTGTTACCTGCATGGTATGCGGCTGGAACAGGTTTGCAAAGCTTCTATCAAAACAATGAGGATAACCTTAAAGTGCTGCAAACGATGTTTAGGGACTCTGCTTTCTTCCGGTCACTTATTGATACACTGCAAATGGCAATCGCTAAAGCGGATTTACTGATTGCAGAAGAGTACGCTGGGATGTCGGATAATGAAGAGGCCCGGCAGCGTATTTTCGGGCAGATTTCAGCGGAGTTTAAGCTGACATCTGAGTTGATTTTGAAAATAACCGGACAATCCGAGATTTTGGACGACGTGCCGGTTATTCAGGAATCTATCCGCTTGCGTAATCCTTATGTCGATCCGTTAAGTTACTTGCAGGTTCAATTGCTAAGTGAGCTACGGGAGTTGCGGGATCAGAACGGTGATGATACGGAGATGCTACGTGAGGTATTGTTGACGATTAACGGAATTGCCGCAGGCTTGAGAAATACGGGCTGATATAGTGCGGTTGTACGAATACAGGCAATCGGGTACTCATGGGGTACCCGATTGTGCTGTTTGTATATTGAAGGCAGGCGTGCTTGCAGTTAGTAACAATACTACAGTTGATTTCCGGATAAAATTAAACTACGATGAATAATCATAAACATATAATAAGTAACCCATCAGCAAGTCTGGGGGAGTATAGAGTGGATAATATGGAAAGCCGCTTGGTAAGGCTGGTACAGAAAGGCGATCAGCGAGCTTTTGCGGAGTTAGTCGAGTTATATAAAGATCGGATTTTTCATCTTTCCTACCGGATGCTAGGTAATCGCCATGAGGCGGAGGATCTGGTGCAGGAAACTTTTTTGCGTGTGTATCGTAATTTGGAAAAATACGATCATGGACAGAAATTCTCAACTTGGATTTATCGAATTGCTACAAATCTGTGCATTGATCGTCTGCGAAGGAGAAAACCTACATACTCACTTGATGCTGAAATGAATGATCAGGAAGGTGTCGATGGATACGCCATGCTCGCCAGTGAAGAGCTTACCCCTGAGGGGAGCACGCTTCTGTCTGAAACACAGGCCTTGATTCATGACGCCATCGACAGCCTTCCGGATAAATACAGAACGATTATGGTTTTACGGTACTTGCAGGAGCTTTCCTTACAGGAAATCAGCGATGTGCTCAATCTCCCAGTCACCACTATTAAGACAAGAGTACACAGGGGACGGGATTTTCTGCGCAAAAAACTGGAGCACAAGCTATAGATCATGCGCATAGATTCTAGGAAAAGAGTCTGCGTAGATGTTTTTATGAAACATAATGCTCGTTGTAACGTATGTAAGATGAGCAAAGTTTCTAAGCCGGAGCATGTTATGTTGAGAAACACGGAAGAATATTAGAAAGGATTGGCTCATATGGATTGCAAACAAGCCGTCTCTTTTATGCATGACTATCTAGATGGCGACCTGTCTGAGCAGGACAAACATGAGTTGGAACAGCACTTGTTAGACTGCCCGGAATGCCGCATGCGTTTTAAAGAGCTGGAGCGGACGGATGCGATGCTTTACGGTACACGCTATCATCAAGTGCCGTGTGTATCGGATGAGCTGACATTTCGCATTATGAATGCTTTGCCGCCGCATAAAAGACAGACTGCGGTGCCTATGCTGACCTGGGTGAAAAGGCATCCCGCTGTAACAGCCGCCGCCTTCTTCCTTATTGTTATATGCTCAAGCATGGCCAGCTTTTCTGGCACGGACCATCAATTGGTAGTCAAAGGAAGTCATCTGGATCAAGTTGTTATTCAGGGCGATACTGTGATTGTGCCTGAGGGGAAATCCATTGCCGGAGATTTAACAGTGCAAAATGGTGAAGCCCGTGTATACGGTGAAGTGGAAGGAAATGTCACTGTAATTGATGGTTCTTATTATCAAGCGTCCACCGCCCATATTGCAGGACAGGTTAAAAGTATTGATCAAACCTTGGATTGGATTTGGTACAAGGTTACTGATTTATTCGGGGGACCTTCTTCTCCATAAAAGAAGCTTGAAATGGCAAGGACGATATCGAGCGCCTCTTTCCGCTGGAAAAGGCGTTTTTTTGTATATGAAGCTGGCGAATTGTACTGTATTTTACTGATTTTGGCGGTTCTTTTGTCACACAGCTTGCAACGTGAGCCTGATCGTTATAACCTAGATAGAGAGAGCACACTGTGTACATATTACACCCACTCACTACAGAAAATTGCGGGGGCATGCGCATGTTGGATTATTTTGCGGACCTGACTTGGAAAGAGTCCATTAAAGATATTATCGACATTTTGATCGTAACCTATATTATGTATCAGCTTATTTTACTTGTTCGCGGAACGCGTGCAGTTCAATTGTTGAAAGGGATTCTGTTTCTGGTTGTCATTTGGGCGGTTAGCACCTGGTTTGATTTGTATACGCTCAAGTGGTTGATGAATCAGATGTTCACCTTTGGTGTGGTGGCTATCTTTATTATTTTTCAGCCTGAGTTGCGTCGTGCACTGGAGCAATTGGGGCGTGGCAAATTATTTGGGCGTTCGTCTGCGGATGATGAAGAGATTAACAAGTTAATCGGAGAAATGATTAAGGCGCTGAATTATTTATCACGTAGGAAAATAGGAGCTTTGGTCGTATTTGAGCGCGAGACAGGGCTAAACGAATATACGGAGTCTGGTATCAAGACACAGGCCGTAGTCAGTTCTGAACTGCTAATTAACATCTTCATTCCTAATACACCTCTGCATGATGGTGCGGTGATTATTCAAAATAAACAGATTGCTTCTGCGGCCTGTTATTTGCCATTATCGGAAAATCCGTTCATTAGCAAGGAGCTGGGAACCCGTCACCGGGCTGCGATTGGGGTGAGTGAGGTAACGGATGCCGTAACTGTCGTGGTATCGGAGGAAACAGGACAAATTTCTTTGGCCATTAATGGACAGGTCGTGCGCGACATTAAGGAAGAATCCCTAATCTCCAAGCTGTATGAGGAGTTGCGGCCAACACCGTCTTTGAAGGAAAAACGCGGCTCATTCTGGAATCGGAGGGGAGGCCGTGGAAATTCATGATGGACAAATGGATTAACAATAATACGATTTCCAAGATATTGGCGCTTGCGGTTGCTGTCCTGCTGTGGGGAATGGTCCATCTAGATACAGGTACACCTTCATCTACGTTGACCGTTTCTTATAATAATAAAGTGATTGATAATGTAGCCATTCAGGCCAGTGGTCTGGATGATTCAAAATATGTATTGTCAACCATGGATACTGACCATGTTAAGATGGAGGTCAGAGGACAGCGCTCTGTGCTGACTTCCTTTTTCGCAGATAATTATCAAGCAAAGCTAAACTTAAACGGCTTAGGAGCAGGTACTAAAACATTGTCACTCGAACCGGACTTGCCGGATGGAGTGGAGTTGGTATCTATGACTCCTAACCGTGTTACAGTGACGATTGAGGAAAAACAAACGAAATCATTTAATGTATCTATAGTTCCTAAAGGAAACCCAGATGCGGGACTGCAGCTTGGTAAGCCTGTGATTGCTCCTCAGACCGTAAAGGTCACCTTGCCCAAAAGCCAGTTGAGTACCGTCACTGCCGTTCTGGGGGCTGTTAATACGGATGGCATCTCAGAAAAGTTTGAACAGAAGCGTGTAAAACTGAAGGCTTATAATAAAAAGGGACAGGAACTTACGGGAGCGGTCATTGAGCCGTCTACTGTGTCCGTTGAAATTCCGGTAACTCAGCAGGCGAAGTCTGTGCCTGTTAAGATTGTCTATTCCGGAGAGTTGCCAGACGGACTGGTGCTTTCTAAAGTGAATGCAAACGTGAAGGAAGCGGCGGTATATGCATCGCAGGATGTATTGAGCAGCCTCAGCTCTTACGTCACGGCTACATTGGATTTAAGCCAATTTACGGAAGCGGGGACTCGTACAGTTCAAGCTAATTTGGCAGCCCCCTCAGGTTCTGATAAAATCGAGCCAGGGTCCATACAAATTCAGGTGACTGTTGTTCCTTCCAATGAAGTCACAGATACGGAACGGACGCTGTCAGGCATCCCAATCGTTTTACAAGGTGCAGGAGATGGAGCGACTGCGACTGTTACAGCGCCCGCAGGCAAGACGATGGATGTTACTGTGAAGGGCCCGCAGGATCTGGTAAACAATTTAACCAATGATGATATTAGTTTGGTGGCAGATGTAAGTGGCCTCGCGGCTGGTCAACACGAGGTTACTCTGAAAGTAGGCTTGCCTAAATATATTACGCAAGCCGGAAATGCTGGCCAACTAAAGGCAACGATCAACATTGAGAGCCCTTCTACGCCTGCTGTAACGAATCCGAATAGTGAGAATGAATCAAACCCCTCTGGTAGTGGCGAAAAGGGGCAGGAGAGGCCACAGGAGGGGCAAGGCAATCAAAGTGGAAACTCTGACGCTAAGACCGGGGACAACGCAGCTGCGGAGGATAAAACAAATCCTCATAACGGCGCAGATTCTTCTGCGAATGGAACCCCGGAGAACAGTCAGCCATAACATGTTTTATCTGTAGTAAATAATCATGATTTATTAGACAAAAAAAGGGAGTCATTTTACATGGGGAAATATTTTGGTACAGATGGTGTACGAGGCGTTGCTAATCAGGAACTTACAGCCGAACTGGCATATAGCATTGGCCGCTGCGGCGGATATGTTTTAGCAGGTAATGTAGAGAAACCGACAGTTGTTATTGGTATGGATACACGGATATCCGGTCTGATGCTGGAATCGGCTCTTGTAGCCGGTTTGCTGTCCATTGGAGCTAATGTGGTTCGCCTAGGTATTGTTTCGACGCCTGGGGTGGCATATCTCACACGTCAATTGAAAGCTGACGCTGGTGTAATGATCTCAGCATCCCACAATCCAGTTGAAGATAACGGCATTAAGTTTTTTGGCGGTGACGGTTTTAAATTGACAGACGAGACGGAATTGAAAATTGAAGAGCTCATGGATGCAAAAGAAGACCAACTGCCTCGTCCGATTGGCGGCGGATTGGGAACGGTTGTTGTAGACGAGCATTCACGTTACGATTATCTGGAGTTCTTGAAAACAACAATTAGCCATTCTTTTGAAGGAATAAAAATTGTACTGGATTGTGCAAACGGAGCAGCTTATGAGCTGGCGCCGAAGCTTTTTGCAGAATTGGGAGCTGAGGTACACACTATCGGTGCCGAGCCGAACGGTTTGAACATCAATGATCATTGCGGCTCGACTCATCCTGAAAAGCTGAAAGAGGAAGTGCGTCGCTTGAAAGCGGATATTGGTCTGGCCTTTGACGGCGATGCCGACCGTCTGATCGCAATTGATGAGAACGGGGAAGAGGTAGACGGCGACTATATTCTCTGCATTTGCGGAGATGCAATGAACCGCGCTGGAAAACTCAAGGACAGTACTATTGTATCGACAGTGATGAGTAATATCGGTTTTTATAAAGCTACTGAAAAGCTGGCACTCAAGACTGCAAAAACTGCGGTCGGGGACCGTTATGTGATGGAAGAAATGCGTCGGGGTGGATTTAATCTGGGTGGCGAGCAGTCTGGTCACGTTATTTTCCTGGATCACAATACGACAGGCGATGGCATGCTGACCGGGATTCAGCTGGTAGATACCCTGAAAGCTTCCGGCAAGAAAATGAGTGAGCTAAAATCGCTCATGAAACAGTATCCGCAAGTGCTCGTAAATGTGCGTGTGCAGGACAAACGCAATTACGAGGGGAATCCTGCTATTGCAGAAGCAATTGAGCAGGTGGAACAACAATTGGGCGATAATGGGCGTGTACTGGTTCGTGCTTCAGGCACAGAATCGCTCATTCGTGTGATGGCCGAAGGCCCGGATAAAGATGAGCTGGAGCAATTTGTCGGTCAGATCGTAGATGTCGTGAAGAAAGAATTAGTTTAAAATTTTGTAAACGTCGGTTGCCTGTGAAAAAGAAGCAGGCAACGGCGTTTGCGGTTATTTACTAACGATTTATTGCCTTCATGGTGTAATTATGAATAAAGTGTCATTGCCAAATGATACTTAGCTGAATATAATATAGGGATGCTGTGACTCAGATAGAGAAAGCGAGGGTTGTAAGGTAACGTAATACAAGCGCCAGAGCTTGATTTTGTGCGGGGGAACTTGGTGGAGAAGCAACGGATTCAGTTGAAATAAAGTTGCTTGCAGATCTGTTCACGACAAAACAAGCTGACGAGGTGAAGGTGTTCGAAACATTCGGCGGGGACCTTCCGGTGAAGCATCAAGCCGTAAACCGGCAGCGGAAAATAAACAGGCAACTGTTTACACAACGCACCGGTAGATGCCTTTATTATTTTATAACCTAAATTATAAGATTCATTTCATGAATGTGCGGCCATCATCATTGGCGTGCGCGGTTTGGGAATTTCGTTACATTCGTGAAGAGATGCCTGTAAATTCTATAGTTATCATTGACAACTTCATAGATGAATGAACTTTATTCCACAATCTACCGCACACGTTAGTCCTGTGATGAGTCGTCTTGTGAAATGATGATCGGGAGGATAACGAATATGTGTGGCATTGTAGGATATATTGGTAATCAGAATACGCAAGAGGTATTGATTGACGGATTGAAGAAGCTGGAGTATCGCGGTTATGACTCTGCGGGTATTGCCGTGTTTACAGATTCAGGATTGCAAGTAGCCAAGGCTAAAGGTCGTCTGGCGAATCTAGAAGCTAAACTGGATGGTACGCCGTTGGTAGGCCATGCAGGTATCGGACATACACGTTGGGCAACGCACGGTAAGCCTTCTGATGAAAACTCCCATCCACATTTGGATGAGAGCCAAAAGTTCTCTGTAGTTCACAACGGAATCATTGAGAATTATCTGGAGCTGAAGGAGCAGCTGATCAGCGAAGGTCATACCTTTATTTCCGAAACGGACACCGAAGTTATTTCCCATCTGGTTGCGCGTGAATATAAAGGGGATATCGTTAAAGCAGTACAAAAAGCAATTACCTTTATGCGCGGTGCTTTTGCACTGGGTGTGCTGACAGAGCATGAGCCTAATAAGCTGGTTGCTGTTCGTCAAGCTAGCCCGCTGGTTATTGGTGTGGGAGAAGGCGAGAACTTTATCGGTTCCGACATTCCGGCTATTCTGAAATATACACGCAATGTATTTATTTTGAACGATGGCGAAATGGCTGTTTTGACCAGTGATGCTGTCGAATTAATGACAATCGAAGGCCAATTTATTTCTCGGGAAATGATTCATGTCGAATGGGATGCTGTAACAGCGGAAAAAGGCGGCTATGAGCATTTCATGTTGAAAGAAATTCACGAGCAGCCTAAGGCTTATCGTGACACAATGTTGGGCCGTATCGATAAAGATACTAAAAAAGTTGTTCTTCCTGAACTGAAGCTGACAGAAGAACAAATTAAAAATATCCGCAACATTCAAATTGTTGCGTGTGGTACAGCTTACAATGCAGGTTTGATTGGCCGTACGGTTATTGAAAGTCTGGCTCGTATACCGGTAGAGAATGATGTGGCTTCCGAATATCGTTATCGTTCACCTATCGTAACACCAGAGACATTGGTGATCGTGGTGAGCCAATCCGGTGAAACTGCTGACACGTTGGCAGCACTGCGTGAAGCACAAGCAAACGGCGCTCATGTACTGGCGATTACAAACGTAGTCGGTAGCTCCATCGCTCGTGATGCAGATGATGTGTTGGTTACACTGGCAGGACCGGAAATTGCCGTAGCCTCCACTAAAGCCTATTCTTCGCAGTTGATTGCGTTCTATCTGTTTGGTTTGTATCTCGCTCAAGTGCGTGGCACACAAACGGATGAGCAAGTAGCCCATGTGCTGGCTGCTATGGAATCTCTGCCAGAGCAAGTGGAAGAGATGCTGGGTAAAGCAGATGCGATCAAATCCTATGCTGAGCAAATTGCAAGCCACAAGCACCTGTTCTTTATTGGTCGCGGTCAGGACTATGCTGTAGTACAGGAAGGCTCCCTGAAGCTCAAGGAAATCTCCTACATTCATTCCGAGGCATATGCTGCTGGTGAGCTGAAGCATGGTACACTGGCATTGATCGAAGAGGGAATTCCAGTTATCGCTTTGGTAACACAGGAATCCGTGTTGGAGAAAACCGTGAGCAACATTAAGGAAGTCAAGGCTCGTGGTGCAGATGTTCTTGCGATTACGTACGAAGAGCACGCAGTTGAGTTGTTGAAGTCCGTGGATCAGGTATTTGCCATTCCGAAGACACTTCCAATTCTGTCTGCTGCAATTTCGGTTGTATCTCTCCAACTGTTGGCTTACTACGCTTCTCTTGCGCTGGGTCATGATGTTGATAAACCACGTAACCTGGCGAAAAGCGTTACCGTAGAATAAGCTTTAGTAAAATTCTAAATTAATTGTCTGGTGATAAAAGAGTGTGGAACCAGTAAAAGATGTATGGAACCAATAAAAAAACTGTGGAACCAGTAAAAAAAGTCTGGAACTAGTCATTTTACAAACATCAAGAAAGATCCCGATGATATATCGGGATCTTCAGATTGTCGAGAAACCCCGTCATTTTGAGACGTGGGTTTCTTTTTTACATCATAATGCTCTGGTCTCTGGAGAAGCAGGGGGGTTACCCC
>NZ_JAFICR010000025.1:0-22085 GCF_017833915.1 Paenibacillus sp. 1182 | reverse complement strand
ACCCATCCCGAACACGACCGTTAAGCCCTCCAGCGCCGATGGTACTTGGACCGCAGGGTCCTGGGAGAGTAGGACGTCGCCAAGCAACAAGTAAAAGAGACCAAGATCTTCTGAAGATCTTGGTCTCTTTTTTGCGTTATAAGGCACTGGGATTTTATTTAAAGTGAGTTTGTTATAAGTTCAACTGGATAAGTGGATATTAACTAATAAATAAGAAGACGGTTTTAAAATAATTTAGTACCAGGTATTAGTATCTGGTGTTATAATATGAATAAGGATTACAAAGGAGAGTGATCAGATTGTTGAATTCAAAAGCTAAGCTTACCGCCTTTGGCACTTATGTACCTGAACGGATTTTGACGAACGCTGACTTGGAGAAGCTTGTGGATACGAGTAACGAGTGGATTGTACAGAGAACGGGTATGCATGAAAGACGCATTGCGGCTGAAGATCAATATGTATCTGATTTATGTATACAAGCTATTACTCGTATGATTAACCTGTATGACGTAAATATAAACGATGTTGAGATGATTATTGTAGCGACGAGTACACCTGATTACTACTTTCCAAGCACGGCTTCACGTATTCAGGCTCATTTTGATATTCCAAACACAGGGTCAATAGATGTTAGTGCAGCATGTGCAGGTTTTTCCTATGGTCTTCATTTGGCAAATGGCCTTATTACGAGTGGTCTGCATCGTAAGGTGCTGGTAGTGGGAGCCGAAACGTTGTCCAAAATTACAGATTATACGGATCGGACGACGTGTATACTTTTTGGAGATGGTGCAGGGGTTGCACTTGTAGAATATGACGAGGATGAAGGATCATTTTTAACTTCAGATATAGGTACCTATGGGCAAGGGGGAGCACATCTTTACCGTGTGGGATTATCTGATCATTTGGATGGAGAGAAGCTGCAAGACCATGGATTTATTGCTCAAAATGGACGTGAGGTTTATAAATGGGCTGTTCGCTCTGTTCCAACGGGAATAGAACGATTATTGGATAAGGCGAATATGAAGAAGGAGGATCTTGACTGGTTTGTACCTCATAGCGCTAATTTGAGAATGATCGAGTCCATATGTGAAAGAAGTACAGTACCTTTGGAAAAAACGCTGACAAGCGTAGAATTGTATGGTAACACATCGGCGGCATCCATCCCGTTGGCTTTGCAGTGTGGTTTGGATGATGGACGTTTACGGTATGGACAACATGTGTTGTTATATGGATTTGGGGGAGGCCTCACCTATGCGGGTCTGCTATTAAAATGGAGTGTGCCTGATTTGTAAGTTATCCTAACCCATGTAGAAGCAATAGCACTAGTATGTACGATCATGTTAATAAGAGCCGTTGGCATTAGAATTTATCGTAAGATGGCAGGATGGTATAATTAACACTATGAGAGAAAGGAGCGTAACATGAAGGTACTGGTATTGGCAGAAAAACCGTCCGTGGCCAGAGAGATTGCACGTGTGATGGGTAGCCGCGAGAAGCATAAAAGTTATATAGAAGGACCCCAGTACGTGGTGACGTGGGCACTGGGACATTTGGTCGGCTTAGCAGAGCCGGAGGATTACGATTCTAAGTATGCGACCTGGAATTTGGAGGACCTGCCTATTCTTCCGAAGAGTTCAAAGTTAAAGGTGCTGCGCGAAAGTAATCACCAGTTCAAAGCTGTGCAGCAGCTCATGAAGCGGCAGGACATTGGAGAGCTTATCGTGGCAACAGATGCTGCTCGTGAAGGTGAATTGTTGGCACGCTGGATCATCCAAATGGCAAACTGGAAAAAGCCCTTCCGGCGCTTATGGATCTCCTCGCAGACGGACAAGGCGATTAAGGCAGGTTTCGCAAAGCTATTGCCTGGTCAGCAGTTTGATCGTTTATATGAATCGGCTCGCTGTAGAGCTGAAGCAGACTGGATGATTGGTCTCAATGTAACTCGCGCGTTGACTTGTCGTTATAACGCCCAACTTTCGGCTGGAAGAGTGCAGACACCAACGCTGGGGATGATTATGGAGCGTGAGAAGGAAATTACCGAATTCCGTTCTCAGGAATATGATACTCTGACGGCGGATTTTGGCGATTTTCAGGCAACTTGGCGGGCAGAAAGCGGGGATTCACGCATGTTTGACCGCACTCAAGCAGAGGCTTTGCGCCGAAGACTTGAGGGGGCCAAAGGCACAGTTGCGAGTGTTAAAAAGAGCGAAAAGAACGAGCCTCACCCGCTGGCGTATGATTTAACGGAGCTGCAAAGAGATGCTAACCAGCGCTATGGCTTTTCAGCTAAACAGACGTCTAATCTGCTTCAGCGTCTGTATGAGCAGCATAAGCTGGTGACTTATCCACGTACAGACAGCCGTTATCTGACATCCGATATGGTGGATACACTTAAGGAAAGGCTCAGTAGTGTAGCAGTAGGTCCGTATGCTTCCTTGGCACGTCCGCTATTGCGTAACAACTTACCAATCACAAAGCGAATTGTGGATGACAGTAAAGTCACGGATCATCACGCGATTATTCCTACTGAGCAGACATTATTGCTTAATCAGTTGAGCCCAGAGGAACGTAAGCTGTATGATCTGATTGCACGACGTTTTATCAGTCTATTCTATCCACCTGCACGTTATGATGCTGTAGCCGTATCAGTAACGGTGGAGCAGGAGACGTTTCAGGTAAAAGGCACAACGGTAAAAGATAGCGGATGGCGTGCTGTATATGACGCGAACCATTATGATATGGATGATGAAGAAGCAGAGGATCGGGAAAACAATGGACGAGGCGTTATTTTACCTGAGCTGCAAAAAGGAGATTCCGTCCGGTTACAGCGTTGTCTTGTACGAGCTGGGCGAACGATGCCGCCGAAGCGGTATACAGAAGCTGCCCTGCTCGCTCAGATGGAAAAACATGGACTGGGTACTCCTGCTACCCGTGCCGATCTGATTGAGAAGCTTGTCAGCTCGGATACGATTGAGCGTCAGGGGAACGTGATGCATCCAACCGGGAAAGGTAAACAATTGATTGATCTGGCGGCTCCACAGCTTCGAACGCCCGAATTGACGGCACGTTGGGAAGCGGAGCTAGAACGGATTGCTCGTGGTCAAGGACAACCGGAACCGTTTTTGAATTCTATTCGTGCTATGGCGAAAGAGCTGGTTTCCACTGTGAAAAATAGCAGTGCGGAGTACAAGCCTCATAATGTGACGAATAGTCATTGCCCAGATTGTGGTACAAAGCTATTGGAGAAGAAGGGCAAGAAAGGCAAGTTCCTTGTATGTCCAAGTGCGGATTGCGGTTACCGTCGTTCAGGGGAAAAACGTTTGTCCAATCGACGTTGCCCGCAGTGTCATAAGAAAATGGAAATGAAAGAGGGCAAAGCAGGATTGTATGTAAGATGCCTGCCCTGTGGCATTACCGAGACGTTGGATAAGGACAAGCAACGGGTAAACAAACGGGAACAGCAAAAGCTAGTAAGACAATTTGAAAAGCAGGAATCTTTTGGCTCCAGTTTGGGTGATTTGCTTAAAGCAGCGATGGAACAAAAGCAGGGCAAATAGCAGGGCAAATAACGGATGACCAAAAGTGCTACAGTCACATAATCAGCAGGTATACGTCGGTATAAAAACGATCACTCCTTGGCATGGTAAGCCGAGGAGGTGAGTATTTATGCCCAAACATAAGCCGCTTAAAATCAATAATCAGCAAAATAAATCAAGCATACTGGAGGAGGAAATTGCTGCTCATCCAGAGAAGCAAGCGAAATATCCTCCAAGCTTGAATGGGATTCCCAAACAGCAGTCTTGATGCTGCGTGGGATGGACAACGTGTATAGAACCAAGACGATTGGACGTCAGATGAAGTAGTTACTAATGCTAGACCTGTCTCGCAAAAAAAAGAAGCAGCAGTTACGGTGGTCAACCGTTACTGCTGCTTCTTTTGCATAATAGAATGTTGAATTATTTGATTTGGGATAACTACTTTTAGTATTCATTAAAAAAAGATTGAATTTGGTTAACATCGTGTGTTTGGGTCAAAGCAAGCATGAGCAAAATCCGTGCTTTTTGCGGATTAAGCGAATCGGTCGATACAAAGTTCGATGCCGCGTCTTTTGTTGACGGGGACACCACTCCACTTCCCACGCGGCTGGAGCGGGCAATGATCACTCCTTTTTTACCTGCGGCCTCTGCGCCTTCTGAGGAGGTCTTGGACAAGGAGCCATTACCGGAACCAGCTACGACAATTCCCTTGGCACCAGCTGCTACGGCTGCATCATACAGATAGCGACCATTGTTTTGATATTCGTATAAAATATCTACTTGTGGCAGTTGAGTCAGGTTAGAGATGTCGAATACAGAAGAAGTCGTATGCTTGTGTGTGGATTTGTTGTAGTAGTACACTTGATCGCCCACAACAGCTCCAAGGTATCCTTGCTCCACAGACTTGAACGTATCAACTGCTGTTGTGTTCGTTTTGGTGATGTATCTTGCTGCACCGATACGGTCGTTCAACAGGACGAGTACACCCTGACCTTTAGAGGCCGAAGCCCCGGCGACTTTCACTGCATTATAAAGGTTGAAGGGACCATCAGCACTGATGGCAGTAGCTGGACGCATAGAGCCAACGACAACTACTGGCTTATCGCTTTTGATAACAAGATTGAGGAAATAAGCTGTTTCTTCTAATGTATCTGTACCATGTGTAATGACAATGCCATCTACATCGTCTCTGGCAAGCAGTTCATTGGTGCGTTTGGCAAGTTTTAGGAGGATCTCATTATTAACGTCGGGACTACCTACATTAACAACTTGCTCACCACTGACATTTGCAATACTTTTCATCTCAGGAACGGCATTGATCAGAGTTTCCACACCCAACGCGCCTGCTTTGTAGCCGGTTGTATCCGTATTGACGGAAGATGATCCTGCGATGGTCCCTCCTGTGGCAAGTATTTTAATATTGGGTAAATGATTGGTTTGAGGATTTTCGGATTTGTCCGACGTTGTAGTGGTAGAAGCAGGTGCAGTTGTGCTGGTTGTAGCTGCTGCCGCAGCCGCAGCGTTGGCGGTAAATCCACCACTCCATAAAGTACTACCGAGAATAAAGCTAGCCAACAGGGGAATCATCGTCATTTTTTTCATGTTAGTCATATAAAGCTCCTCTCCAATCTTAAACCTCAAATATAAATGATAGATTAACTGACAAATATTTTGTCGAATTACGTTAATATCACGAATTATAGGGTGTAAAATTGCTTTTAGTCAACACTTATGTTAGGAAATATGACTTTAGAACTTATTTATTATAAATGTAATCGATTTCAAAAAAGTTTGCAAAACAAAACAACAAGCAGATATCTCATAAGGAGTCTGCTTGCTGTTATTGTGGAAGCTAAACAACAGATTTTACCCTGTAATCAATTCGCATAAAAGGCTGCAGGGTTAAGTTGATACTTTAGGTTAATAACGCGGCTATACAGCTTAATGCAGATTCGTTGATCAAGGATTGTTGGAATGCTGTTTTGTCGGCAAGCTGGCGCTGGGAGTTCCTTTTCCTCGTTTACGGTTGCGTTCTGCCTTTTTTGCATTTTCTCGCAGCTTTTCAACGTATTCATGGGTGCTTTCCATCGCAGTTCCTCCTTTAAGACGAAATAGATGCACTCGGGGATCGCCCTTATGCAACCTTACTATTTCCGCAAAAGCGCTATCCAAGTCAGAAGAGGCGTTGTTTCTGTAAAAGGGGTGGGGTTATAATGAGGGGGAGAGCGCTATATAAGGCCTAATACCTGAACTTGGTACGGTGTGCAAAAGGAGGAGAGACATTGCAGACAGGCTTGTTGGTATGGCTGCTGTTTATCAATGCAGTAGGCTATCTGGTAATGTCGGAGGATAAAAAGAGAGCACGTAAACATCGCGATCGTGTACCTGAACGGACGTTGTTTTTCCTGGCCCTGATCGGGGGAGCATTAGGCGTTCTAATTGCCATGTACCGTAAACGCCATAAAACACGGCATATGAGCTTCAGACTAGGTATTCCTGCGTTGCTATTCATGAACGCATTGCTGTATGGGTATTTTTTACGGTAAAGGGGAGGAGTTTAGGTTCTCATAGGGAAGTTTAATGATGAGTGAGAAGACTATTCCAGCCATCCGGTGACATGGAATGAACAACCACAGGAATACATATTTCAGGCTTTGAATCAATAAACTGAATGAGGAAGAGGTGCATATTATGATATTTTCAAAAGTATTGCTTGCTTATGACGGTTCGGATGCATCCAACAAGGCTTTGTTAAAGGCGGCTGAATTGGTCAAGGCATCACCGTCCTCGAAGCTTGAGGTGGTAACGGCATTCGATTTTCCTCGGATCTTTATGGGCGAAGGTTTGGCTCCAATTCCGGCTTCAATAAATAAAGAATATTACGATTTGGCCGAACAAACTACGGATGAAGTTAAAAAACGACTTGCTGAGCAGGGTGTAGATGCCAAGGTGGAACTGATTCAAGGTTCTCCAGCCGAAGTCATTTTGGATTATGCCAATGAGAATGGCTTCGATGCGATTGTGATCGGCAGCCGAGGTTTAGGTGGTATCCGTGAATTTGTATTGGGAAGCGTAAGTCACAATGTGGTGCAGCATGCGCGTATTCCTGTGCTGGTCGTAAAATAACTGAATAAAAAAGTAAAAGTCGGTTTACTGCCTGTATAGGGAGTGCCGACTTTTATTTTTTTCAGTGGGATGCGTTGCGGTCGCTGTTATCAGGGGAGGGGAGCGATAGCTAAATATAATACAATAGTCCTGACCTGTGGGTATATAAGGATACTGATTTCACTAAACACGAACATTCTATTGTATGATTATTCTAATGTTCGTTTTCAAGTTGACATAAGGTGTAGGGAATTGTTAAACTAGGAAGTGTATTGTCGATAAAAAATGAACTTAAGGTGCAATTTAATAAGGTACACATGTTTGAGCCGAAACAAACCACGATCATACTTGTAAAGAATATCGATTGGGATGGAATAGGCACAATGCTAACTCGTATAATGCCGGGGATATGGCCCGGAAGTTTCTACCTGGAAACCTTAAATTTCCGGACTACGGGAGACATACGGCTGAAGCCGCATTGGATGCGGTGGAAGAGGCTTGCTTTTGCATGCCTTTAAGAGGCTCTGTCGTTTGTTTTTTCGTAGTCCGGTGTCTTGAAAATAACTTTATTTTCGAGTGCCGGATTTTTGGCGCTTATTGATAAACAGGGAGTGAAGGACATGTCAGTGCAGGTCGCTGTCATTATGGGCAGCACATCAGACTGGGACACCATGCAGCATGCATGTGCTGTGCTGGACGAGCTTGAAATCGGATATGAGAAAAAAGTAGTTTCAGCCCATCGTACACCGGATTTAATGTTTCGTTTTGCAGAAGAGGCCGCTGGGCGTGGACTAAAGGTCATTATTGCTGGAGCGGGTGGGGCTGCGCATCTGCCAGGAATGGTGGCTGCGAAGACAGCATTGCCGGTCATTGGTGTGCCTGTTCAGTCGAAGGCTCTGAACGGTCTGGACTCCCTGCTCTCCATTGTGCAGATGCCGGGTGGTATTCCGGTTGCCACTGTGGCAATTGGTAAGGCAGGCGCTACAAATGCAGGGCTGCTGGCAGCACAAATATTAGGCGCTTTTGACGAAAAGATAAGCCAGCGGGTTTTGGCGAGACGCGACCGTATTCGTGATGAGGTGCTGGAAGGCAGTGACTCGCTATGAATGGGGCAAGTGAACCCGCAGGCCGTATCCGACCTCCTGGTACAACGATTGGACTTTTAGGAGGCGGGCAATTAGGAAGAATGCTTGTACTGGCCGGAACCAATCTAGGATATCGCTTTGTGACACTGGACCCTGTACCGGATAGCCCCTGTGGGCAGGTATCTGAACAAATCCGCGCTGCCTATGATGATGAGCATGCGGCCAGAGAGCTGGCTGAGCGGTGCGATGTGATCACGTATGAGTTTGAAAATGTGGACGCAGGTGTGGCTGCACTTTTGGAAAAGGAATCCAGTGTGCCGCAAGGCAGCAGTCTTTTGTACACAACACAGCATCGTCTGAGAGAAAAGCGTTCTATTGAAGCTGCTGGTGTCCCTGTCGCTCCGTATCGTGAAATCAGTAGTCTTGCGGATATGGTTCAAGCGGTAGCTGAACTGGGTGTACCGTGTGTGCTCAAGACAGCAGTCGGTGGTTATGATGGAAAGGGACAAGTGGTCATTCGCCAACCAGAGCAAGCCAGGGCTGCCTACGAACAACTGACAGGAGGCGGTGCGGAACTGGTATTGGAACAGTTCATTCGTTTTCGCTGCGAAATCTCGGTGATTGTAGCTCGCAGCACGAACGGTGAAGCCAAAGCCTTTCCACCTGCCGAAAACATTCACGTGAACAATATTTTGCACACGTCAATTGTGCCTGCACGTGTGCCAGAGCCTGTCCAGGAGGAAGCACGCAAGTTGGCGCTGGCTGTGGCAGAGTCGCTGGGTGCGGTGGGACTGCTCGCTGTGGAGATGTTTGTCACCGAAGACGGACAATTGTACGTTAATGAGTTAGCACCACGACCGCATAACTCCGGTCATTACACGATGGAGGGGTGCGCGACGTCGCAATTCGAGCAGCACATACGTGCGATTTGCGGTTTACCCTTGGGCAGCACGAAGCTGCTGACTTCCGTCGTGATGGTCAATGTGCTAGGTGAGCATTTGGAGGATGTGGTTCGGCGGTTTGCGCAATCGGATGTTGAAGCTGAAAGATTGGATGTTGTACCCAAGCTGCATTTGTATGGAAAAAGTGAAGCCAAGCCAGGCCGAAAGATGGGACATATTAATCTATTGTGCCAGGATGCGGAACAAGCGCTGGAATGGATTGAACAAACCAATATTTGGGGGAATAAATAGTCATGATCGAACGCTATAGCAGACCGGAAATGAGAGCGATTTGGACGGAAGAAAATAAATTTAAAGCGTGGCTGGAAGTAGAGCTGTGTGCCTGTGAAGCTTGGGCGGAATTAGGGGTTATCCCAAAAGAGGATACTGTGGCTCTGCGTAAGAATGCAAGTTTTGATATTGAACGGATCTATGAAATTGAGCAGGAGACAAGACATGATGTCATTGCTTTTACCCGCACGGTGTCCGAAAGTCTTGGAGACGAGCGCAAATGGGTACATTATGGCTTGACCTCCACAGACGTAGTTGATACGGCACTGGGCTACCTGTTAAAGCAGGCGAATGAAATCCTGGAGCGCGATATCTTGAATTTTATTGAAATTTTGAAGGAAAAGGCATTGGCTTACAAGCACACACCGATGATGGGACGTACACACGGAGTACATGCTGAGCCAACAACGTTTGGACTGAAGATGGGATTGTGGTACGAGGAAATGAAGCGCAATCTGGAACGCTTTCGTTTTGCGGCTGACCAAGTACAATACGGTAAAATGTCCGGTGCAGTTGGGACATATGCCAACATTGACCCGGCCGTAGAAGAATTTGTATGCCGCAAGCTGGGCACCAAGCCTGCACCAATTTCTACACAGACGCTTCAGCGCGACCGTCATGCCGAATACATGGCAACATTAGCGTTGATCGCCACATCGTTGGACAAATTTGCTACAGAAGTCCGTGCTCTGCAAAAGAGTGAGTTCCGTGAGGTGGAAGAAGCTTTTGCCAAAGGTCAAAAAGGTTCTTCTGCGATGCCGCATAAACGCAATCCGATCGGCAGTGAAAACATCTCTGGCCTGGCACGCGTGATTCGTGGGCATATGGTATCGGCGTATGAGAACGTAACCCTGTGGCATGAACGCGACATCTCGCATTCTTCTGTGGAACGTATTATCCTGCCAGATGCAACAATGCTGTTGAACTACATGCTGAACCGTTTTGGCAATATCGTAAAAAATCTGACGGTCTTCCCTGAAAATATGAAGCGCAATATGGCACGTACGTATGGTGTACCATTCTCCGGCCGTATTATGACGAAGTTGATCGACAAAGGCTTTAGTCGTGAAAAAGCCTACGATACCGTGCAGCCGCGTGCTATGCAGGCGTGGGAAGAGCAACGCCAATTCCGCGAAATCGTCGAGGCAACTCCGGAAATTACTGCCGTGCTCAGCGCAGACGAAATCGAGGATGCGTTCAACCCAGCCTGGCATCTGAAGAACGTGGATACGATCTTCAAAAAGCTGGGATTAGGGGAGTAGGAGGGAAGGTTGCTGCGTGGTGAGGCCGCTGCGCGAACGGATCATTCCTCCGATTGCTGTTGCCCCTGGATTCCTGTGATTGTATAAGACCAGATATTGGTTGGAATCCAGAGGCAAAGGCAAGCGCTGACGCTTCTCCAGAACGATTCCGTCCGCTCCGCTGCACCCAGCACCAACCTTCGTGAGGGAGAAGAACTAGGGAAGGTGCGGCACATAAGATGCCGCACCTTCCCAAAGGCGATGGAAAAGCGTGTTCCACTGCTTTCTATCGCAGGCCACGTTCTCGTGAGGGCTGCCGAATTTGCGCAGCAAACAGCCCGTTGCCCTCCCGAGAACGCGCAGGCTCAAGAAGCGAAGCCTTGAGCCACCGTATCCGTGCGCAGCGTAGCACATGCGCACAACAGGGCAAAGCCCAATGCTCGCTGCACGGCATGCCGTGCTACGGCCACGGGCCGAATGGTTTGGCGGTATGTAGACGCTGAACCACGGTCGAGCTGTAAGCGGCATAAAACTTGTCGCTTAGAGTCGGGAGCGTTAATACATTGTTAATACGTAAAAACGTCGATCTGTACTAACGTAAAAGCGTTGCTGGATGAAAGCTTGTGCAAACAAGCCTTCATCCAGCGGAACGCGCTCACTCCACCGTAGCTCCAGTAACCCGCCATCCCCTGCTCACTAGCCAACCCTTGCGGGAGTCCCGAGGGCAGCAGCCCTGGGGGTCCTCCCTGAGGGGAGGATTTAGGAGGGGCAAGGTTGATTTAGGAGGGGGAATACTCTTTTGAAAGAGGTGTAATGAAATGTCATTGTCTACTGCCGAAGGTCTGATCCATGCGCCGCTCTTGTATAAAGGCAAGGTGCGTGAACTGTATGATCTCGGAGAGCATTTTCTGATTGTGGTGACAGACCGAATTTCGGCTTTTGATTATGTGTTAGAGCCACCCGTGCCCGAAAAGGGGAATGTGCTGAATAAGCTCAGCGCTTTCTGGTTTGAGCAGACGAAAGACTTGTTGGAAAACCATGTCGTGCACACTGATGTGAACAAGCTCGGGCATGTGATCGACGAACAGAATAAAGAGTTGCTGAAGGACCGGATCATGGTCACGCTGAAGGCTGAACGCATCGATATTGAGTGTGTGGTGCGCGGATATATTACCGGAGGCGGGTGGCGTCAGTATGAGCAGAACGGTGAGGTGAACGGCATTCCATTGCCAGAGGGGCTGCGTAAAAATGAACGCTTTCCCAAGCCTTTATTTACACCAGCTGCAAAAAATGATGTTGGACACGACGAGGACATTTCCCTTCACCAAATGAAAGAACTGGTCGGGGTTGAACTAACAGGTGAGCTTGAGGAAAAGAGTTTGGCGTTGTACGAATTTGCACGTGCTTTCTGCGAGAAGCGGGGGATTATTTTAGCCGATTGCAAGTTTGAGTTTGGTCTTGTTAACGGGAAGGTTATTTTGATTGACGAAATTTTCACTCCGGACTCATCCCGATTCTGGGCACAGGAAAAATATGAGCTGGATGTTGAGATTGACAGCATGGACAAGGAGCCGGTACGAAGTTATTTGGCATCATCCGGTTGGGACAAGAATAGCAAGCCCGATCCGTTGCCGGCTGATGTCGTAAAAGAAACAACTGCAAGATATACGGATATTTGGCGGCGTCTGACGGCACAGTAAATAGTAATCATAATTCAACCAATAGGATTCACTCATTCGGAGGAGGAACTGAAGGAACATGATGAAAGCAACAGTCTATGTCACGATTAAGCAAAGCGTTTTGGACCCGCAAGGGGTTGCGGTGCAAGGCGCACTGCATTCTATGGGTTTCGGAGAAGTGGACAGCGTCAGAATTGGCAAGTATATGGAACTGAATCTGGATACAACAGACCGCGAGAGTGCTGAAAAGCGCGTCATCGAGATGTGTGAAAAGCTATTGGCCAACACGGTCATTGAAGACTACCGCTACGAACTGGAGGGCTAATTCCATGAAATTTGCAGTTCTGGTTTTTCCAGGATCCAACTGTGATATTGACTGCTATAAGGCGATAGAGGACACGGTCGGTGAACCTGTCGATTATGTATGGCATACTGCGACGGATCTGTCGCCTTATGATTGTATTCTTGTTCCTGGCGGCTTCTCTTACGGGGATTATCTACGCTGCGGTGCGATTTCCCGGTTTGCACCGGTGATGAAGGAAGTTGCCAAAGCGGCTGCCGAGGGCAAATTTATTTTAGGGATTTGCAACGGATTTCAAATTCTGACCGAAGCCGGGTTGTTGCCAGGGGCTTTACGCCGTAATCTGTCGATGAAATTCCTATGCCGGGATACGGTGTTGCAGGTTGCGAATAACCAAACACCTTTTACAAGAGACTATGCTGCTGGTGAAGAGATCATTATTCCGATCGCCCACGGCGAAGGCAACTATTACTGTGATGATGAGACGCTGGCTCGCTTGCAGGCGAATAACCAGATCGTATTTACGTATAAAGATAATCCAAACGGTTCCATGACGGATATCGCAGGGATTTGTAATGAACAAGGAAACGTGCTGGGCATGATGCCTCACCCTGAACGCGCGGTGGACGCATTGCTCGGAACGGATGACGGCAAACGTATGTTTACATCTATTTTGAACGCATGGAGGGATCGACATGGCACAGCAAGTGTCCGCTAAGGAACCAACGGCAGAGCAGGTTGCCGAGCATAAACTGTACCAGCAGATGGGTGTGTCAGATAGCGAATATGCGTTGATCTGTGAATTCATGGGACGTCAGCCGAATTATACGGAGATTGGTGTATTCAGTGTCATGTGGTCAGAGCATTGTGCTTACAAAAACTCCAAGCCGTTATTGCGTCGTTTTCCAACGAATGGTCCACGAGTGCTGATGGGACCCGGTGAGGGCGCAGGCATTGTAGATATCGGTGATAACCAAGCGGTTGTATTTAAAATCGAAAGCCACAACCATCCGTCGGCTGTGGAGCCTTTTCAAGGAGCAGCGACTGGGGTAGGCGGTATCATCCGTGATATTTTCTCCATGGGCGCAAGGCCTGTTGCGGTGTTGAACTCTCTGCGTTTTGGCAAGCTGGAGAGCGACCGTGTGAAATATTTGTTCGAGCATGTAGTATCTGGTATTGCGGGCTACGGGAACTGTATCGGTATTCCGACTGTAGGTGGCGAGGTTGTATTTGATGAAAGCTACGAAGGTAACCCACTCGTTAATGCAATGTGTGTCGGACTGATTGACCATGATAAAATCCAGCGAGGTGTTGCTAAAGGGGTCGGTAACCCGGTGTTCTATGTGGGCCCACCGACAGGTCGTGATGGGATTCACGGAGCGACATTCGCATCGGTTGAGCTGACAGAAGAATCTGAAGCGAACCGGACTGCGGTTCAAGTAGGCGATCCTTTTATGGAGAAGCTGGTTATGGAATCATGTCTGGAACTGATCGACAGCGGTATTGTGCTGGGTATTCAGGATATGGGTGCCGCAGGACTTACCTGCTCCAGCGCGGAGATGGCGAGTAAGGCTGGCAACGGCCTGGAGCTGTATCTGGATCAGGTACCGCAGCGTGAAGAGGGTATGACACCTTATGAAATGATGCTGTCCGAATCACAAGAACGGATGCTGTTCGTAGTAGAGCCTAAGGATGAAGCACAGGCACTGGAAATTTTCGAGCGCTGGGGCGTTATTTGTGCCAAGGTCGGTAAAGTGACGGATGACGGTCGTTTGCGTTTGTTCCATCACAATGAAGTGGTCGGAGATATGCCAGTGACGGCGCTGGTTGATGAATGCCCGATTTATGACAAGCCTTCCGAAGTCCCCGCTTATTATGAGCAAAATGCTGCCATTGACACACTTCGTTATGCAGAAGTGACGGATTTGAACGGTGCGCTGAAAAAGGTGCTGTCTTCACCAAGTGTAGCTAGTAAGAAATGGGTATACGAGCAATATGACTACATGGTTCGTACGAGTACAGCCGTTCGTCCGGGATCGGATGCAGCTGTAGTGACTGTGCGCGGAACTCGTAAGGGACTTGCCATGACGACAGATTGTAACGGACGTTATGTATACCTTGACCCAGAGGTAGGCGGACGGATTGCAGTCAGTGAAGCAGCGCGTAACATTGTATGTTCTGGCGGCGAGCCGTTGGCGATTACAGATAACCTGAACTTCGGTAACCCTGAAAAGCCGGATATTTTCTGGCAAATGGAAAAAGCCGTAGACGGTATGGCTGAAGCTTGCCGTGTACTGGATACACCTGTTATCGGGGGGAATGTCAGCTTGTACAACGAAAATACCAAAGGCTCCATCTATCCGACGCCTGTTGTCGGTATGGTAGGTTTGGTACATGATACGGATCATATAACAACACAAGGCTTCAAAGCCGAGGGTGATGTGATTTTCTTGGTGGGGGAAACGAAGGCCGAGCTGGGAGGCAGCGAGTTCCAAGCTGTCGTACACGGTGTATCCGAAGGACGCCCGCCTGAGCTAGATTTGAACGTAGAGAAAAAACTGCTGACTGCGGTACTGGGAGCGATTCAGGGCGGATTGGTACAATCTGCGCATGATTTGGCAGAGGGCGGATTGGCTGTAGCGCTTGCGGAATCTGGGATTAGCGGCGGATTGGGAGCACAGGTCAACGTAGAAACGACTTTGCGTCCTGACCATGCTTTGTTTAGCGAAAGCCAATCCCGTATTTTGTTATCTGCATCGCCGGATAAAGCGTCTGCTCTGGAAGCACATCTGCGTGGTTTGGAAGTGCCAGTTACTGTATTAGGAAAAGTTGAAGGATCACAATTGACAGTTGAGGTGAACGGACAACCCGCTTTGAACGAGGCAGTCGCCAGTTTGAAGCAAATCTGGGAGGATGTCATTCCATGTCTGATGAAATAACAGCACGGACGTTGTGGACTGGAGATTATTATAATGAAGGCTCTGGTAAAGAGGGGCTGTTTGATAAATTAAAAGAGGAATGCGGCGTGTTTGGAGTGTATAGGCACTCCGATGCCGCTTCCCTAGCATATTACGGATTGCATGCACTCCAGCATCGCGGGGAGGAAAGTGCAGGCATCTGTGTGAGCAGTGGCGACGAGTTCCATTATCATCGTGGAATGGGGCTTGTAAAAGAAGTATTCAATAAAGATTTGATGGCTTCGCTGACAGGCGATATTGCCATAGGACATGTGCGCTACTCGACAAGTGGAGACAGTAAGCTAACGAATGCACAGCCTTTGGTGTTCAAGTATCGTGATGGCGACCTAGCGGTAGCTACGAACGGGAATATTGTGAATGCTTTGCAAATTCGACATGAGCTGGAGCAGGGCGGGTCTATTTTTCAAACGACCAGCGATACAGAAGTAGTGGCGCATTTGATCGCACGATCATCCAAGGATTTAGTGGAGGCCGCGAAAGATGCATTGAAGCGGATTGTCGGCGGATTTGCTTTTCTCATTATGACCAACGACAAGCTGCTCGTGGCTTCCGACCCCAATGGTCTGCGTCCAATCACGATGGGCAGACTGGGAGATGCTTATCTGTTCGCATCCGAGTCTTGTGCCCTGGAAACGATTGGTGCAGAACTGCTGCGCGATATCGAGCCGGGTGAACTGCTAGTGCTGGATAAAAACGGCTTGCATGAAGATCGGTACACGGAAGATAAGCACCGTAAAGCGTTATGTGCGATGGAGTATATTTATTTTGCTCGTCCTGACAGTGACTTGAATGGTTCTAATCTTCATGCTGCACGCAAAAGAATGGGTAGCCAGATGGCGTTGGAAGCTTTTGTCGATGCGGATCTGGTGACAGGAGTGCCGGATTCCAGCATATCGGCTGCGATTGGTTATGCAGAGCAGACAGGTATTCCTTATGAGCTGGGCATGATTAAAAATAAATACACTGGACGTACCTTCATTCAGCCGAGTCAGGAGTTACGCGAGCAGGGTGTGAAAATGAAGCTGAGCGCTGTACGCCGTGTTGTTGAAGGTAAACGGGTCATTATGATCGACGACTCTATCGTCCGGGGCACTACATCCCGTCGAATCGTGAATATGCTGCGTGATGCGGGAGCGTTGGAGGTACATGTACGTATTACCTCGCCGCCTTTCAAAAACCCGTGCTTCTACGGTATTGACACGCCGGATCGCCGGGAGCTGATTGCTTCATCCAAAACCGTCGAGGAAATTCGTGAGGAAATTAACGCCGACTCGCTCTACTTTATGAGCGCCGAGGGTTTGATTGCCGCTGTAGGTGGATATAACGAACAGGATTACAAAGGCGGCTTGTGCCTAGCCTGTTTTGATAATGATTACCCGACTCAGGTAGATTTCAAAGGTGAAGAAAAGTTCGGATGTAGTTGTTGAGAAAAGGGAACAAAAGAGGTGTATGAGCAAGTGGTGGTGGTTCTGAGAGAGCCACTCCGCGTGTGGAAGGTTCTTCCGATCGCTGTTGCCGCTGGATTCCTGGATTGGAATAACCCCTTAGAGGGTTGGAATCCAGCGGCAAAGGCGAACGCTTCGCTTCTCCAGAATCCTTCCACCCGCTCCGTTCCTCAGTTGTACATCCCTTTGCAGCAGTGCCTGTACCTCTTTGGTTCCCACCGGGAAGAGGATAGGTAAGGCAGTTAAAAACTCATGGCATAACTATTTCATGCCATGAGTTTTTAGCGGGCGGCCTGTGGAACCGCCCGTGAGCCAGCGAAGCGAGGCTCAATAGCAGGCAGGGCGAAGCTGCCTGCTTCAAAGGGCAAGGAAGTGAGCCGCTCGTAAGCGCCGCTCACTTCTTTGCCCGGCACGTCCCCGCCTTTGCGAAGCAAACAGCCCGGGACGTGCCCCCGCCGCCGCTGCATAGGCGGCCTCGCACTAAAGCGTGTCCTTTGTATTCGCGGGGATAGCCCACGAATACAAAGGAAAGCACGCGACTCACAGCACGAATCAACCACCAAGCAGCACCCAACCTTACACATCTGACCGACTATTGAGGGGTCCAGGGGGAGCAGCCCCATGGAATCCTCCCTACTAGGGAGGACTTAGGAGGGTCAATCATTTGAAGGAGTGTTCATGAATGTCCGAAGCATACAAAAATGCAGGGGTAGATATCGCTGCCGGTAATGAAGCAGTAGAACGGATGAAAAAGCACGTTAAACGTACCTTCCGTCCCGAAGTGCTGACGGACTTGGGCGGATTCGGTGCGTTGTTCGGCCTGAATAAGGATAAGTACGAGGAGCCTGTACTCGTTTCCGGTACCGATGGTGTCGGCACGAAGCTGAAGCTTGCTTTCGCAATGGATCGTCATGACACCATTGGTATCGACGCGGTTGCGATGTGTGTAAACGACATTGTCGTCGGGGGCGCGGAGCCACTCTTTTTTCTGGATTACCTCGCTTGTGACAAGGTTGTGCCCGAGAAAATTGAAGCTATAGTCGCTGGAATCGCAGAGGGATGCCATCAATCGGGCTGTGCGCTGGTCGGCGGTGAAACCGCAGAAATGCCAGGGATGTATAGCGAGGGTGAATATGATATTGCCGGATTCACGGTAGGGATTGTAGATAAAAGTAAAATCATCAACGGCAGCTCCGTTGCCCCTGGAGATACCGTTATTGGGCTGGCCTCCAGTGGAGTTCACAGTAATGGCTTCTCACTGGTTCGCAAGCTGTTATTGGAACAGCAGGGCTATGATTTGCATGATGAAATCGAAGGCTTAAACGGCAAACTGGGCGATGTACTGCTGGAGCCGACGAAAATTTACGTGAAATCCGTTTTGGCATTGCTGGACAAGGTAAAAGTAAAAGGTATGGCGCATATCACAGGTGGTGGTTTTATTGAAAATATCCCAAGAGTGTTACCGGATCACGTCAATGTGGATATTGAATACGGCACTTGGCCGATTTTGCCGATCTTCCAGCTCATGCAGGAAAAAGGTGCAATCTCCAACAGAGACATGTTCACAACCTTTAATATGGGGATTGGCATGGTAATCGTTGTAGGCGAAGAGCATGCACAGACTGCACTGGAAGTTCTGAAGGAACAGGGCGAAGCTGCCTATGTGATCGGAAAAGTAACGGAAGGCAGTTCTATCGTGACCTTTACGGGAGCCGAGGTGTAATGAACGAGTACCGGATTGCTGTTTTTGCATCAGGCGAAGGGACGAATTTTCAGTCATTGGTGGATGCCGCTGCGCGAGGAGAACTGGGCGATGCCTCGGTAGAATTGCTCATCTGTGACAAGCCTGCGGCTCCTGCCGTAGCTAGAGCACAGAAAGCTGGAGTTGCGTGCCATACCTTTCGACCCAAGGAATATCCTTCTCGAGAAGACTATGAGCGTGAACTGGTGGCTTTACTGGAGCAGAAATCAATTGATCTCATCGTGTTAGCTGGCTACATGCGTTTGCTATCCAGCGTCATGGTCGATGCCTACGCAGGAAAAATCATTAATATTCATCCGTCACTACTTCCGGCATTTCCAGGGAAAGATGCTGTTGGACAGGCATTGACCTATGGTGTCAAGGTAAGTGGCGTCACCGTTCATTTTGTGGACGGGGGCATGGATACGGGAGCTATTATTGCCCAGCGTGTCGTGGAGGTTAGCGACCATGATACTGCGGAATCCTTATCCGCAGCCATTCAATCCGTAGAACGTCAGCTATATCCAGAAGTAGTTGGAAAATTAGCCCAAGGCAAAATCCAATTAAATGGTCGCAAAGTGATTTCACTTCTCTAAGAATGATTGTAATTTGTCATATCATTGTTATATCAAGGATGCTGTACAGGCATTTTCCGATATTTCTCGGGAAATAAAATGATAAAAGAGAATTTTGCAAAATTCTGAAAGAGCTAAAGGAGGAGACAGGGTGAGTATTAAAAGAGCGCTCGTCAGCGTATCGGATAAGCGAGGGATCGTGGAATTTTGCCGCGAGTTGTCCAAATTGGGTGTGGAGATCGTTTCGACAGGGGGAACGAGCAGCTTGTTGTCGAAGGAGGGCATTCCTGTCATCGGCATTTCCGAGGTAACGGGTTTTCCTGAAATTATGGATGGACGTGTTAAAACACTCCACCCTGCGGTACACAGCGGCTTGCTGGCTGTTCGGGATAATGAAGAGCATCAGCGTCAGATGAAAGAGCTTGGATTGGGTTATATTGATCTGGTCGTTGTGAATCTGTATCCTTTTGCGGAAACGATTGCCAAACCCGGTGTAACTTATGAGGACGCGATTGAAAATATCGACATCGGCGGGCCAACGATGCTTCGTTCTGCGGCAAAAAATCATGCTTTTGTCAGTGTGGTGGTTGATGCTGATGACTATAGCACAGTGTTGGAGGAAATTCGTAAGGATGGCGATACGGAGCTGAATACCCGTAAGCGTTTGGCTGCAAAAGTGTTCCGCCATACGGCGTCATACGACGCTTTGATATCCGATTATTTGTCGAATGTGACAGGTGAGCCGTTGCCTGAGCGTTACACTGTAACCTATGAAAAAATCCAGGATTTGCGTTATGGCGAAAATCCGCATCAGCAGGCGGCATTTTACCGTGAGCCATTGGCGGCAAAGGGTACACTGACAACAGCGAAACAACTTCACGGCAAAGAGCTGTCTTACAATAACATCAATGATGCTAATGCAGCTTTGCAAATTGTCAAAGAATTCAGCGAACCTACAGTAGTAGCAGTTAAGCATATGAATCCTTGCGGTGTGGGAATTGGCGGCAGTATTTATGAAGCGTACAGCAAGGCGTATGCAGCTGATCCAACCTCGATTTTTGGCGGCATCGTAGCGGCTAACCGGATTATTGATGGTGATACAGCAAATAAGCTGAGTGAGATCTTTTTGGAAATTGTACTGGCACCGGGATTTACGAAAGAAGCATTGGAGATTTTAACGAAAAAGAAAAATATTCGTTTGCTTGATTTGGGTGAGCTTTCCCGGTCTGAACAGGTGGAAAGCCGCTTCGTCGTGACTTCCATTGAAGGTGGCATGGTCGTTCAGCAAAATGACATTCACGCTGTAGACTCGGATGCACTTACAGTTGTAACGGAGCGGGCACCATCCGAGGAAGAACTGAAACAGCTTTTGTTTAGCTGGAAAGTGGTTAAGCATGTGAAATCCAACGCCATCGTACTGGCGGCAGATAATATGACCATTGGCGTAGGCGCTGGACAAATGAACCGTGTCGGTGCGGCCAAGATTGCTATCGAGCAGGCTGGTGACAAAGCAAAAGGTGCCGTACTGGCATCCGATGCATTTTTCCCGATGGGCGATACGTTGGAGTTGGCAGCTAAAGCAGGCATCACAGCAGTTATTCAGCCGGGCGGCTCCATCAAAGACGAAGAGTCCATCAAGGTTGCTAACGAATACGGCATTGCCATGGTCTTTACAGGCGTACGTCATTTCAAGCACTAACTTGTATGAGTTGAGGATGCAGCAGCATTTTCACCTGAACAATCTTAATGGGAGCGGGAGGAATCACCTGAATGGATATTTTGGTTATCGGAGGGGGCGGCCGCGAACATGCAATTGTGTGGTCGCTGAAGAAAAGCCCCAAGGCCGGACAAATCTATTGCGCACCAGGCAATGCTGGTATCGGACAGTTAGCGGAGTGTGTGCCGATTCCGGTGAGTGACTTTGACGCGCTGACAGAACTGGCGGAATCCAAAAAGGTCGGACTTGTCGTGGTTGGCCCCGATGATCCGCTGGCAGATGGCATTGTGGATGCTTTTGAAGCGAAAGGCATTCCCGTATTCGGACCGCGTAAAAATGCAGCGGAAATTGAAGGTAGCAAAATCTTCATGAAGGATTTGCTCCATAAATATCATATTCCGACAGCAACCTATCGTAAGTTTTATACTTACGAGGAAGCACATGCATACTTGAAGGAGCAACCGATCCCGATCGTCATTAAGGCAGACGGACTGGCGGCAGGCAAAGGGGTAACGGTCGCTTACTCGATGGAGGAAGCGGAAAAGGCTCTCTCTGACATTATGGTGACCAAGGTGTTTGGTGAAGCCGGGGCACAAGTCGTGATTGAGGAGTTTCTGGCTGGTCAGGAAATGTCGATTCTCTCCTTTGTCGATGGTGAAACGGTTCGTCCGATGGCCGCGGCGCAAGACCACAAGCCTATTTTTGATAATGACAAAGGGCCAAATACAGGCGGCATGGGTACGTATTCTCCATTGCCTCACATAGCCAATTCCATTATTGAGGAAGCTATTGAGACGATTATTAAGCCGACGGCCAAGGCCATGGTTGCTGAAGGGCGTCCATTCCGAGGTGTATTATTTGCCGGATTGATGATTTCGCCGGACGGCAAGCCGAAGACCATTGAGTTTAATGCACGTTTCGGTGATCCGGAAACTCAAGTGGTTCTGCCTCGTTTGAAATCCGATCTGCTCGATATTTTTCTCGCTGCTGTAAATGGCACGCTGGATCAGGTGGAGATTGAGTGGAAGGATGAAGCGGCGGTGTGCGTGGTGCTGGCATCCGGAGGTTATCCTGCAGCTTACGCCAAAGGCGTACCTATCCACGGATTGGAACAGGTAGACGAAGCTATCGTGTTCCATGCTGGAACGGGCATCAACGAACAGGGCGAGTGGGTAACGAACGGCGGACGTGTATTAGGTGTGGTCGGCTTGGGACGTGATATTGCCGGGGCACGGAACAAAGCTTACGAACAGGCGGATCGTATTACCTTTGAAGGTAAACAAAACCGTACGGACATTGCGGCAAAAGCCTTGCTGTAGCAGCGATATAAAGGATAAAGAGAACCTCTGTGGAGGTTCTCAGATTGTCGAGAAACCCCGTCATTTTGAGACGTGGGTTTCTTTTTTACATCATAATGCTCTGGTCTCTGGAGAAGCAGGGGGGTTACCCC
>NZ_JAFICR010000024.1:0-29675 GCF_017833915.1 Paenibacillus sp. 1182 | reverse complement strand
GATCAAACTCTCCATTAAAGACCAACCGAAGCTGGTTTATAGAAAGAGCGATAAGCTCATGTTGAAACTGACGAGATAAAAATATCTCTTGTTTGCTTCCATCTTATACAGCCTGGATGGCATGTACCAAAATTTCAGCGTTGGATTTTGCAAGCAAAATCCGTACTCACTCGTTGTTCAGTTTTCAAAGATCAAATTATCATTCGGCTTCGTTTGAGCCAGAACAATAATATAACATTTTCAACTAATTCAATCAACCTGTAAATAATTCCAGGCGAGTCATCCAACCCATATTATTGAATAATCATTTTCGGGCTAGACTAACAATATATCAATTTAAAGCAATTAAGTCTATCTGTAAAAGTTCCCAGCTTGTTCAAACTTATTAAAAATCTTTGATCTTGTTTTATTGGCTGGACTAGTAATTTAACACGTATACCAAATTAATTCTACTTGCAATTAATTCCTTTTGATAGATAACTATAGATATTAGACCAAAGTAATTCATAATCCCAATAGACAGAAGTATTACTTAAATGTGTTATTCTAATTTTACATAAGGATTTGCTTTTCCAAATTAGTTCTCGGATGATTTCGAAGGTTGATCTATTCTAGCAGAGAAATTTATCAAACTTTTAGGGCCAAGGTACTTCATACCTTAAACAATAATCAGATAGACGTATATTGTTGGATATACATTTAGTAGATCATTTAGAGGGTTAAGAAATTACGAAGTAGACTAAAGAGAGATGCATGACAAAGATAATTATGTTTACGTCACTCAATAAAAGTGAGGTATACTCGATTCTTATTCCATGGAGTTGATAACTTCATCTGTTCTATGACAGTTAGATTGACCCTAAAATATGAAAAACAGCGGTATCCTTGGATAAGTCCTAGATACCGCTGTTTTATTGAACTATAAGCCATGACTTCAATGTTCAAGAAGATGCCGCTACCGCAAGCGTACCGGAAGAATCAGCTGTATGATGGATACTCCGCACGAAGCGAATCGTTTTTGTATCCGAGTGCATTACGACTGAATGAGTTTCCGCTCTGTGGCCGGGAAGAGAACGAACCCCCTGCAACCACTCTCCAGGTGTTACACCTGTAGCCACAAACATCACGCCTTGCCGTCCGACCATATCATCCATAGATAGCAACGCGCCAGGATCAGTAATGCCCATACGTTTGCAACGCTCAATCTCTTCTTCACCATGAGGCAACAAACGGCCCTGTATTTCTCCGCCCATGCATTTCAGCGCTGCAGCGGCCAATACACCCTCAGGAGCGCCACCAGAACCGATATGCAAGTCTACACCGCTATCCAGGCATGTTTCAATCGCGCCCATCACATCCCCATGGCCTAGCAATTTGATACGAACTCCGCTTTCCCGCAGAAGCTTGATAATCCCGGCGTGCCGTGTACGATCCAGAATAGACACGGTAAGATCAGGCAAGGATTTACCGAGTGCTCGTGCAGCTTTTGACAATGTGGTCGGGATTGGGTCCTCAAGTGACAGCTTTCCAGCCAGCGCCGGGCCAACGGCCATTTTTTGCATGTACATATCCGGAGCGTGGAGTAGACTACCACGAGGTGCAGCAGCAATGACCGACAGAGCGTTATTCAAACCATTTGCCACCGTTTCGGTTCCTTCCAGTGGATCGACAGCGATGTCCATAGCCGGTCCTCTGCGATTGCCTACTCTTTCCCCGATATACAGCATGGGAGCCTCATCCATTTCGCCTTCGCCAATGACGACCGTGCCGTCCATGGATACCGCATTAAAATGAGTGCGGATGGCTACCGTAGCCGCCTCGTCTGCGCTATTCTTATCTCCACGCCCTGTCCATTGTGCTGATTGCAGTGCCGCTGCCTCTGTTACCCGAACGAATTCCAATGCCATTTGACTCTCCATACCTATCCCTCCACCTCTCCTAAAATAATTATTACCCTTAAGCAAATGAATATATTTAGGGCAGCTTTGCTGCAATCTTTCTATTTATCTATTAAACTCCTGTATCCTACGTTTTTAATTTTTAGTTATATGAGCAGCTACTAGGCTCTATAACATTCTGATAATTAAACCTGCCGTCTCTTCAATCGCCTTATCTGTAACATCAATAACCGGACAGTTCAGCTCTTTAAACAAAGACTGCGCATACGCTATTTCCTCTTCCACTCTCGTCGCTGTAGCATACTGCACATTATTAGGTAGCCCCATAACCTTTAGTCGCTCACTGCGTATTTTCAACAGTAACTCTGGCTCGATCGTTAATCCGAACACTCGACCACGCTGAACATCCTTCAACTGAACAGGCGGTGTCAGCTCCGGCACAACCGGTATGTTGACCGTTTTATAACCTTTATGCGCGAGAAACATGGATAAAGGAGTTTTGGAAATACGGGATACTCCAAGCAATACAATATCCGCTTTGAGAATGGCGCTCACATCTTTGCCATCATCGTATTGAACCGCAAAATCCAAGGCCTCTACACGCCGAAAATAGTTGTCGTCCAGTCGGTGCAGCAGACCAGGCTTCTCTTTGGGATCGTTATGGAACGTATCGGCAAACGCCTGCATCATTGGTCCCATAATGTCGACAGCCCGCACATTCAGCCGGACAGCCTCTTCTTTCATCGCCTCTCTCAATTCCGGCTGTACCAGCGTATAAGCTACAAAGCCTCTACGCTCGGCAACTTCCTCCATCACCCGGCTCAGTTCGTCTTCATCCCTCACGTTCATAAATCTTTTGATCTCTGTGTCCGGTAACTCAAACTGGCGCATGGTCGCCTGTACGACAGCTTCTGCCGTCTCGCCAATCGAGTCTGAACAGATCGCTATAAAATGACTGCTCGCCTGAACCATTCGATTCCTCCCATTAATCCTCTGCTACCATATCGAGCAACATTTTAATAATATTTGTTTTTGTAATACGTCCCACGACTTTCCAGTGCTCTCCTGGCTTGTCGGAGTCGGAAGGGACGACGACAGGCAGACTGTCGATTTGACGGGCAATAATTTTGCGCGCTGCCTCTAATACCGTATCCTCTGGGGAAACGGTGACAACATTCGCCTGTCGGGTCATCACTAGGCTGACAGGAATGGTTGCTGCATTGGGATTCCCTAACGTTACCTTAAGTAAATCCTTGCGGGAAGCTACCCCTGCCAAATCTCCGTCTTCATCGGTAACGATCAAATTGCTCACATTTTCCAAAAAGAGAGCTACAACAGCTTCCTGAATCGTTGTTGTTTCACGTACGATGACTGGAACCCCGTGAAGATCGCCCACCTTCATTTGCAATAGCCGGAATTTTTCCTCCCGGTTCGGCGTGCCCCGCTTTCCAACAAAATATCCGACCTTGGGCTTTGCATCTATGTAATTCAGAATACCCAATTTGGATAGGTCGGTCCGAATGGTCGCCTTACTGAGATTAAGCATTTCCGCAATCTGATCCCCGGTAATTGGGGCATGCTTTTGTACGATGTTTAAAATTTCTACTTGTCTTGCCGTAAGGTCGATGATGAACGTCCCTCCTTTTTTTCTTGCGATCTAATATTGAATATAATACGTCATATATAACAATAAATCAACCTTAAAAAGCATATAAAACATCACATATATAAAATTAAAGTGGTTATTCATGTCTTTTTATCATTTAAAACACTTATTCAACACAAAAAAACGGGCACTTTACACCCTGCTCTTTCGAGTAAGGCGAAGTACCCGCTCTCTTATTCGTATCTTAAAGCATCAATTGGACGCAGCTTAGACGCCTTCCGCGCCGGATATACTCCGAACAACACTCCGACTGCCATACAGCACAGAAAAGAGTAAAGCACGGGCTCTATCGAATACACAATCGGCATTTGGACGAATTTCTCAAGCAGTTTTGCACCTCCGAGACCCACCATTACGCCAACTAGTCCACCCATCAGACTGAGAAAAACAGCCTCAGCCACAAACTGCAGCATAATATCACTACGTTGCGCACCAATCGCTTTACGAATCCCGATCTCCCTCGTACGTTCCGTGACGGACACCAGCATAATATTCATAATGCCGACACCTCCAACGCCAAGCGCAATTGCAGCTACACCGGCCAGCAGCATATTCATAATCCGATCAACCCCGGACACTGTTTTTAAGATTTCCGTCTGGGTCATGATCTGAAAGTCATCGCCCTCTGATGGCTTTAGCTCATGTCTGACACGAAGCACCTGCCGAATTTCTGCACTTGCCTGATCAATCTTCTCCTCTGATGTTGCAGAGGCGTTCACCTGCTGAATACTCATATTGCCTAGCCGTTCCATCCCCGTTGTAATCGGTACATATACCTGCTGACCGCTGTTACTCATATTGGAATTGGAATTTGCCAGCACACCGACCACCTTAAAAGGAAGCTGTTTGATCATGATCGTCTCACCGACCGCTCTGGAGGCATCCGGACCAAAAATATTACGGGCCGCATCACTCCCAAGCACAGCCACATTCATTTGTTTATCCACTTCATAGTGGGTAAACGACCTGCCTTGAGCTAGTGACAGCTTTCTCACATGAACGAATGCCAGTGAAGTCCCCTCAATTTGTCCGCTGACCTTATTGCGACTCCACGTAATATCTGCATTGGTCATAGCACTTGGTGCTACCTCTGCTACTGCTTTTTGCTGCTCTAGCGCATCGATATCTTTTAGAGATATTCCTTTCGTCTGATTGAACGACATGGAACTAGAGCCATCATATGGAGCATAAGGATAGATCATCAGCAGATTATTTCCCATACTGTTGATCTGAGATGTAATCGTAGCCGTTGATCCTTTACCGATGGCTACAATCATAATCACAGCGGCCACTCCGATAATAATGCCCACCATGGTCAGCAAAGATCGCAGCATATTGGTTCGCAAACTGTTGAGTGATACACGGATAATTTCCTTAAACTTCATGCCTTCACTTCCTCTGCCGCCATTCTTCGTTTCCCAACAGGCTGATCCTCTTCAATCCGCCCATCTCGAAAATGAATCAGACGCTTGGCGTATTCCGCAACCTCTTGATCATGAGTAACCAATACAACCGTTTTCCCCTGATCATTCAGACGCTGAAAAATCCCCATTATTTCAACACTTGTTTTGGAGTCCAATGCGCCTGTAGGTTCATCCGCCAAGAGAATGACCGGATTGTTCACAAGTGCGCGGGCAATGGATACCCGCTGCTGCTGACCGCCTGACAATTCGTTCGGCCTATTGTTCATCCGATCGCCTAGACCTACGCTAGTGAGGGCTTCCATTGCCCGCAAACGACGCTCCTTGACAGGAATACCTGCATAAATCATAGGCAGTTCCACATTCTCCAGAGCCGTTGATCGCGGGAGCAAATGAAATTTTTGAAATACAAATCCGATTTTCTGATTACGTATAATAGCCAGTTCATCCTCACGGGCATCTAAGATCGAATAGCCGTCCAAATAAAATTGTCCTGACGTAGGTAAATCCAGACAGCCGATAACATTCATCATCGTGGACTTGCCTGATCCAGACGGTCCCATAATCGCAACAAAATCACCGTCAGCAATATCAAGTTGAACCTCACGCAGAGCATGAATTTCCTGATCTCCGACATGGTACACTTTTTTCAAATCCTCAATCTGAATGACGTATCTCATACCCGTTTAAAAGCCTCCCTGCATGCCGCCCATAGCGGAAGGGTCCGGCGGAGGTTCAGGAGCAGGCACAATAAGCGTGTCACCCTCCTTTACACCTGACTTGAGTTCGACTCGATCTGGCGTATAAAATCCGAGTTCTACGGGCTTGAAAGTGCGCGCCCCTGGATTTGCAGCATTATTAGCGGAAACATACACGCCATCCTGTCCCCCTTCGGATCTCAGCGCAGTCGCAGGTACGAACAGTACATTTTTGTGTACTCCCAAAATAACGGCCACATTCATAATCATGCCCGTTTTGAGCTTGCCTTTCGGGTCATGAACAGACAGTTCCATCAGATACGTCGTCATCCCTTCATCCGTAGAGGCTTCCGGTGACACGAATTGCACCTTCCCTGGAAATGATTCACCCGGATAGGCATTGGTAGTCAACACGGCTGAAAGACCCTTCTTTACTTTGACAATGTCGGTCTGACTTACCTTCACAACCACCTTAAGGTCGTTGGAATCCGAGTTATTCATGACAATGAATGGAGCTGTCGGACTGGTCCCTACATCCCCGTTCACCTTCAAGATTACCCCGTCCCAAGGTGCTGTAACCTGAAGCTTGTTCAATTCATTTTTCTTCTGCTCCAGTTCCGTCGCCTGTCTTCGAACCTCTATCCGTGAGGCTTGAATATTGGATGCATCAGCCGGAACCTGAATTTTGCGAAGCTCTGCCATTGCCGTACGATATCCGATTTCAGCCTCTGAAATGGTGCGACGTTTTTGTGACATGATTTTGCGGAACTGCAGATCCAGACCATCATAGTCCGTCTGTGCTTTATCCAGTGCTTGCTCTGCCTGCTCCAATTCACTGTTGGACACCGCCCCGGCATCATGTAAAAACTTTTGGTCTTCATATGCCTTTCGCGCCTGTTCCAACTGCTTTTGGGAAGTTTTCTTCTGACTTTCGGCTTCTTCCAGCTCAAATGATTCTTGCGCTGTATCGATAGCCATTTTGGCCCGAAGTACATTTGTTTTCTGAATTTCAATGTCCTCAGCCTTCGGACCTTTCTCCAATTCAGCCAGCTTGGCTTTAGATATTTCCAAAGTATCAGACGCACTCTGAATTTGCATTTTAATTTCAGAACTGTCCAGAAGAGCCAGGACTTGTCCTTTCTTCACTTTGTCTCCGGCCTTCACGTTCACCGCTGCCAGCTTATTTTCGCCTGCGCTTGTAAAATTCAACTTCACTTCCTTGGAAGCCTGTACGGTACCGGACGTATCCAGCTTCTCGCTCACATCGCCGCGTTCTACTTTAAGCTTCTCATCCTGAACCAACGGTGCCGCCTGTTCTTTGGGCAAATTTAGGTATACTGCTGCTCCGCCTCCACCGACAACCAGTAGAACAATTGCAGTCCAGATCCACTTTTTTCTCCGTTTTCTCCGTAACTTGATTAAAGCGTCATTTAAAACCGTTTCTGCCAATGCCGTTTCCTCCCTATGTGCTCCATGGCTTGTTCAACGTATACTCATTTTGATCCAACTCGATCGCAAGCTCTTCCATTTGCCGTTCAATCTGGTTCACTTTCAACTGATTATTTTTCAATTCCATCTCAATAATTAGACCTCTGGCCCACTTTTTGCGTGATAATTCCAAGGCCTCTTTTGCTGTACGCAAGCTTTCTTCCAGTTGTACGTATTTCTTTTGATTTTCCTTAACTGTGGCATACAAATTACGGAGAGATTCGGCAAAATCCTTTTGACCTTTGTCGAGTTCCTCCTTAGCCGTATCGACATCCATTTTAGCTAGATCATAAGCACCAGCACCATTGTTAAAATCGAAATATCTCACATTAAGCTCCGAAGTTTTGATGCTATCCTCCAGCTTCCATAAATTTGGATTCATGTCTGTCAGCTGTTGTATATGTAATTCGATATCCAGCTTCTTCGGTTCCTTGTACACGGGTCGATCGACCAATTCATAAGCTGTTCCATTAGGCTGTCCCATGAGGAAGTTCAGGGCATCCCTGGATTTTTGCAACGCAATTTTCCCCTGCTCTACGGTTTGCTGAGCTTGGCTTCCGGCCTGTGTACTCTCGTTTTTCGCATACTCAGACAGCTTTCCGCGCGCAAATTTGGCAAGTGCAATCTTTTCCTCCGCTTGGGCGATTTCAAGCGCTTCTAGATCATTTTTCACCTGATTCTCTGCCACGAACACACTTTGATAGCTTTTCATCACATTAAAATAAATCTGGTCTTTGGCGAACTGCGCCTGCTTTTTGCTGGCTAAATAAGATAGCGTCGAGGAACTGTAATTTCTCCATGACGTTTCATCATCAACATACTCATTGTCTATAAAATCGACAGGTGAATTGCCCAGGTCCTTTTCTGCATTTTTCAGTTCCATTCTGCGACGCTCTACGTCCCGTTCGGCGGTACGTGTATTGTAACTGTTCGTCTGTGCCCATTCCGCGGCCTGCTTGAGTGTCAATGTAGGTAAAGCCTGACCCGTTATGGATGATGTCTTCGATGGAGCCGCAGCAGAAGGTTTAACTGACGTACTTGATGCTACATTTCCTGATAAACTCTCAGCCTGTACTGTGGAGGCCAAGCCTGATGATAATGACAATACAAGCAGCACGGCAGCCGCTTTTTGCTTCATAGATGAATCTCTCCCCTTTCGGTGCATTCTTCGAATCTTTTCCGTTTTTTTCGACATAAATTTCCACAAACTCTTTGCATTCTAATTGTACTTTCAGGTTTGTGTTGGTACAAGGTGTCAAAACAATACATTTTTGTAACCTTTACTTCCAGATTACTCGCTTTATACTACTTTTCGTCCAATCAGATATGGATTCAACCTATTTTTACCTTAACTTTACCTAATTTTCAGCTAATTTTAAGGAAACCAACAGCATCTATTAAGGTTTGGAACATATACTAGAGAAAGAATAACAGCCGCTCACTGGGAGGGTTAATAGATGATAAAAGAATCTCGTATGACAACCACTAACGAACCGTCTGATTTGTGGATGACCCGCTTTTTACGTGAATCAGAACAAAAAAAGAAACAACTCATCCGGGAAGCCCGGAAAAATAACGATATACCACTGATGAACAGCATTTCTTTTCACCTTGCCCAACGGGATCAGCAGCATCTTATCGGATAAAATGACAAATGAATCTTATGCTATAAATAACAGATTACCTCTAGTTATCTGCTTCGTATGCTAGATGAAAAAGACCGGGACAAATCGTTAATTGACTTGTCCCGGTTCTTTATGATGATCAAATTTAATATAAAACCGCATAGCTTGTTCCGCGCCTATTCTTCCATCTCTGCCTGCGGATCATAGAGATATTGATCCAGTGGAATGCGCCCGTTTTCATTAAACCGTATGCCTTCCTCCTCCAAATACAGACGCTGCAGGGATGCGGACTCATCCTCCTGCAAAGCAATCTCCCCCAAACGGTTGACTACTCTATGCCAAGGAAGCTGGTGTTTTTGGCTCAATGTATGCAAAATCCGCACCACCTGTCTGGCACCTCTTGGGCTTCCGGCCTCTGCCGCAATTTGACCGTAAGTCATTACTTTTCCCTCAGGGATCAACAGTATAATTTGAAGCACACGGGCAGTGAAAGGCTGCATGTTCTAATTCCTCCGTATTACTATTGCTTTTTCAATAATTATAGCACCCTGAACAGATGCTAAAAACCCCTGCTCCTACAAATGTAAGAAACAGGGGAAAACCCATCGTTTAAATTTAGAATCCGCTCAGACCCTGCCTTTTTAAATCCTGTGCTACCAATCGTGCCAGTTCCCTTGCACCTTCATAGTTTGGATGGAGTGTATCACCGTTCATGTACAAAGCCAGTGTAGCGACTTTACCAATAGAAGTAAAATAAGCTGAGCTAAGAACATTCAGGTCGACTAAAGGCGTTTGTTCCTCTTGAGCCAGCGCCAAAATAGCACTTCTATACCATCTATTTTCTGCGTTGTGTACATTGTTAGCATTAAAGTCAGTGGCTCGTCCTTGCGGAGTTGACAGGATTACCGTCGCCCCCTTAGCCTTCGCCTGCCGGATCATATCCCGCATCCAGTCCTTAAACTCTGCTTCGCTTTCGTTATGCTTTGGATTGGTGTCATTAATGCCCAATTGGAGAATAAAATAATCCCCCGGCTTAATATATTGGACGATGGCCTCCAACTGACCGTCCTGATGGAAGCCTCTAGCAATTTGGCCTCCTGACGCCATATTGCGAATTTGAAAAGTATTCGTGTTCACAAACTCTGGCAGCAGTTGACCCCATCCCGCCTGCACGCTGCTATCCAGCGGATAATAGTTACATACCGTAGAATCCCCACCGATATAAATTGTTCGATTCGTAACCGGATTGCTAGATAATTGCCTGATTTCCATTGCACTGAGTGTGAAGATCGCCCCCTCTTTGCCTTCAGTAACCAGCAGATTTAGTTGTCCGTCTGTTACTGGAATTTGAAAGCGATCCTTGGCCCCATTCCCTGTCATATTTATGACCTGATACACCCCTTCAGCTGCAATACTCGAACGAGAGGTATCTCCTAAAGTAACCGACACCTCATACAAACCAGGAGGAAGATCAACATCAAAAGTATTCTCGCTTTTCGTACCTGTAACCAGGAAACGTACCGCATCACTTGCCACTCCAGTCCCCGAAGCACTGACATTACGCATATTCTCAGGGGTACGAAAGCCATAGCCACGTGCTAAGTCATAAGACAGCGAAGCGCTCACTCCGGTATAACCCGTTTCGACCGTACCTCCGCCAAAATCAAACTTGTACTCGCCAGCGGATGCCTGGGCCGGGAGAGCTATGCCCACACCTGTTGCACCACATAAAAAAGCTGCTAAAAGCATATGAGTCAATCCTTTTTTCCACACCATTCTTCATTCCTCCTCCAGATTTTTAATTGTACGAAGCAATGGATATTTACTGTAAGCGCATACATAAAATTCTACCCATTGTTGCAGGGTTATGCCTGTGTAATTCTTATGCAAAAGAAAAGTAGTTTAATCGTTAAGCTTGAAACTTGTCTTGTACACAAAAAAGCTTCGCAGTTACATCTGCGAAGCCTCATGAAGCGATATTTCGTCATATCAAAATTACTACATTAATCCGCAACCAAAATTCCGTCAAAGCTCTCTGGACCTACACGTATTGTACCCAGCAGGTTAGCTGAAACAAAAGCAGTGTACACCAATTGTTCCGTAATCGGCGGGTTAAAGTCATCGGCTGAGAATGCAATAACCTGTGGAGCCAACAAACTCAAACTAAAAGTTGACGTGGCCGAATAAACAACAGGGTCAGTAACCAGGGTACCTCTTACAATAGTGATCGTTATTCCGACTAAAGCAAGCGGAAGTTGAAGCGATATAGTTCCTTTAAGCAAAACCCGTGGCGTACCTGTAGCTCCCAGTGTGTTTAACCCGATCTGCCCGAACAATTGAGGCGTATTTATAAGAGTGATCGGAATGGCAATAGAGTTGGCTGTCGAAGCATTCTGGGATGTTCTCCCATCAATAAATGTTCCCATGGTTTCTCCTCCTCTCTCTATCAGATACTCATAGACTATGAAAAAGTTTGTTTTGTGCTTGGACTGAATAACTTGTAAAACACACAACTTCTGATGAATAGGCTAATGTGCAGCCCCTTCTCTAGCCCTGTGAATACACTAAACCAACACTGAGAAAGGAGGGATGTCATGTCTAATAAGTTTAGAGCCACCTTAAGGGGGGCTAATGAAGTGCCTCCTGTCAGAACAAATGCGACAGGAACAGCCGAATTTCGTTACCGTCCAACGAGCCAACAATTAAGCTTTGAACTGACTGTACGCAATATCTCACGGGTAACCGAAGCGCATATTCATCTGGGACGAAGAGGTGAAAATGGCCCTGTTGTTGCTACACTGTTTGGTCCTTCGAAGTTTGGAATAACCGTTAGAAGAGGCGTCGTTAGCGGCGTGCTCCGTGCATGTGATCTTACCGGTCCACTCAGAGGCAGAACCATTTATGATTTGGTGTGCCAAATTAGAGAGGGTAATGCCTACGTCAATGTCCACACGATCCGTCATCCGAATGGTGCTATTCGTGGACAAATTAGACGCGCACCTATCAAACGTTGCAAATAACGAATAATCATGAGTATAAAAAAGAACTTCCATACCACTCATTTTGAGGCTATGGAAGTTCTTTTCTTAATTCAGGATTTTTGCAAAATCCTCAATTCTTAACAAAAGTTAAGAAGTTCATAAGCGTTTCTTAAGCCGTTCCCTTTAGGGTTGTTAAGAACTTTATCTTTTAATAGAAAGAGTTCAACAAGATACAGTTCACTCCTGAAAGGAAATGAAGCTTATGAAGCCTACGACCAAAGAAAAAATTCCCGAATTGCAGTTGGTCAGAGCCATGGCGATTTTAGCCGTCTTGATGGTACATGCCACTTCTTATGCAACGGTTCAGCTTACAAATTCCAGCCTATATGTTGTATACAATGCGCTCAATGTGTTGATGAAGTATGGAACCCCCGTATTTATCGCGCTTAGCAGCATGGTACTGTTCTACAACTACAAGGATCGTCCAATGGGACGACAGTTCTTAAGTCGCTTTTATAAGCAGAGATTGCTGTATATTCTCTTACCTTACGTCATGTTCTCCCTATTTTATTTCTTCCTGTCTCTTATGGCTAGCAGCTCCGAACCATGGAATATAGCCACACTTGCGAAAAGCTTTGCTCTGAAGCTGGCGACAGGCAAAGCGTATACCCATTTATATTATATTTTTATCATGATGCAATTCTATCTTGCATTTCCATTCGTACTGTGGCTGTTCCAGCGATATCGGCAACTTCCACAATGGTCTATTGTCCTTGGGCTGTTGCTACAGTGGTCATTTGTAATTGGCAATAAATTTCTATTTCAGGTGCAAAATAAGGGCAGTTGGGCACTGTCTTATGTAGCCTGTTACATGCTGGGTGCTGCTCTAGGTTATTACTACCCACAGCTGAAAACGTGGTTTCTGATGCGTAAGGGGCAACGAAGTGTTGCCGGAGTGCTGACATGGATCACAATTTGGGCTTTATGGCTGATTTCAGCCACCATGCATGTCTATATGTGGTGCGAAAATAGAATGTACGGAATCTCGTATAATTCGCTAGTTTTCGAACTTATGTATAATATGTACAGCCTGTCCAGCACGCTGGTAATACTACAGATTTCCTTTTTAATGTATAGACGACAACATTCCTTTGTCACTCGCAAGCTGGAACGTCTGGGCACACTGTCCTTTGGTGTGTATCTGATTCATCCGTTTTTCCTGCTTCTGTATCGGCAGTTTTCACCACATATCGGTTCTCCGCAGCTTATTCATGTGTGGTACGCTGGAGGTTTTTTCTTTGCACTTCTTTGCTCTTGGCTCGTCGTGTCTACCATCTCCCGTTTCCTACCATTTGCTTGGATCCTGTTCGGTCAACTACCGGGAATAGAAAAAAGACAATTCAAGCAAGAAAACCGTATTTCTTCAACTGAAACAGCACTATCCAAAGGCTGACGTCCCCAAGCAAGCGAACTGAGAAGAGTGTCCATAGCCTCCATCTTTAAAAAAGTATATAATACGCCATATTGTATACTGCTGGAAAGAACAGAAAGGGTGCACGGGCCATGCATAACGGAACCATTTTATTAGTAGACGATGAGCCTGAAATTATTAAGCTGATGCAAATTTATTTGGAAAATGAAGGATATCGACTGCTTATGGCACGAGACGGACTGGAAGCTCTGGAGCAAATCAGTCGGGAATCGATAGATGTGATGGTGCTTGATGTGATGATGCCCAATATGGACGGGGTTGAAGCTTGCATGAAGATCAGGGAAACCGAGCATTTTCCGATTATTATGTTGTCTGCGAAGGGACAAGATATGGACAAAATCACAGGACTCAGCGTTGGGGCCGATGATTACGTCACTAAGCCGTTCAGCCCGTTGGAACTGGTGGCACGCATTAAATCCCAGCTGCGTAGAGTACGGAAATATACCCATTCCTCCCCTGTATCGGAGCATGAAATGATACTGGATGAACTCTCCATTAATTCTGCTACGCATGAGGTCACTCTCGCCGGAGAATCCATTAAGCTGACCCCACGAGAATTTGCCATTGTCGAGCTGTTGGCCCGTAATCGTGGTCAAGTGCTGAGCATGGAGCAGATCTATGAAAAAGTGTGGAAGGAGCAATATCTGGAATCCAACAACACGCTGATGGTTCATGTGCGTAAAATTCGCGAGAAAATTGAGGCTGATCCGAGAAAACCCAAATATCTAAAAACGGTGTGGGGCATCGGCTACAAAATGGAAAAATTCGATTAATGGAGGATTCACGTCTTGAAGGCAAAACGATATGATACGTTGGGATGGAAACTGGCAGCCCTTAGCCTTGCCGCTTTCGCTCTAACTGGACTGATTTTGATGGTGTCTTATTATGGAGCATCTTTGCTACTATGGCTGAATCCTTCCCGTTCATTTTTTGGCACTCGTCTGGTTCGCTGGACCGTAAATCACATTGGGTCCCCACTGATCATGCTGGTAGGCGGGCTACCTACATATATCTATTTCTTTTTCCTTTTTACCAAAAATACGATTGGTTACCTTCGCGAAATTACGACGGGGATGCAGGAGTTTGCTGACGGAGACCTGTCCTATACGATTCCTGTTTCTTCAGCGGACGAGCTGGGTACCTTGGCGAAAAATATGAACACCATGGCGGACAAGCTCCGTCTCTCGCTGGAAGAAGAACGGGCTTCTGCCAAGGCCAAAAACGACCTGATCACTGGCGTATCCCATGATCTTCGTACCCCGCTAACATCCGTGATCGGTTTTTTGGAATATATTGAAACCGACCGCTATCGGGATGAAATTGAGCTGCGCTATTATGTGAACATTGCTTATGAAAAGTCATTGACGCTTAAGAAGCTGATCGACGAGCTGTTTGAATACACGCGTGTGAGCGGTGGCAGCCTGCCACTGGAGCTGGAGCCTGTAGATCTCGGCAAATTGCTCACTCAGCTTGCTGAGGAATTTGTACCCTCTCTGGAACAGGCAGACATGTCCTACCGTGTCCGAATCGTCGAGCCTGTTCGGATTCTAGCCGATACCGACGAGATGGTACGCCTGTATGAAAATTTGTTTTCCAACGCTATTCGATACGGAAAAGACGGCAAACGCCTTGATATCACCATAGGACGCGAAGACGACGAGGCGGTGGTAATCTGCACCAACTACGGCACCCCAATTCCTGCGGAAGATGTCCCGTACTTGTTTGAACGGTTTTACCGGGTGGACAAATCACGTTCCAAGGAAACTGGAGGCACCGGGCTGGGCCTTGCGATTACAAAAAGTATTACCGAGCTGCACAATGGCCGCATTTCGGTTAGGAGTAATCGCAGACAAACAGATTTTGAAACCCGTTTTCCCCTCTATCATGCTCGTTAGGCGGTCTACACGCTAGCCCACTAACAACGTATAGACGATACCTGGCCCGTGTACACCGATCGTCAAATCATTTTCAATATCCGACGAGCGGCTTGGTCCAGTAATAAAATGAATGCCTGCAGGCAGTTGCTCACGCCCGACTTCGTCAAAGCGGCTTAGAATCTCGCCCAGTCGTGTTCGCAAGCGCTCTACTGGCAGAAGAATGATCAGTGCGGTTGGCAAAAGGCTGACCGCACGGCCTTTCTCCGGCGAGGATAGCACCGCTACCGAGCCGGTGTAAGCAGCCGCTTCGTCGGCGATGACGATGCCGATATCCGCCTCAGCGGCGCGGGCCTTCCAATCCTCGACTGGATCGGTGTTCCACACCGATAAACGGACTTGCGGCAGTGCCGATTCCAGCTGGAGCGCATCCAGGTCCGGCTCATTCTGCCGGACGATATAGGCCGCTCCCAGCTCTCGCGCTTTGCACGCGATCCAGTCTGCGGTCTGCTCCAAATTCGGCAGACGCACGACATGCCCGCCAACACTTGTAAAGTTAGCAGTGAACTCCTCGATGCGCCGCTCCGCGCTCCAATCGAATTCGTACCAAAATGCAGGTGCCCCGCGAAACGGCTGAACTGGCGGCTCCGTCTGTCGTGGACGCTTGAGCCGCGTCGCGATGCCGTCCATAAAGCGTACCTGCTTGGCACGGGATTCTTCTTCCATTTGATGAAGCCACGCTTCATGGGCCGCTTTTGCTTGCGCAGAAGGATTACTATGCTCACTCATGCTGCGTCCCTCCTTTACTTCTATCTGCCAAAATCTTCTCCATTCGGCTGAGAACATCCGGCTGCATCACGTTGCGTTCCTGCTCCAGCTTATGCTCCAGCGTGTTCCATTGCTGACGGAAGGATTTTTTCGCCAGAGAGGGAGCCACACGGTACGTATTCCAGCCTTTTAACGGGCCCAGCTTCAAGGTAATTTCACCTTTACGGACGATCGCTTTCTGGGCGATCTGCCCTAGCCGAATCGCCACTGCGAATCGCTTCGAGTTGGAAACTACGGTCGCAAAACCTTTCATCCCTGCCGTTTCCAGCTTATCTCCTTGTCCCGCCTCCACCTTGCGTCTGCGCAAATATACCAGCATATCATGCAGCGGTATTTTGACCGGACAGGCTTCATAGCACGCACCACACAGACTGGACGCACTCGCAATATCGTTCCACTCTTCGATGTTGCTATGAAGGGCAGGCGTAAGCACCGCACCGATAGGGCCACTATATGTCCCGCCATACGCGTGCCCGCCAATGTGTCGGTACACCGGACAGGCATTCAGGCAAGCACCACAGCGAATGCAATTCAGCAACTCTTGAAACTCGGGATTGCCCAGCTGTAGTGAACGTCCGTTATCTACGATGATGATGTGCATTTCGTCAGGCCCATCGGCATCTTGGCTGCGCCGAGGGCCTGAAATACCAGACATATACATGGTCAGCTTCTGCCCCGTAGCGGATCGTGGCAATAATGTAGCCATCACCTCCAAATCCGTCCAGGATGGAATAATCCGCTCCATGCCCATCAGCGTAATTTGGGTTTTGGGCAGAGTGGATACCATCCGTGCGTTCCCTTCATTTTCAAACAGGACCATGGAGCCTGTCTCGGCGATGGCGAAATTACAGCCCGTCATGCCAATATCCGCTTCTAGAAACTTCTCACGCAGCTTTTTGCGGACAAAGCCCGCCAAAATCGTCGTATCCGCGGACAGTTTCTCACCTGCTTCTTGGGATAACAGTTCGGCAATCTGAAAGCGGTTTTTGTGAATCGCCGGAATGACGATATGAGACGGGGGCTCTCCTGCCAGTTGAATAATATATTCACCGAGGTCACTTTCAATCGTCTCGATATCCGCACCCTCCAGCGCCTGATTCAAATGTAACTCCTCCGACACCATCGACTTGGATTTGACGACGGAACGGGATTGACTATGTGCAGCAATATCCAGGGTAATACGTACGGCATCGGCTGCTGTATCGGCAAAATGGATATGCACCCCGTTGGCACGGGCATTTTCTACAAATAGATTTAAGTAATAGTCCAGATGGGCAATGGTATGCAGACGAATTTGACGGCCCCGTTCACGCCATTCTTCCCAATTTCCGTGTTGCTCTGAAGCCACCTGCTTTCCGTTACGCAAACGCTCTGTAGTGAAACGAACTGCATTCCGCAGAAAATCATTATTTAGGGCCAGCTCTGCACGTTTTTTGACCTTTTGGTTCATGGAATGTGAGTGTACGACGGTCATGCGTGCTTCACCCCTTCGTACAGCAGCTCAGCCAGATGCATGACCCGAACTGGCTCCTCCCGATACCGAAGATTTCCGGCAATGTTCATCAAGCAGGCCATATCTAGTCCGACCAGTACCTCGGCTTCGGTCTCCCTGATATGGTCCACTTTTTCAGTCACCATCGCTCCCGAAATATCTGGCATTTTCACCGCGAAAGTCCCACCAAAGCCACAGCAGTCCTCAGCAAAGGGAAGTGGTACTAATTGCAGCCCCTTTACACTGCCAAGCATCTTCATCGGTTCCTCCTTCACGCCGAGCAAACGTGTGCCATGGCAAGACGGATGATAGGTTACTGTATGCGGAAAAGACGCGCCCACATCGGTCACGCCAAGCACCTGTACCATAAATTGCGTAAACTCATACGTCTTTTGTTCCAGCCTCCGTGCTGAATCGAGCCATTCGGGCTCATCCTTAAACAACTCAGGGTAATGATGAATCATATATGTACAGGAACCGGAAGGAGATACGACAAAATCGCTGTCGTTAAACGCTTTCAGAATTGTTTTGGCAGCAACCCTCGTTTCATCCCAATAGCCGCTGTTATAGGACGGCTGTCCGCAGCATGTCTGTACCTTCGGAAAATCCAGCTGAACACCATATCTGGAAAGCAAGCATGCCATCGCTTCCCCCACCTTGGGATAAATCGCATCACTCAGGCAAGTAATAAATAAAGATACCTTCATACGGAACACCCCTTACGTCTATGGAATAGCTATTACTTTATAGAGGATACCAGCGGATCGGTTCATTTGAATCTGGAGAAGCGTCAGCGTTTGCCTAAAAGCTTTCCAAAGGAAAGCTCTCTACGTAAGCATAAGCTTGCAGTGGGATTCTCACCTAAACGTGTTTTACATCATCAAAGAATCCCACTGCAACAGCGAGCGTAAGAGCAAATGAAACGCGGAGCGACACTCTCCACCTCGACATTTTTAAATTCACACAACCGTAACTGGAATAGCCTGCTCCGCAAGTTGACTGCGAATCGGATCCGACAACCTCGAATCCGTAATAATCTCGGATACCTGCGACAGGTTCACGACATGCGTAAACGCCTGTTGCCCAAATTTGCTCGCATCGGCCAGTAAAATCACACGGTCTGCAATGCTGACCATTTTCTGCTTCAAACGAGCTTGCAGTTCATTCGATTCACTAATACCGCGATCCAGATGAACCCCCTGGCTGGAGAAAAACAATTTATCCACATAATAGGTTTCCAGGGAACGCTCTGCGAGCGGGCCTACAAATGACAGCGAGCGTTGAAGCAACTGCCCCCCCGTCGAAATGACCTCGATTTTTTCCTTACCCGCCAGCTCTGTAGCTACCCGAATCGAATTCGTTAATATTGTCAAAGGAATATCCGGTAAACTTGAGGCCATATACCAGGCGGTTGTGCTGGCATCCAGCAAAATACGATCATTCGGCTGAATCTGCTTGACTGCTTCTTCGGCAATTCTGCGCTTTTCCTCTGCGTTCATAATTTCCCGTACCGCATAGGGCGTTTCAGGCTGCTCGTTTTTGACACTGACCGCTCCCCCATGCGAACGGCGCAGTCGTCCCGCCTGCTCCAGACGGTCCAGATCACGGCGAATCGTTTCCTCCGTTACTTTGCACAACTCACTCAATTCGGACACTCGTATGCTTCCTTTTTCATTCACGAGCTGCACAATCATCTCATATCTTTCTGCGACCAGCATGGCAATCTCACTCCACATCTTTAATGTACAAAAAGTCCCGCTACCCGCCGGAATTGCCCATAGGCATCCTCCCACGCTTCTGATTCGGCAGGCTCATATTCCTCCACGGAAATAGAATTCGCGATGACCCGGCGGGCTTCCCATATATCGGCGAACTTTCCCTGTGTCATCCATTGTACCGCAAGATTGCCGATTGCGCTCGCTTCTGCAGGTCCCGCCCACACTGGTTTTTGAATCGAATTGGCCGTCCATTGGCACAACAAGCGATTTTGAATCCCTCCTCCGACCATATGTAAACCATTAAACCGTTGTCCTGACACCTGTTCTGTAAGCTCCAAAATGTAACGGTACTTTAACGCCAGACTCTCCAAAATACAACGCGTGATTTCTCCCGGCGTCTCGGGCAATGGCTGTCGGGTATTGCGGCAATATTGGCGAATTCGTGTTCTCATATCCCCGGCGTGCAGAAATAGTTCATCGTCCGGATCAATCAAAGAAGTGAATGCTGGAGCCTGTTCTGCCATATGAACCAGTTCAGGGAAGGAATAGGAGTACCCCTGCCGTTCCCACTCCCTACGCGCCTCCTGTAAAATCCATAAGCCCATGATGTTTTTAAGCAGCCTGTAAGTTCGACTGACCCCACCTTCGTTCGTAAAATTAAAACGAAGCGTATCGTCATTGATTACAGGCTGTGCCGTTTCCGTTCCCATCAGAGACCATGTTCCACAGCTCAAGTACGCAAACGAGCGCTCCAGCGCAGGCACGGCAGCCACAGCAGATCCCGTATCGTGCTCTGCTACTGCAATCACAGGAATCGCTCCAATGCCCAAATCGTTCATAACCGACGAGCGGATCGTTCCTGCAACATTTCCTGGCTCCAGCACCTCACCAAACCAGGAATGAGGAATGTTGATTCCAGACAAAAGCTCATCATCCCATTTTTGCTGCAACGGATTATATAATTGCGTGCTGGTCACATTGGAAAACTCATTGTACATTTCACCTGTCAGAAAATACCGTAGCAGATCTGGAATCATCAAGAAATGCTTTGCCTGCTCCAGCAACGGTGAACTCGCATTTCGCATAGCAGCCAGCTGATAAATGGTATTAAACGTCAAAAACTGAATGCCTGTGCGCTGGAAAATAAACTCTTTTCCCAGCCGTTCCTGTACTTCTTCCATTACCCCATGGGTGTGCCAATCCCGATAATGATAAGGGTTGCCCAGCAATTCTCCAGTTTCTCCGATCAGTCCAAAATCGACCGCCCAGGAGTCAATCGCAAGACTGGATGGATTCACTCCCCTATGCTTGGCTTTGATCAATCCTTGCTGAACCTCGTGATACAGACGCAACAGATCCCAGTGCAGATGTTCCCCAACCTTGACCGGATCATTCGAAAAGCGATGGATTTCCTCCACCACTATACGTGAATCCGTCAATTCTCCGAGTAGAACCCTGCCACTGCTTGCCCCCAAATCATAAGCGAGGATACTCACCAGCTTGCACCACCCTTGCCTCTTTGCAAAATCTGCGTGCCATACTCAGACGCTAAGTAAGCTTTCATCGGGTCTGCTGGTAAGCCTTGCTCTTCACGGATCGCTCTGAGCAATGGTGCCACATCAAACTCAAACGCTTGTCGCACAGCATCCTCCGCACCCAGCACATTCTGGCGGCTCGATGCTTCCTCCACTTCTGCATGATTAATTAGGAGCGCTTTCGCATATTGAGTCTGCACATTCAGCACCGAACGAATCATCGCCGGAATTTTTTGCTCAATATTGTGCGACTGATCGATCAAATAAGCAATTTTGTCCACCGTATGCCGAATATCTTTATCCACATCCTGAGCCGCATTTAAAATTTGATAAAAAATCAAGAACAGTTCATACGGATTCGCGGAGCCCACGATCAGATCATCATCCGCATATTTGTAGCTATTAAAATGAAAACCACCTAATCGCTTCTCATCAATTAGAAACGCCACAATATGCTCCACGTTGGCTCCCGGCAGATGATGCCCAGTATCCACCAGCACCTGTGCCTGCGGCCCCAGCTTGGTTGCGTAATTATACGCCATGCCCCAATCGGCAATATCCGTATGATAAAAGGCTGGCTCGAACGCCTTGTATTCAATCAGCATGCGCATGTCAGATGTGAGCGCCTTATACATTTCACTGAGCGCTTCCAGCATCCAATTTTTCCGTTTGCGAATGTCCCCCTGACCGGGATAATTCGTTCCGTCTGCGAACCATAAGCTAAAATCGTTCGAGCCCGTTTCCTTCGCAATATCTACGCATTCTAGCAAATGGTTGATGGCCTTGCGGCGGATGGCCGGGTCTACATTGGTGACACTGCCGAGCATGTAGTCCTCGTCTTGAAACAGATTAGGATTCACGGCCCCAATCCGCAGACCGAGACTTTCCGCATGACTGCGAAGCTTGCCGTAATTGTCTACTTTATCCCATGGAATGTGAATGGCAACGGATGGACATAAGCCTGTCACGGCATGAACCTGCGCCGCATCCTCCAACTTTTCGAACGGATCACGCGGCACGCCCGTTTTCTGAAAGACTTTAAATCGTGTACCTGAGTCGCCATATCCCCAGGATGGTGTTTCTATGCTAAGCGCTTTCAGCCTTGCCTTTACTCGCTCCAGGTCAATGCCTCGTTGTTGCTGTTGTTCCTCGAATAAGGCGTACGCTTTGTCACTCATCATGGTTCCTCCTTGGAAAAATGAAGTGAGTTATGGGAGATCGCTTCGCGTACGGATTGTTCTTCCGATCGCTCCGCTGCTGACCACCCATAAAGTCACTTCTATTTTTAAAGTGTTAGTGTGTGTATAACATGTGGCTTGGATTAGTGAAATAGATTAGTACATTAAATTAGTTCGTTATAATCCTAAGTGTTGAGCCGTTGAAATGAGTCTATCGCTTACCCAGGTTCATTTTAATTCGGCTAGCGTGTAAAGGCAGCGGGGACGCCGCCGTCGATGGTCAGCATACAACCTGTCGTTTTCTCTGCCTTGGATGAGGCGAAAAAGGCAATGCCCTCAGCGATATCCTGCGGGTAAATATTGACCAGCAGCGTCGTCCGTTTGCGGTAATGCTCCTCCAGCTGGTCGGGCTCAATGCCGTAGGCAGTGGCGCGTTCATTACGCCAGTTGGAGTTCCAGATTGCCGAGCCTTGCAGAATGGCATCCGGCAAAATGGTGTTCACACGGATACCATATTCACCACCTTCTGCGGCAATACAACGGGCTAAGTGCGCTTCAAGCGCCTTGACCGAGCTGTAGGCCGTTACATTTTTACCTGCGTAGACCGAGTTTTTGGAGCCGACGAACACCATGCTGCCGCCAAGTGTCTGCTCCTTCATGAGCTTGAACGCTTCTCGTGCAACCAGAAAATAACCCGTTCCCAGCACATTCACATTTAAATTCCATTCCTTTAACGATGTTTCATCGAACGGACTGGATGTAGCAAGGCCTGCATTGTTGACGATGATATCTACACCGCCATAGGTCAATGCCGTTTCTGCATAGGCAGCCTGAATTTGCTCCTCCTGCGTCACATCCATTTTTACGGCAATGGCACAGTTTTCTCCGTAGCTACTATTGATCTCTGCGGCTACCTTTTGCGCGCCTTCCAGATTCAGGTCTGCCAGTACGACATGTGCGCCTTCATCCACCAAACGACGTGCGGTTGCACTGCCAATTCCGCCTGCACCACCTGTAATGAACGCAATTTTACGGGAAAATTCAACTTCTGCTGGCGCGAGTGACAGCTTATAAAGCTCCAGCGGCCAATATTCCACGTTATATGACTCGTTCTCACTGAGTGAAACAAACTCTCCTAACGTCGTTGCCCCTCGCATAACAGCAATAGCCCGATGGTACAGAGCACCGCTTACCTGCGCATTGCTCCAGCTTTTACCTGTGTTGATCATACCAACACCCGGAACCAAAATTACACGTGGCGCAGCCTCAAACATAACATCCCCTTCAAGCCGATTGCGCTCGAAATAAGCTTGATACTGCTCCTTATAAGCTGCTATACCCTCGGCAAGCTTAACTTTCAAGCCCTCTACATCCTCCACATCCGGTGTCCAATCTACATAGAGTGGCTTCATCTTGGTATGGACCAGATGATCCGGGCACGCAGCCCCGACCTGGGATAAAGCAGCAGAATCCCGGCCGTTCACAAACTCCAACACATCTTCTGCATCATCAAAGGTTAAAATCATCTTTTTCTCATCACTGACCGCTCCCCGAATCGACGGCATAACTTGAGATGCAATGCTACGGCGTCCTTCATAAGTAAGCGCTTTATATTTTGTTCCTCCAAACGCCTGCTTTTCCTCTTGACGAGCTTTAATATAGCTTTCTGCTTCTTGGATGATATCGATCGTTTTGGCATAAGCCGCTTCGGATGTGTCTCCCCACGTAACCAGACCATGCTTTTCCATCAATACCAATTCAGCTTGTGGATGATCGAGTACACCTTGGGCAATCATTTTCGACAGCTTAAATCCAGGACGGATATAAGGCACCCATACAAAACTGTCACCGAAAATTTCCTTAGCGATTTCCTTACCGTTGTGCGCACAGCACAAGCTAATAATCGCGTCCGGGTGTGTATGATCGACATGTCTAAAAGGCAGAAAAGCATGCAATAGCGTCTCAATTGAAGCCCGTGGATGCTTGGCATCTATCATACAGTTCGCCAAATATGCGACCATATCCTCGTCAGACATATCTTCTCTTTCAAATAAAGGACGAATATCCTCCATACGAAGCCCTGTAAAGTTATGCGCTTTCATTGTTGCAAGATCTGAACCGCTGCCCTTGACGTACATCACTTCCACTTCACGTCCGCGGAAATCCTGTATCGTTGTTTTGGCCGAAGTATTGCCGCCTCCCCAGTTGCACACACTCCTATCTGTGCCAATCAGGTTAGAACGGTATACGAGCTGTTCCAGCGTGTTTTTTTGCTCAGATGCTTGTGAAGAATTCCACAGACTTTGTACCATAGGAAAAAGACCTCCAAGTTTAGTTTTAGTTTTGAAAGGCTTTATTACAGTGGTTATTCTTTATTTATGGAGACTATAACACTTTTGTTTTGATTTGAAAATAAGCAATACAAAAATAATCAAAAATAAATTTTAATTTTTATCCATCTGTAAAATGTGTACATTAATCAAAAGCCGCGCCGGGATCAGGTTATGAGAACCTTTTCCGGCACGGCCTTTTGGTAGGTAAATCACTTCATTGCCAAGCATATTACTACAAATCGAATACGCTCCGTCCAAAGAAAGACTACTCAGGGAATATCAAGTCGTTTTTTAACGACTGCTGGTACCCCTGCAGCCATGGTAAAGCTGGGTATATCATCTTTAACAAAGGCACCTCCACCTATCATAGACCAACAACCAATGTGACATCTCTCCCGTACCGAGACACCGACGCCGATATAGGCCCCCTCATCTATGGTTACGTTACCTGCCAAATTCACACCAGGGGCTATGGTTATATAATCGCCAATAACCGCATCATGACTCACGTTAACACTCCGATTGATAATCACATGCTGTCCGATCTTAATATTGTCCGACAGGACAGCCCCTTCAAAGATCATACTTCCCTCTCCAATGGTGTTTCTTCGAGACAAACGAACACGCGGATGTATTAGCGGGGCTGCGATACGAAATCCCGATTGAATTGTATGATAAGCGAATCGTTTCTTTAATGCTGGGTCACCCACTCCCGCACATATCAGTTCCACCTCATATTTTAACGCTTTAATGTCGGTCAACGTCCCCAGTACAGGAACCCCATTTACGATCTGCCCTTTCGTCTCAGGCCGTTCGTCTAAGAATCCTATCACTCGAACTCCTAACTCTTCACATAACCAGTTAATTTCCCTGGCATGTCCGCCCGATCCCCAAATCACGAGTTTCCTCATCTGGCTGTCTCTCTTCCCAAGCTTCTTAGAACATTTACAATTCTTCGAACGATAATCTCATCCAGTTCCTCCCACAAGGGCAGGCTGACAATATGTTTGGTAATATGCTCGGTAACATGAAGAGTAGACCGGGGATAACTTTGGAACTGCTTCTGCTGATGGCACGCCGGAGAAAAATAGGTTCTGGCTTCTATTGAATTAGAGGCTAATAACTTAACGACCTCTTGATTCGTGTGTGAATCCGGACTAAGAATAGGGATAAATTGATGGACAACCGATCCTTGTGTTTTTTGTACAGACCATCCTCGTTCTAATAAGTCTGCTTGGAGCAGTTCTTGAAGATAATATTCGTAGATCGTCCTTCTATTCTCCCGTACAGTTTTGAAGTGATCGAGAGTAGCTAAAGCGATAGCAGCGGTATACTCGGATATCTTACTGTTAAGACCTTGGGTGACAGACTCCCTGCTGCTGGAGAAACCGAAATTCCCCGCCTGACGAATTCGCTTAATGAGATCCTGGTCCAAACTGTATACCAATCCACCCTCTCCGATACCAAAAGATTTGGTGGCATGAAAGCTGAATACTACGGCCCCTCCAAAGCCTTTACCAAAATGGGTGGCTTCCTCGGGAGATATAGTCCCAAAACTGGCAGCAGCATCAATGACTACCGGAATTCCTTGCTCCTGCAGCTTATTGTATACAGACAAATCAATGGCTGTACCGAAAGTGGCATAAGGAACGATTACCGCAATCTCATCTCCCAGCAGCTTGACTGCCTGCTCTAACTGCTCCCTATTCATTTGCCAATTCTCCGGTTCAATGTCAAGGAAATAGGGTTCTAACCCGCACCACTCAGCAGCAAGTGGGGTGGCAGCAAAAGTAAAACTTGGCATAACTGCATATTTGCCCTGTGGTCGCTTGCTGTGAGCGATAGCCAAAATCAAGCCGATGGTAGCGTTACTAACAGTCACAGCCGAACCGATTCCATTAAACACTTGCGCAATGACCCGCTCTTCAAACAGGTTATTTAAGGGGCCATAATTGGAGTAAATTCGCGTCTCTTCTATTTTCTCAAAATTAGCAATAAATCGTTCCTTTTTTACTAAACTAGGTCGTAAGAAGGGAATTTCAAACATAAGCCAAGCCTCCTTTGCACATGGGATGAGCAAGTTAGGATTCCAATGTTTTTAATATCATTTCAATTCGCTTGATATCTGCAACAAATTGTGGACGGCCTTTTATACGTTCATGATAAGAATGAAGTGCAGTTTTAAACAAATCGTTGGTATCAAGAAATCCATCATCTCTCGAGGCAATCATAATATCTAACCATTCCGTGAACGCATTTTGACCAAGCGTTTGATTATTTTGATTGGGATGTATTCGAAAATAGCTTAGCGCTTCAGGAATATAAACTGCTTTTCCTTTGGATAGTAAGTTCAACCAGGAAGCTAAATCATTAAGAAGAGAATACTGTTTCCCTTTATAAACTCCAAACCGTTCGATAAGATCTGTTTTTTTGAAAAACACTGTTGTAGGTTCACCAATCACATTTAAACAACGAGTTAATGCAACGTTTGCCAACATTCTTCCGTCCATTATCCTTGTTTCTTCGTATAACTTTTCCGTTGCATAGAGCGGTGGGAGAATAGCCCCTAATTCATTCATGGTTTGCCGATACGAGGTAACCAGTGTGATGTTTTCAAAATTTTCAAAAAAATAGAGCATCCTTGCTATTTTTTCTTTATGAAACATATCGTCATCCATCAAGTAATTGATATATTCACCTGATGCCAAATCAAAACATTTATGCCAATTTCCAAGAAAAAGATTTTTATCATTTTTATAATATTTAACTTGGGGAAAAGAATCTAAATAAGAATCAATCATTTCTTGTACTTCATTCGTTGTACTGTCATCACAGATAATAATTTCGATGTTCGGGTAAGTTTGTTCCAATACACTGTCGATGGCGATTTTTAGTGTATGCGGCCGGTTATATGCAGGTATAACTACACTTACTAATGGGCATTCCACACTTACTCCACCTTTCTTTAATGCTTCGGTGTTTACGACGGAGGTTTCAAACGGTTTATTCGCTATGTTCATATGGGCTGGTATTTTTCTCACATCCCCGAACACATACACATACACATACATATATACTACTGGGAAATAAAATGATGCCAGGAAAATGGTTGTTTCAATAAAAACAATAGCTTACGTCTGAACGGCACCTCCCTCTCGTTGATGTTCGAAACTGGTAAAGGGGAATGATCATGTCATTGAATTTCACTCCGCTACTGACAACTCATTTATTTGTATCGAAGAAGGTTTTAAAGGATCATGTAAAAGAATTGATAGATAGATTGGAAGAAAATAACATTACAATAAACTTGTATGAGGCTGATCAGCCACTTATAGACAATAGCCTCCAAAAACCTCGGGTTTACGTCTCGATCGGAGAAGAGTGGGGAGAATTTTCAGCACTAAAAGCATTGCCTGGTCACGAAAAAAAACGCTGGTTACACTTCCAATCACCTGACGAAATTCAACCTATGCATTTATTTTTCTGCTGGCTTAAGGCAACAGATCCTCTTCCGGAGAATAGAACGATTCCTCCTACACATTTTTCTTCAAACACACCTTTAATATCCGTCTTTACTGCCAGCTACAGATCAAAGGAAAAAATTCAACGACCTTATCAATCTTTATTGAAGCAGACCTACAAGAACTGGGAATGGGTAATCGTGGATGATTCCGGTGATGAAGATGAAACGTACAAGGAGTATTTACTCCCTTTAGAGGATCACCGTGTGCGGAGATATCGCCAGGATTCCCGCAATGGTTATATAGGGGCTATCAAAAGGTTTGCAGCAGGTCTATGTACAGGGGAAATTTTGGTAGAAGTCGATCATGATGATGAGCTAACTCCTGACTGCCTGGAGAAAATCGTCAAAGCATTTCAACAAAACCCTGACTGTGGCTTTGTTTATGGGGATTGTGCTGAAGTGTATGCAGGGAGCAATCATGCACATTGGTATGGCTGGGATTGTGGCTTTGGCTACAGTGTTCATTATCGAGTCTGGCTGCATGAAATGAACAGATGGCAAAATGTACAAAAACATACGACCATTAATGGCAAAACCATTCGACATTTGGTCGGTTTACCCAATCATCCCCGTGCGTGGACAAGGGACTGTTATCATCTGATCGGGGGACATCGCAATGAACTACTGGTTGCAGATGATTACGATATGCTGGTCCGGACGTTTCTTTGCACTAAATTTGCAAACATCCCCGATTTGATATATATCCAATATCGTAACGAACATGGGAATAACACTACATTCCTAAGAAATAAGCAGATTCAGGTTCTTGTAGGGGAACTAAATAGATGCTATTTTCAAAGGATACAAATGAGACTGAAAGAACTCGATTTACCACAGCAATTGCCTTATCGTCGTATATGGGAGACTTCTACGGATGATCCTGCCCGGAAATCTGCTCACGTTATTCAAGAAGATACTTCTAAATTCTCGATATTGTTCCCTATCCCCCATTCCTGTCCTGAAATAGAGCACACCCAATTAATTAAAACGCTCCAAAAGGGCATTGAAAACAACTTTAGGGAGATCGAAATTGTGGTTGTAGGTCGAATTCCATCAGAAATCGAAACCTATGCCTCCAAAGCTCCCAGGGGAGCCATACGATGGTGGCCTATGGAGCCAAATGATTCATTAGAAACTTGTATTCAATATGGAAAATTTATTGCGTCCTGCAAAGAGAAAGTGGTTGTGTTGCCGTAAATTACAACAAGGCTGATTAGAATATTAGCCAACAATTATTTTCCAATACCTTTGTCGAAGTCTCTCTGAATCATTTCCATGAGACTTCGACAAAGGTTTTTTTTGTTACAGCAGGACTGCAAACATGAACTTAAGACAAAAAAAGAACCCAAAAGTTATAAATAACTTTTGAGTCCTCTAAATATACCTTGACCTTAAGCTGGTCCTTGGTCACCTTGCGGTCCTTGAACACCCTGAGGGCCTTGATCGCCTTGGACTCCTTGAGGTCCTTGGTCTCCTTGTACGCCTTGAACTCCCTGAGGGCCTTGATCGCCTTGGACTCCTTGAGGTCCCTGATCGCCTTGGACTCCTTGAGGGCCTTGGTCTCCTTGTACGCCCTGAACACCCTGAGGTCCTTGGTCTCCTTGAACTCCTTGAGGTCCTTGGTCACCTTGGACTCCTTGAGGTCCTTGATCACCTTGAACTCCCTGTGGTCCTTGGTCACCTTGAACTCCCTGAGGTCCTTGGTCGCCTTGCACGCCTTGAACTCCTTGAGGTCCTTGGTCGCCTTGTACGCCCTGAACACCCTGAGGTCCTTGATCGCCTTGGACTCCTTGAGGTCCTTGAACTCCTTGAGGTCCTTGGTCGCCTTGGACGCCTTGAACTCCCTGAGGTCCTTGGTCACCTTGTACGCCCTGAGGTCCTTGGTCGCCTTGAACTCCTTGAACACCCTGTGGTCCTTGGTCGCC
>NZ_JAFICR010000023.1:0-62922 GCF_017833915.1 Paenibacillus sp. 1182 | reverse complement strand
ACACGTACCCATCCCGAACACGACCGTTAAGCCCTCCAGCGCCGATGGTACTTGGACCGCAGGGTCCTGGGAGAGTAGGACGTCGCCAAGCAACAAGTAAAGAGGACCATGATCTCAATGAGATCATGGTCCTCTTTGGTATATTAGGGTACAAACCACTTGTATAATTGCTTCTATGCTGCGCATTCAAAGAAGAGATACGCTCTTGTGAATAGCTATTACTCTTAAAAACGCTTATTTTTAAAGGTTGTCCTCCGTAGGAGTACAGTTGTTTGTACAGGGAAATACTAAAGGTTAGGGCTATTGTTGAAGGCTTGACACCCCTATACCGCTTTGCTAAGATTGCAATAATATATTTTCAGAGAGCCTTGATTTGTCCATGTCGGACAGACAACAAGACCAATACAGACTAAACAATTTGAAGGAGGATCATCTTGGTGTGGGAAGATAAATTCGGTAAGGAAGGCCTTACCTTTGACGATGTTTTGCTGGTACCTCGCAAGTCGGTGGTTCTGCCCAAAGAAGTAAGCGTGGCGACACGTTTGAGTGATAACGTAAAGCTGAATATTCCTTTGATGAGTGCTGGTATGGATACTGTTACTGAGGCAGTGTTGGCAATCGCGATGGCTCGTGAGGGCGGTATCGGTATTATTCATAAAAATATGTCGATTGAACAGCAAGCGGTAGAGGTGGATCGGGTTAAACGTTCTGAGAGCGGTGTTATCACCAATCCATTCTCATTGACTCCGGATCATTTGGTATCTGATGCTGAAGCAGTTATGGGTAAATACCGTATTTCTGGTGTACCTGTTGTAAACGAAGAAAACAAACTGGTGGGTATTATTACTAACCGTGATCTTCGCTTTATTCACGATTTTAACCTTAAAATCAGTGAAGTCATGACGAAGGAAGAACTGGTAACTGCACCTGTAGGTACGACTTTACAGGAAGCGGAAGTCATTTTGCAAAAGCATAAGATTGAAAAGCTCCCTTTGGTTGATGATGAAAATTATCTCAAAGGTCTTATCACCATTAAAGATATTGAGAAAGCTATTCAATTTCCGAACGCAGCGAAAGATGCACAAGGTCGTCTTCTGGTCGGTGCGGCTGTTGGTATTTCCAAGGATACATTTGATCGGACTGAAGCACTTGTAAAAGCGGGTGTGGATATGATTGTTGTGGACTCTGCTCACGGCCATCATATTAACATCATTGAAGCGGTCCGCAAGCTGCGTGAAGCTTATCCTGATCTGACGATTGTAGCAGGTAATGTAGCTACTGGAGACGGAACGCGCGAATTGATTGAAGCAGGAGCATCGGTCGTAAAAGTCGGTATTGGTCCAGGCTCCATCTGTACAACACGCGTAATCGCAGGGATAGGTGTTCCACAAGTAACAGCAATTTATGATTGTGCAACAGTAGCACGTGAATATAATATTCCGATTATTGCAGACGGCGGTATTAAATACTCCGGTGAAATTACAAAGGCCATTGCGGCAGGCGCTTCTGCGGTAATGCTGGGAAGTCTTTTTGCAGGTACGGAAGAAAGCCCGGGCGAATCTGAAATTTATCAAGGACGCCGCTTTAAAGTATATCGTGGTATGGGCTCTATGGCTGCGATGAAGCAAGGTAGTAAAGATCGTTATTTCCAAGATGACGACAAGAAATTGGTACCGGAAGGCATTGAAGGACGCGTTGCTTATAAAGGACCACTTTCCGACACTGTCCATCAGCTGTTGGGCGGTCTTCGTTCCGGTATGGGTTATTGCGGTACAGCTAATATTGAGGAGCTTCGTAACGATACAAGCTTTATCCGTATTACAGGTGCTGGTCTGCGTGAGAGCCATCCGCATGATGTGCAAATTACGAAAGAAGCACCAAACTACTCTCTATAAAGTTCGGCTGTAGTAGACTTGACGACAGGCAGAGCGTATTTCGCTCTGCCTGTCTTTTTTTAGAGATACCCCTGTGATAGAATAGACAAGTGTCCGCCTTTATGACGAAATTATTGACGAATTAGGGCACGTAGGTCTTTTGGACGATTCCTACCAGTAAAGAAGATTCGAGCAGAAAATGCTCATGACAGGATACAACTAAGAAAACGAAATAAAACGAAATGGAACTGGATTTTAACACTAAAACATTAATTACATTGGCCAAGTAGAGGCTGTAACCACCGTCTCGTTGTACATAACGGATCGGGTTGAGGTACGAGAGGAGTTTGTATTCATTTGAAAGCGAACAATTTAAAGCAAAATACAAAACGCAGCATGATTAAAAAGAGCGTGACTGCAGTCATGGTGCTCAATATGATGTATATGTCGGCATTGCCTGTTGTAGGCAATTTCGATCCGAGCGTGGCTACTTTTGCAGCTGGAGCGGCAACACAGGCAACCAATATTACGGGGACAGGTTCTATTAACCCCCCTAGTCTGGCACTACGTTCTGCCATTTTGATCGAGCCTTCCACGGGGCAAGTATTGCTGTCTATGAATCCAGATGAGCCACTTCCACCAGCAAGTATGACTAAAATGATGACAGAATACATCGTGGCTGAACAGGTTAAGCAAGGCAAACTCAAGTGGACGGATAAGGTTACGGTTAACGAGAATGCTTCTAAGAGCATTGGATCACGTATTTTTTTGGCTCAAGGGGATCAACATACGGTAGAAGAGCTTTATATTGCCATGGCGGTAGGTTCTGCTAATGATGCAACAGTAGCCCTTGCTGAACGCGTATCCGGAACTGAGCAGGATTTTGTAAAACTAATGAATGAAACAGCTCAGAAAATGGGCATGAAAAATACGTATTTTATCAACTCGACTGGTTTGGACCGTGGTGATATGCCGAAAGGCTTCCAGCCGGATACAGACCGGGAAACGGTGATGACAGCGAGAGATGCAGCTACTCTGGCTGGTTACATCATTAAAGATCATCCGGATTACACACGATTCACGACAATTCAATCTTACAAATTCCGTCCTACTGACAAGGCGCCGATTATTAACTATAACTGGATGCTGGAAGCAAACAAAAATATTACTAACTTTAGAAAGTTTGCTTACCCAGGTTTAGACGGGATGAAAACAGGCCATACGGCCAATGCTGGCAACTGTTTTACAGGAACCGCTGAACGCAATGGAATGCGTCTCATCAGTGTAGTTATGGGAGCTGATTCAGATGCACACCGTTTTACAGAGACAGCTAAAGTGCTGAACTATGGTTTTGATAATTTTGAAGTGAAGCAGGTTATTGCCCCAAAGACGGTGGTTAAGGGTGTTGAGAATGTGCCAGTGACCAAAGGTACGGAAACAGAAGTGCCGATCGTTACAAAAGATGCAGTAAGTTTTATCGTACCCAAGGGTGCGAGCAATCCCAAGGTAACCTTTACAACGAACATTACACCAGCAAGCTCTCTTGTAGCACCTTTGAAGCAAGGGGCCAAAGTCGGAACCATTACGTACACGTACAAGACAGACGGTGTGGATAAAGGGCAGACGAAAACCGTTGATCTGGTTACTACGACAGCAGTAGAAGAGGGCGGCTGGTTCCGAATGCTTTTCCGGGCAATCGGTGATTTCTTCGGAGATATGTTCCAAGGAATTAAGAATCTCTTCTAAATAAGCAAAGCTAAGCGACCTACCTTGTTTTTCATTACTTATTTTGCAGCTTGAAATGATTGTGTATTTGGCATTGGTGCGGTAAAATATTTAGTTAGAATCTAAACGTAACCCTTACAGGAGGCAACGACATGGAAACGGGAACTTCGCGTGTAAAAAGAGGTATGGCAGAGATGCAAAAAGGTGGCGTAATCATGGATGTCATGAACGCTGAGCAGGCTAAAATTGCAGAGGCAGCAGGAGCTACAGCTGTAATGGCTCTTGAACGGGTACCTTCGGATATCCGTGCAGCTGGTGGGGTTGCTCGTATGGCTGACCCAACGATTGTGGAAGAAGTTATGAAGGTTGTTTCTATTCCTGTTATGGCTAAGGCTCGCATCGGTCACTTTGTAGAGGCAAAGGTACTGGAATCTCTCGGTGTTGACTATCTCGATGAGAGCGAAGTATTGACACCTGCGGATGAAGTTTTCCATATTGATAAGCGGGAGTTCACCGTTCCATTTGTTTGTGGAGCCAAGGATCTGGGAGAAGCGCTGCGTCGCATTGGTGAGGGTGCATCTATGATCCGTACGAAGGGTGAACCGGGAACTGGGAATATTGTTGAGGCCGTTCGTCATATGCGCTTTATCAATGGTCAAATTCGCAAGGTGCAAAACTTGTCGAAGGACGAGCTGTATGCAGAAGCGAAAAACCTCGGTGTTGCATATGAACTGCTGTTAGAAGTGCATGAGCTTGGCAAGCTGCCAGTGGTTAACTTTGCAGCGGGTGGTGTAGCAACACCTGCTGATGCCGCGTTAATGATGCATTTAGGCGCTGATGGCGTCTTTGTAGGTTCTGGTATTTTCAAGTCGGATAGCCCTGAGAAGTTTGCACGGGCAATCGTGGAAGCGACCACTCATTATACGGATTACAAGCTGATCGCAGAAGTTTCCAAGAATTTGGGAACTCCTATGAAAGGCATTGAAATTTCCAAACTGGCACCGCATGAGCGCATGCAGGATCGTGGTTGGTAAGAAAGAAGGGACCGGCATGAAAATAGGTGTATTGTCGCTGCAAGGCGCTGTAGCTGAACATATACGAAGCGTTGAACGTGCGGGTGCGGAAGGTATAGCGGTGAAGAAGATCGAACAGCTCGATGAGCTGTCCGGTCTTATCATTCCCGGTGGTGAAAGTACCACTATCGGTAAGCTAATGCGCAAGTATGACTTTATAGAGGCTATACGTCAGTTTTCCAATCAAGGCAAGCCTGTATTTGGCACTTGCGCAGGATTGATTGTACTGGCTAAAACGATTCAAGGACAGGAAGAAGCACATTTGGGACTCATGGATATTACAGTATCGCGTAATGCATTTGGTCGCCAAAGAGAGAGCTTTGAAACAGACTTGAACATTAAAGGGATTGAGGAACCGGTTCGTGCCGTATTTATACGCGCACCATTAATACAGTCTGTTGGAACGGGAGTAGATGTGCTGTCTGAGTATAACGGCGAGATCGTGGCAGCCCGTCAGGGTCATTTGCTGGCTTCATCCTTCCATCCGGAGTTAACAGACGATTACCGGTTACATCAATATTTTGTGGATATGGTCCGCGAATAGTGAAAGTCAGGTTTGTAGTGTAGGAGGGATTACCTGTGTTAGATATAAAGATTTTACGTAATGAGCTTGGTCGGGTTGAGAAAGCTTTGCAGAACAGGGGAAAATCTCTGGATCTGATTAATGGTTTTACAGATCTGGATGTAAGCCGTCGTGAGTTACTTCAGGAAAGTGAAGGGCTCAAAAATCGTCGGAACGTGGTATCCGGTGAAGTAGCCAAGTTGAAGAAGAATAAGGAAAATGCGGATGATCTTATTGCAGAAATGCGTCAAGTCTCCGATCGTATCAAAGAATTAGATGAGCAAGTACGCGAACTGGAAGTTCAGATCGACGAATTGGTGATGTCTATTCCCAATATTCCCAATGAAACAGTACCTGTTGGCGCATCGGAAGAGGATAATGTAGAAATCCGTCGCTGGTCGGAGCCGCGCGAGTTTTCTTTTACACCCAAAGCGCATTGGGAGTTGGCTCAGGATCTAGATATTCTTGATTTTGAAGCAGCAGCCAAGGTAACGGGTTCTCGTTTTACGTTCTACAAAGGACTGGGAGCAAGACTAGAGCGTGCGCTGATTAACTTTATGATGGATCTGCACAGCAGTGAGCATGGTTATGAAGAAATGCTTCCTCCATACATCGTAAATCGGGACAGCTTGTACGGAACGGGCCAACTTCCGAAGTTTGAAGAAGATTTGTTCAAGCTGCGTGATACGGAGTATTATCTCATTCCTACGGCTGAAGTTCCGGTAACGAACTACCACCGTGAAGAGATCATGAATGCGGAACAGCTTCCGAAATATTATGTGGCATACAGCTCTTGCTTTCGCTCGGAGGCAGGATCAGCGGGACGTGATACACGTGGCCTGATCCGTCAGCATCAGTTCAATAAGGTAGAGATGCTTAAGCTGGTTCACCCGGATACCTCTTATGAAGAATTGGAGAAAATGACGAATAACGCTGAGCGTGTTCTACAACTGCTCGGACTTCCATATCGCGTGCTGGCACTTTGCACTGGAGATATGGGCTTTACGTCTGCCAAAACGTACGATCTGGAAGTATGGTTGCCTGAGAGTGGCATGTACCGCGAAATTTCTTCTTGTTCAAATACGGAGGACTTCCAAGCGCGTCGGGCGAACATCCGGTTTCGTCCAGATTCGAAGGCAAAGCCTGAATTTGTACATACGCTGAACGGTTCAGGTTTGGCTGTAGGGCGGACGGTGGCTGCTATTTTGGAGAACTATCAGCAAGAGGACGGAAGCATCGTGATCCCAGAAGTGCTACGTTCATACATGCGAGGCATTGAGGTTATCGCTCCTAAACAGTAAGTGTTGCATTCTTAGAAGTTCTGTGGTAAAATAATTTTGTTGCGCCTGAGTATGTTTAAAGGGGAAGCAGCTTTATCCATTTACCACCTGGAGAGGTACCGAAGCGGTCATAACGGGGCGGTCTTGAAAACCGTTAGGGGGCAACTCCACATGGGTTCGAATCCCATCCTCTCCGCCATATTCTAAATAAACCAAGCCATTCGAATACGATAGCTGGTACATTGGCCTTTATACGCCAATGATCAGGAATCGTGGGGAATGGCTTTTTTGTTGTATAAAAAGCTCGTTTTTTTCACACGTTATCAGATGTGGAGGTGCTGGCATGAATCGAGAAATGACAGTAGATCAGCAAAAGCTGGTAGAGGCCTGGCAGGAACAACTGCCGATTCTTTTGAATTCAGGGGACAAATCACAAGTACAAGCAGATGAAGCCGACAACCGGGCTATACGAATCCATATCGAGGTAGAAGGCCGGCAAATGTACTCCTTTGATTTTGCATGTACTTATGTAGACTCTCGGGAAGTACAGGTTAGCTTAGTCGATGTAGAACGGGACGGACAGTCTGTGGATGAACGAACAGATATCATTCAGCAGTTAGTGTCCGATTATACTCGGCATATTCACCAATGTGCCCAAACATTACAGTCATTGACGCACTCGTAGGTCATGAAGGAATGAGGAGGAAGACTACATGACAAAAGCCAAAAACGGACTGGATAAAAACCTGTCTAACATTGTTGATGATTTGGAGCAACGTCCAGTTAATAGTCATCAGGCACAGCAAGTGCAGCAGGATCGTAATGATCGCCGTCATCAGGATTCACTAAATCACGATAAAACGGAAGATCTACACCATCTATAGTCCTATTTTAAATGGTAATAAACGGATTTGTTGATGTACCACAAATATAGACTGAGAATGGAGGATGCATAAATGGGCAAGCCTAAAGCCATTCCTGTCCCTGAAGCACAGGATTCTGGTGGAAGTAACGAAAAGCGTGAGCGTAGTCATCAGCAGGAGCCGTTATCTGGTTCCAAGAAGGTGAAACAGCGGAATCACGTGGATCATCATAACAGAGAAGGTTCATAAGCAGGAAGACCTTTCTCCTAAAAATATATTGCATCGATAGTACACCCTGGTTAGGAGAACCAGGGTGTCTTTGTGCTTATTGTAAGAAAATTTTCCAATAAGTGTTTCGCTGTTTGAGAATATGAGTTAAAATAGGAGGTGTGTATTTTTTTGTTAGCATAAAAAAAGGGGTTAATTACGAGAGGAGAGAATCTACACAATGAGTAAAAAGTTATCCGTCTTGGTACTCACTATGGTGTTGCTTTTGACGGTAGCCCTGGTAGGTTGTAGCAAGAAGTTAGAACCGAAGGAAGCAGTTACGACCGGTACTGCAAATGCAATGAAGTTGAATTCTTATGAATCCAAAAGTCAATTTACCGTTAAGGATCTGACAATTTCATCTGCTACTTTACCAAGTGAACAAAGTGCAATGATAACCAGTATGCTGAAAAATGCTGATATTACGCTGGATGGTGTATATCAAAAAGAACCTTTCCAATCTGAAATGACGCTCGGCATTCATTTGAAAGGTGATCTTTCCACCAGCTTCACGATTCCAATGGTGATGACTAAAGATAAACTGTACGTTAAAATTCCTAATATTCCATTTTACCCGCTTCCACAGGATGTTGTAGGTAAATTCCTGATCATTGATCCACAAGAACTGGCTAAACAATCGGGACAAGAATTTAACCCTGCAGCTATGGATCAAGAAAAATCGCAGAAATTTGCGAATGAAGTGATCGCTGCTATTATGAACGAGTATGATCAAGCTACGTACTTCTTTGATATTGATCCTAAAGACGCTAAGTTGCCACAAGGCGTTGAAGCTAAACAAGTAGTTCAGTTTAAAATAACGAACGACAACGTGAAGCAAGCAACCAATACATTTATCACTAAGGCGCTTCCTAAAGTCCTTGATATAATGTCTAAGGACGAATATGCTAGCATGCTTCAAGTGAAGAAGGAAGAGCTGGCTGAAGCGAAGAAAGAACTGCAATCTAACACCAGTGAAGTTAGCAAAAAGCTGGATGAGTTGAAAAACTACTTGACAGTGAAGCAGTTTGACATTAACACAGCTTTGAACAAGGATAACATTCCTGTGTATCAAGACCTGAATGCGAATGTAGAGATGAATGATCCGGCTACAAAAGACAATGTAAAATTGTCTGTAACAGGCTACACGCAATACAACAAAATCAATGCTAAAGCAGCATTTAAAGTAGGTATTCCAACAGCTGATCAAGTCCTGACGATGGAACAACTGCAACAAAAAATGCAAACTGTTGCTCCTTAAGTATGGGATAACATGATTGTAAGAAAACCGCCCGGCTTATGCCGAGCGGTTTTTTGTTTACTGTTAAGTTGTCCCTGTGCAGTCATTTAGCTCTGCCACACGTCATCCTCAGCCAAAAGTCCAAACATCTGGTGATCCTGCCATGTGCCCTGAATCTGTACAAGCTTGCGAGCAATGCCTTCTGGCTGGAATCCGCACTTTTCTAATACACGTTGTGAACGATCATTATGCAAAAGAGTACCCGCTTGGAGACGATGTAGAGATAAGGCACGAAAGGCATATTGTATGGTCAACTTCAAGGCAGCAGTCATATGTCCTTTACCCTGTTCATGATGATCCATCATGTAGCCGATATCAGCGAATTGTCCAACTCCACGTACTAAATTGGAAATGGAAACATAACCGATAAGTCGCTCTTCCTTTAAGAGAAAGATGCCGAACGTGTACCCTCGATCCTCTTCGGCTTGCCGCAGCCTCTGACGGATGTAATCCTGCTGTTTCTCTAATGTGAAAAATGAATCCTCGTAAAGCGGCTCGTACAGCGCATGTGACTCCCTATTTCGCATCCTAAGGGCGAGAAGGGCTTCGCTATCCGCCAAGCTAAATGGCCGTAAAAAGATACCTTGAGGCGTATTATACAAGCTCATAGGCATGGATTGATCTCCTTCCATGGGGAATTAGCAATAAGATGAAGTGTTTTGGACTTTTCCCCCTCAGGATGAGGATGGGGGAGGAGACAATCTGGCTACCGCTCTTTTTTGCCGGAGATGCCGAAAAAAGTTCGTTAGCAGCGAGGCGCATTCCTCCTGCAGTACACCACTAGTTACTTCTGTACAATGATTGAACCGAGGCTCCTGTAATAAATTCATCAGCGTGCCTGCGCAGCCTGCCTTGGGATCTGTAGTTCCGTATATCAAATGGGGAACCCGTGATTGAACAATGGCTCCGGCGCACATTGGACACGGCTCCAGAGTGACATACAGCCTACAATCCAGTAGGCGCCAAGCGCCTAGGTACTCACTGGCCTGACGAATGGCAACCATCTCTGCATGTGCGGTTGGGTCAGCATCCGTCTCGCGCAAATTGTAGCCGCGACCGATGATTTCATTATCTTTTACGATGACAGCCCCGATGGGGACTTCACCTAACATTTCTGCCTTATACGCTTCCTGAATGGCTTCTTTCATCCAATAGGCGTGATCCATGGTGGTCACTGGGAAAATGCTCCTTTCAAAACGCGGAATTATCCAACGAACAAATATTCCGTTGTTAACATGATGTGAATAAAATTGTGGATAACACGGCACTTGTCCACAGGTTTATCCACAGTTTATAATAAAATCTGTGTATTTGTGGACTACTTGTGGATGATTATCTTCTTATATTGTAGGCAAACCCTTGTCTATTGACAATACTGTACACAAGGTGTGTATTTATGTATATCCGGTAAATGTAAATGCTGGTATCACAGGCACTATTACGGTATCATTGAGTTAGCAATTGCCAGTAATCGCCAGCATACGGCAAGAGGTGAGAAATCAGTGTGTCGATAAAAATCAGAATAACGATCATTTTGTCGGGGTCCGTCCTGTTTATCCTTTTATTAAACATCGCACTCAATTATTACACGACCCACGAAAATCTAAGAAGTGACAGTGAAACTAAAATGGTTCTGACGGCTAAAATTATCGGAGGAGCTATCGAACAAACCCAACATAGCTGGGAGGCCGTTGACAAGCAGCTCGGATATAATCTGTGGCTTTCTGCCACGTTGGCTGCCAATCAACTCGGTCCTGACATCCGAAATATTCAGCAGGAACAGCTTCAAAAGGTGGCCTCACTCCACAGAGATACTAATATTTCTTTGATGATTCGAGACGGGCAGGGGTATAAGGTTGTTAAATCCTCGGATCCAAAAGAAGTAACGCCATCTGATCCATTGACAGGGTATTGGAAAAATGCAGTTGACCAATTATATGAGCACGGACAGGCTGCAATGGTGCAAGGTCAGAAACTGGATCATTTTTGGACGGGGTCATTTGACTACACCGGTTCAGACTCCTCAGATATTAACAAATGGGGATTTTATTATGATCAAAAACGTAACTACTTAATTCGGATTTCCTTTCAGGATACTTCAGTACAAAATTTCATAACCATCCTGAGCCCCGATGAGATCGTAAAGCAAACTCAACAAGTGGATTATCGCATCATGGAGATTACAGGAATTAACCCTGCAACCTTTGGTGGCGCTTCGATGGACAAGAACGGAAACGATTCGAAATACTATTACATGTACAACAAACCGATCCAATTCGGCACGTATCAACTAACAAGGGTGCAGGAAGATCGTTTGGCCGTGTCCAGAGCTATCCTCTCGGGGGAGAGTATTGTACAAGACTGCTATATTAAAGGTGAGCGGGTTCTCGTCAGTTACATACCTTTTTATCCGGCTAATCGTGATGCCTATGTTATCCGTATTGTTATGAATTATGATACGATCACTTCTGTTATTTCCAAGCAATTGATAAGTTTAATTGCCATTTCCATTGTCCTTTTAGAGGTGGTGATCATTGGAAGCTATGTGCTGGCAAGTCTGTTTGTCCGCCCAATTCAGTCGATTCTGGGGAAAGTGAATGAGATGGCTGACGGTCATTTTGATACACGGCTAGAAATAAAAGGTGGTCATGAGCTTGCACAGTTGGGTGAGCGCATCAATGCGATGGCCTACAACCTAGGGATGTACACGAGAAGACTCGAGCAGATGTATGAAGAGAACCGTTCTGTAAAGGAACATCTAGAATCGGTTATTAATCAGACAGCAGATGCGATTCATGTAACCGACGAGGAGGATCGCGTCGTTCGGGTCAATCATGCCTTTGAAGCTTTGTACGGCTGGACCAAGAAAGAATTGGTTGGTCGTAAGTTGGAATTTGTACCTCCACAGCAACAGGAGGAATATGAATTTCAGAAGAAGAGCCTGCTTCAGGGAGAGAGCATCGTATCAAGTGAGTCCCTTAGAATGCGGAAGGATGGAAGTACAGTAGAGATTAGTATGAGCACATCGCCTATTCTGGATGAAGAAGGCCAGATTTTGGGGTTTATCTGCGTGTCGCGTGATATCACGGGTCGCAACCGGATGGAGGAGTTGTTGCGCAGATCAGAGAAACTGACAACCGTCGGGCAACTGGCGGCAGGCGTAGCGCATGAGATTCGTAATCCGCTAACCACGCTACGTGGCTTTCTCCAACTACAGCAGCAAAATCAAGTGTTGAATATGAAACACAACGATATTATGATGTCTGAGCTGGATCGCATTAATTTGATCGTTAGCGAGTTTTTAATACTGGCGAAGCCACAGGCAGTGCATTTTCAGAAAAAAGATGTTCGTTATATTGTGAGCGACGTGATTTCTTTACTAGATAGTCAGGCGCATCTGCTGGGCATTGTATTCAACCTTCAGGTCACGGACGAGCCTGCCCTGGTATACGCTGAAGAAAATCAGTTAAAGCAAGTATTCATTAATTTACTTAAAAATAGCATGGAGGCTATGAGTAAAGGTGGCATCATCACGATTCATTTGTTCTTGGAGGGAGAAAACGTTAAAATCTTCATACGGGACCAGGGAGCGGGTATTCCCGCAGAAATGCTGTCCAAGTTGGGAGAACCTTTTTTCACAAACAAAGAAACAGGTACAGGACTAGGACTTATGGTCAGCCAGCGTATTATACAGAGTCATAAAGGCACACTGGATATTGAAAGCACAGAGGGAGAGGGAACGACAGCCCTGGTGCAGCTTCCGATTGCCAAGCCGGAGTAACGGGCTGGGGCGCAGGAGGAAGTGTGTTAGTAGAAATGGAGGGTACACAGGTTGCGCATTAACAAGTTTATCAGCGAAACCGGTTTTTGCTCGCGCCGGGAGGCAGACAAGCTGGTAGAGAGCGGTCGCGTGACGATTAACGGCGAAGTGGCTGTGCTGGGTAGTCAAGCGGAAGAAGGCGATGATGTTCGCGTGAACGGCAAGCCACTGCGCGATAAGTCTGATCACGTCTATATTGCATTGAACAAACCGGTGGGCATTACAAGTACAACGGAGAGCCACATTAGAGGCAATGTTGTTGATTTTGTGGGGCACCCGCAGCGGATATTCCCGATTGGACGCCTGGATAAGGATTCGGAAGGTCTCATTTTACTTACCAACGATGGAGACATTGTGAATAAGATTCTACGGGCAGAAGGCAAGCATGAGAAAGAATATATTGTAACAGTGGACCGCCCTGTCGTACCGTCTTTTGTGCAGGGCATGTCTAGCGGGGTGAAAATACTCGGTCAGCGGACGCTACCTTGTGAGGTGACGCGTGTATCTGAGTATGTATTCCGTATTATCCTGACTGAAGGGAAAAATCGTCAGATCCGGCGTATGTGTGCAGCCTTCGGTTATGAAGTTAAAAAACTGCAAAGGCTGCGAATCATGAATATTCGGTTGGGGTCCCTTCAGAAAGGTGCCTGGCGTGATCTGACAGAGGCTGAGAAGCTGGAGCTTGGTCAGATGCTCGATTATACGCTTAGCTAATGCCAGAGGGGCTCGTATAGCCTAGAGCGTATGATCGTCGTATCTGAAAGGGCAAAGTACAGGAAGCACTAAACAAAGAGGCACCAGCTGCATAAAAATGCGGCGGTGCCTTTGTTCATATAACATATGCATAATCAACCTTCACTCGAGCTTGAGGTAGGACTGATGACTTGTGTCCCGTTCTGATATTTGCGGAGAACAGATATTTCAACACGACGGTTTTTAGAGCGTCCTTGACCATCTTGATTGCTTGCCAATGGACGATACTGGCCATAACCGATGGATACAAACTTGGTTGGGTCGAGATCTGGATTGAGCAACAAGATACGCAAGAAATTCAGAGAGCGCTTGGCGCTCAAATCAAAATTGGACGGGAACTGGCTGTTGGAGATCGGTACATTATCCGTGTGACCCGATACGATAACATCATAGCCAGGGAACTGCTGGAGCATACTAGAAATGGACTTGGCCAGCTTTCTTGCTTCCGGCTTTACTTCGGCCTGCCCGGATGAAAACAAGGCATTATCACTAATGGTGATCATTAGTTGCGATTGGTTTAGCTTGGTATTCAGCAACGGGGTCAGGCCGTTATTTTGAATGTATTGATCCATCTGTTTTTTAAGCTTTTTTAAATCCTCTTCTTCCCGTTGGGCCAGCTGTTTTTGCAGTTCAGAGGTAGAAGTAGCTTTCGATTTTACGGGTTGTGACACTTGTTCTTTATTTTTGCCCATATCCATGGATTGTGACGACGGATTCGCGGCTGAGTGATCCAGCACGCCAGTGCCGCCATTAAAAGCTGCACTCAGGGATTGAGCCATAGTTTCAAATTTTTTGGCGTCGAGCGAGCTCATACCGAATAAGACAATGAAAAGAGCCAACAGAAGGGTCATTAAGTCGGAATATGGCAACAGCCAGCTTTCGTCAGCATGCTCTTCATGCGGTTCATGTCTCTTTTTACTCACTGGAATCGCCATCCTTCTGGGTCATCGTAGCCCGTTCGGTCGGAGTCAGGAAGATCGTCAGTTTCTGACTGATGGCGATCGTCGATATCCCCGATTGAATGGAAAGCAGACCTTCGACCATCATTAATTTAAGCTCGACTTCTTTTTTGGATAACCGTTTCAGCTTGTTGGACATCGGATGCCACAGGACATAACCTGTAAAAATACCGAGCAACGTCGCAATGAAGGCTGCTGCAATGGCATGAGAGAGCTTTTCCATGTCACTAAGGTCGGCCAGAGCGGCGATCAGACCTACAACCGCACCGAGTACCCCGAGCGTTGGAGCGTACATACCGGCTTGGGAGAAGATCAGCGCGCCAGAGCGATGTCGATCCTCGGTGGCATTGATATCCTCCATTAGAACGTCCCGTACGAATTCCTGATCATTGCCGTCAATAATCATTCGCATGCCGCCACGCATAAAGGGATCGTCGATTTCCTCTACCTTGGATTCCAAGGCGAGCAGACCTTCACGACGGGTAATGGATGCCCACTCGGTAAACGTACCGATGAGCTCTTTGCGGTCTAACAGTTTTTGTTCGGTGAAAATAACCTTGAACAGCTTCGGAATCCGTTTGATTTCTGCCATCGGGAAGGCCATAAATATACTCGCTGCCGTTCCGACGAAAATAATCATGTAAGCAGCGGGATTATTGACCAGATTGACGACCGGAGCGCCTTTTAAGATCATCCCGACGACCAGTGACAAAATCCCGAGCACAAGTCCGATAATGGTTGAAATTTGCATGATACACCTCATCCATGAGAATAGATTTTGAATCCTTTCATGCCGCCGGGGTCGTCCTTGCCCCAAGCGCGTCATTACAAGACGGATTATAGTATTTATCGACAAAACTCTCTTTTTTGTTAAGTGCGAATTTCCGGTATAATAAGGTGATTATGTATTGAATGGCGGAACCATTGGAGGAAATGGCATGGGAGTAAAGCATGGACGTGAGTATGAACAAATTTTGAACGATTTGACAGAGGCTGTGGGGCGCATCCCAGATAGCTATGAATTTTTTGAGATGGAAGCAGAAGATTGGGACAGGCTGGACCCGGCGGGACGTCAGGAAGTCAATGAAGCTTTGGCAGAAGACTTATTTTATGCACTGGGTACAGAGCCCACAATCACTGTAGGGAGTGGCGTTGTGATCTATGAGCCGGAGCAGCATCGTATCTATGTACTGATTGGGGACGAGGAGCTGACGTCAGTCCCTTTGATTTGAGGTCCGTCTTATGGATTTATCAACGGGGCCGTGGTAATATGTACACCAATATATCGTAGTTTTGGCCGTATTTAAGCGGTCGAAAGGCTTCCGTATAAACGGGGAGGAGTTCGTAACATGCCTTTTACACAAGAAGAGATTGAAGCACATCTGGAGAAACTGGAGGGCTGGGAGCTGGAGGAAGGACGTTGGATCGTTCGGAAATATAATTTTTCCAGTTTTATGAAAGGGATTGCATTCGTGGATGAAGTTGCCGCTATATCTGAAGCATTCAATCATCATCCATTTATTACGATTGATTACAAGACCGTGACTCTGCGTTTGACCTCTTGGGACGATGGCGGTATTATGGCCGTGGATATTAAGGAAGCCCAACAATATAATGAAGCTTTTGAAAAAATGCGTAGCAGTCATTGAGCTTGTAATGATCTGTCGTATGATGATAAAAGCGCCTTCGCTATACAACATCGTGGTTGTATGCCGAAGGCGCTTTTATCATAGAACCTGGGTTGGGTGGTCTGGACGATATACCATACAATAAAACGGTTTTTTGCCATCGGGAGTCTGGCGTTCATAGGTATCTGTAAGCTCAAATCCAGCCGCCTTGTAGGCCCGAATAGCGCGCCCATTCCAAGTGAGCACCTCTAGATCAATTTCATTCTTCGGGTTGCGTCGTTGGGCTTCCTCTGCAATGGCACGGACAAAATCTGATCCTTTGCCATGTCCGCATCTGTCAGGGTGCATTCCAAGACCTAGCCGGGTCACACCGATCATAGGAAAATATTGAGCAAATCCTGTCAGCTTGTTCTCTTCATCCAGTACGGCAACATATTGCTCTTGGCGAAGCGTGGGACTCCCAAATTCGACTTCAAGCGCCTTCATTTGTTCCCAGGGGAGCCAACCGTATATGTTATAAGGTGGATCATAGCGCCACTCACAGATTGCAGCCGCTTGATGCTCGTCCATCGGTACGATCCGATAGTTGGATATTGAGGCCGGCATGTGTTCCATCCTCCTTTTACACAGGTACTTCAATCATTAACAACAGATTGTAGACAAGTTGCAGGGGAATGGCAAGCGTGTTTATTTCATACCTAAGTCGGGTATACATTCAATAAGAAGGAATTACTGCTCATATGCTCCCCCAGCGGTGACGGTAAAACCGACGATGTTCGCTAAAATTGAAACCTTTTGAGGTGTCAGTTCGTCAGTAAAGATAATCATTGCTGATGTTGTGGACATAAAAAACCGCAATTCGATTCCGGCCAGAATCAAATTGCGGCTAGGGTTAGCTTGCTGTGCGTTAGTTATTCTACGTTATCGTCATCAGGAATATCTGAAGCTACAGAATGGTAAGCGTCTGTGCTCATAATTCTTTTTGCACCGACATAGCGGTTAGCGTAATAATTTTCGTTCAGTGAGCTAACTACTACACCACGTGAAGTCGAGGAGTGGGCAAATTTCCCTTCACCTACGAAGATACCTACATGGGAAATGCCTCTTCCTGTGGTGTTGAAGAACACCAGGTCCCCAGGCCTCATTTCATCGCGGGATACAGAAGATCCCATTTTGAATTGTGATCCAGATTGATGCGGAAGTTTAATTCCCAGTTTGTTGAATACATACATTGTGAAGCCGGAGCAATCGAATCCCTCGAGTGTAGTGCCTCCGCTTCTGTAGTTCGTTCCTTTGGCATCTTGGATGACCTGGTCCATCTTGGAGTCTGCAAATGCACTGCCGCCACCGAATGTAAAAGATGTAAAGGCAATGGCAAGACTCATAGCTGCGATCGTTAGCTTCTTCTTCAAAAAAAATATACCCCTTCCAATGCCTGCGAGGTTAGCTTAAGGATTCGGTAGAAGGTTCCCCTATGACCACTCTGTTGCGAGATCAATTCACCCAAACTGGTTCCCCCGCTTCCTAGGTGCCAGGAATTAGGCTTTACTTAAGATGTGCACCTTGGAGAGCAGTATTCACAATAACGATATTTTTGAGATAAAGGTTACAATAAAGATTACAAAGTTGTTACTATCAGTTCACTGCGATTATTGTAACAAAGTCGGCTGGCTTTGGCAAATGTTTCATTGCAAAAAGTTACAAAAAAAATCTGCTCCTAATGTCCCAGGAACAGATCTTGTTAACAGTATTCAGTTATGTGCCGTTTGCGCGGTTATGCATAAAGTTTTTTCGACAGACGGAAATGAAGTGATTAACATAAAGGAAGGGCTTAGCTTCTACTGGAGATATCGGTATGCCATAGTCTGTACTGCGAACTGATATGCCACAGCCTGACCAGACTAGTAACAAAATGATACGATTGTTGGAGAATGAGCGCGAGCATGCCAGTCCAAATCATCGCCACGGTGCCAAATAGACCGAAGACCAGCAGCACACAAGCACCGAGCAAAAGGGATATACCGACAGCTGGGAGAAGCTGGCGAAAGAAGGCGAGCAGGGACGATAGTATGGCGTGACCACCGACAGTGCCTAGTTGCATATACAGGATGCACTGCCGAATGAACCATCCGTATGCCATCCATCCCATGGCATAGGGCAACAAGTGCAGCAGGTAAGAGGGAGATTGAAGCGTACCTGCTACAATAGGGTAGAGTCTCGGTACTACCCAAAAGGCGGGAATCAGCAGCAGTCCCAACTCGATGATGTAATACAACAGCGACGACATGCCATGGCGTTTCATACCTTTGAAAAAGGACAGGCTTTGCGGCTCAGTCGCATCGGTATGCAGGCTTTGATATATTCCGGCTCTAATGAAGGGAGTGATCAGTATGCGTAGTACAGTCGCCCCTAGTAGTATCCACAAATACACATGTACTTCCCGGCTGTCCATCAGAGCAATCTGGCTCTCCATCCAAAACAAGGTCTGTCCCAGCTCGTTTTGACCCTGATCAGGATAACGGAGCAGTAGCGGGATAACGGCAGATTGTACCAGCCGATAGAGAAACACCCCCCACAGTAATCGATACAGAAACAAAATGATAACGATATAAAATCGTATGCGCACCAGCGCCCAGCCCTCTTTTATAACAGTCCGCATCTATAGACACCTCACCATGACAGACTTCCAAGCAGTGTCTCCAGCAGCTTGGTTACACTTATACTCCAACGGGTTTGTTGCTTTTCGTCCAATTCGGCTTTTAGGGTATTGTTAATATGCTTGTTCTCCAGTGCAATGGTATATAGGGGATCAAGGGTTACATAGGAAACGGGAGAAGTACTTTTGATCCGAAAAGTTGTGCTTTTGCCCGCGCCGTCCCAAGCCTTGAATTTCTTGGTTCCATCCTTGAAGGTAAATTGGACAGGGATCTTGGGATAATCCGCCCCTTTTTTGCTGACCGTTACGACTGCTTCATATCCATTCTCCAGCTTGTGGTTTGTGATGTGATCCACTGAAAAGTCCGCCATCTGGCCGTCATATACATACTGTTCAAAATAGTGGCTCCATGAGCGTCCGGTGACTCTCTCCACGATACGTTGAAAATCCTGTGAGGACGGATGCTTAAATCGGTACGTCTGGACGTAGGTCCGCATAATGCGATCCATTTTTTTCATACCCACCTGACGTTCAATGCCCCGTAGTACCAGCTTGCCTCGAGAGTAGGCATTTTGCGCGTACTCAGCAGCCGAGCCGTACTTCCATGACTCACGGTTTAGCGGCTGTGGGGAGGATACCTGTCCCGATTGTAATGGCAAGTTGGGGGTAAGCCCATATTCTTGCTCCATAAGTCGCTCCTCTGCATAGGAGGTGAAGCCTTCATCCAGCCACGGCTCCTCAAATTCATTATTGGCTACCATTCCATAGAAATATTGATGTCCAATCTCATGAACTAATGTCCGTTCCAGACTATAGCCAGGATTGAGATTACCCGCAGCAGCGGCCGTGATGAGTGTCGGATACTCCATGCCGCCAGCTCCATTGCCTGATTTAGGTGGAACCACGATGGACAGGGTGGAATATGGATAAGGCCCGTACCATTTGCTGTAGTACAAAAGAGCGGCCTTCGCTGCGCTCATATAGCGTCCTTTGAGCTCCTTGTGCGATGGGTCAAGGTAGAGCTTGATTTTGACACCAGGGACTTCAGCAGAAGAAAAGGGTTCTTCTACGGCTACAAAGTTGGGTGAAGCGGACCAGGCAAAATCGTGTACATCATCGGCATAAAATTGATATATTTTTTGTCCGTTCTGTCGGACGGCACCACGGGTGGGAAATCCGGTCGCTGCTACGATATGAGTTTCAGGCACCCGAATCCGTACGCTGTAAATTCCAAAATCGGCATAAAACTCGGAGTTACCATGATACTGGTGGAGGTTCCAGCCCTCCTCGGCGCGTCCACGCTGCCCTGCAGTCTCGTAGACACTGAGCTTCGGGAACCACTGTCCTGCCATTACAAAATCATCTGTCCCACCCATACGAGCAAAGATGGCAGGCAGTTTTACCTCAAACTTCATATATAATGTGATTTCTTCGCCACCTCGTACTGGCTTGGGTAGACGCACCTTCATGAGCGAACGGTCGCCTGCGTTACCGTCATCTGGCTGCACATATTGGATGCGATGCATGAGGGATAAACCGTCTTCTGTTTTTAGTTCAGTCAGCGTCATAGAGCCAAAGCCGTCTTTGGGCATGGTGTCTCCGCGCAGCTTTCCACCGGATTCCTTCATAAAGGTGGTTTCCATGGAAGAGAAGGCGTTCGGGTATAGATGAAGATACAGATCATTCACGGTTTTCTTGCCCGGATGTTTCCAGGTCAGTGTCTCAGTGCCTCGCAAAACCTGTCCCTTTTCCAGAGATACATCAATGTGGTACTCTACCACCCGTTTGCTGAGGATTTCTGTAGCGGGTTGTGGAGGGTTCTTGGGCAGGTCAGGCAGGATGTTTGCCCCTAGAGGCTTGCCCACATTTGGGGCAAGCGCAGACTCAGACAGGGAGCCGTATAGTGGTTGGCCTATGGACTGCGGGTCGGATTGCGATTGGGGCTGCCAGGCAAACCATAACGTCCCTGCGAGGAGACCGAGGGCTAGTGTAGACAATAAAACGATTTTAGTGCGTGCTGGGGTCATACAATGGATACCTCCCGTTGACAAGCATCTACAGCATGTATATGTTTGCTTTCAGGAGATTATTAGTTAAAATATTTATAGTGTAGAATGAGTGTGAAGACGGAAAATGGAGGTCTAGTGACGCATGAGTGAAAATCAGCCGGACGGCAAAAAACAGATTGCACTGAACATTGTCAGTGGCAAGAGTAAACATAAGGGTTTCGGCGCAGGCTCAATTGACCTGAACAGCATGTCACCGGTCATCATTGACCGAGGAGAGGCGAAAATTGATATCGGTGCCATGCATGCCAAAAGTAAAGTAGAACGTGGTATCAAGTTCTCTACGAATAAAGAGGACGTACCGAACGGACGCCAGGTATGGCTCGTATGGGTAGCTGTGGACCGTACAGCCGAAGGACGTATGTACGGCGGCGCCACCGCCTGCGAGATGCTGATTGACGACGAGGCCAAACGCGGCTGGAAAATCCTCGCCGATCACGTCAACCGTATGGATTACGCGCTCAAGCGTCGTTTCATGCTGGAGGATCTCGGCAGCGAAGATAAGGCAGCGCTCAAAAGCCTGCTCATTTCGCATAACGAGGAATGGTGGGACGCTTCGCCTGAGGAATTGAAGCAAGCGCTGGAAGGGTAGGCCAAGCGTTAACACGATTCCAGTGTACACAACTGCTTAAAGAGCAGTCGGCAGTAAGGTTCAGAAGTAGACCGATACCTTGGTTGGGGGCGGTCTACTTCTTTTTCATGTAGGTAAGCAATGCTGAATGAACATGCCAAACATGATCATCAAAGAAATTGCTGGAAAAGTATACTATAAAAAATTTGTTTTTAAGAGATAAAACACTTAAATCCGCAATTTGTTAGAGCACCTCCAAGTTACATGAAAATTATTGTAACAGATATGTAGTTATGAACTGATAGCTCCTTGACATCCTGGAAAGGCATTCACTATAATTCAGATAGAAATCGCTTCCACTCTTCTTTCTATTCATTTTGTGGAACCGGTTCCTTGAAAGATGTAGTTAAGTCCTATTTACTGTTTATGAATGTAATCTCTAAATAAGGTGGCATCGTTATGTTTAAATGGTTGAAAAAGAAGGCGGCTCCTCGTATTGAAGAATTCGAAATGATAGCACCAATCAAAGGAAAAGTGGTTTCCCTGGAGGAGGTTCCAGATCCTGCGTTCTCTACGAAAGCTATGGGGGATGGCATCGCTATTCATCCGTCTGAGGGTAGGGTCACCGCTCCTTTCGCGGGAAAAGTTGCCCATGTCATGGAGAAAAGTAAGCATGCTCTGATTATTGAACATGAATCCGGCGTACAAGTTTTGATACATGTCGGGATTAATACCGTCTCTCTCAAAGGACAAGGGTTTAATCCTCATGTCCAAGTAGGAGATAGCATTAAAGCTGGGCAATTATTGATGGAGTTTGACCTGGATGCGATTCAACAGGGTGGATTGCCTGTAATTACGCCGGTAATCGTTCCAGATGGGCAAGAGATGATTAGCCATGTGGAAATCCTGGAAGGTACATCTGCCTCTCCAGAAGTACCTGTATTAAGAGTTCACTTAAAAGCCTAGTTCTCATTCAAAAAAGACTAACCAGGAATTCCTGGTTAGTCTTTTCTTTAGATGATTCACTGACCAGTCAAGGGGTGGGTACGACCATGTAAATCAAAGGTTAGGATTCATATATTTCAGATATCCGCTGATTACAATTGCCTTCGTACAGCCCTCCATGAAAGCAGACCACTTTTTTAATATCATATGGCAGCAGGTTTTTAAGAGATTCTTTGGCCATATTGAAATCACAGCAATATTGCGGGTCTGGAGCCAGTAATTTGCCGCTTACCACGCGTAGAGCATCTCCTGCAATCAGGGTTTGACTGGATTTATAATAGAAACTTAGGTGTCCTGGTGTATGTCCAGCAGTATCTATAACTACGATCCCCCCACAGAAGGGCAGTTTCTCTCCGGCAACGATGGTGGAGTTTACAATAGCCTTTGGGGGATTTTCAAGTGTACGCCGGAATGCGTGTCTCCACTCTACCGGAACGGATTCGGGCATGGAGCTTACAGCTTGATCTATTGCTTCTGGAGTCAGCTTTATAAGCTGTTTTTCCCCCTGTATATAGGGCTTTTCGATAGAACTGGCTAATACTTGAACTGGGGATGAAGAGGCTCGGACTATATCTGCTAAACTGCCGATATGGTCAAGGTCCTGGTGTGTTATTAATATAGAGGTAAGTTTATGGATTGCTAATCCGGTGTCTAGAATAGCCTCATGTAAAAGTGAGAGTTGCCCGGGGTAAGCCGTATCAACTAAAATCATGTTATCTTCGTCCCACACTAAAGTCGGGTGAATACTCTCTATACTTCCCATAATGTTAGCAGAAACCTGGAGCATGTGTATTCCCTTGTCTAATTGCATCGAATCCCTCCCATAAGAGTTGATGTAATACAAAGGAATCGTATCATTAAACATAAATATGTAAACCTATACTATATCATAAAAATAATTATTTGTAAATATGTAGAATTTTAAATTTGTGTGACAGTTAGGAGTGATGACGTGAAGAGAATTTATTTTGTCAGACATGCCCAAGCAACAGGACAGGAACCAGATGCCCGACTTACCGATGAGGGTACCCGACAAGCTGAGCAGTTGGTTGATTTTATGGAGAATGTAGGTGTGGAATATATTGTGTCCAGCCCGTGGAAACGGGCCGTGCGAACCATTCAGCCCTTGGCTGAACGGAAACAGTTGCAGGTGTATACTGATGTACGTCTTCAAGAACGGGTACTTAGCCATGAGCATTTGGATCATTGGCTGGACGTGCTGGAACAGACCTATTTGGACGAGGACTTGAAGCTGGAGGGAGGGGAATCATCCCGTGAAGCAGTAGATCGAGGAATCCAGCTTGTTCAGGAGCTTATAGAGCGGGCGGAAAAAACGGTTATCATTGTAACTCATGGAGCTTTACTATCTCTTCTCATTCGACATTACGATCCGCAGTTTGGGTTTGAGGACTGGAAAAAGCTTTCGAATCCCGACGTGTATTTGCTAGAACTGAAAGAAGCAGAAGCCAAGATTCACAGAGTGTGGGGTTGAAATAAATAAAGCACGTTCACATAAGTGCAGAATGGAATCGAAAGGGGAGGCGCATGTTGAAGGCAAACCGTTTTTTAGAATTAGAAAAGGCGTTGTTTCGAGCTTGGTCTTTGGAGTCTAGCTCTAAATGGACAGCAAATAACCCCGCGTCTGGGCAATGTGGTGTCACAGCACTCGTCGTTCAGGACAGGCTTGGCGGCGATATTTTGAAAACATGGCTGGATAGTGGTTGGCACTATTACAACCGTATTGGTGAGGACATTGTAGATTTTACGAGGTCTCAATTTTCAATCCCTCCACAGTATCAGGATGTATACTCCAACCGGGAGGAGGCTTTTTCGGACACCAATGCAGAGCAGTATGCAGCCTTAAGTCAGAGATTGAAGGAATTTTCAAACGAAGAAGAATAAGGGGATTTAAATCTTGATGCAGTCATAAAGACGTGATTTTTGAACCTGATCCAATGGAAGGTGCTTTTTGTTGCCCAATATACATTAAAGAACTGAGTAATCAGTAAAATTCTTGAAGATAAGAGCTGTATTTACGTTATAAAATGAGCTATATACTGAGGTAAGAATAATAAAGAAGTCGTGCGCTAACACGACTCGAATATACAACCACTGCTTAGAAAAAAACTAATGCAGCCAATGGTATGGAATGCTTAGAGAAGGGGGCAGTTTGGTTTTACAATTGCCCTTAGCCGAATTTAATTGCGCCTGTGTAAGAAAGATACTTCCTTCCAGATTAGCCCCACTTAAATCAGCATCTCTAAAATCCGTACCGATCAAGTCTGTCATTCTCAGGTCAGCCTCTCGCAAATCAGCAGCAATCAGTAAAACTCCTCTCAGGTTGGTACCTCTAAGATTAGCGCCTCTTAAATTAGCCCCGATAAGGTCTCTACTTCTGATTTTTTTACTATATTTGTTGTGCTCTATGTTTTTCTTAACTTTTTCTCGTACTAACTCACTTGTTTGTAAAAGTAAATCATTGACTAACGCCCTATGGGTGGGTACATGAAGATTTATGAGAGATTTTGGATCTTGATTCGTAAGCTGCTCGGTTTTCGCCATAGCCTTTTGTAAGTCTGTATAGATGGGATGAGTTTCTTTTAAGTTAAGGGCTTCATTTAGGTAATAAAGCATTTCATGAAGCTGTTGCATGATGGGAAATATATTGAACATTTCCTCAGCTATTGCCGGATCGTCTCGCCAGCTTTTTCCGTTGTATGTAACTTGGGAAACTTTTTGGCCAGCTCCAAAGCAATCATATACTGTACAGCCTCGCAAGCCGTTATTTCTTAGGTTCTTATGAATATTACAACGATAATCCGCATTTAGGTTTTGACAAGGGGTTCCTCCGTCCTTATTAAAAGCAAAATCGGCTGATTTAGCATAAGGCAAGGCTACACAGCATAAACCAAAACATTGTTCACAATTTGCACTATACAATAAACACACATCCTTTTATTGGCACCTATTAAATATAATATTACCAAAAAAAGATGGAGCATGGTCTATTGTTTTTCTATAGACTTCTAGAGTCTGCTGGATCGTTTAGAGAAGAAATTTAGTCTTTTGCCAAATTTAATTGCCATGAAACACCGTATTTGTCTTCAACCCAGCCAAATTGTTGGCTTACGGGCGAGGCTTCAAGGGGCATTAGAACTCGGCCTTCCTGAGATAGCTGACTAAACACACGATGAATTTCTTCTTCCGAATCACAAGTGACGAATAGCGATAGAGCTGGGGTAAAAGGGTGTTTGTCCTGATGGTTATAGTCTATAGCCATAAAGGTTTGCCCTTTGAGGTTGAATACGGCATGTAACACGGTCCCATCTTCCTGATGGAAAATGCTCATGATACCAGACGGCTTAAAGACAGAGGTATAATATTGCATGGCTTCTTCTGCTTGACCAGAGAACATGAAAAATGTTGTAATTTTTGGATTGGAATCATGCATGAGATCAACTCCCTAGACTGGATCGTAGATGGTAACATCTTTCCTCTTTTTTAATAGAAATATTCAGCATTAGAGAATTGCTTTATGAAGACGTACACACGTGAAAGGAGAAAACAGGATGATGGACGCGACAGCAAGACTTATGGATATGTTCGGCTCAGGCAAGAAGCTGGACGCCAGCATCATTTCCGCCTATACGGATGTGGTTGCCCAATATGGGACAGTGGAGGATGCGTGGGAGTTATATAGGCTTTTTGTAGAAGATCCCCACCATTATATCAGGGGGTTGCTCCTCCAGCCGATCATGAGATGCGGGGATGTTACTTTGGCGCAGGATATGTACGAGCGTTATGTGCGAAATCAGGCATCCCCAGAACATATACCTGACGGTGTGCTGTATGTGCTAGGTTATTTGGGTTATGTGGAGGCTGCTGCTGATCTTGTCGCTTTGGTGAACGGATCGTATGGAGCTGTGTCTGTGGATGCCTGTTTGGGACTGGTACATCTTCCATGCGAACCGTACCGTGAGAAACTGGCGGCTGAATTGGAAAAAGTATTGGATCAGCATTTGTTTAATGAATTCTTACCTCTGCTAAGCTTCAAATGTACTACTGAAGATATGATTCCGCGATTGGTACATTGGGGAGAGCAACATGCCTCGGTAGACTGTAATGCGGGAATTATTGCTGGAATTGCCTTATTTGGAGAGGAGCAAAGGGATACGATTCGGTCTATTTTGTGGAATCCGCTTTGGGAGGCTCATGGAACAGCTACGGGAAGCTGTGTGTGGTCTTATATTGCTATGCAGCATGTAGGGTTGACCTTTAGAGAGCTTATTCAGGATATAAAAAGCTGTGATGTGTCCAAAGCAGGTGTACAGGACTTGGAGTACCGTTTGGAAGTGTTGTATGAGATGCTGGAACTCAAGCTAAGCTATACAGCGCGACCGATCCGGTTCGCTCGCAGCAATGAGGAATCATTTGGTCAGCTATATAGCGATTTGTTTAGCTGGTCTAACGAACATCACGATGACTCTATGATAGGTTGGATGAATGAACAGTTGGGGGGTGAGCACCGACTGCTGGAACGGTATTATGAGCTAAGGAAACGAGTCGAGATTAAACTGGTGCATGAAATTGAGCTGGAGCATGTTCAGAAAGGGAAATAATCGTATCAGGAAATAAGAATTTTTGATGTAAAAGGACGAAATAGCGGAGTTTGGCGGAGATATGGGGATTCGCCCAGTCCGCGGGCTGGTGTCCCGCATAGGATACATCAGCCTAGACACAAGGAGTGAAACACATGTCTTTACTGCCACAAGTTCCTTTCGGAACGCAACCGGGTATTCCGGGTCCATTCACGCCGTCAAGTCCTTCGATTCCACAATTTCCTGATATGCAGGATTCGTTCCCGTCTCCGATAGGTCCGCCACCAGGCCCAGGATCATTTTCGCCACAGCCGTTCTCACCGCCGCCGCAAGGGCCGTTCGGTCCGCAAGGTGGGCAGCAAGCTCAAGCACCCACTTCTCCACCACCGCAATTTACGCCACCGAAGCCGCTGGTTTCGGCCTATGCTGTTGACCCTGGAGCCATCTTCGGTTGTTTGTTCCGCAACACGTTTGTATGGCTGACGAACGGAGAGCGTTTTTGGCTGTACCCTGTCTTTGTAGGCAGAACATCGGTAGCGGGTTTTCGGTGGAGTGGACGTTTTTGGTTTTATTATGGTGTAGACCTCAACCGTATTGAGTCGTTTAGCTGTTATTGGTAATAGCGCAGCTTTAGGGAAGAGCGGGGTTTAACGGGATGATGGCTGATGGCACTGGCAAGAGAGGTAAATGGGCATATGAGGTAAGTGATGCGAAAATAAAAAGACTGAGAGAGCGCTCATCGCGTTCCCCCAGTCTTTTTTTGCTATTAATCCATCCACCAACGCTTAAAATTGCCCCACCACGATTTCTTTTCAGCTTGTCGCTCCGCTTGGTCAGTTGGTGTGGATGCCGGTTGGTTATCTTGCCCCGATAGCGTCTCCTTCGGCTCCGTGCCGCTGACGAATACCTCCAGCCGCTTGTCCGGGCTGTCCGGTGCAGCCAGCTTGCCGCTGGCCGGGTCAATATAAGCGCTGACTACGCCGTCAGGGATAGGAAAGATTTTGGGTGGCACATTCTCCAGCGCTTTCTCCGTATATTGCGCAAAAATCGGAGCCGCCCGTCGGGCATCCTGTGTGCTGATGTCCTTGCCCTTGTCATAGCCGACCCAGACAGCGGTGGACAGCTCGGGGGTAAAGCCGACCATCCACGCATCGGTGTTGGTCGTGCCGCTCTTGCCGGCAACCGGGCGCTTGATCAGCTTCGCGACCCGGTTGCCAGTGCCGCCTTCCTCGAACACGCCTTCCATAAGGCGTGTGAGGACGTAGGCGGAGGCGGGCTTCACCACCTGCACGGGCGCGGCTTGGGGCGCTTCGTACAGCGACCGCCCGGCAGCATCGGTGATGCGCAGCACTGCCACCGGAGCCACCTTTTGCCCGCCGCTACCGATGACCGAGAAGGCCGAGGCCATCTCGAACGGGCTGACGGGCGACACACCCAGCGCTAGCGAAGGTACGGGCTTGAGCTCGCTTGTAATGCCCATTTTGCTGGCGAGGTCCATGACCTTATCCGTTCCCACCTTCAAAATGGTGCTTACGGCATAGATATTATCGGACGCCGCAATTGCGCGCCGAAGATCTATTTCGCCCAAATATTTGTCTCCAAAATTTTTGGGCTTATAGGTCTTGCGATTGTTATCGTAGTGGAACAACGTCGGTCGGCTTTCGAACTTGGACGTACTCGTCAATTCGCCGGAATCCAGTGCGCTTAGATACATAATCGGCTTGAAGGAGGAGCCTGGCTGCCGGGTTGTGGCCAGCGCATGATTATATTGATTCCCGACATAGTTCGTTCCACCAACCATGGCTTTGACATGTCCGTTGCGCGGGTCCATGGAGATTAACGCGGTTTCCAGTCCGTTGCTGTTCTTCATGCCTTCGTTTACAGCCGCCTCGGCTGCCTGCTGCATGTGCATGTCCAGCGTGGTATAAATACTCAGTCCGCCATGCTCAAGCACCCCTTCGCTAATCCCAAGTTGATGAGTCGCCAGCTGGCGGACGTAATCGCGGAACCAGGGAGCGGTTTCCACTGTCCGACGCTGGCTCTCGGGCCGCAGGGCTAACATTTCCTCATAGGCCTTGGTGGCCTCAGCCGGTGTAATTTTGCCGATAAGCGCCATGGAGTCCAGAACAATTTTCTGCCGATCCTTTGCATTTTTCATATGATTATACGGTGAATAGTAGGTCGGCCCTTTCGGAATACCCGCTAACAGGGCGCTTTCGGCCAAGTCCAGATCCTTTGCGGATTTACCGAAATACATTTGCGAAGCTGCTTCAATGCCATAGGCGCCGTGACCATAGTAAATTTCGTTCAAATACATTTGTAGCAGCTCATTTTTGGTGTACTTCATTTCAAGCTGTGCGGTATAGATAGCCTCCTTGGCCTTGCGCGTCCACGTTTTCTCATGAGATAAGTACAGATTGCGTGCAAGCTGCTGAGTCAGCGTGCTGGCTCCTTGCGACATATCCCAGCGGGTCAGATTAACGATTACCGCCCGGCCCAGACCTTTGAAATCAAAGCCAAAATGATCGTAAAACTTCCGATCTTCCACAGCCAGGGTAGCTGCAATCAAATCGGGTGAAATGTGATCAAGCTGGACCGGAATGGATTCTTTGCCTCCAGCAGAGAAAGTGGCGATGACTTGCCCCTGACTATCGAGCAGACGTGAATTCCGATCCGTATCCGCGAGCGGAAGGCTGGTCGTGTACAAATAGGCGAGCAGGATGCAGGCGGCGATGACCGTCAGGATCGTGAGAGACATCAGTCCTTGAAACAATCGAAGCCAAAGCGGTTTACGCTTGGGGGATCGTCCGGTCGTATCGGTCATCATGCCACCTCCTTCCATAGTTGATGTTCTCAGTATAGTCAATCCGAAAGCGTCTATTCATCAGATACACATACGTGTCTATTTTAAACAAGATTAAATCTCCAAATTGCTTTAGCAGCTCATTCAGGTATCACTTATAATGCAAAAAGTGTGAAATTCCAATGTGTTTGGTACAATAAATATAGCAAACTTGGCGTTTGCGTGTTACTGATATAAGGAAAGTCAACGTTTATGCTACCGGATTGCCGGACACATACTTTGATCAGAAAGAAGGTTGGAATGATGGACTTGTGGTTTACGGAGAAGCAGACTCCCTCTTTCGGTATTACAGCAAAAATCAAACAAACCTACGTCTCTGAGAAAACAGATTTTCAGGATCTGGCTATGATCGAGACAGAGGAATTCGGCAATATGCTTGTTCTGGATGGCATGGTGATGACAACGGTTAAGGATGAATTTGTGTATCACGAAATGGTAGCACATCCAGCTTTGAATACACATCCCAATCCGAAAAAGGTTTTGGTTGTGGGCGGTGGCGATGGCGGCGTTATTCGTGAGGTCATCAAGCACCCTGAAGTGGAAAAGGCTGTATTGGTGGAGATCGACGGTAAGGTGATAGAATATTCCAAGAAATATTTGCCTGAAATCGCAGGAAAGCTGGACGAGCCTAATGTAGAAGTGCTGGTCAATGACGGATACATGCACATTATTGAACACAAAAATGAATACGACGTCATTATGGTCGATTCGACGGAGCCCGTAGGTCCGGCAGCCCCGCTGTTCGAGCGCGGGTTTTACCAAGGTATTTTTGAAGCATTGAAGGAAGACGGTATTTTCGTTGCACAAACGGATAATCCTTGGTTCAAGGCAGATCTGATTCAGAAGGTTAACAAAGATGTGAAGGAAATTTTCCCGATTGTGCGTGTATATGGTGCGAACATTCCAACCTATCCGAGTGGTCTATGGACATTCACGTTGGGTAGTAAGAAGTATGATCCGCTCGAAGTAGACGAAAACCGAATTCCAGAGATGGACACCCGATATTATAGTCCGCGTTTGCACAAAGCGGCGTTTGTACTACCTAAGTTTGTAGAGGATTTAACGAAGTAAACATTTTAAGAAAAAGCGTCTTAGTGGTCTTTATTGCCTGTTTTTGGGCGGAAAGGAGCGCTATAGGCGCTTTTTTGTCTTGAATAAGATTTGAAAATGGCCATGAAAGCATACTGGACACTGAATTTCCTTTTAAGATAAAAGAAGGAAATTTAAGGGTGTGTGTAGAATATACAAAAAACCAGACATTTAACAGATTTGTAATGTCAACAGGGACGGTTTGGTTATGGAAATACATAAATCGGCGATGTACCAAAGAGGGGGAAACTTTTTTGATCAGACGCTCTTTTTATTACCTGTGGGGGTCCCAGACGATCTCCAACGTAGCAGATATCATCTACATGTTGAGTGTAGTGGTATTGGTGTTCAGCTCAAGTAATTCCTTAATGACGACTATTCTAATCCCGCTGTTCCGATTGTCTGCCCAAGTGCTTAGTGGGCTCGTTGCACCAATCGTCCTCGGCCGATTTCGGCTAACACGCGTGTTGCTATTTTCCCAGTTTGGTCAGTTTGTCATTTTTACGCTACTGCTGCTTTATTTGTGGATCGTACCTGAGCAGAGGTCGTTTCTATTTATTTTTGTGATGGTGTTCGGTATGTCTTTTCTGGATGGCTGGACCAATCCTGCGCGTAATGCGCTTGTACCCCGTTTGGCTACGGGTGAAGGGCTAATGCGTGCCAACGGCATGGTGGCGGTCAGTGATCAGGTGGTCAGGTGTGCAGGCTGGGCGCTGAGCGGAATTATTGTGGCTTGGCTGGGTTCCCTGAATACGCTTGTGATTGCATCCTGTTGTTATCTCGTGGCTGTAACTGTCACGTCCTTTATTCGTGATCCGCTGGATCAGAAGGAATTAAGTCTTGAAGCTTCGGATTCCTCGACAAATGCAGTAGAGCCTGCAAAGGCAAAGGAAAAAGGCTCCCATTGGAAAGAGCTTGGGGAAGGCTGGACAATCATTTGGCACAACCGTCGTATTCGTTCTCTGATGATCGTCGATAGCGTGGATAGTATCGGGGGAGTCTCCTGGCTTGGGGTATTTATTCTGGCGTACGTCAGCCAAGTGCTGCATCGGGATGCGAGCTGGTGGGGCTTTATGAATGCGTCCTTTTTTTCGGGCACGATTTTGGGTGGATTGATTGTCGTTGGCTTGGTCAAGCGATTGCAAAAGAACAGCTTTTTGTACATGCTCGGAGCATTGCTGGTGTATGTACTGATTACCATTGTATTTGCGCTGAATACCATCCCCGCTGCTGCGCTTATTCTTTTTGCTGTATCAGGCTTACCTGTTCAGATGGCTGGTATCATTCGCCGCACCTTGCTGCAAACCAGTGCACCGGCAGCCCAGCTGCCCAAAGTGATGGCGGGAATTGATGTGCTTACAAATCTCGCTTTTGGTCTGTCTTTGTTATTCATGGGCTGGTATGCAGACCGTTTCGGTATGGTGCAGGTGTATTTGTTGGCTGCGGCCATGACTACCGTTGCTGTTCTGATCGGCTGGTTCTACCGCAGGGATTTTCAGGAAAGTGAGCAAATGGACCAACCAACCGCTACGGGCGCTGGGATTTAAAATTGGGGTTCCCGTTAGGCGTGACAGCATTCATTGGATGAGTTCAATTTTACAGGAACACCACTGGAATAACGTTGACGGTGGTGTTCCTTTCATATCATATTAAATTAAATGGTATGTCTGTTGAGCAATACGTGCCATTCCTAATGTCAGGTCCGTTTGCTCGTGAGATATGTTTTGACGGCAGGAGGAGTGTAATTTGTAAATTGCTGTAGGATTCCTTGCGAAGTAGTATCCGTAATTACCAACGCACGATATTTTTCCTGCATAAATTGTTCCTCAACCATACGATTAAACAAGGAAATAAGAGGATCGTAATAATGGTTAATATTTAAAAGACCGCATGGCTTTTCATGCAAGCCTAATTGCGCCCATGTGAAAATTTCAAAGTATTCTTCCATTGTACCTGGGCCACCTGGTAAAACAATGAATCCGTCCGCAATCTCTGCCATTTTAGATTTTCGTTCGTGCATGGAATCAACAATGATTAATTCGCTCAGGCCATTATGTGCAATTTCACGGCTTTGCAAAAAGTGAGGGAGTACACCGATGACGTGACCTCCTGCATGAAGTGCCGCGTCAGCCACTGCACCCATTAAACCAACACTTGCTCCTCCATAAATCAGGCTTATTTCCTGTTCGGCAAGTGCCTTGCCCAGAGCAACAGCATGCTCTCGATAAATCTCAGACGCTCCATTACTGGAACCGCAAAAAACAGCAATGCTTTTCATATGAGATTCTCCTTTATGTATATCTTTTTGCAAGTTTTTGCTGGTGTGTTCGAAATATATCCTCCAAGGTGATGTCATACTTGTTGGCGATCACGATGAGATTACCCAGTACGTCTCCAAGTTCTTCAGTTAAATGCTCCCTGTTCTCCTCGAATGAACCATCGATCTCATCAGGCCGGTCTCTGCCGATCTCCAGGGCGCGAATAGCTCTCGCAACCTCCCCGGTTTCCTCTGCCAAGAAACCAATTCGGACGAAGATATCTAAATCAGACCAGTTCCTCTCCTGATAATATTGCTTGACCCACTTTTGAAATTCATTAATATCCATATTCAGCCTCCCAACTGAAACCCATGCATGATGTTGGCTATACAAACCATAAGGTTTAGATGAAACGGAAACGTTTGTTCTCGTTTTATTATATAATATAGGGGGGGATTTATCAAAGAAAAATAAAAAAGCCAATTGCTTAAAAAGCAACCGACCTTTTTTTAAGAACGTTGACCTTACTGATGCGACCGTATCCGGTCAGCCTTTTAAGCCGTAGTAAACTGGCTGTTATAGAGCGAGGCATAATGGCCGCCGCTGGCAAGCAGCCCCTCATGGGTACCACTTTCGACGACATCGCCGTTTTTCATGTATAGAATCAAATCCGCTTCGCGGATGGTCGATAGTCTGTGGGCGATCACAAAGCTGGTGCGTCCGGCAATCATTTTCATAAATGCTTTTTGGATACGCGCTTCTGTCAGAGTGTCTATGCTACTGGTCGCTTCATCCAGGATCAGCATAGGTGGATCGACGAGGATTACCCTCGCGATGGTAAGCAGCTGTTTTTGGCCTTGCGACAGGCTGTCGCCTGACCCGCTGATGACCGTATCGTAGCCATGAGGCAGTCGCTTGATGAAGCTATGCGCATTGGCAGCTGTTGCAGCCGCGATGACTTCTTCGTCCGTGGCTTCCGGCTTCCCGTAAGCGATATTGTCCCGAATGGTTCCGCTGAACAGCCATGTATCTTGAAGCACCATACCAAAGTTAGTCCGCAGGCTGTCCCGGCTCATGTCGTTGATATTCACCCCGTCGATGGATATCGAGCCGCTGTCCACATCGTAAAACCGCATGAGCAGATTGACGAGTGTGGTTTTGCCAGCTCCGGTCTGCCCGACAATGGCCACACGAGTGCCTGGCTTAACTTCTAAACTAAAGTTCGTAATGAGCGTACGTTCCGGGTTATAGGAGAATTTGACATGATCAAAAAGAATCGTGCCTTTGCTGCGCTCCAGCTGTACGGCGTTCGATTTTTCCGGCTGCTCTGGCGGTGAGTCCAAAATCGCAAATATGCGCTGAGCAGAAGCCGTGGCTGCCTGGAACTGGGTGAGAACACCCGTAATTTCATTAAAGGGCTTGGCGAACAAATTGGTATAAATCAGAAAGCTCGACAATCCACCTACCGAGATCCCACCCAAAATGATGGAGATACAACCAATCATGGCGGTGACTGAAAAAGTCATGTTGTTCACCAATCGGGTGGAGGGGTTGGACAATGATCCGTAAAACTGTGATTTCACCCCGGCTTGATACAATTGTTCGTTTCTGGCGGAAAATTCCTCAAGCGAGCGGTTTTCATAATGAAAAGCAGTAACTACCCGTTGCCCGCCGATCATTTCTTCCACGTAACCGTTCAGGCTTCCTAAAATTTTGGCCTGTTCGCGGAACATACGCTGTGACCTTGTCGTAATGAACCGTGCCACACCGTATGTGATCGGGGCAGACACCAATACGACCAACGTCATGATCGGACTGATATACAGCATGAGTACAATGGAGCCTATAATCGTAATAATCCCGGTAATCAAGGTGGAAAATCCTTGCAGCAATCCATCCGACACAGCATCCATATCGTTCACGAAACGGCTAATGCTGTCTCCTTGCGGATGAGTGTCATGAAAGCTTAACGGAAGGATATTAAAATGATCAAATAACTCCCGCCGCATATCATTTACGGTCTGAAAAGCAATACGGTTCGTCAAATACGTGAGTAGCCAGCTAAACAGACTGCCTACAACATATACAATGCCTAATCCAGCTAGAATCTGTGCAATACCTTTAAAATTCACTGCTCCCTTATCCACCATGTGGTCGATAGCTTGACCAATCATGTAGGGTCCGATCAGACTGGCAAGCACGCTGAGAATCGCACTGACGATGACCCAAAATGTTGTTGTTTTATATTGACCGACATAGGTTAACAATCTTCTCCAGGTTTCCTTGCCACTCATTGGTCCACCTCCTGCGTTGAGAGCTGGGAGCGATTAATTTCCTGATATACCTCCGAGCTGCTCATCAACTGATCATGTGTGCCGATTCCGACAATCCGGCCTTCATCAAATACAATGATTTTATCAGCATGCTGTACGCTGCTTACTCGTTGCGAGACCAGTAGGACAGTCATGCGGGTGCTTTTTTCCCGTAGCGATTTCCGGAGGGCGGCGTCAGTTGCAAAATCAAGTGCGCTTGAGGAATCGTCCAAAATCAGAATTTCCGGATTGCCTACAATAGCTCTGGCAATGGTAAGTCGCTGTTTTTGTCCTCCCGATAGATTAAGTCCTCCTCGGGTGATCGGGGCATCGAATTTTTCCGGCAAGTTAGAAATAAATTCATCCGCTTGCGCGATTGCTGCGGCTTGAGCGACTTCCTCGTCGGTGGCGTGTTCATGTCCCCAACGGATATTATCCGCTATCGTCCCAGTGAACAGCAGCGCCTTCTGAGGAACAATACCGATTTTCTGCCGCAATTGCTCAAGCTTATACTGCCGAACGTCGATGCCGTCAACCTGCACACGACCCTCTACCGCATCATAGAAACGGGGAATGAGATTCACAAAAGTGGATTTCCCCGAACCTGTCCCTCCGATGATGCCGACCGTCTCACCGGGATAGATGTTTACGACTACATCACTAAGTGCCAGTTGTCCTGTCTTATTGTATCCAAAGGAAACATGATCAAAAGAGATGGCTGGTACAGCGCCATGCCCACTTGTTCCCTCCCTGTCTATAGATGTAGAAGTAGCAGCAGTGTCGGAAATCGAAGCTTGCGTGTCTAGGACCTCCTGAATCCGCGCTGCTGAAGTGGCAGCCTTGGTGAACAAAATAATTAAATTGGTCACCACAATCAGAGCTAATAAAATTTGCGTAATGTAATTAATAAAGGCAATAATCTCCCCTTGTGTAAGTGATCCATATTGGATATGGATGCCGCCGATCCACAGGATTGCAATAATAGCTCCGTTTACCACCAGCAAGGTGGCAGGGCTTAGCAAAGCAGAAATACGTCCGACACGAATAGCGGTCTGAGTCAGGTCATCCGAAGCGGCCTTGAATTTAACTCGCTCAGCGCCTCTTTTGGCAAATGCGCGTATGACCCGTACGCCTGTAAGATTTTCGCTAAGTACCAGAGCGATTTTATCGAGTTTTTTTTGATACCGACGATACAGTGGTGAAGCCTTCGTAATGACCACATACAGGATCAAAGCTAGAACCGGTGTAGCCGCCAACAGCACCAAAGCCAGGCGGAAATCCAGGATCATGGACATGATAATAGCCCCGATACAAATAAAAGGAGCACGAATGACCAGACGAATCAGCATCGCTACAGCCGTTTGGAGTTGATTGACATCATTCGTAATCCGGTTGATGAGCGAGGGCGTACCGAACTTATCGAGATCAGCATAAGAAAACGATGAAATATGTTTAAACATCGTATTGCGCAGCGTAGTCCCGAATCCTTGGGAGGCACGGGCTGCGTAAAACTGACACACTAATGAACTGCCAAAGCCCAGTATAGTCATGAGTAACATCAAAAGACCCATCTGCCAAACATAATGGGTGTCTCCTTTACCTACACCATGATTGATCATTAAGGCAACCATAGTGGGCAGCAATAGTTCCAAGATGGCCTCAATCAGTTTAAATAGAGGCCCAAGAATCGTTTCCTTTTTATAGGGTTTCAAAAAAACAGCAAATTTCAGCAAATAAACCATCACCTAACCTAAATAATGTATATAGCCTCATGCCGCAATAGCATATCTGAATTTGATTATGTCATATCCCCAACCATATGAATAATATTTAATATATATTAGAGGTATAGGTTTTACATATATCAGTACCGGAGGGCCATAATGATGGAATTGAGACATCTCAAGTATTTTTTGGCGATCGCAGAGGCCGGACAGATTACAGCGGCAGCCAAAAAGCTGCAAATCGCACAGCCTCCCTTAAGTCAGCAGCTCATGCAACTGGAGGAAGAGCTTGGTGTAAAGCTCGTGCATCGAGGCTCGCGAAGCATCCAGTTGACGGAGGCCGGCATCATTTTACAGAATAGGGCCAAGCAGATTCTGGAGCTGACAGATGCCACAACGAGAGAAATTAACGATTTTGCCTTGGGGATGAAGGGTACGCTTACCATTGGAACGGTCTCCTCTTCCGGCGCAGCCCTAATGAAAGACAGGCTTTCCGAATTTCATAAAACCTATGCGGGTGTAAAATTTGAAATTCATGAGGGAAATACCTTTAGGATTCTCGATCTTTTGAACAAAGGAATTGTCGAGGTCGGTATCGTCAGAACCCCTTTTAATACCACTGATTTAGGGTGCAGATATGCGTCCTCCGAACCGATGATCGCAGTGATGACAGAAGAACATGACTGGAACCCCGAACAGAAGACCATCCCGTTGTCTGGCTTGAAAAACAGGCCGCTCATCGTATATCGCCGCTTTGAACAATTGATCCACGATACCTGTATAAAGCATGGCTTTGAGCCAAATTTCTTTTGCAAAAACGATGATGCTCGCACCACGCTTCATTGGGCTAATGAAGGGCTGGGGATCGGTATGATTTCGCGGTCTGCGTTGTCACTCGGAAGCAATAACCAGTTAATCGTTAAGGAAATTATGTGTGAAGAATTGCATACACGTGTGGCGGCTGTCTGGATGAAGGATAAATACATGTCTTCTCTAGCCTCTCGATTCATTGAAAGTTTTAGCCAAGCATCTGATGGAGCTGACTTAAGGTAGCTAAATTTTTTGGATGAAAGCATCTTTTTGTAAAAACTCATTTGAATTGCAATCGGGAACTGGATATAGTAGTACAGTAGGATAGCAATAGAATGGAGTTTGAATACATGCCACATAATGCAAAGGTCCGAATCCGTCTTCATAGTCATCATGACGGAGAAGATGTGGTACAGGAACTTCCCGGAGAAGCGATTGTGCGTGGGAAGCATCTATATATAAGGTACGATGAGCCGCAAGAAAGTCCTGAGGGCGGTACGACACGGAACACAGTCAAGATCGGACCGGATGAGCTAAAGCTGATTCGTCACGGTGAGGTACAATCAGAGCAGTCGTTTGCGCTGGGACGCAGGTTGCCTGGATTTTACCGCTCGCCTTATTTAAACCTGAACATGTCTGCGCATACGCAGAAGCTTGATATTCGGATGGATGGATTCAGCGGACATGTGAGCTGGACCTATGATCTGTACGTATTTGAGGATTTCTCGGGGCATTTTGCCATCAGTTTGCATATACAGGAGGAGCAATAATCATGACAAGCAATCCACTGGAACTTATTAATCAAAAGGTGACTTTAGCAATCGAGGCGGCGGTGCTGGCTGCCGGAATCGTGAGCCGCGAAGAGCTGCCGACCATTACGCTGGAGGTGCCCAAGGACAAGTCACACGGTGATTTGGCTACCAACGTTGCGATGCAGCTCACCCGCATTGCGAAGAAGAACCCACGGCAAATCGCTGAAGACTTAATCGCGAATATGGATTTAGCTTCCGCTTCTATTGAAAGTGCGGAAATCGCTGGACCGGGTTTTATTAACTTCCGCCTGAACAAGAGCTACCTGTACGCAGTCATTGGACAAGTGCAGGAGCAGGGGGCAGATTACGGGCGTATACAGGAAGGTGCAGGCAAAAAGGTACAAATCGAGTTTGTCAGCGCCAATCCGACAGGTAGCCTTCACTTAGGTCATGCACGTGGTGCAGCCGTAGGGGATGCTCTTTGCAACGTGCTTGATTTTGCCGGATACAAAGTAACTCGTGAATACTACATTAATGATGCGGGCAACCAGATTTACAACATGAGCCGCTCTATTGAAGCGCGTTATTTGCAGGAGCTGGGACAGCCTGCGGAGATGCCGGAGGATGGTTACCATGGTGAGGATATCATCGGGTTTGCCAAGGAACTGGTGGCCGAAAAGGGCGATTCTCTGTTGTCCATGGAACCGGGAGATCGTGCTGCTTATTTCCGTGACTACGGTCTGGAAAAGGAACTAAACAAGATTAAGCGTGATCTGGAGCTGTTCCGTGTACCTTTTGACTCCTGGTTCAGCGAAACGTCGCTGTATGAAAATGGTGAAGTGCTTAAAGCGCTGAATGAGCTGCGTGACCGTGAAGAGATTTACGAGAAGGACGGAGCTACATGGCTGAATACGACCAAGTACGGCGACGATAAAGACCGTGTCTTGATCAAAAATGACGGTACATATACGTACCTGACCCCGGATATCGCTTACCATCGCGATAAATATGCTCGTGGGTATGACACGATCATCAACATTTGGGGAGCGGATCACCATGGCTATATTCCACGGATGAAGGCAGCAATGGAAGCACTGGGTAATGACCCGGATAAGCTTAAAGTGTTGATTGCCCAAATGGTCAGCTTGTTCCAAAATGGGGAAAAAGTAAAAATGTCCAAACGTACTGGCAAGGCCGTGACGATGGAAGATCTGATGGAAGAAGTGGGTGTAGACGCGATCCGTTACTTCTTCACTATGCGCAGCATGGATTCGCACCTGGATTTTGACATGGATTTGGCGATTTCCACTTCCAATGAGAATCCAGTATTCTACGTACAATATGCGCACGCACGTGCATGCAGCGTATATCGTCAAGCTGAAGAGCAGGGGATTGCTGTGCTGCCGTTGGCGGAAGTTGACTTGTCCAAGCTGACGGCTGAGCATGAATACGATTTGCTCCGCAAAATCGGCGAGCTGCCGGAGGAAGTATCGGTGGCGGCTGCAAACTTTGCACCACACCGTATGATTCGCTATGTCTACGAGCTGGCTTCATTGTTCCACAGCTACTATAAGGCAGAGCGCGTCATTACAGAGGATGCCGCTCAAACGCAGGCACGCTTGGCGTTGTTTGGTGCGGTGCGCACGACCATTGCCAACGTACTGAAGCTGGTGGGCGTGTCTGCACCGGAACGTATGTAAGCAAGCAACTTTAACATCATGACCTTGTAGTCATATAAATAATAATAAAAGGAACCGAGGCGCCACTCTCAACAGGTTGGCGCCTCGGTTCCTTTTTATGTTGGATTAGCTTAGTAGCGTTCCAGTACCAAATTCGTTTTCAGGGAATCGGCGGGAACCAGCCATCCTTTGGATTGCAACAGGTTCATCAGCTTGGTGCGGTTGCTGGCGGCAACACTGTAATCCGAGGTTTTGAAGGAGATTTCGATAATATTTTCTGTACCTGATCCGTTTGCGCTGCGAATAGGCCATATTTCAACGTCGGTATCCAGTCCCTGAAAGCTACCTTCATATTTGCTGACCTGTACCGGACCGCGTACTCTGGAGTCTGCCAGAGTTTTCTTGCCCCAGTTGCTGGATTTCCAGTTTTGCAGCTTGCCCGGAAGATTATCCTGTAGTTGCTTTAATGCTTGATCTGGGGAAGGCAGAGCCAATCCTTTGGAGGCGTTTGTTTTTTTATCATTGGAAAAACTTAGTGTTTGCTTGCTGTATCCCCAATCCACCTCAGCCTCATAATTATCATCAGATGCGCTGAACCCTTCTTTATTCGCTTGGGTGAGCGCCGCGTCGATATTTCCATTTGTGACCGTATAGCGCTTTTTGTAGGTTAATTCATATTTTTTTTGTCCTCTTTTTTGCGAAACCTCACGTTCCAGCCCTCGTCATTTAATTGCAATGAATTTGTATCAAAATACTCGACGCTCAATCGTTGTGCATCGTCGCTAATTTGAAACTCGTTCACGATGCCACTTTTTAATGAGCCATCCGCATTGAGCACCTGAGCCGTATCCAGTAGTAGCTTCACCTCATAGCTTGGTGTGGCATTGGCGGCAGCTTGTACCGGTTCTGCTCCTTTCCATCCTGTTACGAGCAGTACTGCACTCAGAGCTACTACCGACATCAATTGGGTGATACGAAGGCCTGTTTTCATTTCATCCTCTCCTGTTCGTCCGAATAGGTTACACGCTACACTTTACGGGTGTATTGTCAGTCGTATGTCAAAGCAAGAGGGTACTCCGGTAAAAAAAAGACATAATTTCTATATGACAGGTAAGATTTAATCTTGGTTCCATGATAAATATTCGGTGAATCTGTGAATGAGCGCCGAGCGATGGCGGTCTTTGTTGCTGACCATATAAATATACCGCTCAACAGACTGCCCCGGAATAGGTCTTACAACCAGTAAGCCCCGCTCAACCTCTGACTGAACGGCAATGCGAGAGACAAAGGAGATGTGTTCTCCCAGCATAACCGCCTGTTTGATGGCTTCCAGTGAATCCAACTCCAGATAGGAGGGAAGTCGCCGACTCCCACGCTCCAGCCATTTGTCGGTCACGTGGCGTGTGCTGGAATCCTTGCCATGTAATACGAAGGAGGAAGAAGCGATAAGCTCGGGTGTCAAATCGGTTTCGTTGGCGAGCGGATGAGTGGGTGAGCAGATGAGCATCAGTTCATCTTCGCCCAAGGATTCTGAGAGTAGCGTTGGGGATTGAAACGGCTCTGCCGAAATGATGCCAAGATCAATTTCGTGACGAGCGAGCATGTCCTTGATCACGGGCGCAGTTTTCACAGACAAGGCGATGTGAATGCCCGGATGCTCACGGGCAAAGCGGTGCAACACAGCAGGAAGCAAGTAGGTAGCGGGTACATAGCTTGCGCCAATACGTATGCTTCCCCGCTGGAGCGTATCGAACTCGCGGACGACTCGCTCAGCTTCGGCAGCCAGTGCATTAATTTTGCTGGCATAGTGCAGTAGCGCATTTCCAGCATCCGTCAGGATGATTTTGCCCATGCGTGTGTCAAACAGCTTTACGCCGAATTCACGCTCCAGATTTTTCATATGAAAAGTAACAGTGGGTTGCTTTAGGCCAAGAAGCTCGGCGACCGTGGTAATTTTATGGTGCTTATTCAGCAGTTCTACAATATGTAACTTTAGAAGACTTAAATTCACTTAGAATGCCTCGCTTTCAGGTTAATCGAACAATCATGCCTATTTGTAGGGGTAGCAGCATCAATCCCCTCTATATAGATTAAATCTATGAGTGTTAACACAATTCATTGAAATAATTAATTTTGTTTTAACTTTCCAATAACACAGCTTGCGAATTCAAGTTTTACACTGGGGTCAGTCAGAAGAACAGGCAGGTAATGCGATGAATCAGGATCTGTATATTCACGGATTAAGTAAGACCTTCAGCCAAATAACAGCGCTGCATGAGACGAATCTGGTCGTACGCCGGGGCAAATTCACAACACTGCTCGGACCGTCCGGCTGTGGGAAAACAACGCTCTTGCGCTTGATTGCTGGTCTGGAGACACCGGATACCGGCACAATCACGATGGGAGAGGAAATTCTTTTTTCGACTGAACGCAAAAAGGATATTCCCGCCCATCTCCGCCACTTTGGTATGGTCTTTCAGGATTTCGCTCTGTGGCCGCATATGACGGTGTTTGAAAATGTGGCCTTCGGCCTGCGTGCGGGCAAGCGGGGGAAAGGGTTTGCCAGCGCCCGAGACAAGGAACTGCGGACAGTGGTGCTGGAGGCGCTCGACATGGTCAGATTGTCAGGGATGGAGGATCGGTATCCTCATCAGCTGTCCGGTGGTCAGCAGCAGCGGGTTGCCTTCGCAAGAGCGGTTGCTATCCGGCCTCGACTGGTGTTGTTCGACGAGCCTCTCAGTGCGCTGGATGCGGTGCTACGGGAGGAGATGCGCATTGAGATGTTGTCGCTTGTGCGCGATCTGGGGCTGACCGCCCTATATGTCACCCATGATCAGATCGAGGCCATGTCCATGTCTGATGAAGTGGTTGTTATGAAAAGTGGACATATTTTGCAGACCGGAACACCAGAGGTGATCTACGGTTGCCCAGCTCATCCAGAGGTGGCGAGGTTTATCGGCAAATCCAACTGGCTGGAGTTGGAACGGACACTATTTCGTCCTGAACATGTCCGTTGGGAACAGGAGCAAGCGGATCAGCACGCTTTTACAGTAGAGATCCTGCATGTCAGCTATGTCGGCGATCGTTATGAAATTCGTATACTAGCCGAGAGCGGCGAGCAATGGACTGCATATCATTCCATCCGCTTGCCCATAGGTCAACAAATGAACATTTGGGTATCACCGCAACACATCCACCAACTTGAAGCATAGGGAAAAGGGGTATATAAGATGATGAATAGGCATGTTTTTCGTACAGGATGGAAAAAAGGGACGATGCTCGCATTAACCTTGACTTTTGGACTCGCTGTGGCGGGTTGCGGAACAGCAACGCCAACCAAGGATGGGGCGCCAGCTAATGGATCAGCAGGACAAGCGGAGGCGGCATCCACCGATCAGAAGTTGGTGGTCTACAGCGCAGGCCCGGATGGACTGGCGAAAAAGCTGATAGCAGGATATGAGGCGCAGAGCGGAGTGAAGGTAGAGTTGTTTCAGGGAACGACAGGAAAAATTTTGGCCCGTATGGAAGCCGAGAAGACGAATCCGGTAGCGGACGTGGTTGTGCTGGCATCGCTTCCGTCTGTACAAGGCTTGAAAAAGGAAGGACTAACACTGCCTTACCCGGATGCCAAAAACGCGGACAAGCTAAATCCAGACTGGTCCGATAAGGAGGGCAACTACTTCAGTACCAGTGCTTCTGCTCTGGGCATTGCGTATAACACAAAGCTGGTGAAAACACCACCAACTTCATGGGCCGATTTAGCGAAGCCTGAGTACAAGGATCAGGTTAACATCCCCGACCCATCACTGTCCGGCTCAGCATTGGACTTTATGACAGGCTATCTGAGCGCCAAGGGCGATGGAGGCTGGACGTTGTTTGAGCAGTACAAGGCAAACGGTGTGGCCATGGCTGGTGCCAATCAGGAAGCGCTGGACCCCGTGATTACCGGAGCTAAAGGTATAGTCGTTGCTGCGGTCGATTACATGACCTACAAGGCTAAAGCCAAAGGCGAGCCGATTGACATCGTCTATCCAACAGAGGGAACCGTCATCAGCCCACGTCCTGCTGCAATTCTCAAGTCAACGCAGCATGAGCAGAATGCCAAGGCATTTATTGACTATCTGTTGTCGGACGACGCACAGAAACTAGTAGCGGATGCCTCCTTACTCCCGGGCCGCACGGATATCAAAGCTGACAAGCGTGCCAATCTGGACGAGATCCCATTGCTGAAGACCAATTGGGAATGGATGGGCGAACATGGATCAGACGTGACAGAGAAGTTCACGCAAATGTTCAAATAAGCCGATGGGAGGCTTATCCGTTAAACACATCAGAGCGTGGTGTCTGACGCTGGCTCTGATCGCGCTTCTTTTCTTGATTGTGATGCCGTTGCTGCAAATCTTTATCCAAAGTGTGTATGTTGATGAAGAATTTCAGTGGGATGCACCTTTTCGAACGTTAGCTGCTTCACCATTTGCGGGAGTGCTATTCAGCTCGATTTGGCTAGGTATCTGTGTGATTGCAGGAACAACGGTACTTGCACTTCCGCTAGCCTGGATCATGTCCAACACTCGTCTTGCGCACTGGCGCTGGTTGGATGTCGTGCTGCTAATTCCGTTTATGACCCCGCCCTATATCGGGTCCATGGGCTGGATTCTGTTTATGCAAAAAAACGGATATCTGGAGCAGTTGTTCCCGGACCTGTATTTCTTAACGCCATCCTTCTTTAGCCTTGGTGGCATGGTGATGATCATGAGCCTACATCTATTTCCATTCCTGTACCTGCTGCTGCGCGGGGCGCTGGTGAGGATTGGCGGGAGTCTGGAGGAGGCGGGTGCCGTAATGGGCGGCGGCTTTCTGTACAGATTCCGTCGAATCATTTTACCGCTGCTGCTTTCAACTTACGGAATGGGCGCGCTGCTCATTTTCGTTAAAACGATTGCCGAGTTTGGCACCCCCGCTACCTTTGGGCGACGTATCGGGTATGAGGTCATGACTTCAGAAATCCACAAATACATTTCTAGCTGGCCCATAGATTTTAGCAAAGCGACCTCGATGGCCTCGGTGCTGTTAACCGCCTGCCTGCTCATGTGGTATGCGCAGTCGGTGATCAACCGGAAGTTTACGTATAGGCTGGTAGGTGGTAAAGGTTCGCGTCCGTCCCGTCTTCGTATATCCGGTTGGACTACGGGGCTGAGTGTTGCATTCATTCTATTGTTGCTCATTGCGTCCATTGGCATTCCTTATTTTTCAATTCTTTCAGCCTCGACGATGAAGCTGAGGGGAATGGGACTTGCCTGGGATAATTTGACGCTCGACTCTTACAAGGAACTGCTGTCTTGGGGATCAGAGAGTATGGAGGCGCTCCTGAACAGCGTATTTCTCTCTTTGGGCGCATCGACGCTTGCTGTGGTGCTGGGCACTTGGTTTGCACTTGTCATTGGCGGCTCACGCACAAGAATCCAACGGACGGTTGATGCATTTAGTTTGCTTCCGAATACGGTGCCGGGAATTGTTATGGTGGTGGGCCTGATTTTGTGGTGGAACTCACCATGGATGCCGATCCCGTTGTATAACACATACGGTATGGTCATTCTGACGTATGTTATCTTGTTTGTTCCTTATACGGTGCAGTATGTCAAAAGCGCCTTTACACAGGTGGACGCTGGCCTTTTTCAGGCGGGGCAGGTATTTGGCGGGCGACCGTCTTATATATTCCGCCGGATTGTACTGCCGCTGATTGTACCGGGAATGCTCGCTGGTTGGATGATGACATTTACCATTGCTTCACGCGAATTGGTAGGATCATTACTGATTTTGCCACCATCCGTTCAGACGTCAGCAACCTACATATTTGCACAATTTGAACAGGGACAGGTGTCGCTTGGGATGGCGATGGCTGTCATATCGGTCGGAATGACCACGTTGCTACTGATCTTAATGGAAAGCTTAAACTCGCGAAGAAAGTGGAAATAATCATGACCAAGCTTAGGATTTGGGGAGGGGCGGGCGAACATGGCCGTTCCTGCTATGTTTTTGAAGGAAAACAGCATCGCGTCATGCTGGATTGTGGCGTGAAAAAGGAAGGAACCGGACAATACCCGGTTTTCCCACCGCAGGAGGCGGAGAGACTGACCACTGTATTGCTGTCTCATGCACATGAGGATCATTCCATGGCACTCCCCCTACTGTACAAGTATGGATACCAGGGGGAGGTCTGGACGACCAAGGCCACTGCTGAGCAGTTAGGCTCCTATTTTCGCTCCTGGCATACTTATGTTGAATCAAGAGGAGCAGAACTGCCATACGACGAACAGAACATCCAATCCATTGCTTATCGCTATCTCGAAGATGAGGCGCCAGCAGGAGAGTGGGTTGAGGCTTGTCCGGGTATGAGAATTATGTGGGGACGCAGTGGACATTTGGCTGGTGCAGTATGGTATGTGGTAGAAATGGAAGGGAAGCGGTTGTTTTTTTCTGGAGATTACAGCCGCGAATCTGAGCTTCTTGCAGCCGATGCGCCAGACTTGGGTGTTGGGGAGGGGCCGCATGACCTGCCTGAATGGAAGTCAGAGCCCAATCTAGCGGACATATCCATTATGGACAATGCGTATGGCATGGATATAGACCCGCAGCCTGTTAAGCTGGAGCGGCTGAGGGTCGAGATGGAGCGGATACTATGGTCTGGTGGCCATGTGTTGTTGCCGGTGCCTGCCTTTGGCAGAGGACAGGACATGATCGTATGGGCTAGTGAGCAATTCCCTGAACAGGCAATGATTGTAGAGCACGACATATGGCAGGGATTGAAACAGTTAAACCGCTGGAAAGAATGGCTGCGTCCGGAAGCTCTAGCGCGAATAAAACATGTGCTAAACAGTGACAGGGTCTTCGTGCCTCGTGATGCTGCGGAACGAGTGAGTCTGCTGGAACAGAACCCAACGGCTATTATCATAACAAGAGACGGCATGATGGATTCCCCACAGGCGCGCTGGTACTATCAGTATCTATCGGATAACCGCAACATGGGGGAGGGTAATGATAGCGGAGAAAGAATCAGCAACAGTGTTATATTGACCGGGCATGCTCCACATGGTTCTTTTGGCAAATATCTGTTGGAACGTGTGGATCAAAATAACAGCTGTGTAGCTCGGCATTTGATTTATAAGGTGCATCAGGGATTATCAGATGTGCGGCAAATGCTGAAGGAGCTGCCTAGCAAACAGGTTGTACTCGTTCATGCGCCGAAGCTGCAGACTGACCTGGTACGAGATGAGTTGATAAGAGAAGAAAATAGTGGATGTGAAGGTCCTTCCAGAAAAGTTCACTCTCTGGAGCCAGGCGATACACTAGAGGTTTAGCATCACATCATCATTCACTTTGTGCCCTCCTGCATCAACCGGAAGGCATCGACTTCGCCAAGTTTGGTCGAGATAGAGCTACGTCCAGCGCTTTTGCGCAGGCGTAGTGGTGTGGCGGTACGCTTAAGCAACGCCTTGATTTCTCCAGGCCCCAGTTCCGGCCTCAGTGAAAGGAGAAGTGCGATGCTTCCGGTCACATGGGAAGTAGCCATAGAGGTACCACTCATTTCGTGATGCTTGCCATGGATCCAGGAGGATGTGATCTTTTCGCCAGGTGCGTACACGTCTACAAATTGCCCTCGGTTGCTGAAAGGTGCAATGCGTCTGTATTTGTCAGTAGCCCCCACTGAGATCGTCTGGGAATAGCGGGCGGGGTAGTCAATACTTCGGCGCTTGCCCTCGTTTCCTGAGGACGCTACAACGACGATGCCGTTATGATATGCCTTATTCACCATATCAAGTAATGCCTTGCTGCGCGACTTCATACCAAAGCTCATATTGATGATATCGACACGATTTAATACACACCAGTCGATACCAAGAATGATATCGGAGACGTAGGCGGCTCCATTATGATCAAATGCTTTTACGGGATGAATTAAAGCTCGTGGTGCTACGCCCACCATACCTTCGTCATAGTTGGACGCCGCGATAGTTCCAGCAATATGAGTACCATGGCCATTATCGTCATAGGGTAGCATGGTTCGGTTAAGCAAATTAATACCTCTGGCGAGAGAATGGCGAAGATCAGGATGTTGAAAATCCGCTCCTGTGTCGATCACACCGATTCTGACCCGATTCCCTGTCGAGGAAGGCCAAGCCTTGTATGCACGTACCTGTTTGACTCCCCATGGCATGGAAAGGTTCTTCTCTGCTTTTGGTATATGAGCAGTTTCAGCGTGAACCTTCATGCGGGTATCTTCTTCAACGGTAACACCGTTGTGATATTTGCCCAGCCTGTCTCCCCCTGAAAGCGGAGCGATTAAAGCACGGATTAGTCTGGCCGGTTGTACTTGCCGTAATCCCGCAAGCTCGGGTTTCAGCTTCCTGAGATAGGACAGGCATTCCCGGTATTGGTGAGGCTTATCGAACGTGATAATCTGTTTGTTCCGTCCACTGCCGGACGGCTCCGAAATACCCTCATGCAAACGCTGCAAAAAATCCGGATAGTCCATTTGAGACGGTCCCCCTCCGATGAGCCATGCTGAGGTATAGTATGAGCAAGCGTCAGCTGCGGCATGGGAAACCTGCCCCTTTTTTAAGTAAATAGGCCTGCTTGTCGTGTCAAAGTGGATGTGGACACATACGATACATGGAGGGCATAAGCTCTTGTGCAACAACTTTGGGGGGTTCTCCCGAAGCGGGTACAGTCGAAGACGGGGGGGACCCCGTCTTTTTACGTGTGCCGTCTTGTTTAGGGGGATATTCCTGGAAATTATGACGATACCCATCTTTAACTTGCAATTTGCTTCCAAATAGGTTTTACTTAGTTTTGATAATGGATATGTTAGTATTGCATGTATCGTGTATGCTCTGAAACATGTTCTTGTGAATTACGTGTGAGAGGAAGTGTCCCTAGGTGAGTACCCCACTCAACTTGAAGATTGACCCGGAGAAAGTCCACGAGACTCCAATGGTGGACTTGGCATTTATGGTATTGAAAGCAGCCAATACTCCATATTATTACCGTGACCTGATGAAGGAAGTCGCCAAATTGCGCGGCTTGTCTGACGAAGAAATTAATGACGTTATTGCTCAGCTATATACTGAAATCAACATTGACGGGCGTTTTGCCTGTGTCGGTACGAATCTGTGGGGCTTGAAACGTTGGTATCCGGTAGATAAATCCGAAGATGCCCTGACAGGCGCCAAGCGTCCTCGTATTATTAACGACGAAGACGATGACGACGAAGATGACTATCATGAAGAAGAAACATACAACTCTGATGACGACTTCGATGCAGATAGCGAAGACGAGGACGGCGAAGACGAGCTGTTCGACGGAGAAGATGATGATGATAGTGATGAAGACGTGGTTATAGACGACGAGGACCTCAGTGATGAGGAAGATTCAGAAGATGAAAATGACGATGAGTCGACGGAAGACGACGATTCACTTCGTTAGGAACAGGCTGCAAGGGGAGATGCGTTCTCCCCTTTTTCATGACCGTTTTATTGAAAACCTCTTCTGATTTAAAGCTTTCAGGTGGATTCTCTCCAATCTGGTTCAATGGACAAATTAACACATATAACTTCCTTGACAGCGGATTGGACACGGGGTAAACTATTGCTTGGGCTTATGATTGATTCACTTATATGTTTGCTTTTTTTATAAAAGTGCCCCGTACTACGGGAGTGCTTTTTTGTTTTTTATAGGGGTGTTTTCACTCATGAAAGAAGGCTAAGGGCGGCGGACATGGAAAATGATTCCGCTGCCTTCTTCATGGATGATAATCCGTGCAAACGGGTTACGATAACATCATAATGTCGCCTGAATTTTGCATCTTATCTAGGAGGGTTTTGAACAGTGACAAAGTATATTTTTGTGACAGGCGGGGTTGTGTCTTCCTTGGGCAAAGGGATTACGGCAGCTTCACTGGGGAGGCTTTTGAAGAACAGGGGACTGAAGGTAACGATTCAAAAATTTGACCCTTACCTGAATGTCGATCCGGGTACGATGAGTCCTTACCAGCACGGTGAAGTGTTTGTAACGGATGATGGTGCGGAAACGGACCTTGACTTGGGACACTATGAGCGCTTTATTGATATTAATCTGTCCAAGAACAGCAATGTCACAACAGGCAAGGTATATTCCAGCGTAATCAGCAAAGAGCGTCGCGGAGAATATCTGGGCGGTACGGTGCAGGTTATCCCTCATATTACGAACGAAATCAAGGAGCGCGTGTACCGTGCAGGCCGTGAAGCGGGTTCGGACGTAATTATTACAGAAATCGGCGGTACTGTGGGCGATATTGAGAGCTTGCCATTTTTGGAAGCTATTCGTCAGCTCAAAAGCGAAGTTGGGCGCGAAAATGTGATGTATATTCACGTAACGCTCATTCCTTATATTAAAGCTGCTGGTGAGGTTAAAACCAAGCCAACCCAGCACAGTGTAAAAGAACTGCGCAGCATCGGCATCCAACCGAATGTCATTGTTTGCCGTACAGAGCATGAACTGTCCTCCGATATGAAGGCTAAAATTGCATTGTTCTGCGATATTGATGCGAATGCAGTGGTAGAATGCCGCGATGCTTCAACCCTCTACGAGGTTCCGTTGAACCTACGTGAAGAAGGCTTGGACGAAATCGTAGTTAACCATCTCAAGCTGACAACACCTGCACCAGATATGACCGAATGGGAAGGGTTAGTTGATCGAATCAGCAAGCTGGATAAAACGGTTGAAATTGCTATTGTTGGTAAATATGTTGCATTACATGATGCTTATTTAAGTGTGGTTGAATCACTTTCGCACGCTGGATTTGATGCGAATGCAGACGTAAAAATCCGTTGGGTGAACGCTGAAGAAGTGACGGACGAGAACGTAGCTGACATGCTGGGCGGCATTGGCGGCATTCTCGTACCAGGTGGCTTCGGCGATCGCGGAATTGAAGGCAAAATTAGTACTATCCGTTATGCACGGGAGCAAAAAATTCCGTTCTTCGGTATTTGTCTGGGTATGCAGGTATCTGTCATTGAGGTTGCACGTTCCCTGGCTGGTCTCGAAGGAGCCAACAGCTCGGAAATTAACCCGGCAACGGATTATCCTGTCATTGACTTGCTTCCCGACCAAAAAGACATCGAAGATCTGGGCGGTACGATGCGTCTTGGCTTGTATCCATGCAAACTGGTGGAAGGCTCCCTGGCTTCTGTTTGCTACAACGACGAGCTGGTGTACGAAAGACACCGTCATCGGTACGAATTCAATAACGAATATCGTGAAGTTATTGAAAAAGCGGGTCTTCGTATTTCCGGTACTTCACCGGATGGGCGCTTGGTGGAAATCGTGGAGCTTCCTGAGCATCCGTGGTTCCTGGCGGTACAATTCCACCCGGAATTTACTTCCCGTCCGAATCGTCCGCAGCCTTTGTTCCGTGAATTTGTAAAGGCAGCATTGCAGCTTCAAGGTTAATGCTACGGCTTGAAAGACCTCCTACGGGAGGTCTTTTTTTATCCCATGCTTCCTGATTATGAAAGAATATTCCACAATTATGTATTAGAGAAGGATTTTCTTTTTGCAGGAGCGAATATAGTTTTAGGTATGGGACGGATATTGTACGTCATCGGACGCTGTTATGGCAATAGCTGCATGATCCTCGTTTTAAGATCTTAGGAGGTTAAAACATTGGAAAAGAAGAAAGTATTAATCGTCGATGACCAGAATGGAATACGGATTTTACTGATGGAAGTGTTCGGAAGTGAGGGTTATGAGACCTTTCAGGCGGCGAACGGGAAAATTGCACTTGAAATTGTTGAGAAGGAACCACCTGATCTGGTTCTGCTCGATATGAAAATTCCAGGTATGGACGGACTCGAAATTCTGAAACATCTAAAAACCATGAATCCCGATATCAAGGTTATTATGATGACAGCATATGGAGAACTGGACATGATTAAAGAGGCGACGGAGCTAGGTGCGCTAATGCATTTTACCAAGCCCTTTGATATTGACGAAATGCGGATTGCTGTGAACAAACAACTCAGAGGTGACTAGGTGAGTCACGGTGGTTGAGAACTCTGTTAACACAACAGGGTTTTTTGTTTGTGATTATGGGAAATACTGAAAGTAAATCCTCTCCTTATACAATTCTATCGAAAAACGGCGTCCTGAGCGTGATTTTTGTATGTGTTGATATGCAAAAGCTTGTTTAGTATTTAACATGGGTTGTGGTATAATAAGCCCGTATGTGATGTCGGCTAAAAATATAGACAAACCCAAACACCTTTAGGAGGACTGTAACCATGCCATTGGTATCTATGAAAGACATGTTGAACAAAGCACTCGAAGGAAAATACGCAGTAGGTCAATACAACATTAATAACCTGGAGTGGACTCAAGCTATTTTGGGCGCTGCTGAAGAAGAAAAATCCCCAGTAATCCTGGGTGTTTCTGAAGGCGCAGCACGTCACATGGGTGGATTCTACACTGTAGTTAAAATGGTAGAAGGTCTTATTCATGACATGAAAATCACCGTTCCGGTTGCGATCCATTTGGACCACGGTTCCAGCTTTGAAAAATGTAAAGAAGCTATCGACGCTGGTTTCACATCCGTTATGATTGACGATTCCCACAGCCCAATCGACACAAACATTGCTACAACGAAAAAAGTGGTTGAATATGCTCATTCCAAAGGCGTTTCTGTTGAAGCTGAAGTTGGAATGGTTGGCGGTCAAGAGGATGATGTTGTCGGCGACGTAATGTACGCTAAGTTGGACGACTGTCTGCGTATCGTTAACGAAACAGGTATCGATACACTGGCACCTGCACTGGGTTCCGTACACGGACCATACAAAGGCGAGCCAAACCTCGGATTCAAAGAAATGGAAGAGATCTGCAATGCAATCAAACTTCCACTCGTTCTGCACGGTGGTACTGGCATCCCAACACATGACATTAAAAAAGCAATCTCCTTGGGAACTTCCAAAATCAATGTAAACACTGAGAACCAAATCGTATTTGCGAAAGTGGTTCGTGAAGTGCTTGCTGAGAAACCGGATGCTTATGACCCACGTACATTCATCGCTCCAGGTCGTGAAGCGATTAAACAAACCGTTATCGGTAAAATTCGTGAGTTCGGTTCCAACAACAAAGCGTAATAATAAGTTAAACTGGTCGTGCGTCTGCACAGGCTAGATGTATTTCTTAGTTGTAGCTGTAGTTCTGCTGCACAAAATACTTAAATCTGTACAGTTGAATAGTTTGGTATGGAAAGCACACCGCTTAGCCGGTGTCTTTCCATTTTCACCACTAAAAAAGTTAAAAATTTTGATTCGAGATTATTGTTTGACCGACTGCAAAACACGTAGGGGGACCCTCAAGCTTATGGAAAAATTGATGATCACCGGTGGACGGCCGCTTCAGGGTACAGTTTCCATCAGCGGTGCCAAAAACAGTGCCATCGCCTTGATTCCCGCAGCCATTCTGGCAGAGTCGGAAGTCATTTTGGACAATTTGCCACTGTTAAGTGATGTGGCGGTGTATTCCGAGATACTGGAGGAACTTGGTGCAACGGTTGCCTGGGAAGGTAGCCAGATGAAAATAGATCCATCCTCTATTAAATCCATTCCTATGCCGAATGGGCCTGTTAAGAAATTACGAGCCTCTTATTATATGATGGGAGCCATGCTGGGCAGATTCAAGGAAGCGATCATCGGTTTGCCAGGAGGGTGCAATTTCGAACCCCGGCCCATTGATCAGCATATCAAAGGTTTTGAAGCGCTGGGTGCCACGGTTACGAACGAGCACGGCGCTATTCATTTGCACGCCAAAGAACTGCGCGGAACCAAGATTTACTTGGATGTTAGCAGCGTAGGCGCTACCATTAATATTATGCTGGCGGCAGCACGTGCCAAAGGCGCCACAATTATCGAAAATGCGGCTAAAGAGCCTGAGATTATAGATGTAGCAACCCTTTTAAACTCTATGGGGGCCATTATTAAAGGCGCCGGTACGGAGACGATTCGAATTGAAGGTGTGTCGGAGCTACATGGCTGCCGTCATTCCATCATACCTGACCGTATACAAGCGGGCACATACATGATTGCTGCTGCGGCAACCCGTGGAAATGTATTGATTGACAACGTAATCCCCAAACATATGGAGGCTCTCACTGCAAAAATGCAGGAAATGGGCATCGGTATCGAGGAATATGATGAAAGTATTCGCGTACTGGGTGCACCTTCTTATGAACATGTCGACGTTAAAGCCTTGATATACCCCGGATTCGCCACAGATTTACAATCTCCCATGACCAGCTTGCTTACCCAAGCGCAGGGTGTCAGTGTATTGAGCGATTTTGTGTACAGCAGTCGTTTTAAGCACGTCCCTGAGCTGGTGCGTATGGGGGCTAAAATTCGCGTAGAGGGTCGGTCTGCCATTATAGAGGGTGGTCGATTGAATGCAGCTAAAGTAAAAGCGGCAGATCTGCGCGCCGGAGCGGCCCTTGTCATTGCTGGACTTACAGTAAGCGAAGGCGTAACCGAGGTGACGGGTGTCGAGTACATTGACCGTGGTTATGATCACCTTGTCTCTAACCTGCGTCTTTTGGGCGCGGATGTATGGCGGCAGACTGAATAATTAAGCCGTGCAATTTTTTCGAACTCCCGGAACGAAAGCGATAGAACGGGCAACACCTGTGCAGCCGCTGCTTGATAAAAGATTGTGGTTCATACCTAACAATCAATTATCGGAAAACCGGAATAATTCGGTATAATCCAGGCAGATGGCTGCATAACTTTATTTGTTTTGGTTAAAATTATGTTAATGGTGTTTATGATATCATTGTCTATCATTTAGATGTATGAATGGACTTAATAATTGAATAGGTGGTTATTATATGGATCTGCAAATTTCCGATCTGGAAGAAATGAAGCTGACCGACCTGTACAAGCTGGCCAAGCAATACCAGATCCCGTACTACGGAACGCTCAAGAAGAAAGAACTAATTTTCGCTATCCTGCGTGCACAAGCTGAGAAGAGCGGATTGATGTTTATGCAAGGGGTTCTGGAAATCCTTCCTGAAGGTTACGGCTTTCTGAGGCCGATCAATTATCTCCCGAGTACCGAAGATATTTACATCTCTGCTTCACAAATCCGCAAGTTTGACTTGAGAACAGGCGATCTTGTTTCCGGTAAGTGCCGAACGCCAAAAGAGAATGAACGATATTTTGGATTGCTTCAAGTTAACGCCGTCAATGGAAGAAGTCCTGAGCAAGCTGCTGAGCGGCTACACTTTCCTGCACTGACTCCACTGTATCCGCAAACCAAATTAGTCCTTGAAACTTCCCCCAACCATTTGTCTACGAGAATTATGGATGTACTGGCCCCTGTCGGACTTGGACAGCGCGGACTCATTGTAGCACCTCCCAAAGCTGGGAAGACGCTTCTCCTCAAAGAAATTGCCAATAGCATTTCTACCAACAATCCCGAGATCGAGCTTTTTGTCTTGTTGATTGATGAACGCCCTGAAGAAGTGACCGACATGCAGCGTTCTGTTAAAGGTGAAGTTGTGGCCTCTACATTTGACGAACTTCCTGAAAATCACATCAAAGTGGCAGAACTCGTGTTGGAGCGTGCGCTACGTCTCGTAGAACATAAAAAGGATGTTGTCATCCTGTTGGATAGCATCACGCGTTTGGCTCGTGCGTACAATCTCGTTATTCCTCCTTCTGGTCGTACTTTGAGTGGGGGTATTGATCCGGCGGCATTTCACCGTCCAAAACGCTTTTTTGGTGCGGCTCGGAATGTGGAGGAAGGCGGTAGCTTGACGATTCTTGCTACAGCGCTGATTGATACAGGATCACGCATGGACGATATCATTTATGAAGAGTTTAAAGGTACAGGCAACATGGAGTTGCATTTGGACCGCAAGCTGGCAGAACGTCGTATCTTCCCTGCGATTGATATTCGTCGTTCCGGCACACGCCGTGAGGAAGTGTTGTTGAACAAGGAAGAATTGGATACGATCTGGGCCATTCGTAAAAATATGACGGAAAGCCATGATTTTGTGGAAGGCTTCCTCAAAAAGCTGCGTAATAGCAAGACTAATGCTGAATTTCTGGCTTCGTTTGATTTGGCGGCACCTTCTTCTGGTGGCTCGCAAAGCAGTTCTGGTGGGCAACAACGGAGAACTACGCGTTCTACCACAGCCTCAGTCCCGGCCTCAACCAACTAAAACCCATTCATGTATTTTATCTGTTCCGTAAGTACACAGTCGTTATCATTCATTTTGTTAATGGCGTAGGCTTAACGGAGCGAAAGGAGCTCCAAAATGTATTTGGTGTATGCCGACGAAAAAGGCAATGTATATGATCATGCTTCTTTGTATGGGCTTGCACGTAGTGCAGACATGATTGTTGAAATCATGGAGGATGAGCTTATTCCGTTACCGGAAGGAGCTACATTGGTAAGCCTGCCCAGCACTCGCCCGGTCGGTATGAACCCTGAAACAGGGGAAATGGTTTCTCTTCCCGGAGATATGCAAGCAGTAGGGGCTTTATTGCCGCAAGGTTTTACACGCTTGTGCCTGCCGGGATATGTGAAGACCGATAAGGAGTACAAGCTTCCCTTGTTCGGTTATTCGGCCGTAGTCTGGAAAGACGGAGCATTTTATGTAACGGCTGAGCAGAGTGACAGTCCGTCCAAGTGGAATCCGGAAAACTGTGACCGCCATCAAGTTAAATTGGGTGTTCAGCGGATGACGGAGCAATATCCCGAAAATCGGCTGTACCAACATTTGTCTAACTGTGCGCTTGGCTACGAATGCCTTACTTCCTCGAACACATTCCTGAATCGCTGGGAGGGGGGAGTTCCGGTATCTTATTCTTGTAATGCGGGTTGCTTTGGGTGTATATCTGAACAGCCAGATGACAGTGGCTTCGTATCTCCGCAGACAAGAATGAACTTCCGTCCTCGCGTCGAAGAAATTGTAGAAGTTATGCTGGAACATTTGAAGACACCGGAATCCATCATTAGTTTTGGTCAAGGTTGCGAAGGTGAGCCTTCCACACAAGCCAAACTGATTATTGATTCGATCAAAGAGGTGCGTTCCATTACGGATATGGGATACATCAATATCAATACGAATGCGGGATTGAGCGATCATATCCGGGGAATCGTGGATGCGGGTCTTGATCTGATGCGCGTTAGTACCATTAGTGCACTGGATGATCATTACAATGCGTATTACAAGCCGCGCGGTTACACGTTGGCTAATGTGGAGAAATCACTTCGTTATGCTTCTGAGCAGGGTGTATATACGTCGATTAACTATTTGATTTTTCCGGGTGTAACTGACCGAGAGGAAGAAATTGAGGCAATGATTGAATTTGCCAAACGAACTAAGCTCAAGCTGATTCAAATGCGTAATTTGAACATCGATCCTGAAAGTTATCTGGAATTGATTCCACCTGCTCAAGGTGAGATCCTTGGCATGAAGCAAATGCTTGAGATTTATCGTGAGGAACTGCCGGATGTAGTCATCGGTTCATACACTCATGTACCGCCGCAAGGGCAGGCCCGTCCTAAATTTGCCAAGGCCTAAAACGGTCACACAGCAATTGAAATACACCTGTTTTGCGCTGTTTCTGAATGCAGAAAAGAGTTGTTGAAACGCTCATATTCAAGTGCTATAATGTGAACATGTGTTCATACAACTCTGGACTGATAGGACGTTCAGGGCGGAAAGAGGTGAAAGTTCAATGCAACAAGCTATTCAACCAACATTTAACGTAACTACTGTCACTTGTGCTTGCGGAAATTCGTTTGAAACTGGTTCTGTGAAAGGATCTCTGCGTGTGGAGATTTGCTCCGCCTGCCACCCGTTCTTCACAGGCAAGCAGAAATTTATTGATGCTGGTGGACGCGTGGATCGTTTCAAAAAGAAATACGGTATCTAATGGATTACCGCAAGTTATAAAGTTATTAGAGCCTTCTGCGACTGCAGAGGGCTCTTTTTGTAATAATGTGTATTTGCTTTTTATGCGGCCTTAAGATATACTTATTTTCACCGTGCTAGATGGGGAGGTAGCGGTGCCCTGTAACTCGCAATCCGCTATAGCGAGGTTGAATTCCTGTTAGAGGTGTTGTTGATGTGAGGCTGGTCCCTGCGCACAATGTTGACGGCTGGGTCCTCCGCAATGAGTACTTGTGAACCTGGTCAGGTCCGGAAGGAAGCAGCCATAAGCAGGCCCACTCTTGTGCCGGAGGGTTGCCTAGCCCGAGTTGCTGTTCAGGATTGCCGCTCGGATCACAACGATCAATAACAGGTGCACGGTATATATTGGTAATTAGAACATCTTGGCAATCATTGCGAAGATGTTTTTTTGTGTTTTATAAATTGGAAGGTGTCTGGTTTAGATTCGGACGGGAGTATAGTATAATGAAGTGACCATGAATGGTCATGAAAGTGAATGGGAAAGAGGGTAACGCGCATTGGAACATATAGCGTTGTACCGTGCTTGGCGGCCGCAGGCTTTCAAGGACATGGTAGGACAACAGCATATTATCCAGACATTGCAGAATGCCATCCGCGAAAATCGCACGTCCCATGCCTACCTGTTCAGCGGTCCACGAGGAACAGGTAAGACGAGTGCGGCCAAAATTTTGGCCAAGGCAATCAACTGTGAGCATGGACCTGCGCCGGAACCTTGCAACGAATGCGAAGCCTGTAAACGGATCACGGCCGGAGCGGTCATGGATGTACAGGAGATTGATGCAGCCTCCAACCGGGGCGTTGAAGAGATTCGTGATTTGCGCGATAAAGTCAAATATGCGCCCACAGAAGTGCGGCACAAGGTTTATATCATTGATGAAGTGCACATGCTGACGACGGAAGCGTTCAATGCGCTGCTCAAGACGCTGGAAGAGCCGCCGCCACACGTGATGTTCATATTGGCTACGACTGAACCACATCGGATTCCGGCTACCATTATTTCGCGTTGCCAGCGGTTTGACTTCCGCCGTGTATCGCTGGAAGAACAGACAGAGCGGCTTGATCTGATATGTCAACAGGAGAACATACAGGCTGATTCGGATGCACTGCAGTACATTGCGCGTCTTTCAGATGGCGGGATGCGAGATGCGGTTAGTGTTTTGGATCAGATATCCTCGTTTACAGATGGTCGGGTTACTTATCAGCAGGTGCTGGACATGACGGGAGGTATTGCGTCCGAGCAATTCGGTAAGCTTGCCTTAGCATTGCTGAAAGAAGATGTGGGCACGGTGCTCCAAATGATCGAGAGCTTTATGCAGGAAGGTAAAAGTGCAGATAAGTGCATGGAGAATCTTCTGTACTATTTCCGAGATCTGCTAATGATTAAGATGGTGCCTCAGGCGACCAAAATGACGGAGCGAGTGCTGGATCCAGAGCGATTTAAGGAAGTGGCAGATGCTTTTACCAAGGAGCAACTCTTTGCAATGATTGACACCCTTAATCGTTACCAGAGCGAGATGAAATATGCCGTACAGCCCCAAACCTTGTTTGAGGTAGCTCTATTGAAGCTATGTAGTATTCCGGGGGAAGCAGGTGCTGTTGCTCAGCCGACCGCACAACGCTCTGACGCTGCAGCTGACCAGGAAGATGTCGTAATGTTGAAGCGCCAGCTTGCTGAACTGGAAAAGAAACTGGAACGCGCGCTGCAAGGTGGATTGGCCGTGGGAGGGGGGCAGGAGGCATCGTCGGGTGGCCGTCAGGCTTCCGGGGGGCGTGCCCCTGCTCCGCGGATTTCAGCACCAGCCAAACTCCCTTCCCAGTTGGATCGCTATATCGCTGAGAAGTCGAGCGAAGCATTCGCGGCAGCGGGGCGTAAGTGGAGTCAGATTTTGCAAGGGGTAAAAGAGGCGAAAGTTACGGTTCATGCCTGGTTTATGGACGGTGAGCCAGTTTCTGTGTTAGAGGACAGTGTACTGGTCGCATTTAAGAACAATATTCATCGTGAAACTACCGAAAAGCCTGCCAATAAGCAGGTCATCGAGAAGGTATTGCATGAGCAGTTGGGTCATCCTTATCGTTTAGTAACGATGATGCAAAAGGATTGGAATGCTGCCATTGAAGGAGTTTCCGACCAGCCTGCCGAAGAATTGCAACTAGAGCCGGAGCATGATGCGCCGGGAAAGTCCAAGGAGCCCTGGATTGATGAAGCTATTCAACTTTTTGGGGAAGATTTGGTAGTTATTAAAGATTAAAGCAAGTGTCTAGATGTATACTTCATTAAAGGAGATGATTGAAATGAACAATATGAACCAAATGATGAAGCAAGTGAAAAAAATGCAGGAACAAATGCTGAAAGCCCAGGAGGAACTTGGCGGAAAAGTAATCGAAGGAACTTCTGGCGGCGGTGTTGTGACGGTGGAGGTAAATGGACATAAAAAAGTGTTGTCCATCACGATCAAACCGGAAGCTGTAGATCCTGATGATGTAGAAATGTTGCAAGATCTTGTGCTGACTGCAGTCAATGATGCTTTGTCCAAAGCAGATGAACTGGCTAATGATGATATGGGTAAATTTACAGGCGGCATGAAAATTCCGGGCTTGTTCTAGTCTGCTGCATAAAGGAGAAACACGCTATTGTATTATCCGGAGCCGATTGCAAAGCTAATTGACGCTTTTACGCGCCTGCCGGGAGTAGGGCCAAAGACGGCTGCCCGGTTGGCTTTTCACGTACTGAAAATGAAGGAAGATGATGTGATTGACTTTGCCAAAGCGCTGGTCAATGTGAAACGTAACCTTCACTTCTGTTCAGTCTGCGGCAACATTACGGACACAGACCCATGTCGGATCTGTCAGGATAAGACAAGGGATACTTCCGTCATTTGTGTTGTTCAGGATTCCAAGGATTTGGTGGCTATGGAGCGTACCAAAGAGTTTAATGGTTTTTACCATGTGCTTCACGGGGCGATATCTCCTATGGAGGGAATTGGTCCTGAGGATATCAAACTCAAGGAATTGCTGAACAGACTCAGTGATGAACGCGTCAAGGAGCTGATTTTAGCTACGAACCCGAACATTGAAGGAGAGGCCACGGCCATGTACATTTCTCGGTTAGTGCGTCCTTTTGAAATCAAGGTTACTCGTATTGCTCATGGATTGCCAGTGGGTGGAGATTTGGAGTATGCCGACGAGGTTACCTTGTCCAAAGCGTTGGAAGGCCGTAGAGAGCTCAATTAATAGGTGTATTTATACGTTATAAATAGGGAGTCTGAAATGTCCTTTGGCATTCTCGACTCACTTGGGGGAGCCGCTACGGCTCCTTTTTTATTTTGGCGATAGATGGCAGTATAGATCCGTTCCTAGTTCTAAGTTTGTCCTTTGTTCAATAAGTATGAATAAGGTAGTCTTGCAGACTGTGCACATAATTCAGCTTGTAAGGAGGATGAACGGATGTGGGAACGGATGAAACAAAATTTCCGTCGTCAGGAGAATGGCAAATCAGAAGCGGAGTATCGGCAGGAACTGTTTGCCCAGATTCGGGCTTCGCATGCGGAATGGTTAAGAGCGCATCGTTTATTTCATGAAGCTACGGGTAAAGATGAGATCGACTACGCTATATTTGTTCTAGAAGCTGCAGAACGTAAATATCAGATACATTTAAAAAGTGCGAAGCAGCAAGGCCTACATCGTTTCCATCTGCCCGCGGATGAACCTGGATATGTCAATGATACGGATCGTGTTCACAAACGGAGAGCTGAATGAAAGGGGCAGTCTGGCTTGTTTTAATTGCCTGTGTCGGGATGTTACTATTTCTAATCATAAAAAAACGTTTGGGTATCGGCTGGCTTGTAGTATTCGGGGCACATATGGGCCTGGCAGCCATCGCATTGTATGTTATCAATTATTCAGGGTGGATTACGCAGGTGTACATTCCGATTAATCCAGTGACAATGGGGGCGGTAACGATATTAGGTTTGCCTGGAATTGTTCTTTTACTGGGATTGAAAATAATATTATTCGGACAGGCCATATGAAAACTTAAATGTTATTGTTTCTAATTTTAATATATAGTTGACGGCGAATTCAAAAATGTGATACATTAGTTCTCGGCTCTTAAAGGCCGGGGATTTTTTGTGAGAACAACTTTTAAATGAAATTAAAATTAATTTTCAAAAAAAGTGTTGACTTAAATCTCGAATGTGTGTTATATTAATCAAGTCGCCGCTGAGATGCGGTGGTGAAACAAAGTAAGACATAATGTAGGTTTGATCTTTGAAAACTGAACAACGAGTGAGTAAAACGATTTTGTTCGCAAAATCAAACAAGAGATATTTTTATATCGTCAGTTTCAAAATGAGCTTATCGCTCTTTCTATAAACCAGCTTCGGTTGGTCTTTAATGGAGAGTTTGATCCTGGCTCAGGACGAACGCTGG
>NZ_JAFICR010000022.1:0-64469 GCF_017833915.1 Paenibacillus sp. 1182 | reverse complement strand
TCCACACGTACCCATCCCGAACACGACCGTTAAGCCCTCCAGCGCCGATGGTACTTGGACCGCAGGGTCCTGGGAGAGTAGGACGTCGCCAAGCACGATAAAAGTATGACCTCTATATAAAAAACCGCGATAATCGCGGTTTTTTTGTTTCCCAAAAGATGTGTTTGTCAAAAATCCTGTATGAATGCCATAAGTCAAGACAAGTAAGACAAAAGTAAACCCGTTTTGTTTTTGAAAAAAACATGTTAAACTTTTCTCATAAAAATAAATGTACTTTCTGAGGTGAGTTGAAGTGTTGGAACGTTCTATGGAGAATACAAGGGAATTACACAAAGGAAAGGGAGTGATTTGAAAAAGAGAAGGTGATTATAAATGAGCACTTATCAAACAGTTTTTAGTGATGGATTTGAGCTGAAGTATGCTATAAGAGGTAACGGAAGGCCGATATTGGTGATCGGCAGTAGTGTATATTATCCTCGTTTATTTTCAGACCATTTATATAAAAAGTTTCAGTTTATTTTTCTGGATCATCGAGGGTTTGCAAAACCGAATCGAGCTTTAAAACCAGAAGACTATACTTTGGATAAAGTTATTAATGATATAGAAACAGCAAGACAATGCCTTCATCTAAATGAATTTATCATATTAGGACATTCCGGGCATGCCTTTATGGCTTTGGAATATGCTAAACAATACCCGGATTATGTTCAAAAAGTGGTGCTATTAAATTCAGCACCTACGAACAGCCAAGAAAGACAGCGGCAAAGCTCTTCATTCTTTTATGAAACGGCCAGCCCAGAAAGAAAGGAACGTTTTGAAAAGGACATTGTTTTATTAGAGGAAGATATCAAAAGAGACCCAGATAGAAGATTTGTTCACATGTGTATACGAATGGGAGCCCAAACCTTTTATGATTATGCTTACGATGCGGCTTATATGTGGAAGGATGTATACACGAATATGCCTATCATTGATTATTTATGGGGAGAAGCTTTCGGTAACATGAATTTAATACAATCCTTGGCGGATATCCATAAACCTGTATATATTGGTTTGGGAAGGTATGATTTTTTGGTTGCGCCAGTTTCTTTATGGGATAGGGTCGATGACACCTACGAGAACGTGAAAAAAGTGATTTTTGAATATAGTGGGCATAACCCAATGTTTGAAGAACCTCATTGTTTTGATCAAACATTAGCTAAATGGATTAATGAAGATCACTAGGATTTTTGCTAAATCATCTCTTAGATGCTCAGAAGCCCGTAAAATGAGAATCACCTTCATTTTACGGGCATTCTTATTGAGCGTTATTTACCTTTTGCACCGATGACAAAATACTATGACTTTGTTATTAGTGACTTGACGGTTTAACTAGGTTCTGTATAATAACCGAAAGGTAATAATGTATTGTTAGTTTTTCGTTGTACTACTATCAGAAACAATCTAAGACTCATGGAACTGAACAATAGTCGTAAAGCAATGATATGGAGGTCGTTATGAAATACGAAATTATTTTATTTGATGTCGATGACACGCTGTTTGATTTTAAAAAGGCAGAGAGTTATGCGCTACATAATACGTTTACCCAATTTGGCTTGCCACAAGGGGCCACGGAGTATAAAGCTAGTTATGATGAAATCAACAGCGTATTGTGGCGAGAGGCAGAGGAAGGACATATTACCTCAGCGCAACTGCGTGTGGAGCGGTTTAAGCGATTATTTACTTTTCATGATCTAGACTTTAATCCAGATGCTTTTAGTGCTGCATATTTACGTTATTTGGGTGAAGGTGCTTTTTTAATGGACGGAGCGGTTGAATTATGTGATATGCTGTCTGATTGTCGCTTGGCGATCATTACGAATGGAATCAAAGAGGTGCAAACCTCCAGAATTCAGCTTTCACCGCTGCGTGATGTATTTGAACAGATAATTATTTCAGAGGAAGTGGGTTGCCAAAAGCCACAAGCTGGTATTTTCGATTACGCATTTACTAAGCTAGACATTTCAGATAAGAGTAAGGTTCTCATGGTTGGTGATTCTTTGACCTCCGATATTCATGGAGGCAACAAATACGGAATGGATACCTGTTGGTTCAACCCTGCTGGGAAAACAAACGCGTCTGGCATTCAACCTACTTATGAAATAAAAAGCCTGATGGAGTTATCGAATCGTGTGCTTTCAAAGCGTCCCATCCTGAATCGTACATCGGCGGAAATCTAGATGAATGAGAAATTGGAAATCAGGATGAATAATGTCGAAATCAGAAGACGGAAGTTAAAGACACCGAAAAGTTGAATGAATTGTTTAGAGTTGTGATTACAGACACGTTCACTTAAGAAGGCATTGGTCATATCTGGAAGATATAGAGGACGAAATTGAGACTAAGCGAGCGTATTTGGTAAGTGACATGGAGAGTCACGGTTAGCAACACGGGCACCAAAGTGATTAAACAAGGCAGGCCGGAAAATCGGTCTGCCTTGTTTTGATTTTTTTATCGTCACTGGCCAGATTCACAATTAGCAGGAAATAGCTTTAAGGCGGAAAGTAGAGCTGGTGAAGTCTCCAGAGAGATCCGAGACAACAAGCCCAATTTTCATTAGGCGGTCGCCTCCAAAAATTTCGCCATCAAATGCTACGCGGAAGGGGGAACCGCCATCTTCCACTAAGGTATTACCCGTATGGACTGCAGTGCTGCCTGTCGCCCCGTGTTCGATTATATACTTTTTATCTGGGTCAAGTCCTTTTAGAGTTAGTCGCCGGATGGGCCCATTTGGTTCAGCTAGTACGCGGAAGTAAGCGACAAACGCTTCGGATTGGTCCTCGCTAACGAACATCCAGGCCGTGTCGCCTCGGCCTTCAAACGGACTAAGCAGTCGATACATATCTCCCTGCTGTACAAGGGAACGGATTTCTTTATACTGGGCAATTTGTTTGGCAGCGAGTTCTTTTTCTTCATTCGTAAATGCAGTAAGGTCGAGTTCGTAGCCAAAATTCCCGCTCATTGCCACGTCGCCGCGTATGGCGAGGGAGGTGTTTCGTCCCACCTGGTGGTTCGGCACGTTCGATACATGTGCGCCCATGGTACTGGCCGGGTACACGATGCTTGTTCCATACTGGATAGCCAATCTTTCAATGGCATCGGTATCATCACTGGTCCATGTCTGCGGCATATAGTAGAGCATTCCGGGATCAAATCGCCCACCGCCTCCAGAACAGCTTTCGAACAAGATGTCCGGGAACTGGGAGGTCAGACGTTCCAACAGATCGTAAAGTCCGAGCATATAACGGTGCGCAGTTTCCTTTTGTCGTTCGCTAGGGGCTGTAGCCGAAGCAATCTCCGTCATGTTACGGTTCATGTCCCACTTGACATAAGTGATTGGAGCGATCGAAAATACGGAGCTAAGCGTCTCGTACAAGTAGTCGCATACTTCCTTGCGGGAGAGATCGAGCACCAGTTGGGATCGGCCTTCCGTCCGCCGCCGACCTTCCGCATGCAGGCACCAGTCGGGATGGTTGCGGTACAGTTCACTATCAGGTGATACCATTTCCGGCTCAACCCACAAACCAAACTGTAATCCTTGTTCATTAACCCGTTTGGCCAGGTCAGTAAGACCGCCGGGCAACTTGTGGCGGTCTTCGAACCAGTCCCCAAGCGAACTGTTGTCGTTGTCTCGCTTACCAAACCAACCGTCATCAAGAACAAACAGCTCAATTCCAAGAGGCCCCGCTTCTTTGGCAATCGCCTCGATTTTATCGGCGTCGAAGTCGAAATATGTGGCTTCCCAATTGTTCACGAGAATCGGACGTTCTTTGTCACGGTAAGCCCCTCGGCACAGACGTGTGCGATAGAGTCGGTGATAGGTGCGTGACAGGCCCCCAAGACCTTCTTCGGAAAAGACCAATACGGCTTCAGGAGTCTGGAATGACTGACCCGGCTCAAGCCGCCAGGAGAAGTCAAAGGGATTGATTCCGATACTTACACGAGTCTGACTGAACTGCTCTACTTCTGCCTGTGCGACGAAGTTGCTGCTGTAGATTAGACTGAAACCGTACACATCCCCACGATCTTCAGTCACATCAGGCCGAAGCAGTGCCAGAAAGGGATTCATTTGGTGACTGCTGGAGCCCCGTCTACTCTCGAGCCGAATGGAGCCAGGTCCGAGGTCGCGGCGTTGGATATGTCTTTCCCGAACCCAGGCTCCAGGTAAGTAGAGGGCTTGGTAGTTGGAATCGGCGAAGTCGACAGAGGCGCTCATGGCGTGTTCAATATTCATGGTAGCGCTTCCCTTTTGTTCAAAAAGAGTAGATCTAGCAATGGCACTGTGGTTCGCAAATACAGTATAGAGCAGTGTAGTCTTAAGCCCCGAGTATTGATCCTCAAGGATCAAATAGAGGGTTGTGGCTTCATCATCCGATTCGGCATAGACGGAAGGAAGTCCCTCGAGCTTGGGTTTACCCGGTTCAATACGGTAACCACTATATTTTAGCTCAGTAGTTCGAGTTCCGTCCGCAAGTGCAACCTGGTAAGCCGGTTGACGAAAGTCGCTTGTTCCATACTGGGGGTATTCCTGAGGAAGCGTGTCCAAAGAAATTATACGACTGGAAGAAACGGGAGTGGGAGAGAAGGAGCAACGCTCCCTAAGTTCCAATATACTTGCGAGACTTTGGTCATGATGAAGTTGAGCTCCCCAATAGACATGTGCGGGATATCCTTCTACTAGCTGGATAATATAGCTGCAATCCTTGGACTGCAAATGAAACAAACCAAGCGCTTCGTTAACATGAATGTTCATGATATTCACTCCTCAGGGGTTATCATATTGATTGTTTTACGAAAGGATATTAATCAATGACAATAAGACTCTCAAGTACTAATTTTAGCCTTTTTTGCATGAGCTTTCTCGAATGACAAGCTTAGTCCCGATCACGCTATACGCAGGTGGTTCACGCCCCTCAAACCGTTCAGAGAGCAGTTGCACGGCAGCCTTTCCCATCTGTTCGGGATATGCACGGATAGTGGTTAGCGGAGGCTGCACGAAGGCTGCCATCTCAATGTCGTCGAAGCCAACAACAGCCATATCCTCTGGTACCTTGACTCCAAGTCCATGAAGGGCGCGGAGGGCACCAATAGCGAGCGGATCGCTTGCGACGAAGCAGGCTGTCGGTCGTTCCTGTTGGGCTAGGAGTTCGTTCATCATGAGATAACCATCCGCGGTACTCCAGGAACCTATACGGACGAATTGAGGATTGTACAACCCTTGTTCCCGCATGAATCGTTCAAAATAATGCGCCCTTCGCTCACCGTCGCTCTTACCGCCGATAAATCCGATTTGTCGATGGCCAAGCTCAAGTAGATGTCCGAGTGCCTGATCAACAGCTTGTCTGAAATGAAGTCGTACAGAATCATACTCCAACTGTTCATGGTACTGGTCGACAAGGACAATGGTGTTCTTGTCAGGATGAAGCTTGAATACCTCTTCAGGATCAACGCCGCCCACAACAATCAGACCATCCGCCTTCTGTAAGGTGCCGATGGACGAGCGGCCTCGCAAGGTCTGGCCCAACGTCAGGCCAAGCTCTTCACAGCGCAGTTCGATTCCACGGCGGATCGAGGCGTAATAAGGATCGTCTCTTTCCTCCTCAATAGAACACCACAGCAGGAGGGAGACCGTTTTCCCGGCCCGTTCCGTATTCTGCTTTAATTGCCTCAGCCGGGTAGGCTTATACCCGAGTTGCTCGGCAACCAAAAAAATTCTGTTTTTGGTGTCTGAGCTTACGGACAGTGACAGATCGTTATTTAAAACCCTTGAAACGGTTGCGGCAGACACACCCGCTTCGCGGGCAATGTCTTTAATGGTTGCCAAAAGAGCTCACACCTTTTTAGTTAATAATTTTACTAAAAATCGACTTTATCCTAACACATCTCTAAAGTACTTTCAAGATGGACGGTTGAATTTTTTAAACTTTATTTTTGATCTACTACTGTAGAGATTGTTTGTGTTAACATGATGGATATTCTCTTGATGACGGAGGGGTTCTAGGTGAATATTCTGTCACTAGCTCGTAAGTGGTTTGGTCGACTTCGCTTTAAAAGCAAGGTTATAGCGGTATTTCTTCCGCTAATTATTGTTTCTCTGCTTATTCTTGGACTATTGTCCAACCAACTTTTCAGCCGTTCTTTGATAGACCAAACTACCAGCAATGTGGTCGATGAGTCTCAGCTTATCTTGTCTAGGACCGATTACATATTCAGGAGTGTGGAGACGGCGGCCAATATTATGGTCACGAATATTAACCGGATGTATGATTCATACGGTGCCAAACCTGATACTGCCATGGAGCCTATTCAGTTTGGAAACTTGATGCAGAGCCGCCTATCCATTGATTTGTCAATCTTTCGTGAGGTGGATGCCGCTGTCTTCATTGATAACGAAGGGAAGATTTTCGCCTCTTATACCGAAAGCGGGGATGATCGCAAGATCTATAGCATGCTTAAGCGGGTAAGGGAATCTGAAAGTTATGGACAGGCCCTCTGGTTTGATATGGAGAAGAGGGATTTCCTAACACCAGATCCGAGCTCTCCCGTTTTGACGCTGGGGAAGACGGTCATTAATATAGACACCGGCGAACCATATGGAACGCTTTTTCTGTTAGTGAAGGAAGAAGGTTTGTCCGATTACTTTCGTTCCAGCGATCCAGATGCGCCTAAATCTTATTATTTTTTAGATAACGAAATGCGCGTGGCTGTGGCAGAAGACAATGAGATGCTGATGAATCCGGTGAATCCGCAGTTGGGTGAGGCCATCCAACGTTGTGCCCCTAATGCATCCCATGGAACGTGTTCATTCGAGTATGAGCGCAACCTGATAACGGTCACTGATTATAACCGTATGGAATGGAAGTTGGTCAATATTGTTTCTCTTAGCCTGCTTACAGCTGATGTCCGGCAAAATGTTAGATTGTCGCTATTAATCGGTGTGTTATGCCTTGTTTTTTCCTGGCTGGGTGCCAGCTTTCTGTCCAGAATGGTCGTTAGTCCTCTCGAACAATTGACTAAGGCCATGCGAAAAGTAGTAACTGGTGATTTGCAACCTGTTGCGACAGTCCGTACTGAAGATGAAATCGGTACCATTGCGGAAGCGTTTAACTTTATGGTAAGACGGGTTCGGGAACTGCTGGATGAGGTAAGGCAGGAACAGAACCGTAAGCGTGAATATGAGCTTGCACTGATAAGCGCCCAAATTAAACCGCATTTTCTGTACAACACTTTGGATACCATTTATGCACTCAATGAGTTAGATCGTAATGAGGAGGCTAGAGATACTACAAAAGCGCTGGCAGATTTTTATCGAATGGTGCTGAACAAGGGACGGGAACTAATCACTTTAGAAAAGGAAGCTCAGATTACTGATGATTACCTGACGATTCTGCAAATCCGTTATCCCGATGTGTTTCGCTATGAAGTGGATATTCCTCCCGAGTTTGAAGGTACACCGATCCCGAAGCTCTCGCTTCAGCCGCTTGTCGAGAATTCGATTTACCATGGCCTTAAGAAGAAAGGAACAAAAGGTTTTATCCGCATTTTTGCCTTTAGACAGGGCGATAAGGTGGTCGTTCGAGTGGAGGACAACGGTGTGGGGATGAACGAAATACAGGTTCAGACCATTATGTCCAGACATTTGCCGGAAGAAGGAATACGATCAATCGGCACCTACAGCGTTCAGCAGCGGCTGAGCCTGTATTTTGGCGAGGAGTATGGGATATCCGTGCAAAGTGTGCTCACGAAGGGAACAACTGTTGACCTGTCGCTGCCGATGCTGCCAAAGGGGAGTGAACACCAAAATGTATAAAGTGATGATTGTCGATGATGAACCGCTGTTCCGAGACTTTCTGCGTATGAAGATAGATTGGGAAATTCATGGTTTTCGGGTTTGCTGCGAAGCAAGGAACGGACAGGAAGCACTTCAGGAAGCCGAGCGGCATCAGCCACATCTCGCCCTCGTAGATATCAATATGCCCTTCATTGACGGAATTGAATTAGCCAAGAGGTTGAAAGTCAAGTTCGAACGCATCGTTATTGTATTCATATCTGGACATAACGAATTTGAATACCTACAGAAGGCGGTTCGAACCGGAGTACAGGATTATTTGTTGAAGCCGTTCAATGCAGAAGAAATGCTCTCGATGTTGGAACGCATTAAGCCGAAGCTACCGGTGCTTCCACAGGAGAGCGAAAGTGCAGAGTTAAGGGGACAGGGCGGCGAAGTGTTGCATAGCAGAGCAGGTATGCCTGATTTGGGCCATCTACGCGATGCGGTTGTGCTTGACCTCCGAATGAAAGACAGTGAAACGCTAGAGGAGGTCCGTAAGGCAATCCGTCAGCTTAGTAAATATAAATGGGGAGACGAATACGCAGATGCGATGCTTATGGGAATCGTATCTTTAGCCCTTTCCTTTGCCAGTGAACGAGGCATTCCTTATGACCGGCTATGGGAAAATGGAGGAGACAATTCTCCTTACGAACGGCTGCGAGAGTTAGATTCCTGGGAGGCTGCTGAAGGTTGGATGCTCGCTCTATACCGCAAGCTGATCCAACTGATGGAGAATATGCGTCCTACGAAGGCTTCCAATTTATTTGTGGCGGCGATCAACTATATTGAGGAACATTATGCAGACTCAGAGCTGTCTGCTGAGCAGGTTTCGTGCGGAGTATTCGTCGATCCCAGCTACCTGCGCCGCGTATTTCGCAAGGAGTCTGGCTTTTCCATAGTGGATCATATTACACACATCCGAATGAAGAAGGCTAAGGAGCTTTTGCTGAAAGGAAATCGGAAGCTGTCAGAAATCGCTGAAAGTGTAGGATACAGTGACCCCAATTATTTTGGCAAATGCTTCAAGAAACGCTTTGGCATGACACCCACTGAATATGAGCAACTCAAAAAAAGGTAGCGCCTGTCCTGCGAGGCAGGACAACTTCGATTTAAGCCTGGCGGTTTTCCTATATACGGAGAACCGCTGCTCTATTTGTCCCGTTTTTTACTGGTTATGCCCGTTTTATTCCTTAATCAAGAATAGAAGCGGCAGTATACTGTAGTCATGCAAATGAAAGCGCAAACATAAAACACACTGCATGAGGGGGATTAAGCAAATGAAAAAAACTTACAAAAGTTGGAGTGCAGCTTTGCTAGTGCTCACTATGTCGATTGGATTGATTGCTTGTGGGGAAGATAACTCGACCTCTTCCAAGAGCGAGGCAGGGGACGGTACGATCAAATTAAAGGTGTATGCACAACATTTTGATGACGATACCATAAAGCCGTTCGATTATGCGGTGGAAGAGCTTAAAAAGAAGATGCCAAACGTAGAAATTGAACTGGATCCTGCCGTACAGGACGGAGGACAGAAGCTTAAAACTTATGCGGCAACGGGCAATATGCCGGATGTCTATTTAGCGGATTGGGCTGTCCTGCAAACTTTCGCAAAATCGAAAAATGTTGAGGTGCTGGACAACTATGACACAACGGCCGAATTCAAGAAGAATCTTAATCCGGGTGTTGAATCGCGTTTGGTAGCTCCAGACAATCATGTATATGCTTATCCCGAAACCGGCATTGAATTCCAAATGATCTATTACAACAAGTCAATTTTCGAGAAGGTAGGAATTAAAACACCGCTTAAGACGATTGACCAGATGACCGATGCAGCGAAAAAGTTGAAAGCTGCTGGTTACGTACCTATGTCAATCTTTGCCAAAGAAAAATGGATTACGACCGCTTTCTATAATGGGCTGGTTACAAGGGAGCAGCCGCGTGGATTTGGAGCACTTGATGAGAAGGGTGTAAAAGCATTGCCGGAAGCATTCGTAACAGCGGCACAGCAGATGAAGCAACTGCAAGCAGCCGGATTATTCGATGCAAACGCGACGAACACCAATTATGATCAGGCTTCGTCCCTGTTTTATCAGGGCAAAGCTGCCATGTTCGTGAATGGACAATGGGAAATTTACAGCTCACAGGAAAAGCTGGGCGACCAGGTCGACTGGATGTACTGGCCTGCAAAGGATGAAGCAACCTACGAGAAATCCAAATATTTCATTGACGGCTCAGGTTCTCCGCAGGGCTACGCAGTATCATCAAGTAGCAAAAATAAGGAAACAGCCGTAAAGGTAGCGGCGTTCCTTGCCACAAAGTCAGCCGAATACAGATACACTCAACTTGGAAGCCCAATTGTTTCGCAGAAAGTGGATAAGCCAATCGCCTCCAATGTTCCAGCAATGATGCAGCGAGTTGTCAAAGAGTTGCTGCCAAATGCGCAGGAATATGCTCAACTTCTGAGTAGTACAAAAATTCAGAACACTATTAATGACAATACTCAGAATTTGATGGTAGACAACTTTTCTGAAAACGATTTTGTGAACAATCTGAATAGCACATTGGATAAAGAAAACTGAGAATTCAGGAACTCGGCTGCCCTTGGCGGCATAAGTCGCTAGGGGATGCTGTTCCGAAGATAAGGGGTGGAAGCAAGACATGAATAAATATTTGGGGAACAAACCGGCACTCGCGCTGTTTCTCCTCCCTGCTTTGATACTGTATAGCGTAATTTTGATATATCCCGTTCTGCAAACCGTTCTTCGCAGCTTTTATGATTGGGATGGCCTGAGTACGCTGACCTTTTCGGGACTGAGTAATTATCGGGAACTGTTCTCCGATCCTCTACTTGCTACTTCGCTTAAGAACGGATTAATATTTGCCATTGTTCTGGCGGTCTTTCAGATCGGACTGGGAACACTATTAGCGCTAATCTGTGCTGACCCGCGCACACGCGGGCGAAAAATACTGAAAACGTCTTATTTTATCCCAGTTGTCCTATCGGTAACCGTGGTGTGCCAGCTGTGGATCGCAATCTATGACCCAACTAACGGATTGATCAACCGACTGTTTGATCTCTTGAACATCCCGTACCAGCAAAATTGGCTGAGCTCCCCGACAGCATCGATTATTGCCATTGCCTTCGTTAATGCCTGGCAGTTTATGGGTTATCAATTTGCGTTGTTATATGCGGGAGTTAAGTCAATACCCGAAGACTACTTTGAAGCCGCCACGATTGACGGTTGCACCAAATGGAGAGCGCACTGGCATGTCACGCTTCCACTGATGAGGGAAACGTACAAATTCTGCTTCATTATTGCGATTACCTCTGGAATAGGGGCCTTTGTGCAGATGCTGATTATGACAAACGGAGGGCCCGGTACTACAAACTATACATTGACATTCATGATTTACCGCTATGCTTTTATGGAAAGCAATTATGGGTATGCGTGTGCTGTATCCGTGCTGCTTGTACTAATCTCACTACTGGCAACTGTAGTTATCAATAAGCTGTTCGACCGCGGACAAACCGCCTGATAAGGCGTGTATTGAAAAGGAGAACGAAATGAGTAAAACTGCTTTGAGCAAGTTCAGACAAGCTGTTCTGCAGATACCGCTGTGGTTGTATTTTATTGTTTCGGTCTACCCGTTGTTCTGGATGGTTTCCTACTCGTTCAAGAACAACGATGAGATCTTTGTCTCTAACCCATTTGGACTGCCAACGCATTTTCGTTACGAAAATTACATCAATGCGTGGACGCAATTTAATATTCCCCGTTACTTTCTGAACAGTCTGGTCGTATCAACGATTTCGACTTTGTTCATCCTTTTGCTGGCTCTGATGTTTGCCTTCGCAGTGGCTCGTATGAGATGGAGGTTTCGTTCAGCTGTCCGGACTTATATGATCATAGGAATGTTTATGCCACTGCAGGTTATCATGATACCGCTGGCGATTTTGGTTCGCGATTTTCATCTTACGAATACGTACGGAGCTCTTATTCTTCCTTATATCGCAATTGGGCTTCCTTTCTCGTCAATGATTTTCTATGGATTCCTAACAGCAATTCCTAAAGAGATTGAAGAGGCGGCATGCATGGATGGAGCTAATATTTATAGACTGTTCCTGAAAATCATTATGCCACTTGCATTGCCTGCAATTGCGACGGTAGCCATTTTTCAATTCTTGAACAACTGGAATGAGTTCACTTTGGCCTATATTCTAATTTCTGATGAAAATATGAAAACATTGCCTCTAGGCTTACTTTTCTTCCAGGGTTCCTACAGTACGGATTGGGGAGCCATGGGAGCTGTTATGACTATGGCCTCCTTACCGATGGTACTTGTCTACCTGTTCTTGAGTGAACAAGTGGAGCGGGCGATGACGGTAGGTTCTGCTGTAAAAGGGTAGAAAGAATAAAATGCCCGGCTAGAGAATCAGAAAAAGATTCTCTAGCCGGGCATTTTTGATATGTACATACGTTAATTCAATCCGACGATGGTTTGTGGCTAATCAGAAACCTTACAGTAAAATAGAGGTTTTTGTAAGTTTAAACTGTTGTTCGTTATGTAGAAGCTGTTATGCTGGTAAACAGCTAGGCAAGGAAAGAAGTGAAGCAAACTTTGAAAGATCCAAAGCAAAGTTTCCATGAAACATTAAAAAATCATAAAAGAACTATTATAACAGTCACAGTTATCGTTATTATAATTATACTGTTAATCACTCTGGTGCTCGGCACCATGTATATAATTCGGGATTCAATATACACCACCATGAAAAACTCCTAATCATCTACAACCAAAGGGGGTTAGATTGTTGTTATTGCTTGAACGATCAAATAAAGGCATTATATAGAGAAATCAGTTGTTAAAAATTCAAGCACTAAGAAGGTAGAAAACACGATGCAGAAGATATTAATAGTAGAGGATGACCCTCAAATCAGCTCCTTGCTCCAATCCTATCTTGAGAAATATGGTTATCAAGGAATTATTGTTTCAAATTTTGATCAAGTTCTGGCTATCTTTGAAGAGGTAAAGCCTGATTTGGTACTACTTGATGTGAATCTACCTCGTTTTGATGGATTTTATTGGTGCAGGCAAATACGGACTCAGTCTACATGCCCCATCCTTTTTGTGTCTGCACGTGATGATAAAATGGATCAGGTCATTGCTTTGCAAAACGGAGCAGATGATTACATTACGAAACCATTTTATCCCGAAGTACTACTGGCCAAAGTAGAAAGTAATTTACGGCGTGCCTATGGTTCCTATGCCGTTGCTCCACCATCACGATCCTTAACGGTGTCAGGCTTGACTCTTTATCCCGACATTATGGAACTTGTATACCATGACAAGCAGGTAGAGATGAGTCATAAAGAAGCGGCCCTCCTGGAGCTATTGATGACATATCCTAAGCAGGTTGTAGGGCGAGTTCATATCTTAGAGGCTTTATGGGATGATGACCAATATGTAGGGGAGAACACACTGAATGTTTATGTCACACGTGTCCGCAAAAAACTGAGCGAGCTGGGACTAGGGGATATCATAGAGACGGTTCGAGGGGCTGGCTATCGGCTTCACTTGACTGAGGAGGAAGAACGGTGAAGCTTTTTTGGCGCGACCATTTTTCGCTGGTCATTTTTAATATCATCCAACTTTTTCTTGTGTTAAGTATCTATTGGATGGATGGTTACCGTAACTGGTCGACGGCCCTATATTCCGTCTTTTTTGGGTCCATCCTATTGGGGGTCTATTTGCTGTTCCGGTTCGTTATGTATTCTGGTTTATATCGCATATTATCCACTACAAACATTAAAGATTTAGATGAGCTTATTCAGATGAAGGTACTTAATCCGTTAGCCGCTTCTTTACAACATTTGCTTTTGCAATATTATCGATTGTATCAGTCCCGAATTCATCAGTTAGAGCATCAGCAGCGCGATCATATTACGTTTATCAATCAGTGGGTTCATCAGATGAAAACTCCTCTTTCTGTTATTCATTTAATTCTCAAAGGAAGAATAGACCCCGAATCGGATCAGATTCACGATGAGATTGATCGAATGGGAAAAGGACTGGACATGATTTTGTATATGTCACGATTGGAATCCTTTGAACCTGACTTTCATGTGGAGCCTGTTGTATTACGAAAGCTAGTTAGTGATGTGATTTATGATAACAAAAGATTATTGATCCGCAACGAAATTTATCCTTCCAATGAAGTGGACGAGCAGTTGAGTGTGATTACCGATGCCAAATGGCTAAGATTTATAATTAACCAATTGGTGACCAATGCGGTAAAGTACTCTTCAGGTCATGCCCGCAGTCTGAAGCTGATGTCTGACGTAAGAGAGCATGTCATTGTGTTGGAAGTAAAGGATGAGGGGATTGGTATCCCTAAAAAAGACATAGAACGGGTATTTGAGGCTTATTACACAGGTGAAAATGGGCGGAAGTATCGTGAATCAACCGGGATGGGACTCTATTTGGTGTCTGAAATCTGCAAAAGACTGAATCATGATATTCAATTGAAATCGACGGTTGGTAAAGGGACGACGGTTCAAATCCTGTTTTCCATTGGCAAATGAGAAACCTTACAACACATTTAAGGTTTTTGTAATGTTAATCGGTCGCTTCACTTATCTGGATGGATTATGATCATAGCATAGGAAAAGAAAGGAATGAACGATGGAGATTGTACGAATGGATCAAGTTACCAAAATATACTATGGCAAGGTTCCCTACCGAGCTCTTAACAATATCCATTTAACGATCAAACAAGGCGAGTTTGTTGGTATTATGGGGCCGTCTGGTAGTGGGAAGACTACATTATTAAATATGATTTCGACCATTGATATGCCGACTTCTGGCGAGGTTAGCATTAAAGGAGAAAATCCACATCTGCTCAAGAAGGATAAGCTGGCTTTATTTCGCCGCAAAGAACTGGGCCTTGTATTTCAAGATTATAATTTGCTGGAAACCCTCACTTTGGGAGAAAACATACTGTTTCCTCTGATGCTGAATAAAAAAGGGTTAAAGGAAATGGAGCACAAACTGGAAGAGGTAGCGAAAAAACTGGATATTACAGATGTTTTGGACAAACGGCCTTATGAGGTATCGGGGGGACAAAAACAACGTGCAGCCATAGGCAGGGCTATGATTCATTCTCCTTCGCTCCTGCTTGCAGATGAACCAACCGGAAATCTCGATTCCAAGTCTTCGCGTGTTGTAATGGAAATGCTGAGCCTTGTCCACCGTGTAGACTATTCTACAATTGTGCTGGTAACACACGGCGCCTTGGAAGCTAGCTATTGCGACCGGGTAATTTTTATTAAAGATGGTGAGTTATATAATGAAATCCGTCGTAGTCATAGTCAGCAAATATTTTTTCAGGAAATCATAGATATGCTCTCCTTTTTGGGGGGAAGTAGACATGCACATGAGCTTTCGTCTGTTAGCATGGAATAATCTCAAACGCAATGCGCGTGCTTACGTTCCTTATTATTTAAGCAGCTCCTTGATGATTACGATTTTTTTCGTATATGCGGTATTTATTTTTCACCCGGATGTCTCGAATGTAATCACAGCAGCTAATGTAAAAAAGGGATTACAGGTTGCCGATCTATTGATTTTTGTATTTTCCTTTTTTTTCGTATTATACACAAATAATATCTTTGTTGCTGCACGTAAGAAAGAATTTGGTATACTCACCATTTTAGGAGCAAGTCATAGGCAAATTTATTTTTTGGTAGCTTTTGAAAATCTAATTATAGGCTTTTTATCATTGGTGACCGGGATGATCGGAGGATTTGTTTCAGCGAAGTTTTTCCTGCTTATGGGTTCCAATGTCATAGGAATGTATTTAAGATTTTATTTTCCCTGGAAAGCACTTGCCTTTACAGGAATTGGATTTATGTTTTTGTTTATATTGATCTCACTTGTGTCTGTTTTCTTTATCCGACGTTTTAAACTACAGCAGCTTTTTAGCAAGGCTCCTCAGCTCAACAAAGAGCCTAAAGCTTCATGGAGTCTGTCCATTCTTGCCGTAGTATTAATCGGAGCGGCTGTATATTTAATGAAGCTTGATTTTTCACCCTACATTTATCTGGCACCTTATCGTTTAGGGACCCTTTCCTTTTATATATTGCACTATTCGGTTGGAGACACCTTTAAATATACAATTATAATGGGATCTCTGGGTATTTACTTATTTTATACTCAATCATGTGTACTATTCATTCAATTGCTTAGAGCTAACAGGAAATGGTCTTGGAGCGGATCGCGTTTGTTATGGTTATCTGAGATCACATATAAAATGAGGAATAATGCCGGGCTTTTTTCATTGATTACCCTCATTTCTATCATTTCCTGTGTAGGAGCCGCATCAACTTTTGACTCCATGCAACAGCAAAAAAGATTTCTTAGGGAGCAATCTTATTCATTTGCATTTACTTCTGATGTTGTAAGTTCTAACGAGCTTGAAAAAGAGATTGACCAAAATCTGTATACGGCTGGGGTGGATTATGGAAAAGGTGAAGTATTAGTCTTCCCTTTTCGGGAACAGATTGCGCCAGTGATGAAACAATCCAACTATGAAGCACTTGCTTCCAAGTTTAAGAAGCTAAAACAGGTACCTACGCTTCGGGAGAATCAAGGTTTTTTCATTATCGATCCAAACGAGATGCCTCTCGAAGAAAAGAAAACCCTTTTTGAAAAAAAGCTAACTTACAAGCAAGGGAAATCTCATATGATGAATCTTGAGATTATGGATACTAAGACGATAGATCATAACCTGAAGTTTGATGGAAATATCGTCTCTGAACTAGGAAGGCTACTTGTTGTTACTGATCGAACTTACGACTATTTAATTGAACATCGGTATTTCAATGATCCGTTGGCATTTAAATCTACTTATTATTTTGTGCCAAAATGGAAGAATGGCCAGCTTTCCTTAGAAACTTCTGAAACTCAACAAGAGGTATGGTTGTATTCTGTGTTGGCCAATAGGGTGAATAAAGGGGTGCTTAACTCTAGGGCCGTAGACTATTTGACATCGGAGATGGATCTGGTTATTAGTGAATTTATTGGCGGATTTATCGCCATTATTATGTTGGCAAGTACAGTAAGCCTGCTGTATTTCAGACTATATGTAGATCTTCAGCGAGATGAAGAAATATACCGAGCTTTATCGAAAATTGGACTAAACTCAAGGGAAATGAGACAATCGGCTTCCAGACAAATTGCATTCCTGTTTCTTCTGCCATTAGTCGTATCGTCTATGGGAATGGTGCTTTGTTTAGTGATGTCAGAACCATCTGTAATATATGGAGTACCCGTTCATCTTACGCTGATTCAGATTATGCTGTGCTTCTGGGCCATCCAATTTCTTTCCTTTCTTATTGTACGTTCTCTGTATCTTCGTCAATTAGATTTAAAGATACTATAAGGAACGGTACGTTGTGTGTAAAAAGTTGCAGAAGGGCAGGACGGTGTTCCTCCTTTCTGGAATGTGCACCGAATAGAAGGTAAGGTCTCAAGTGGGATACAGAAGAAAACACATAATTCATATAACAACTTATTTAAGAACCGACCTTAGTCGTTACCATATTTTTAAAGTGGGGATATCTATGAAAAAACGTATGTTCATTTTATTGCTGCTCGCCTTGTCGGCCAGTTCTTTATCAGAGTCCTTTGTTCAAGCAGAGGAGGCGCAGCAGCAGGTTACCAAAGCAAGTGTGAAATTAACACTGAGTCAAGCCCAGCAGTGGGCACAATCCAATAGTTTTAGCTTGAAGGAAGCCCAGCAGACGATAGATCGCAACCGGATTATGCTAAAAAATGCAGGCAAGAATCTGGACTTCATTCCGGCAGGTCAAGGCAACGGTGAAGAAGATGCGGCTAGTAGTTCAGCATGGAAGGGGTATGCTTCATCGACAGTTTCTTATTTGGAATCCAAAAAGCAAATCGAACTTGCCCAAGATCAGACAGATTACACTGCAATGAAGAATTATTATGACGTACTTCTGGCTGATAACAAAGTAAAGAGTAGTGAGGATGCACTTTCGCTTGCGCTATTGGAGGAAAAAGCTGCTGAAGCGAAGGCCAACCGTGGAAAAATTTCTCCAGGTGATCGAAGTACGATTATTCAGACTCGTATAGAGGCTCAAAAGAATGTAGACATTGCTAAAGCTGCACTGCAAAAAGCGCAGGATTCGCTTAATACACAAATGGGACAGTCACAAGGAAATTTATATGAACTGGTGGACAGACCCGTTTACCGGAAAATGGATAACACGAATCTGGATACGCTAGTGTCGCGTGCCATCTCAGCGAGTCCTTCGGTATGGAGACAGGAGGAGGCAGTCAAGCTAGCAAAAATGGAAATTAAATATTACACGTGGAACTCGGGAACGGATGACTATGAAATTAAACAGATAGATGTAGATTCAGCACAAGGTGGACTGGAAAATACCAAGGATCAACTGGCAGAAACACTGAAAAGTATGTACTTTAATTTACAGCAAAATGAAGAACAATACGAACAAATGCGAAGTAATCTACAGAACCTTAGTAAAGTGTTGGACATTTCTCGCAAAAGAAAGGCACGTGGATTTGCAACAGGTACGGAGGTCGCCACGAATCAGTTGAAAGTAAAGCAAATCGAACGGAATATGGATGAACTCATTGTTCAAATGACGCTGCTGCAACATGCTTTAAACAAGCCGTGGAGTGTATAGGATTTAGCAAAAATACAATTTAAGGGGATATAACATTGTCGGAAACAGAAAAGAAAGATAAAAATTCATTACAAGTATTAAGAAAGAAAAGAAGAGTGAAAAGGAGCATAGGTATTCTGATCTTGCTCATTATAGCGGGAATTGGCGGTACGCTCTACATGAAAAGGGGCCAGGAAAAACCTGTGGAGGCTCCGGCGAATCAGGTCGTACAGGTACAGAAAGCTAACATAACCGAGTCGCTTAGCGTGACTGGAACCGTTCAGGCTTCCAAGGAAGTAAATATTAATTTTACAAATATCGAGGGTGCCAAGCTCGTCGCTGTCAATGTCAAAGCAGGAGATAGCGTCAAGGCAGGTCAGGTGCTAGCACGACTAGATGATTCAGATGCCAGGCTGCAAATTAAGGATGCCGAATCTAATGTCGCAATTGCAAGGGCCAAACTGGACGAAGCCAAGCGCGGACCCAAAACAAATGATATCGAGCTACAGAAAGCAAATGTCTTAAAGGCACAGATGGCGATTAAAACAGCCAAGAACGCGATGGAATTAGAGGAAGCTGCTGCGCAAAAGGAGGCAGCCAAGGTGACTTTGGATAAAGCCCAGAAGGATTATGATGACCAGGCTTATCTGGTTCAGAATGATGCGGCAGCAGAAAGTGACCTGGCGACAGCCAAGCAAAATCTGGATAAGGCAAAACTGGATATGAGCAATGCAGAGCTGCAGTACAAGAAGGCACAGACCAAGCAAACTGAGGCGATCGAAGAGGCGGAAATGGGCTATAAAACAGCATTAATACAATTAAAGGCTGCACAGTCCCCACCTGAAGCTTCCAACATCCAATCTGCACAAGCTTCTTTATTGCAGGCTGAAACGGCATTAGAGCAGAAGAAAAGTGTTCTAAGTAAATTACAGGTTACGGCGCCGTGGGACGGGATTATTTTGAAGGTCAACGGCGATGTGGGCACTAGTCCTACTGCACCTTTTATTGTCATGAATAACTCCAACACAGGGGTTATGAAGGTTCTTGCCAAGGTGAACGAAAGTGATATTGCTAAATTAAAGACCGGACTTCAGGCGACAATGCACTCGAATTCATTCCCGGACAAACAATTTAAAGGCGAAGTACGCTTTGTTTCTCCAGAGCCGGTGACGGAAGCCAATGTGACTACATACAAAATTGAATTGTCTTTGGATAGCCAAAACATAAGGCTGCAACCGGGGATGAATATGGATGTATCTCTACTGTTAGCTGAACACAAAAATGCGCTGTCTGTGCCATTGTTTGCCTTGAGGTCTGAAGGCGGTGTGGATGGAGTATATGTGGCGAAGAACACAGCGAATCCGGCCGATTATGAGTTTAGACCCGTGAAACTGGGTGTTTATACAGCGGATCAGGCCGAAATCAAGTCCGGTGTCAAGGAAGGTGAAACCATTGTTATTCCTCCTCAGAACAGCAGTGCTGACCCGAATGGCAGTGGAGGGGGGCAGACACAATGAGTGAAACTCAATCCAATAACACCGTTATTGAAATTAAAGAGCTGAAAAAAAGGTATGAAGTAGGCGGTCAGGAGATTCAGGCTCTACGCAGTGTGAACTTATCTATTAGCGAAGGGGAGTTTGTTGCTATCATGGGGCCCTCTGGTTCAGGCAAGTCCACCATGATGAATGTTATTGGTTGCCTGGATCATCCGGATACCGGTAAATACTATCTGGATGGTTACTCCATATTGGATGCTCGTGAGAACGAACTTTCAGAGATTAGAAATCAGAAGCTAGGATTTGTGTTTCAGAAATTCTATCTCCTGCCTCGTACTACAGCTTTAGCAAATGTGGAGCTGCCTATGATGTATGCAGGTGTTCCTGCCAAGGAGCGTCGGGAAAGAGCTATAGAGGCGCTTCGGATGGTGGGCCTTGCAGAACGGATGTATAACAAGCCTAACGAGCTTTCTGGCGGTCAGCAGCAGCGGGTTTCCATCGCCCGAGCTTTGGTGAATCATCCGGTCATTCTGCTGGCAGATGAGCCTACGGGTGCACTGGACACGAAGACGAGCATCGAGATTATGGAGCTGTTCCAAGGCTTGAATGAGCAAGGAAAAACCATTGTCCTGGTTACTCATGAACTGGAAGTAGCGGAATATGCCAAACGATTGATCAGCTTTCGGGATGGTAACATTGAGCGAGATGAGCCTATTGCAAATAGACGAATTTCATCAAGGGTGGTAAGTCTATGAATCTGATGGAAACGATCCGTGTATCGATGAACAGCTTAACTACCAACAAGATGCGCTCATTTTTAACGATACTCGGTATTATTATCGGGGTGGCAGCGGTGATTGCCATTATGGCCATCGGGAATGGCTCAAAGGCCAGTATTAAGGAGGAAATCAATAAGTTAGGAAATAACGTACTTTTGGTTGCTCCCGTCATGCCAATGACTGAGGAAGAAATAAATCAGGATACCTTGCCCTCATTTACGTGGACAGATGTCGAGGCATTGGAACAAAAGAGTTCGATTGCAGCAATGATGCCCCGTATTTCAAGCAGTTCAAAAGCTGCATGGGGGCGATATAACTATAATGCAACCATTGTAGGGACATCTGCTTCATTTTACAAGGCCAAAAAGTTTTCCTTTGCCGAGGGCAGAACATTTACCAACGATGAGATGGATAAACGTAGGAATGTTGCCATTCTGGAAAGCCAAGCGGTTGTGCGTCTTTTTGGTGGAGATACCAAAGGCGTATTGGGACGAACGTTTCAAATCAAACAGATCCCTTTCAAAGTAATCGGAGTATTGAATTCTCAGCCTGTTACGAATTTAAGCTACAGTACAAATGATCAAATCTACATCCCGGCTACAACCATGATGAACCGTCTGGGTGAGAAAAACATTACTGGTCTGGAGGTATCCGCCAAGTCACCAGGCTTGATGGGTCAGGCTCAATCAGACATATTGGAAAGCTTGCGTGTGACGCATCAGCTAAAACCTTCGGAACCGGATCAATTTCAAGTAATGAGTCTGTCCGAAGCAGCAGGTGCAGCATCCGGTGTAGATAATATCATGACCAGCTTGCTGGGAGGTGTAGCTGCGATCTCACTTGTGGTAGGGGGAATCGGAATTATGAATATTATGATGGTGTCGGTTATAGAGCGCACGAAAGAAATTGGTATTCGAAAAGCTATTGGTGCCAAGCCAAGAGATATTATGATTCAATTCCTGTCCGAAGCGGTCATTTTTGGTCTGCTAGGGGGGATGCTCGGGGTTGTTACAGGCGTAGGCGCCTCCAAAATAATCGAAGCAACAGCACGCATGACCATTGAATTTACAATCTCGCCGATCCTATATTCGTTTCTTAGCTCTGCAGGTACAGGCATTCTATTTGGGGTATATCCGGCTTATAAAGCAGCAAGATTAAAACCAATAGATGCATTGAGATACGAATAATTGAATGGGCACATGGTCGCAACATAAAACGTGAACTGCTTCTAGATTTTTGGAGGAATATATACTATGGAAAAAAGCTATGTGCAAAATAGAACCAGAGCTCATCGAATGAAGAGGAAGAGAAGAAGACTACTGTTTATTATTCTCATTTGTATGGTTCTAATGATTATAAAACTCTTTGACATCTTCAGTAGTAAACCACAGCCAGTAAAAACGATTGAATATGCAGAAAAAATAGAATCAGTATCAACCGACAAACTAAATAACAAATCCAAAGGGAGCGAATCTTCTCTACAAAATGTTTCGGATGTTGAAGATGCAGCATTTGTTGAAAAGTACTTAAATCAGCAAATGCAAGGGCAGCGACCTGAGGGGATCGACGGTAAAAAAGTAGTCTATTTATCTTTTGATGATGGTCCATCGGTTACCGTAACGCCTAAAATATTAGATATTCTTAAAAAAGAAAGTGTGAAAGCAACGTTTTTTGTGGTAGGAAAAGCAGTAGAGGAAAATGAAGTGACTAAAAAAATAACAAAAAGATTGGTTAAGGAAGGACATGCGATCGGAAATCATACCTACTCACATGACTACAGTTATTTGTATCCGAATCAGACTGTGAATTCGAGCAGTTTTATGAATGATATTGAAAAAACAAATCAAGTTTTAAAGCAAATATTGGGGCAGAATTTTTCCACAAGAGCGATTCGATTTCCAGGCGGCCACATGACATGGCAGAGAAATGATCCCGATGGTATGGAAGTACTGGACAAAGAACTACAGGATAAGGATTACCATCAGATTGACTGGAATGTGTTACCTAAAGATGCAGAGGGTGCACGTAAGAATGCTGAGCAATTAATTAGTGAATTCATGAGAAATATTGGGACTAGAGAAAAAGCAGTGGTACTCATGCATGACACTTATGGGAAGGAAGAAACAGCCAAAGCCTTGCCTGAAATCATAAGATATTTAAAAAAGCAGGGATATGAATTTAAGACTATCAAGTAACGTACCGATTTCAATCAAAGCATGAAGGGATACGCAATAATATGGATGTTAAAGATCTGGAGGATCTATATTTATCTTGCAAATCAGACCTCTTTGGCTATCTATTGAGGATATTGCATAACAAACAGGATGCTGAAGATTTGTTGCATGAGTGTTTTATTCGGTTTATAAGAGCTTCGCCTGACTTGCCCCAAGATCGTATTCGGTTTTACCTTTTGAGAATTGCCAAAAATTTAGCTATAGATTTAATCAGAAAACGAAAAAAGATGGAGGAATACATTTTACGTAAGGGGCTGCTCCACTATCACTGGGATATCCTTGATTTTGAAATTCAGGAGGAGGTCAATCAAATTCTCTTGATGGCAAGTAATACCGAGCAAAGAACGGTACTTGAATTGCGATTAGTCCAAGGATACTCCATAAAGGAAACGGCTAGAATTTTAAACAAGAGTGAGAATGCAGTGAAGTCTTCGCTTCACAGAGCTTCCCAACGTATTAAATTGAGATATATTTCTTGAACTGATTGGATGAAAAGAGGAGTAGACATAGAGTCTGCTCCTCTTTTCGCTCAATACAGAGATAAAACAATAAGATCGATATTTTCCACCATAATAGATAATAAATATCCCCTTTTTTTGGATTGTTTCTATTTATAATGAAAGCGCACCCATAACAATCAAAGGAGCTGATTTGTTTTGACACGTAACAAACGCTTAAGAAGATTGTCCACCGCCATGTTAACGGTGCCTATGCTCACGATGTTCGCTTCAAGCGCAATGGCAGAGCAGGAATCGAACGGACATAAGCCTCCGGTTTCTACTGGAAGCGGCGTATTTTATGAAATTTATATCAATTCTTTTTATGATTCGAATGGAGACGGACATGGTGATTTGAAAGGAATCACACAAAAGCTTGATTACTTAAACGATGGAAAACCCCATTCGGGTAGGGATTTGCAGGTCAGCGGCCTCTGGCTTATGCCCCTAAATCCATCTCCAAGCTACCATAAATATGATGCAACTGATTACTATCAGGTGGACCCACAGTATGGGAGTCTAAATGATTTCCGCACCTTGATGAAAGCAGCGGACCGAAAGGGCGTTAAGGTGATCATGGACCTTGTTATCAATCATTCAAGCAGCGAGCATCCATGGTTCAAGGAGGCCAGTGCCAACCCGCAAAGCAAATTCCACGACTATTACGTATGGGCGGATGAGAACACAGATTTGGAAGAAAAGGGCTCGTGGGGTCAGCAGGTATGGCATAAGAATCCGAATGGCGAAGGGTATTTCTACAGTACGTTCTGGTCGGGCATGCCGGATCTGAACTTTGACAATCCCGAAGTCCGCAAAGAAATGATCAAAGTCGGCAAGTATTGGCTGCAGCAAGGTGCAGACGGGTTCCGACTTGACGCGGCGATGCATATTTTTAGAGGACAGACGAAAGATGGTGCGGATAAGAACATTGCCTGGTGGAGTGAATTTCGTTCCGAGATGGAGAAGGTAAATCCAAATGTATATCTGGCAGGAGAGGTATGGGACAAACCGGAGACCATAGCTCCTTATTACGGACAGCTCCACTCCTTGTTTAATTTTGACCTGGGCGGAACGATTTTGAAGTCCGTGAAAAACGGCCGAGATCAGGGTATCGCGGCATTCGCCGAGAAAACGCTGCAACTGTACAAATCATATAATAAGGCGGCACTCGATGCTCCGTTCCTGAGCAACCATGACCAGACTCGTGTCATGAGCGAGCTAGGCGGGGATGTGCGAAAAGCCAAGCTGGCCGCTTCCATTCTTTTAACGCTTCCGGGTCAGCCGTTCCTCTATTATGGCGAAGAAATTGGTATGAAGGGAGAGAAGCCTGATGAGTTTCTTCGTGAGCCTATGCGCTGGTACAAGGGAGAGGGCCCTGGTCAAACGACATGGGAGAAACCCAAATACAACAAAGGCGAGGTATCAGTGGAAGCGCAGCTGAGAGACGATGATTCCCTGCTGGAAAGCTATCGCACACTCATCCGTCTGAGGGAAAAACATGAAGCTTTACGCAGCGACAGTCTGCAACCTATACAAGCAGGCTCTGCCAGCGTGACCGCATTTAAACGTACTTCAGGCAAAGAAGCACTGTATGTATATCATAACCTGTCTGGAGAGCCGGTTACCTTGCAGATGAAAGATCCCGATAAGGGTAAATGGAAAGTGGTCTTCTCCACCTCAAAGGATGTGAAGGTGAAGAAAGGAACAGTTAAAATTCCGGCTTACAGTTCTCTGATTACCGAAGAAGACAGAAAGAGCTGAATATACGCAAAATTACCGTTCAGATGAAGCAGGACATATATCGTTGAATCCAGTTTGGGGTGTTAACAGCACCCCTTTTTTCTATTGAACCGGAAACGTACGTGTTCTAACTATACCGATTTGACGTAAAGCACGCCCCTTAGAGTACACACAGGGAAGGAAAAATGACATTCTCCAGTGTATATTCCAAGGGGCATTATTTAATACCCTCAATCATAGTAAAGATCGGACGATTCCATATGATTATAAAGGGGGTATGCCTTCCGGTATGTTTCGACTCTTGCTCTTGGCAAGCAACTGCTCATCAAACGGCAAATTCTCTTTGATCGCCCACAGATCGTCATAGCTGAGAATACAGCGATCAGCTCTGGACAGATCCTGCCGGCCGGAGCCGGGGTTATGGAAGCCGATACAGTACATTCCTGCACTTTTGGCTGCCTGGACCCCGTTATGTGAATCCTCAATAACGATGCAATGGGCTGGTGCAATGCCTAGCTGCTCGGCGGCGTATAAGAAGATGTCCGGTGCCGGCTTACCCTGCAGTACCTCTTCACCGGTGATTCGAATGTCAAAGTAACGGCCAAGTCCTGTCTTTTCCATAATGAGATCAATCAGCGCCCGCGGAGAGGAAGAGGCCACCGCGACCGGAATCCCTTTCTCTTGCAGCCAGTCCAGCCACCGCTCCAGTCCATCGATCGCCGCAAGGCCCTCGTGTGCAATCATTGTCTGCATCACATTTTTTCGGTGATAGGACAAGGCCTCTTCCACCGTATTGGTGAGCTGATGCCTGTCCAGCACTTGACGCCACATGGATTCGAGTGTCACTCCGACATAGGTGTGATGCTCTTCTTCCGTCATGGGCGCACCGAAATGGGCAAAGGAGCTGCGTTCGACCTCAAAGTAGATCGGTTCGCTGTCTACTAACACCCCGTCCATGTCGAAAATGACCGCTTTGACTGGAACGGACGCGGATAGGTCTCCTGTGCATTCATTATTCGTCGGTGTAACATGATGGATGCTCGTCATGTCCATTCTCCCCCTTGTTAGTAGCTAAATTTAGTTGTCGGAGCCACTAGATTGCAGCACAATCTTGATCGCCTGAGACGAGGGCTGAAGTGTCCGCTCGCTGATATTGCATCCAAGCGTCTTAAAGGCTTCATGGTAGTCATCCAGCGGATACGAGTGGGTAATGATTTTTTTGGCGGGAATGATTTGCTGCTCAATCAGGTAATGCGCCGTGGAGAACGTGCCCAGAGAATCAATCGAACCGATGATTTTAAGGCTACGGTCAACTACCTCTTTCGGATTAAACGAGCTTATCCCATCTCTCAGCCCCACCAGCATCAAATACCCGCCGCTCGCAAGCTGGCTTAGCACCTCAGTGCCGACCACTCCTGTGGTGTCCACAATCATGTCCACCTGATTTTTTAACGGAGCCAGCTTATGAATGGCCGATTCCAGTGTGGCGTGCGCGGACCACCGTTCGGGGGCAATAGAATCCGCTATGGCGAGCCGTTCCTCCGAGATGTCAACAAGGCAACCAGTTACGCCTTTCGAAGCAAGAGCATAGCTGTACAGAATCCCGATCGGACCTGCGCCTATAATAACGGTTGTGAAGTTCGGCAGCAGGTTAATCTGGTTGATTCCGGTCAGCATACAGCTCAGCGGCTCGGTCAGCGTCGCTTCTTCGTAGCTGATATGGTCCTTCAACTTGTACAAAAAACGGTCCTCAGTCACATAATAATCGGTGAACGTACCGTCTGCGCTGACTCCGGTCTCTGTTACGGATTTGTGTGTGCAATGATTTTGTCTTCCTGTCCGGCACATTTCGCATTGGCCGCAGTAGTAAGTTGGATCAATCACCACTCGGTCTCCAGGCTGCAGTGAACTGACGGCTGGTCCTACAGCGATCACATCCCCCGCTGATTCGTGCCCCAAAATCGTAGAAGGCACGGCATGATATTTGCCACTGATGATACCTAGATCCGTACCGCATACGCCAGTCGCCCGAATCCGGACGAGTACATCGTTATCTTTTTTTATCTCCGGGATAGGTCTTTCCTCAAGTGCGACATCCCAAGCTGATTTATATACAAGTGCGAGCATGTATAATTCCTCCTTTTGCTTATTGGGCAGATCGTTAGTGAAGGGTAGCAAGAACGGCGTCAAGCCGTTTAACAATTTCGGCAATCTCATCTTCGGTAGCCGTGAGGGAAGGTCTGACTTTGACCACATTCCCATAACCGTAACGGGAACCTCTCAGAATTAATTGTTGTTCCTCAAATGCGCGATCGATAATCCCGTTGCTTTTCACTGCATCCGGGGCATCGTCCTCGTCTACAATTTCCAGTCCCCACATCAGTCCGACGCCACGAGCCTCACCAATGCAATCATACTTGTCGGCCATCTCCGTCAGTAGGGATCCGAGCAGGCTTCCTTTGGACCGGACGGCTTCCAGAAAACCGGGCTCGGTTACAACCTCCAATGTGGATTTGGCTGCCGTGACCGAGATCAGATTGCTGCCCGAAGTAAAGGAATGTTCGTGCTTCTCCAGGACATCGAGACGAGACTGCATCAATACCGCCGCAACCGGGACTCCAATACCACCCAGACCCTTAGCGAGAGTAATAATATCCGGTTGGATGTCAAACAGTTCACTTGCGAACATGTAACCTGTCCGCCCGATTCCGGTCTGCACTTCGTCTGCAATCAGAATCATCCTATGCTCGTCGCATAGCTGACGGAGGCGCTTGAAATATCCTGCAGGCGGGATGATATTACCTCCGTTGCCCAGAATGGGTTCAATAATCATGCAGGCCACAGACCCTGAGCTTCCATACTCAATGGCGTCCGATATAGCGTCAATACAATGATGACCACACTTGTCTGGTGAAGAATTAAAAGGACAGCGATAACAGTAGGGGGCAGGCACATGCAGAGAATTTGCTGCAACTGAGTTAGGGAAATTCTTGCGACGAAAGGCATTACCGGAAATGCCTGTTGCAAACTGGGTTTGTCCATGATGTGATAGATGCAGACTGATGATATCGGTTGCTCCGGTGTATTTTTGGGCCAGCTTCACAGCACATTCGTTCGCTGTGGAGCCGGTAATATCTCTCATCCATCCGGCGTCTATGCCGTTCGGGGCATACTGGATTAGATGATCTAGGACTTCTTCGACATAAGGCTCTGTAAAAGTAGAAGACATGTGTGCAAGATTGCCGACTTGCTCCTGTACTTTGCTTACGACATGAGGGTGGTTATAACCGAGCGACAAGTTGAAGGTGCCGGATACGCCATCCAAATACTCCTTACCCGAATCGTCAATTAGAGTAATGCCTTTACCATATCTGAAACGTTCTTTGGTCAACGTATGCACGATATTTCCCCTCCATATCAGAATATACATTCTTATTAAGTCATCTTTATAAAGTCTACCACCCTATCAGAGCATAACGAGGCTGAACTCACCTCCCCAAAATAAGAAATCCACCTTCCTTGCCCTCATGGACAAGGGAGCATAATCCGGTGCTTCTGCGATAGGCCTCACCTCCCCTAAGAACTAAAACAATATCATCCTTCCTTGCCCTGATGGACAAGAGAGTCAACGACTCGGCTGCCCCGATCATTCCACAGATGCGTGAGAATAAGTGCCAGCAGCAAAATCAGAGTAAACCCTCCTAAAATCCAGAGGCTAGCCGCCACTGGCCATTCGCTCATGCTCCAGCCAATTACATATTGAAGCACCGAGCCGCCAATTCCGCCCGACGCAATCAGAATGCTGGTCGTCCGCTCGGTCATTCCTGGAATCAGCACGTTGGCATAGACAAGCGCGATACAGAAGAGTCCAGACATGAATAGACCTGCACCGAAAATTATAAGGTATGTAGCCCATTGGCTGGATATAAACACCATGGCAACTAGGAAACAGAAAGTACCGATTGCACTCCACAGCAGGTAAGGAATATATCCTGCTGACTCTGCAATCCTTCCTGAGAACATACGACCAATGATCATTGCAATCCAAAGCACGCTGACACCCAGCGAGGCTACGGATCCTTGAAGATGTAGCGTCTCTGTCAGAATAGAAGGTAGGAAGTTCATGAGCCCCAGTTCAAGACCCATATAAACAAAGAAGAATATAATGAAGATTCCTAGCAATACACGATGCTGTCCAGAGTAACGGGCTTGTTCAACTGAACGTTCAGTAGTTCGGATGTCTGCTTGGGTAAGGTGAGAGGAGGCGGATGTAGGCATGGTAAGCCACAACAGCGCTAAGACAAAAGTGAGAAGGGAGATGGTGTAAAAGGTTAGATTCCACATTCCAAGCCAGATATACAGGCTAACGATCGCCGGAATAAGCAGTGCACCAAGTGCAAAATAGACATCCAGCTTAGACATGGCCACGGCTTTTTGCTCCTCCGTGAACTCAATGGTAAACGCTCCGATGGACGATTCAATGATGCCTGAGCCGAAACCAACCCAGATGGCCATTGCGATGACCCAATTCCATGAGGGTAGTACACCCAAGATAATGCACGCTGCCACGATACTACCCAGGGCTATGGATAACATGGACTTGCGACCCAGATGCAGAGCCATGAAGGGGGTGAGCAGAACACCGACAAGAAATCCGAAAAACTGCAGGAACAGCAGTAATCCACCATCGCTGTACCCCCGTCCATAGTGAGATAGTAAAGTCGGCAGTAATGCCCCAAGCACCACACTGGTGACGCCGATTAACAGATAGAAAGCACAACTTAAAGCGAATAGTCTCTTCAAGGCCTGTCCCTCCAGTAGGTCATATTTTTTATATGAGTATTTTTTTTACTAGAATATACCATCACATTGGAAATGTATATATATTTTTATATAGAAAATGTAAAAAATTAATTTGACAATTTTACACGTATTTAACTTCAATTATGTTTAATCCAGTTAAGGTGAAACCTTTATCTAAAGAAACTGCAAGCGGCAGGAGGGAATAAGATCAGTCCAAATTGTTCTCGAACGCCAAACGGCTCATAATTAAGTCATAACTTTGAGTTTGCAATAATGTTAGTAAGGATACCTAGTAAAGATGCCTAACAGTTGCTTTACTTCATAGCAACTATGATTGATAGGGTAGAAAAACGAATGTTAAACGCTTACAATTCAAAAGGGAGAGGGAATTTTATTCGCTAGTTGAGAAGGAGAAGCATGAAGAAGGGAAGAAAGGAATGCAGTGCAGCATAATTATCATTAGTCATGTGCACGGCTTTTTGAACTTTACTGCAAAAGGAGTCTACCAAAATGAATTTTTATTTAGAAATCCCGGAGCTTGACCGACATTTTCCTTTCCGGAGTTTTATTAATAAAGGCGACGTGCTTTGCTATCCTCATTGGCATAAAGAAATTGAAATTATTTATGTGACCCAGGGAACCTTGGATCTGGGAATTAACGATATTTCGATACGCATGAAACAAGGTGAAGTTCAGTTTATAAATGGGGGTGATGTTCATTATTTCTTGGCCTCTCCCGACAGCGAACGGGTGGTTATTCAATTTGATCTGAGCTTTTTTCAAGAGGTTTCCACATTAAGTGATCAGAAACGCCCTCTAAGATATATATTTACGGAGATGGAGCAATCAAGCTGGAACTGGCCAGAAGAAACAGCAGCTAAAATGCTTCCTCTGATTCAAAGCATTTATGATGAGAACGTCAACCGACACGAAGGCCATGCTTATATGATCAAAGCCAAGGTGTTTGAGATGTTGACTCTTATTATGCGTGAAGTGCCGAGAAGCATAACCCCAAGGCTTCCTGAACTCTCAGAAAGAACCTTAACACAATCCAAGGACACTCTTTATAAACTGGAACGTATTTTTGAGTATGTGGAATGTCATTATCATGAAACCATCTCGCTGAAGAATGTCGCTGATTATATGGGGTTCAGTCCTTATTATTTCGCCAGGCTGTTTAAGAAGAATACGGGGATGACCTTTGTAGCATTTTTGAATGATTACAGACTAAATAAGGCAAAATGGATCTTGTTGAATGAAAACAATCCGATTACTGAGGTCGCAGAGGCGGCAGGGTTCAGTAGTGTAAAGACGTTTCATCATCTCTTTAAGGAAGCGACAGGAACATCACCATTGAAATACCGCAGGACAATATTCGGGAATAAAACAGCAAGAAATGAGGAGGAAAGCTTTTCATGAGATTTGTATGATAGAGCTATCCGACGAAGTTAAGGGTGAGTTACGAGGACATTAAAATTTATTGACATGAGCACCCACTTGATAGGCGGTGGGCTTAAATCAGGAGTGGAGGAAGATGAAAATGGACAATCGTATATACAATGTAGTCATCATCGGTTATGGAGGCATGGGAAGCTACCATGTTCAATTGATCGAATCTAATCAGCAACTTGCCGTTGGCGGTGTATATGATATTGTCGATTACCGGATGGAACTGGCTGCGGCTGCCGGCTATAAAACCTACGCGAGCCTGGACGCCGTTCTGGCCGATGAGGCCGTCGATATTGTTTTGATAGCAACACCTAATGATGTTCATAAGGAAATCGCGATCCAGGCGCTACAAGCCGGAAAGCATGTCATTTGCGAAAAACCGGTTACGATAACGAGCGCGGATTTCTTGGATATTGTTGAGGTGGCAAAGAAAGAAAATCGTGTGTTTACGGTACATCAGAACCGTCGATGGGATGAAGACTTCCGAATTATCAAAGATATAATTGGCAATAAGACCGTGGGCGAGCTCTTCCAGCTGGAATCGCGAGTTCAGGGAGCTAATGGCATTCCAGGTGACTGGCGGCAACTAAAGGCGTATGGAGGAGGAATGCTACTGGATTGGGGAGTACATCTGTTGGACCAGCTGCTTCAGATTACGGACAGCAAAATAGAAAGCGTAGCTGCTACCCTAAGCTATATTTTGGGGACTGAAGTGGATGACGGCTTTGCCAGCTTTATTGAGTTCAAGGACGGCCTGACAGCAGTCATTGAAGTGGGTACAACCAATTACGTAAAGCTGCCACGCTGGTATATTAAAGGAACCGAAGGAACCGCAGTGATTCGAGATTGGGATTTGAGCGGAGAGATCGTCACCCGAAATCCAGATGTTGCTCACGTGGAACCCAAGCCGATTCAAGCAGGTCAAGGATTGACGAAAACGATGGCGCCGCCGTCTGAGGAATCCACCCTTAAGTTCCCGATTGAGAAAATACCTGCTGCTGCAGAAAGCTTTTATGAGAATTTTGTCTCCACCATCGAAGGAAAAGCGGAGATTGCGATCAAAAATGAAGAAGTACACCGTGTATTGGTGCTGATTGAGACGATTTTTGAGGCGGCAGCAACCAAAAGCGTGATTCGAAGAACTATTTAGATCTGCTCTATTTTTCGATCCATCATAAGAGAGATATATAGGAATCTGGAGAGAAACAAACAGATTTATTTAATGAAATTTTGGGATGCATTTAAGTAATCAGTAAACCTTTGAAATGGTGAGCAAAATAGTTTTGCCCACCATAAAACTCAAGCGGGTATCGCTCCACAACCGAATTCTATGGCTTGATCATTTTTAAGTTGCTTTTTACATAAAAATTAAATCCGCTATTTCCTCCTTAAATCAACACATTTCACTCTAAATCTTCCATGAAAACATAAAATAATCCATGAAAGAGCTAGAATAATCAGTATTAAGGGAATGACATTCCTAGGAGTGTCGGTGATTTGGGGTTTTAAAAACACACTCATAAACATATGGGTGTGTTTTTTGGTGTTGAGAATGAGTCGTTCATGCATTAACAGAATTTTATCATGATTAAGTAATTCGCCAAATCACTCATCATTGATTGAAAGTAGCCCAGATAACAATATGATGTAACATTTTCCACAGCTTATTACATTAATGTAGACACCTTAACGTACTTAAGAGTATTCTTATGTGTACTTAAGAGGGACCTCATCGCAACCAAAACCAATGAATATGTAAGTATATAAAGGAGGCCCATATATATGAAGTCTCATACCTCTGAGCGTATTAAATTCCCGCCAGGATTGTGGGCAGGATTATGTCAGTTAGGGTTTGGCGCCCACGACGTAGCACGCAAAGCACGACTGCCGATCACCATTATTACTGAACCAGTAGTCACCACCGCCCAATATTTCGCGATCTGGCAGGCATATTCTGATCTCATTGGTGACACAGCCCAAGGAATCATCAGACTTGTGACCGTCTTTGATACAGCAAAGTACCCACCGACTGTCTTAGCGACTTACCACGCTCGGGACTATCGCGACGCTCTAAACCGAATGGCTCGGTACAAACAACTGTGTCCCCCGGAAAACCTACATATCACGGAGGAGGGCGAGCACTGTACAATTGATCTGGAGTGGCTATCTCCCGAGCAGTCTGGTCCGCCGATGCTGGTTGGTAGCACGCTGGCTTGTCTTCTGGAGATTGGGCGCCGGGGCACAGGTCAACCTTTGAAAGCGCAGCTTGTTGAATTTTCGCACTACATGGGCGATATACAAGCCCTTGAAGCTTATTTCGGCTGTCGTATCCGGATTGGTGCAAAATGTAACCGATTGACGCTACATCGAAGAGACCTGGACCGCCCCTTTGTCTCGTACAACGAAGAGTTGCTGGAAATCTTGACTCCTGTTCTGGACCGATCGTTGGATGAACAGCAGCGCAGCCGTTCAATTACCGAGATGGTCAAATGGATCATGAAACGCAGCCTTACAAGAGGGCGCCCCGACATTCAGGCTGTGGCGAAGGAGCTCAGTATGAGCGATCGTACCTTGCAGCGCCGTCTTACTGACGAAAATACGAGCTTCAAGATTCTATTGACAAAAGCTAGACATGAGCAGGCACGAGAGTACTTGGCAGACCCCTCGCTCGATATTAAAGAGGTAGCATTCCTGATTGGGTACGAAGATCAAAACTCGTTTTACCGCGCCTTCCGCCAATGGGAGGGGGATACGCCTTCAAATTGGCGGACTGAACATTTAGGTACAAACTCGATATCAGGAGCACGCTAGGACTGCCTAATGAGTTTTGTCATTTGGCGTGTTAAACAAGAACTTTGGCGCAATATGCTAGTTACTGGACAATCCAGACAAGATAATATAATCACTATCCGGAGCACAATTGTTTTAAAAAAGGAGAAGTGTATTATGGATATGGGATTAAAATATAAAACAGCTTTAGTTACAGGATCAACGAAAGGCATAGGTAAAGCAATTGCCATTGAACTAGCCAAAGAAGGTGTTAATGTACTAATTAATGGACGAAATTATGAAGAGGTAGAACGAACTGTAAATGAAATTAAGTCAGATTTCCCAGCTACCTCCCCTCAAAATGCTACAGCCGATATTGTGGATATTGGACAAAGAGAAGCCTTATTTGAAAAATGCCCCGAAATTGATATTTTAGTTAACAATATGGGTATTTATGAAATTATGCAATATGTGGACGTAGACGATGAAGTATGGGAAAAATACTTCCGCACTAACGTTCTTGCTGCAAATGGATTATCAAAATTTTATTTACCTAAAATGTTGAAAAATGATTATGGTCGCCTTATTTTTATTGCGAGTGAAGAAGCAATTATGCCTTCAGGACAAATGCCTCAGTATGGTATGACAAAATCTATGTTGTTGTCATTGTCAAAAAGCTTATCTAAATTAACAATAGGAACAGAAGTTACAGTCAATACGATCATGCCGGGACCAACGCTCTCTGAGAATGTGCACCAAATAATTGAGAGTATGTATCCTCATGAAGATATGACTTTTTCAGAAAAAGAGAAAGATTTTATGGTTACAAACCTGCCTCAATCTGAAATACAGCGATTTATCAAGCCTATTGAAATAGGAAGACTAGCTACATTTGTATGTAGCCCTTATGCATCTGCATTTAAAGGTTCTCCAATCCGTATGGATGGAGGAATGGTACCGACTATTTTTTAGCGTTTGTGGAGAAACTTGCTGAAATTACGCTGACATTGCGGAACATTATGATAAGATGAAGTCAAATTTCACTCGAGGGTAGGATGAGGATCATGAACCATTTTGCTATGTATGGAAAGTTGATGGCACTTCCAGGGCAAAGGGATGCTCTTGCAGGCATCTTGCTAGAAGCGGCCGATCTGTTGAAGTCGAATACTGACTGCTATTTGTATATAGTCAATGTGTCAGACGACGACCCGAATGCGGTGTATGTGACCGAAGTGTGGAAAGATGCAGATGCTCATGCAGCCAGTCTTAAGAACGAAGAGGTACTGGCGTCGATACAACGCGGCCGACCGTTGATTGTCGGAGCGGAGCCTATTAAACTGCGTGCCCTAGGCGGAAAAGGCCTGTAGGGTTATCACTCAATAACGAGTATTCTAATCACATTAATGAAAATTATTGTTGCATATTACGCTGAAGGAGTTCAAGCAGCTAAGTTATGTTTTTAGATATTTAAAGGTCGGAGGCTACATTCGATGTGCAATCCCAGATGGTTACTTTCCGGATGAATGGTATCAAAATATAGTCAAAATCGGAGGACCTGGGAAAACGCTTTTGTAACAAGTGAAAGGTCAGCAGATAAAATTGGCCTTGGTATAATAAGGGTAATTCACTAAGGAGAGATTTTATTGTCTAGAGCTGTTCTTTACTAATCCAATTCCATAAAAAGGGGTTTTCATGTACTTACTATTTCTCTGCCCAATTTTTGTATTACGGGTGGGATTTGAAAGCTTCGGAATTAGTTAAGAACAACGGATATTACCAGATCCTTAGGGATACCTGTTATAATGAGTCCAATCCGTGTTGTTTCAGCGCGGATTTTTTTGTGGCCCAAATAGCAGTTGATATGAGGGTAGGAATGACGTATGTTCATTCCTACCCTTTTCCAATTTTTAGCAAAGTGGGATAGAAGGGAATTACTCCAATTGGATCAAATACAACCAGATTTCTTGAATGAAAGATTCAATCTAAGTAAATAGAAAGGTGGACAATATATGAACTTCAAACGAATCGGCTCTTATTAAAAACACTTGATCTTAATTTAATCGAAGCAGCAGCCCGACGTGATATAGGTGCTATTGAAGCTTTGGGTTATAAAACCAGTGATGAATGGCCGGGGCCTGATAAAAATAATGGCACTAGAGGTTTTGATTCTTGGATCATTGTAGATAAGGATAACCAAGAAATTGTTGGAGGGATTGGTTTTTTAGGAGATCCTGACCAGAACGGTATGATTGAGATCGGTTTTGCAACGAATGAAAGCCATCGCCGCAAAGGCTATTGCTATGAAGTCGCTCAAAAAATAATAGAGTGGTCATTAAATCATGAAGAAGTTCAAATCATAACGGCAAGATGCGTACTTGACAATATCAGCTCTAAGAATTTGTTATTGAAGTTAGGATTTCAAATTTGTCACAAGGATGAAGAATTGCTTTATTGGAAATATCAAATGAAGAAAGTAGGAGGGGTTTAGCAGAAAAGAATGCGAATACTGGAGGGTGGGTTCGCTAAAGTAACTGAGAACGATAGTTCAACGCTATTTTCTCATTAATATCATCATTTTCTTTTGAAATGCCGATATAAAATTGAGTTTTCTACTTACTTAGTTACATATCTATGGCGACGCCTGACCGTTCATTACTGTCGAAGGACAACAACTATGTATAAAAAGTCGCCAAATTGGCGTTTTTTGTTGTAACCATCTTTAAGCCAAAAACATTAAATCAAACGTTGTATTGTCCGATAGAATACCAAGAAACGACTGATTCGTATCCAAGAAGTTAAAAGATTATAGTGATGTACTGTGATTAACTAATGTAAACGACGAATAAAATATCATTTAAATATGTGTTGAGGAAGTTTTCCTGTTTGATTGTCCAATTTTCAATCGAACAAAAAAGCTTCCTTTTTATTAAAATCCTGAAGCTACTAGAGTTTTCCCAGTATATCAAAAGCTGGGGAAATGTTATTCTTTCTTTCGGATTCTTCCCTTCTTCGATTTATGTGATGTACCTAGATTATCTAGTGTTTATTTATAAACTTTCTTTCCACCATCCTGCGTAAAGCCTTCCATTTTGAGGGGAGACACCATCTTTACGCCAGATAAATGACATTTGGTTCATGATGATCCGTGCCACACATTGGTTTGAGATATGAACTTGGTGAACCTATGACTCATGCAATTGCGCTGACTTCTGGTGCCGCCGACTTATGAATACCAAAGACAATGCAATTACCGTGAGGATAATCCCAAGCATTTGAAATCCCTTGAAGCTAAATGTACCTCCCATTACGATACCTATCAATAATGAAGAGATAATGGTTCCCAGATATCTTGATGTGCTAAATAATCCGGATGCTACACCGATTATTTCTTTTGGAGAACTTTGAAACAGGGCTGCTTGCATACCTACATTGTTCAAACCGTTGCTAATACCGAATGCAGCTAAAGCCAAACACACGCTGATAACCGGTGAATTTGGATTCAATGTCACCAGCCACACTGACCCCAATGTCATCAGAATTGCGGACACCAGCAATGCCGGTCTGGGTCCTGATTTATCGATCCATTGTCCTGCAATGGGAGAAGTAATTAGCGAGCACAAGCCTAAGCTTAGCATGAGAATGCCTGTTTGGAATTCGCTGACATGACGTACCATTTGCAAGTAGGACGGAAGCCCGAAAAAGAGCGAGTAATATAGTACGTTAACGAGCATGAATTCGACATTAATCCAAATCATCGCAGGGTAACTGGCGAATGTGCGTAAAGGAATGAAGGGTGATGTCGCTTTTAACTCATGTCGTACGAATGCCCCCAGCGCAACGAAGCCTATCAGCCCGACAATGACATTTCCTAATGAGATATGCCCAGATGATTTTGCCGAGAGTAACCCAACGAGCAGGGCAACCAGACCCAATGTGAAGAGCAGAATCCCTGTTGCATCAATCAAATCAAACCATTTACGAAAAGACATGTTGCGTGCTACGGATGTTGGCAGTTCGTCCTTAGGAATATTCCTCCAAGCCAATACAAAGCTGGCCACCACAAACGGAATATTGATGAAAAAGATAGCAGGCCAATTCCACCAATGAATCAACACCCCGCCAATAAAGGGGCCAATTGCTGCTGCTCCAGATAGGAATATGGACAAAACAGACAACGCAGTTGCTTGTTTCTCTGTAATATGAATTCGAACAATAGCCATTCCAACTCCAACCATCATGCTTGTTCCGATGGATTGCACAATGCGGAACATGATGAGCCACCCGAAATTTAGTGATAATGGAGCTAATAATGATGCAATGAAGGCTACAACAAGCCCGGTAAGGAATATCTTCCTACGACCAAATAAATCGCTGGCCTTACCCATGACAGGTTGAGCGATGCTACTTGCAATGTAGAAAGAAAAAATAATCCAGGAAACACCTGTAAAGTCAAGATGGAACACATTTTGTAGACTTGGAATAGCAACTGAAACCATCGAAGAATTTAATGGGTTCAATAGTATCCCTAGACCAACTGAAATCATTAACCACCAGCTGCGAACGCTCATTTCTGGTCCCCCCATAGCGAATTAATGTCATCGTACTTGAAATCGATTATTTATTCCAACGCATTTGATGTTATAATCTCATTGACTTGAGGGAATGAATGGAGGGCATAATGGAACTTCTTCAACTGCAATATTTTCTGACGGTAGCTCGTTTGGAACATGTGACCGAAGCTGCACGAAGTCTGCACGTTACTCAATCGTCGCTGAGCAAAACGATTCAACGCCTGGAGGAAGATCTGGGGGTTCCTCTATTCGATCGAACAGGGAGGAAACTGCGATTGAATGAGTTCGGAAGCAGATTCCTTCATCGAGCAGAGAGGGCTTTATTTGAATTGGAGCAGGGGAAGCAGGAGCTTAGTGATTTATCCAGCCCGGAACATGGCACTCTCGAATTGGCGGTGACCACCGCTAGCACATTACCCAATATCCTGCGAGAGTTTCGGAAAAAGCGACCCTATATTCAATTTCATGTGCAAATGCTGACTACGCAGGAAATGGTAACGCTTCTTCATAGAGGCGAGGTCGATTTTTGCTTGTCCTCACCTCCAATAGAGGGAGATGACATCGAATGCCAAATCGTGTTTATCGACCCAATCCTTGTAGCTGTTCCAAAGGGGCATCGGTTGGCAGATCGAAGCAGTGTAACGTTGAAAGATCTAAGGGATGAATGGTTTGTCGGTGTAAAGAGAGGCTACGGTACTCGCGATTTAGTGGACTCTGTATGCAAATCGGAAGGATTTGTACCTAAATATGTGTATGAGGGGGATGAACCTGCAAGGCTTAGTACGCTTGTGGAAGCTGAAATTGGCATAGCCTTCATACCAAGCACGGCAAGGAATTCACGGGAACATCTTAAATATCTCCAAGTAGAAAATCACGAATTGGTACGGGAGATCGCTTTATTATGGCACAGAAGTCGGTATATTTCGCGGGCTGCTTTGGAATTCCGTGAGGTAGTTGTAGAATATTTCGGAGCGATATCCAAACAGACAATATAATCCCATAATATAAGCGAAATAAAAAATACATTAACAGAAGCGGTAGCGTAGGACATGTTAATCAAACGTCCTAAGCGGCCGCTTATTCTTTATTCAACTACAAAATTTGTGTTTTCGATTTGTACGCTGCCTACACACCTGCCTAGCTATTAAAGGAGTTCTTGCATTGACTAACCCATCCTTCTTAGCTGACGAAACTGCTCCGGTGTGATACCTGTTTGCTCCCGAAACCTCTTGATAAAATAGCTGCTTTGATGAAAACCAGATTCCAGTGCAATCTGCTTTACAGTGAGTGCCGTGGATACAAGGAGCTGTTTAGCCAGCGTTATTCGGCATTGGAGTAAATATTGAGCTGGGGTACTGCCCATGATCTGATGGAAGAGCCGGCTAAAATGAAAGGAGCTATAACCTGACGTCGCAGCCATTGTCTTCAAATCGAGCATGTTCTGACATTGCATACGAATATATTCCGCCGTATGACGAATCCTCTCATGGACGGTGCCGCCGGGAGAGGTCCCGAAAATTTGGTTGGAATGGTGGACGATCTCCAGAAGAATTTCATAAAGCAGGGAAGAGATCCGTACATCATAGTCGTGACGGTAAGCTTGGGCAAGTTGCAACATTTCTTCCATCAGCGGTTTTAAACGTTCTGGCCGGTGGAGCGAGAACAGATACGGTTCGTGCATGCTTCGGCCTTGTAATAGCGAATCTACATCTTGCCCGTCAAAATGAATCCATCGGACATCCCAGGGATCCTCGGGTTTAGTTCGATATTGCTGTGTCGTATGCTTGCCGAAAAGAAAGCCCATGCCAGGAGTAAGCTCGATTTCCTTCCCATCATGCACAATAGCGCCTTTGCCTGCAAAAATGATATGTAAATTGTATTCTATCAGTAATCCTGCATTCCTTCGCTCCCCATGATTGGGGAAATTCTTGTAATGCCCTAACGATTCGGGAAACAGTATACCTTTATTTAGAATGGGTGAAGGAAGATAACAATCTATTTTAATCATGTATCCATCTCCTTGAGTAAGTTAGCAAAAAAGTAATTCATTTAGCAAAATCGAATTATTCTAATCCTTTTATTCCTATATTACAATAGATACAATTATAAGAGAATCACATTTTTGTACTATCACTTCTACTGAAGGAGAATTGGAGCATGCCGAAATCCTTATCTTTAGATCGCTTTCATTTGGGAGCTTGTTATTATCCTGAACACTGGGACGAATCGTTGTGGTCGGACGATCTCATAAGAATGAAGGAACTGGGCTTCAGCGTCATTCGGATTGGGGAATTTGCTTGGTCGATCTTCGAGCCGGAGGAAGGAAAGTTCGACTTCACGCTGTTTGACCGTTTCTTGGAGCAGGCAGACGCGATCGGGATTCAAGTGATCATGGGCACACCAACAGCTACGCCTCCGGCATGGCTTACTTATAAGTATCCAGAGGTGCTGAATGTGTCTATGGAGGGGGTCACGTTCCAACATGGTCAGCGTCGGCATTATAACTACAGTAGTCCCATTTATTTGGAGCTTTGCGCACGTATTACAAGAGAGATGGCACAACATTACAAAGATCATCCGGCCATCATGGGTTGGCAAATTGATAATGAGCTGAACTGCGAGATAAATGTTTTTTATGCCGAGGCAGATCATCAGGCCTTCCGATGCTGGCTAGAGGAAAAATACGGTACGTTGGAGCAACTCAATAAGACCTGGGGTACTGTATTCTGGAATCAAACTTATGACAGCTGGAAGCAGGTTCATCTAACTCGTCCAACCGTATCCGGGTCAACGAACCCTCATCAGTCTTTGGACGAGAAACGGTTTATATCCGATAACACCATTTCGTTTGCCAAACTACAAGTGGACATCCTTCGGTCAGTGGCGCCTAATCAGTGGGTGACAACCAACGGTGTATTCGGGCATTTGGATAGTCATAGGATGACGGATCAATTACTTGATTTTTTCTCGTACGATTCTTACCCTCAATTCAGTACCATTTATCCGGACCAAGGGGAGATGCCATTGCTGGATCGCAAGTGGGGGCTTTCTTTAAGTAACGTCAGAGGGATGTCACCAAATTTCTGCGTGATGGAGCAGCAATCCGGTCCGGGAGGATGGGTGAACAGGATGGAGATGCCATCCCCGCGTCCGGGGCAGATGCGATTGTGGACTTACCAAAGCATTGCTCACGGGGCAGACATGATTTTGTATTTCCGCTGGAGAACGGCAACGTTTGGTACAGAAATGTACTGGCATGGAATTAATGATTATCACAATCAGCCGAATCGTCGGGTCGCAGAAGCAGGCCGCGTCGGAAAGGAGCTGCAAAAGGTTGGAGGACGGATTCTTGGCAAACGCTACGTGGCAGAGGTTGCTCTACTTCGCGATTATGATAACGAGTGGGATAGCGAGTTGGATAAATGGTATGGTCCCTTGACAAAGCAAAGTGAGCTCGGCTGGTACAAGGCACTGCAGTATGGACATATACCTTCGGATATGGTTACAATCCGTCCGGGTATGGAATCAGAACAGCTGCGGGAACTGGCCAATTACAAGGTGCTGGTATACACGCATCCGGCGATCCTACGAAACAGTACGGCAGCTATGTTACAGAAATATGTAGAGGATGGGGGCATCCTGATCTTCGGCTGCCGCACCGGTTATAAGAACGAGTTCGGTCACTGCCGTATACAGCCACTCCCAGGCCCAGCAGCCGCAATGAGCGGCGTTCACGTAGAGGACTTTACGATGATAAATGGGACGGCATCACCTGTATCGGTGCGATTTAAGGATCAAGCTCTTGATTTTTGTGCTCCAGGCTTCAACGATATAATGAGTGTTCATGCTGACACGGTAGAAGTACTCGCGGAGTACGCATCAAGCTACTATGAAGGGAAACCGGCCTTGACCGTCAACCGTGTCGGCGAGGGACTGGTCTACTATTGGGGCGCAGCTTTTGACTTACCGATAGCGGCTGAGCTTCTAAGACAGCTGCCGGTGGCATCTCCGCTTGCGGGCTGGTGTCAAGCTCCTTCGACGGTAGAAGTCGCTATTCGCGCGGATGTACAAGAAGAGCTGGTATTTCTACTGAATTACAGCGGAGAAACGGCTCAGATTAAACTGAGTGTTGAGACGGAGGAGCTCCTTTCCGGTAGCAGGCTTACGGGTACCGTACCTTTGGAACCGTATGGAGTATGGGTATTAAAGAAAGTTTAAAATGAAGAGAGCATCAGCCGCTGGTCTTAATCCGAAGATCAGTGGCTTTTTATTGCATAAAGCAAGGAAATAACGTGTGCTTTTTTGTACAGGGTTCGGCTCAATAATCGCTGTCTTTCCTATGGGTTCTTGAACCAGAGAAATCGAACATGATCGGTATTTAATACAAAATTAATAATTTAATACAATATTATTGACGCTTTTTATATTGGTGTGATGTGAAAGGCATGCTCGTCTGGTCAGAAATGACGTCGACCTTTGAGTTCAATGACCAGGCGGTTAGCCGCTTTACGAAGGAATGGCTGGAAATCGTGCCGCAGTAGTACAATCATCCAAGCATCATAACTTGGGTCCCGTTCAATGAATCGTGTGGCATATCGACCATAGAACATGATGTAAGGCAGCAGCAGTTCACGCAAACCATTTATCATCTGACGAAGACGATTGATCCGTATCGTCCGGTGGTTACCAATGACGGATGGGAGCATAGGGTCTCGGATATTTTTAACTCTTCATGATTATGTGGAAACGGGCGAAGAGTTTTTGGGGCGATATCAGGAAAAGGAAAGCATCGTAAACAACAGCATTTCCTTTATTCAGTCGAAGCTTCTATCGAACGTTTCCGTGCAATCACCGGAGCAATTAAAGCGACCCCCCTATCTCTCGGGCTATTGCTATACACAGGTAACCGATGTACAGCAGGAAGTCAATGTTGACGGAAGACCGAAAACCGAAGGTTCCGCTTGAAGTGATTCGGGAGATAAATCTGGCTTGATGCGATAATTAAGATAATAGAATTTGCAGAACGGCTGTATGCTGTCTCTTCCGTTGGAGAATAAGGAATACGGCATCTTCAGCATACTTTTCGCATATGGGCTTTTTAGTATAAAACTGGATTTAACTATTTTGGTTTTTTGTTCCCCACTCACATAACCCTTCCAAAACTGGTAATAGCGTTTCTGCTTTATCTGTGAGACTGTACTCGACTTTAGGGGGAATTTGAGGATATTCTTTACGATTTACCAGACCATCCGCTTCCAATTCTTTTAGTTGTGAACTCAATGTTTTATAAGTAATAGCCCCTATCTGTCTTTTCAGATCATTAAAGCGAACGGTTCGGTTTTCGGCTAGAAGATAAATAATAACCATTTTCCATTTACCACCAATCAATGAAACTGTATAACCAAAAGGTGTATCTTGAATATTTTTAACTTTACCTTTAAATTCAGCCATACTCATGGTAACAATATCCTTTCGGGTAGTACCTATCAAAATAGTGCGTACTACGTTTTTATTTGTGTTCAGTTTATACTAACCTTACTTTTGAAGTAAAGGAGAGAATAACATGACTAAAAAAACAATACGCCTGTTAATGCCACAATGGCAAGGGGGAAACAATCCTAATTACTCTTTTGGAGCCGAACTGCTTGCTTGGCTAGCTCCGGATAATGATCAACCCCTTATTCATGTTCCAGTTCAAGCTTATGATGGAACTCCACTTGAAAACGAAAACGGTATGAATGGGAGAACACAGCTACTTGAACAATTAGAGGCTGCTCAGCATATCATTGATGCTCATAAGCCAGATCGCATTGTAATGTTTGGTGGTGACTGCTTAGTGGAACAAGCTCCATTTGCCTATTTAAACGAACGATATGGTGGGGAATTAGGTTTAATTTGGATCGATGCTCACAGTGATTTAGTTAGATATGTAGGCTATGATAACGGACATACATTACCGCTCGGAAATCTGTTGGGAGAAGGAGATGAGGAATTCGCAAAGCATGTGAAAATCCCTCTAAAACCAGAAAATGTTTTTATCGCAGGATTAGCAACTCCTACAGAGCAAGAAATAGAAGTGATTTCAGAAGCGTTTCAAAGACTAGGTATAGCACCAACAGAACCAGATACAGAAGTGATTCAAAGACTAGGGATTAAAACTGCAGAAGCTCAAGAGTTAACAAACAGTACTGAATCTATAAAAGAGTGGATTAAAGAAAGTGGCATTAAGCATCTGGCTATTCACCTTGATTTAGATGTGCTTGACCCAAAAGCATTTCGTTCTTTATTATTCGCCAACCCTGAAGCACCTTATAATTATTCTCCTGCGGGAACAATGCAAATGCCCCAACTACTTAATCTGATTAGAGAACTATCTGAAGAAACAGATGTAGTTGGCTTAGGTATAACGGAGCATATGCCGTGGGATTCTATTAATTTAAAAAATCTGCTTGGAGAGATACCTATATTAAATAACTAAGTTCATACACGGATTATAAGAGAACAATGATCTGCTTACAGTTTGTCTGGTTCTACTCCGCTTGTACTTTTCGGAAGCTGCACATTAGGCGAATATCCCCTATAATGGATCTTAAAACTAATTACAGAAGCGTCTTATTATGTAAAAGTACGTTGAAATCGGTTACCCAATATATGAAGAAATGCCTGTTTATCCAGGATTGCCAGAAGTGAGGTTAGAGCCTAGAGAGCGTTTGGACAAAGGGGATGACTGGAATGGAGTGTGTTAAGTATAGGCTATTTTGTTCACTATGGCTTGGTTAACATCATCAGCACTGCAAGGAGAGACAACAATATATACGCATAAGAAGTCGCCATTTTGGCGGCTTTTTTGTTTTGGATAAAATTTATAGTAAGCCTTCAAAGGTGCCTATAATCTTTATAATGATGGTTTGACACTGAATTAGTGGGAAATGTGGGAAGGCGGTTCACTTGCTTCATTTGCTGAATAATTGATCATTAGCTCATAGTCTCTTTAAAAAACGTTTCTTTTAGGGAGTTACAATAACAGCTATTAAATAATTTGCATGATTCAGGCGCATTGTTATGAGTTTTTCAAATAGATTTTAAAACTTTTTATTAATCAAGGAATAGTGCTGGAGGACAAAAATATATATGCTTTAGGTCGCTTTGATGAATTTTATCTCTGGAGGACGATATAGAAAATCAATCGAAGCGAAATAAGTGATGTAACTCTAAATGAAAGCGGTTAAAGGAGGAGCCTTTATTAAGCCTTTGGGATGAAGATTTGAATAGAAAACTATGAAGGGAGGGTCGACCTAGAAAAGACAATTTAGGTAAATTAGTGAACTTCAAGATGAATAATACAGGACTAATCAAGCAGTTGTTTATTTATATGAATTGGAGGTTTTGAGATGAAAAAAACCATAACATGTTTGATTTTGTTTGGTCTGCTTATTAGTCTGTTGCCGATCAAAAATGTGAGCGCTTCCGAAAGCCTTGTTCTCACCAAATCGGCAACTGCAAGCTCCGTCGAAGATTCGAGTAAGGCGGCTGATTTTGCGATTGACGGGAATTCGCTAACTAGATGGTCTTCACAATATTCAGATCCACAGTGGATAAGTGTAGATCTCGGCAATACTACCGAAATCAATGGGGTTACGCTTAACTGGGAAGCGGCTTATGCGAAGTCCTTCCAAGTTCAAACATCAACGGATAATGATCATTGGGCTACCGTCTATTCCACTACGACTGGAGAGGGAGGAATTGAGAAGATATCTTTCGAAGCAACAAACGCAAGGTATGTAAGAATGAACGGCATCGAAAGGGCTACTGGCTACGGATATTCCCTCTGGGAATTCGAGGTGCATTCAGCCGACGAACCGGGGGATAACACACCTCCAACAGCGCCCTCCGGCCTGACTAGTTCCTCTATATCTGATACGACGGTAAGCTTAGAGTGGACGGAATCTACAGACAATGTAGGGGTTGCCGAATACGACATCTACAACGGATCAAACCTCATAGGCTCCAGTGCGTCTACGTCCTTTATCGTTACCGGCTTAACAGCTAACATGGCGTACAGCTTTTATGTGAAAGCCAGAGATGCTGCTGGGAACGCGTCGGCTGCAAGCAATGTGATTGATGTGAACACTAGCGCATCCGACACAAGTATTGTTTCAGGTGAAATTTATAAACTAACAGCACAACATAGCAGAAAAAACCTAGAGGTAGCAGGAAACTCCACTGCCGATGGAGCCAAGGTGCAGCAGTGGACGGACAGCGGCAGACCCCAGCAGAAATGGAAAGTGATCGACGTTGGCGATGGATACTATAAACTGATTGTGCAATCCAGCGGTAAAGCATTAACAGTAGCTGGAGGTTCTCTCGAAGATGGTGCTAATGTGCAGCAATGGACAGACAACGACTTATCTAATCAAAAGTGGAAGATTATTAGCGTCGGCGGCGGATATTATAAGTTGCTCGTTAAATCTAGCGGTAAAGCGCTGGATGTAATCGGGGGTTATACTAATGATGGGGCAAATGTACAGCAATGGGTGGATAACGGAAATGATCAGCAGAAATGGAAGTTTACGCTTGTCGAATCCACCGCTGATACGACAGCACCAACGGCACCAGCGAACCTGAAAAGCTTTTCCAAAACAAACACTTCGGTAAGTCTTATATGGGATGCTTCAACAGACGATGTAGGGGTTACCAGCTACGATGTGTATAATGGAACAACATTAGTCGATTCAACCGACACGACAAGTTATACGGTGACAGGACTTACCGCCAATACAACGTATAGCTTCACAGTAAAAGCCAGGGATACGGCAGGGAATGTTTCAACAACAAGCAATATCACAAATGTGACGACAAATGCTACCTCTGAGAATACAGGCTTTTATATTAACGGAACAACGCTGTACGATGCCAACGGAAATCCGTTCGTAATGAGAGGAATCAATCACGCTTATACATGGTATAAGGGTCAAGAGTCAGCAGCGATCCCTGCCATTGCGAGAACGGGAGCGAACACCATCAGAATCGTACTGTCGGATGGTCAGCAATGGACAAAAAACAATCTGTCTGAGTTACAGAATTTAATCACTTTGTCAGAGCAAAACAAATTGGTTGTTGTCCTTGAAGTACATGATGGTACAGGGTCTGATAGCGCTACTGTATTGAATAATATTGCGAATTACTGGATTGAAATGAAAGGTGCACTCATTGGAAAAGAAAGCACCGTTATCCTCAATATTGCGAACGAATGGTATGGAACATGGGATGGCGGAGGCTGGGCGCAAGGCTATAAGTCTGTTATACCCAAGCTTAGAAATGCCGGCATCAAAAACACAATCATGGTTGACGGAGCAGGATGGGGACAGTATCCGCAATCTATTTTTGACTACGGAACAGAAGTCTTTAATGCAGATCCGCTTAAAAATACGATGTTCTCTATTCATATGTATGAATATGCCGGTGGAAATGCTGCTACAGTAAAAAGCAACATGGATAATGTACTGAATAAAAACCTGGCTCTTGTGATTGGCGAATTCGGCATCAAGCATACGAGCGGTGATGTTGATGAGGCTACCATTATGAGTTACGCTGAGCAAAAGGGGGTAGGTTATCTAGCATGGTCTTGGAAAGGAAACAGCGCGGGTCTCGATTATTTGGATATGGCTACTGACTGGGAAGGAACAAGTTTTACGGAACAAGGTCGTATTATTATTGAAGGTCCCAATGGTATTAGGGCGACATCGAAATTAAGCACAGTTTATAGTGGTTCAGCCGACAAATAGCCTTCTACTGCTCCTTCCAATCTTGCGGGCGCAGTTATATGTACTAAATCCTCTTATCGGCCGATTCCACATGCAGCTACATTTCTCGCTTCCAAGAAGGCTAGTTGGCTTATCCAGATTACACCCTGAGTTATTCCAAAAATCCAGCGAATTTAGTTTTATGAATGAACAGAGCTGAGAAATGACAACTTAAGAAAGTAGTATACATCACAATTTCCAAAGGAGGATATCTGTTATGGCTCACCAGAAGAAAAGGAAAGAAGCAGCCTGGAAGTCACGAAAGCAAGAACAGCATCCCCATGGTAAAGTCAAATCGCTCAAGGAGTTGTCCAGCGAATAGGATTGAGGAGTATACTGCGTAAAAGAGAAGAGCTGTCGATGAAATTCATCGGCAGCTTCTTTTTGCAATGATTTCGCGTACACAAAGAATTCCCTTAATGCTGCAACTGGATTTACTAGCAACCATCCAGCTATTGCTTGTGAGCTTTTCAGATTGAGGGACTTGCAAAAAATGTATCTTGATGACAGACAGTTAGGGTTGGGTGGGGATCAAGCAACGCAATGATCTTTCGGACATTTTAAGCTCGATAGAAGACACGTCTTCAAACATCAAATTGCTATGTGCTACATTCATCTTCACCAATTTTAGACCAGTAACTTATAGCGTTCTAGTATAGAAGGTATCTTCTTAAATTCGTTTTTCAGAAGGGCGCCAGTTCCGGCTAAAAATTGAAGCATCTCCTGACTAGGAGATGCTTCTTCTACGTTATGATTGGGTAGTCTGAGATAAGCTGATTTATCAGGATACGATTGAATTCAGGAGACCTTGCTTCACCTGATCCGACAGTGGCATAAGTGGCAGGCGCAATTGCTCGGCGGCAATAATTTCTTGCTGGGTAAGCCACCACTTGATCGCGGCCGGGGCTGGCTCTGCAAATACATGCTGGATCAGCGGTTCCAGTAGCTTAAAACTGTCTCGCGACCCGTTCATGTCGCCAGCTGCAAAACGTTGGTACGTATCCACATACTTCTGGATATTGAGATGAGCGGATGCAAGCATACCGCCGGCAGCTCCCTGACATAGCATGGCATGGAAATAGGCATCCTCTCCGCAGAGGACAGGCTTGGTCTCGTACTGGGTCAATTTTAAGAGCAGATCAAGACCGCCCGTGCTGTCCTTGAGCCCAATTACGCCATCCAGGTCCAGCACCTTGCGTATGGTATCTATTGTCATGCGACTGCCCGTGCGAACCGGAATCTCATATACAAGCACAGGCAGGCCTACACGAGATACGACACGGAAATGCTCCAAGATCCCTTCCTGCGTCGGTCGGTTGTAATACGGAGTGACCACCATGGCTGCATCCGCTCCTAATTCAGCCGCCATTTCCGTCCGATGCACCGTTGAATAGGTATCGTTCGTTCCAGTGCCAATGACGATCGGAATGGTTTTGTTCATGCTCTTCAGAACATCCTGCGTCACCTGTACCATTTGCTTTACTTCATCCCAGGATACGGTTGGCGACTCTCCTGTCGTACCGTTAACAACCAGACCCTGAATGTCATGGCCTGCAAGATAGGTAACATACTTCCGGTACGAATCGATGTCCAACTTATAGTCACGCGTAAAAGGTGTAATCAGCGGTATGAAAATCCCATGAATATGTTGTTCGTTCATCATCACCAGTTATCCCTTCCCGTTGAATTAAATCTAATGTAACATAGGAGACAGCATCGGAGTTATCTATAATAAGCGATGATTCTAATCAAAATTTTCGATGGGGTGGCCAGAATGGATTTCATTTATCTTCAGACATTTCGGGAAGTTGCTATTCGTGAAAGCTTTACGAGAGCAGCAGAAGTGCTCGGTTACGCACAATCCAGCGTCACGACCCAGATTCAGAAGCTGGAGAAAACGTATCAAGTCAAATTGTTCGAACGCTACAGCAACAACAAGATTCGTCTTACCTCTGCCGGGGAAGAACTGTTCAAGCTTGCTGGACAAATGCTGGAGCTTTTCGAGCAATCGAAAGAAAAATTGGCCAAGCAGGGCGGCGGCTCTATGACGATCGGTACTATGGATTCCATCGCTTCGTATTTTCTGCCGCCGTTTATGCAGGCAACTCGCAAAGAATACCCTGATCTAAACATACGATTGCATACGGATCGCGAAGAGATGATTTTGCACCAGGTCAGGGAAGGGGAGGCCGATGTTGGACTGATCCTCGCGGACGATTCAAGCAATCCGGCCTTGCAGTGGATTACGATTCGAGAAGAACCGCTTGTGCTGATTGTCCATCCGAACCATCCGCTTATCGCTAAAGAGCGAATAGGCCTGGATGATCTGGTGGATGCGGAGTGGATTATGCCCGAGCATACGTGCAACTACAGACAACTGCTGGAGAGAGTGCTTCGAGCAAATGGAATCACCTATCGCGTAAGCCTAGAGCTGGGTAATCCGGAAGCGATCAAACGGAGCATCAAGACTGGAGAGGGTATATCCATTCTACCTCTAATGGCTGCGCTGGAGGAGATTGAACGGGAAGAGCTGAAGGTGTTACCCTTTGAGCATGCCGAGCTCAAGCTGGAAATTCAGCTTGTTCTTCATCCCAAGAAGTGGGTGTCCAACGCATTGAGCTTTTTTATGGAGAGCATGAGAATGTAGATTTTCCTCCACATCAAAAATTAATATACAGTACGAGCGCTTCCTAGTGGAAACCAGAAGCGCTCACAGTTTATTCAAATCATCCACGTATTTTTTTGAAAAATAAGCAATCAAAATGTGCATTAATTAATTTAAAAAGCGGGATCACTATGAAGAATAGCGTATGGCTCCGATGACTACGTGGTCAGGCAATGCCGGTTTTACGATATAGACGAAGAAGTGGCTTACTACAACAAACGAGTAAATGACGTAATCTTACTTTGAAGTTTTGAAATCATGCTTAGAGTTGACAAATGAAACAAACATGTTAGTATATATGCGTGTGCATGCATTTTGTTGTTGTATTTCCTAATATAACTCAGAGAGGAGTCTTTCTCACATGAAAGATTTATTTAGTCCCTATACAATTAAAGGTTTGGAATTGAAAAATCGCGTAGTTATGCCTCCAATGTGCCAATACTCGGTTGACAAAAAGGACGGGGTTGCCACAGATTGGCATTATATGCACTATGTTAGCCGTGCAGTAGGCGGAGCTGGTTTTATCATAATTGAAATGACAGATGTAGAGCCGGATGGTCGTATCTCCGATTTTGATCTTGGTTTATGGTCAGATGAGCAGATTCCTGCTCTCAAACGGATTGTAGATGCTTGTCATAGCTACGGTGCCAAAGTGGGAATCCAGATCGCGCATGCCGGACGCAAGGCGGAAGATGCTGAAGTTCCTGTAGCACCATCTGCTATTGCATTTGATGAAAATTCAAAACAACCTCGCGCGCTTACAACAGAAGAGGTTAAAGGCCTGGTTGAGAAATTTCGTGCTGCTGTAGCTCGCGCTGTCAAGGCTGGATTCGACAGCATTGAAATTCATGGTGCACATGGCTATTTGGTTCATCAATTTCATTCGCCGCTTACGAACAAACGGGAAGATGAATATGGTAAAGACCTTACCCTTTTTGGTCGGGAAATCATCCAGGCAGCGAAGGGTGAAATGCCAGAAGATATGCCGCTCTTGATGCGTATTTCTGCCAAAGAATACGTAGAAGGTGGATATGGTATTAAGGAAAGCATTGCTTTTGCCAAGGAATATCAAAAGGCAGGAGTAGATATGTTTGATATTTCATCTGGCGGTGAGGGACCTATAGCTGCATGGGGCAGACCAGGAACTCACGCAGCGTATCAAGTCCCCTTAGCAAAAGAGATCAAAGAAGCTTTGGATATTCCAGTGATGGCCGTTGGAAGACTAGAAGATCCAATATTGGCGAATGCAGTTATCGGAAATGAAGAGGCCGATCTGGTTGCTGTGGGTAGAGGGATGTTGAGAAATCCTTATTGGTCACTGGAAGCCGCATCAAAATTGAAAAAAGAAACTGCAATCCCTACACAGTATACTACAGGGTTCTAAGACTGAGCTCTTGCTAATCATAATTGGCCTGTCAAAGTTAAAATGGTGGTGAACCGCTAGCTATATTTGACCAGGAAAAGATTTTAAGACCGAATGCAACGATAAAAGACTTTGAAATGGAAATGGTCGATTAAGCGAAAAAAGTACGTCCTTTAGACCTTTTGTAAAGTACTCTATCAAGGTACTCTACAGAAGGTCTAATTCAATGAACTATGCGACCACAGAGAGCATGTCAGAGGAAGATACATAAGATGAGATTCGGTTTTAGCTCTTAGGTGTTGTGATATGTGGCACTATAAGATGGTTATTCATACCATGGACGTTACAATGCAATGTAGCTATCAATGTTAGAAGTGAAGGTTGGTAAAAGCCTTGCAAACCACTCCTCGAGTTTTTGGCATTTCCATTGAACTTTTTGTGTGGAAAATTTGGTGAAAATACAAGCTGGTTACGGAGGATTTTTTGTATTCCATATTTTCTCTAATTGACTTTGTAACCCAACATTATTATTATCTTATACTATAAGATTAATTATCTCATACTATAAGGTATTAGCGAGAAGGTGTTGTGACCATTGGATTATAAAGCATTAGCGACAGAACTATTCGAGTATATCGTCAAATCGCGGAAACCAGCATTAGAGGAACGAGGGCACTTCTCACGTGGCGAAATGGGGATTCTCATTTGTCTGAATTTCAATAAGGACGGGGTTACCTCTGGCCACTTGAGCGAATACTTGTCCGTCAGTACGGGACGAGTAGCAACGGCACTGAAGAGCCTTGAGAAGAAAGGACTAGTTGTACGGCGTACTGATGTCAATGACAAACGTAAGGTGATTGTATTCATTACGGATTCAGGTAAGCAATTTATGATTGATAGGCATAAGGAAGGAATCACATGGACCGAGAATGTTCTTCGAAAGTTAGACGAACAGGATGCCAAAGAACTGATCCGGCTCATTAAGCTTATTGTCTCTAGAAGCTGAATTTCTATGCAGACGCAGGAGCACCATACTTCACCAGACATCAAAGACTATCAGATAAAAGGAGAGCAACGGAATGCTAAAGATATTCAAATATCTCAAAAAAAATGAATGGATGCTCGTGCTTTGCAGCCTGGCTTTCATCGTTGTGCAGGTTTGGCTTGATCTGAAGCTACCTGATTATATGGCGGAAATTACGACCAAGCTGCAAACAGAAGGAACACCTATGTCCGAACTGCTGATTCCCGGCAGTTACATGTTGTTTTGTGCCGTCGGCAGTATGATTGCATCTATTATTGTCGGCTATTTTGCGGCAAAGGTCGCGGCAGGGCTGGCCATGCGTCTGCGTGCGATGGTCTTTGACAAGGCCTTATCTTTTTCCATGGAAGAGATGAACAACTTTTCAACAGCCAGCCTTATCACCCGCTCCACGAACGATGTTACCCAAATTCAAACGGTGGTTGCGCTGGGGCTGCAGGTGATCATCAAGGCGCCGATTCTGGCCGTGTGGGCCATTGCAAAAATTGCGGATAAAAACTGGCAGTGGACCGCCTCTACAGGAGTGGCTGTGGCTGTCCTGATCCTGATGCTGAGTGTCATTGTTATTTTCGCTCTTCCGAGTTTCCAAAAAATCCAACGTCTCACCGATAATCTGAACAGAGTAACACGTGAGCATCTGACCGGGCTTCGGGTGGTGCGCGCTTATAATGCAGATCAGTATCAGGAGGAGAAGTTCGGGCAGGCTAATGCCGAATTGACGAATACAAACCTGTTTGCGAACCGGTTAATGGCAATGGTTGGCCCGGGTATGACCTTTATTATGTCGGGTCTGAGTGTCTCGATCTATTGGGTTGGCACTTACCTGATTAACGGAGCGGCCGTGCCGGACCGCATTACGCTATTCTCTAATATGGTCGTATTCTCCTCTTATGCGGTGCAGGTGGTCATGGCCTTTATGATGGTAAGTATGATTTTCTTCCTGATGCCTCGAGCTTCGATTTCTGCCAAACGGATCATGGAGGTTTTGAATACCGAATCCAGTATCGTTAACGGGCATGAGACGACTGGAGAAGAAAGCGTTATGGGGCAAGTGGAATTCCGTAATGTCAGCTTCAAATATCCGGACGCGGAGGAGGCCGTGCTTCGCAATATTAGCTTTACGGCGAAACGAGGCGAGACGGTTGCCTTTATTGGCGCTACAGGCAGCGGCAAAACCAGCGTGATCAATCTAATTCCCCGCTTCTATGATGTGACCGAGGGAGAGGTACTCGTGGACGGTGTGAATGTCAGGAACTATAATCAGCAGGCACTCCATAACAAAATCGGATATGTTCCCCAGAGAGCTGTACTGTTCAACGGTACGGTGGTATCCAACGTTTCGTATGGTGTTAACGGAAGAGCAGGAGCTTCAGAGAAACTCGTCAAAGAAGCCGTTGGTATTGCTCAAGGAACGGAGTTTGTTGAAAAAATGGATGGTCAGTATCAGGGTAGAATTTCGCAAGGTGGAGCGAACGTGTCCGGTGGTCAAAAGCAACGGCTGTCGATTGCGCGTGCCATCTACCGACAGCCGGAAATTTATATTTTCGATGATTCCTTCTCGGCACTAGATTACAGAACAGATCGGATTCTGCGCTCCGCTCTCAAAAAAGAAACCGGCCACGCTACGACACTTATTGTTGGTCAGCGCATAGGCACTATCAAAGACGCTGACCGAATTATCGTGCTGGACCAGGGGGAGATTGTAGGGAGTGGCACGCATGAAGAGCTGATGACGAACTGCAGCACCTATCAGGAGATCGCATATTCGCAGCTTTCGAAGGAGGAACTCATACATGGATAAGAATGAACACACCGTCGACAGCCAGCAAATGAAAATGAATCAGCCAGGTCCCATGGGCAAAGGTCCCGCGGGGGGCAGGGGTGGTGGTGAAAAAGCAAATAATTTTAAAAAGACCATCAGCCAGCTTGCATCCTACAGCAAGGCCTATGTGCCTATGATTATACTCGCTATGGTACTGGCCCTGGTCGGCTCTACCCTCAACGTGATTGGCCCAGATAAGCTCAGTGATATTGCCAACCTGATTCAGGAAGGAATCGTAACCGGGATTGATGTAAGTGCTGTTCAGAAGATTATTTTTGTATTAGCGCTTTTATATGGATTTGGTCTTATTTTTAACTATTTTCAGGGCTTCATTACAGCAACCGTCTCACAGCGTCTTACAAAGAAGATGCGAACAGAGCTGTCTCGAAAAATCGATCATATGCCTTTGAAGTATTTTGACTCTACGAGTTACGGTAATGTGCTTAGCCGCGTAACAAACGATGTCGATACCATCGGACAAACGCTAAACAACAGTCTCGGCACGCTTGTTAGTGCGCTGGCTACCTTTGTGGGTGCTTTGATTATGATGCTGTATACGAACTGGATCATGACCGTTACCGGAATTGTAGCTACGCTGATCGGCTTTAGCCTGATGAGCGTGATTATGAAGCATTCACAGAAATATTTTGTAGCACAGCAAGCGGAGCTTGGCCAGATCAACGGTCATATCGAAGAAACCTATGCTGGTCATAACGTAGTCAAGGTCTATAACGGGGAACAAGCAGCCAAGGAAGTGTTTCATGGCATTAACACCCGCTTATATACAAATGCATGGAAGTCCCAGTTCATGTCTGGTCTGATGATGCCAGTCATGATGTTCATTGGAAATTTTGGTTATGTCGCGGTCTGTGTTGTGGGAGCTTTGCTGGTCAACCAACAGACTATAACCATCGGAACTATTGTCGCCTTCATGGTGTATATTCGTCTGTTTACACAGCCCTTGTCACAGCTGGCACAGGCTGCAACCAATCTGCAATCGGCGGCCGCTGCCAGTGAACGTGTATTCGAATTTTTGGGTGAAGAAGAACTGGCGGATGAAAGTGACAAGACTATGAAGCTGGATAACGCCAAAGGGGATGTTGAATTCAAACGTGTTCGTTTCGGTTATAACGAAGACCATATGATTATCAAAGACTTCTCTATGAAAGCTAAAGCTGGTCAGAAAGTCGCCATTGTCGGTCCGACAGGCGCTGGTAAGACCACGCTCGTGAATTTACTCATGCGGTTTTATGAGCTGAACGATGGAGAAATCTACATTGACGGAACCCCGATCAGCCAATTAACGCGTGAGAATATTCATGAATTATTCTGTATGGTGCTTCAGGATACCTGGCTGTTCGAAGGAACGATTCGTGACAATATCGTCTTTTCCAAAGATCATGTTACTGATGAGCAGGTAGAAGCTGCATGTAGAGCGGTGGGACTGCACAGTTTCATTAAAACACTGCCGCAGGGATATGATACAGTTCTGGATGACAAAGCCAATCTCTCTGCGGGTCAAAAGCAATTGATTACCATTGCAAGGGCGATGATTGAAGATTCACCTATGCTCATTCTGGATGAGGCCACAAGCTCGGTCGATACGCGTACGGAATTGCTGATTCAACAAGCGATGGACCAGCTGACTGTGGGGAAAACCTCCTTTGTGATTGCTCACCGACTTTCGACGATCAAGAATGCGGATCTGATTCTGGTCATGAAGGACGGTGACATTATCGAAATGGGTAACCATGAGGAATTGCTAGCAAAAGGCGGCTTCTATGCCGATCTATACAACAGTCAGTTTGAACATGCGTCCTAAAAAGTAACTGCTTGAAAGTATAATGAATATCCATATAGTTCCAACTTAATTAACATCATCATGTGGACATTATAAGGTATAAGAGTCAGAATTTCTTAATCATAATTGTGGAGGCAGATCAATGAACCAGCGTTTTCGAATCACCCGTTCCATGCAGGAAAATCCTGTGGAGCAATCCATTTCCCTGGAGGAGTGCAAAGATTACTTTGCATCCCAGCCAGACTTTTCGTATTCACGGGAGCTTATCATACAAGGTGCTGAGAGCACCATGTCGATCGAGGGAGATTTTTTCATGTGGAAGTATGCTGACGTAGAAATACCTTTTCGTCATTACATGGGGGATGTGTACGTGGCTATTTCCAATGAGGCTGTCGTGCCTAAGATGATTGAAATTGCAACAGATTTACAAGCAGATGTAGTGGATGGGTGAAGAACGATTCTTATTGCAGCAAAGTAGGCGTAGAAGCCAAGCTCTGATTATCCGGTTCAGTTCTCGCACCAGTTTGAATCGGTTAATGTGGACAGCCGCGGGAATCCCTTGTCATCTAAAAGACGTGATATACGATTGTTTGTCTGGATATCTGGTGAGTGGTTGCAAAGGATTTGTTCCATGTCTGATCACAGGGCAGAAGCTCAATCGGTTGTGATGCGCTCGGCAACAAAAACGATTCGATTCGTACACAGTATACATCACACAACAAATGTTTCTGGTACGTTCGCTGTGGCAGTATTCACTTCATTCTTAAGGGTCAAGTCGCCAAAACATAAAAATAGCAAGTCTCTTGCAACATGGAGACTTGCTATTTTTATGTTTCCGGTTCATTGAATTTTGCGAAAAAAATAGTTCCATAGTTATGATTTTTCTAAAAATTTATACTTTTAAAGGAAGATCAAAACGTTTCTATTAAATAAAAAGCAAAGTTTCTAGCTAAAATTAGAGAAAAATTTAATCTGAACTGAAATTTCAGAAGAAAATTAAAGAAAATTTTGCATGTGAATTAGTTCAAAAGAGCTATGAAAAGTCACTATCTATTTAAAAAATGAAGAGTTATTAATTTTGAATCACTTCAGCTTGATGTGAATAAATTCCATTATATAGGTGATTAAAGAATATTGCTGAAAAAGTTGAAATTTGTCGGATGATGTCAGAATTGATTTGTTACATTTGTGTTAATGATGTGTAACGTAAAATTTGTTTTGATACAAGGGTTTTGGACTTTTTTGCAAGTCTACGTCATTTTGATTTTATCAATTTATAAAATCAAAAATTTTGTCTTAAATCACGTTAACGGGTCATGATCGGTATTCAATTTAATAAAAAAAGTGAAATTATTGTATTTGAAGATATAAAAATAATAGAATAATATGGGTTATTTATGGATTTCATGAAATCTATCAATTTGGAACTTTTGTCCCATGCTAATCGGTTTTAAAGTTTGTATATTTAAAATAGCTAGAAAGTATTGGGAGGAAAAAAGGGATATAAGGATTTATTGTGAAATTTTGGGCAATAAGAGGATTTGAGAAATTTATATGGCGACTCCGATCATGTCTTAGTTTTTAAAAATCGTGATCTATCTGACTGAGAAGATCCAGTTATTTTCGCCCGATATGAGGACTTTGCTTAATGGCTTGCAGAACATAGAAGTTGTTCAACAGAAGCTCCATGGACATCAAGCAGGACAACATGCCCTCACTGCTTCCCGAAATGGCTTCATAAGTACATAAGCTGTTCTCTTTTTTAGACAATGTATGGGGGCACTGATTGTAATTGAAACAGCATGGCAGTTGTATAGGCCAAACTGTAAGATTCCCTGTCCATAGCATCATATCCAGTAAATCCGTCCCACATCTCCCGTATTGCAAAAGACAACTTCATTATTTTTAAGGTATGTGAAACGTATCCTTAGCAGCCTGGGAACCCCGTTGGCCCGTCCGATGACCATCATTTTTCATCCATGTACAAAATCAGGAAGTCATAAGCGCAGTCGTGAATCACGCTCCTAACCACGCTGCAGCAGCTCATGTATCTCACAGCATCGATACCCTCCAGCCAAGATTCGACAGCACACATCATGATACACTACGTTGTTAATATTGTGGCAACCATTCTACAACCCACCACCAAGATGCACTCTCAGCATAATTCAAAAATATTCTCATTCCATGCACATTTTCATACATCCAGAGTCAGAGTTATTTGCTATGTCCGCACAACTAAAAAAGCTTGCACTGCGAAAGTGTGAGCGATGAAAAGAAGATGCGCTTGTTTCGATTCAAATTCAGCTCTTTGAAGGCACCCATATCTCAATGGTATATCAGGAGTGATCGCTTTTGCCGACTACCATTGGCAATTTAATGCCGGAGAAAAGACACGCATGACTAGTTCCTTGACAAGGGCGGTCATTTATGAGGAGTTACTTTACCTCTATCTATTTCGCGAGGAGAGATACGTATGACTCAGCACAATGTTCAACTGTTTGCATTAAGCCAACCACAGCAACGTATTTGGTACACGGAGCTTGTGTATCCCAATCGCAACACGTCCACGATTATTACCACTGTTAAAATCAAGGGAACGGTTCGAATAAATGCATTGCAGCAGGCAATGAACCGGGTGATTGCACAAAACGATTCTTTTCGTATCAAAATCACGGCTCGGGATGGCATCCCCTATCAATATGTGGAACCGTTTGCTGCTCAAAGCATAGAAACGCTTCAGGTTACCCCGGAGGAAGCTGAGCTATGGGTCAGCCATCACAACGCACAGCCGTTCCCCTTACTGGATTCGCAGCTGTATCGGTTTACTATTTTGCAGCTGGGGGCAGAAGACACCTGGTTTAGTTTCAAGATGCATCATATTATTTCGGATGGCGTTACCATGGAGCAGGCCATTAATGAAATTACGGGGAATTATATGAATATTGTGCATGGTACAGGTTCAGATGCGCCGGCCCCAGCGAACTCATATCTCGATTTTATTCAGACGGAGCAAAGCTATGAGCAATCGGACCGCTATCAAAAGGATAAGATGTACTGGACGGAGAAATTTTCCAATTTGCCGGAGGTTACAGGTTTAAAATCGTATAATCCGCTCACAGTAAGCACGGCTGCACGCCGGGAGACCTATACACTGGAGCACGAATTATATCGTGGTGTCACGGCTTTTTGCGAGGCGCATAACATCAGTATTTTTACATTTTTCCTGGCTGCTCTGTATATTTATTTACATAAAACGACAGGTGAACAAGATTTAACGGTTGGTACATTGTATGCTAACCGTACGTTGAAGAAGGAAAAAAATACAATGGGCATGTTCGTCAGCACTGTGGCTACACGTTTGCAAGTTGAGCCGGAATCCGAGCTGCTTACTTTCCTACAGGGTGTTGGCAAGGAGCAGTCGTCCATTTTGCGGCATCAGCGTTATCCGTATAACAAAATCATACAGGATTTGCGTGAACAACAAAGCGGCACGGATATTGGCCGCCTGTTTGGCGTTACCATTCAGTACCGTACGCTGAGCTTCTATCGTTTTGATGAAGCTGTTCAGCAGGTGCATACCGATTTCTGCGGAGATACAGTGAGTGACTTTGATATTGCCATGATTGATATGCTGGATGACGATAAACTTGTATTGCAACTGGATTATCGGACCGAGCTGTTCAGCGAGCAGGAAATCGCTCGAATTATTCGTCAATTCTTGAGTGTGGTAGAGCATATGGTGAAAGGGCCACAGCAGCGGATTCAGGAGTTGTCACTGATGAGTGACAAAGAGCGGGCACAAATTATGAATGTATTTAATGCGACCACAGTTCCCTTTCCAGACGATGTGGGGATTCATGAGTTATTCGAGAAACAGGCAGAATGTACACCAGATCAGACAGCGGTTATGTTTGGAAGTCAGAGTCTGACTTATCGGGAACTGAATGAACGGTCGAACTCATTGGCACGAATGCTTCAAGCACAGGGAGTAGGACCTGACAAGCTGGTCGGCCTGATGATGCAGCGCTCCGTGGAAATGATCGTAGGCCTGCTGGCTGTTCTAAAAGCAGGCGGTGCTTATGTGCCGATCGATCCTGAATTTCCGTCATCTCGTATTCAATACATGCTTGAAGACAGCAAGGCTGCAGTGCTTCTGACCAGTCGTGATCTGTTGGAAGAGCATCATTGCAATGCCAATGCAATATTTCTTGAGGATGCAGCATTGTATCAGGGAGAAAGCAACAACCTGGAGACGATTGCTCGCCCAGAGCATTTGGCTTACGTCATCTATACCTCTGGATCGACCGGAAATCCAAAAGGAGTTATGCTCCAGCATCGTTCGGTACTGAACTTTATTACCGGGATGCATGAAATCATTGACTTTGAAGCTGGCAAAACCATTTTGTCACTCACGACCATTTCATTCGATATTTTCGTCTTGGAAACCATCTTGCCACTGTTGGCTGGAATGACGGTTGTGCTTGGCGACCATCAGCATCAGGTGGACCCTCAGGCGCTGGGTGAGTTGATTGCTCATCATTCTATAGACATGTTGCAAATGACACCATCCCGGCTACAGATGCTGCTGGATCATGAAGCTGGTTCCCACGCGCTGCGAGGCGTGAAGGAAATCATGGTGGGTGGTGAAGCCCTTCCGTTCAAGCTGCTCGCAGCACTGCAAGAAATAAATGGTCCCCGTATTTATAACATGTACGGACCTACAGAAACGACGGTTTGGTCGACCGTACAGGAACTGACTCATGCTCAAGAAATTAATATAGGACGTCCGATCGCGAATACCCAAATCTATATCATGAATGCGAGCTGGGAATTGCAGCCAGTCGGTATGCCGGGCGAGTTGTGTATTGCGGGGGAAGGATTGGCCCGTGGGTATTGGAATCTCGAAGATCTGACGGCAGAGAAATTTGTGGAAAATCCGTTTGCCGGAGGCAAAGAGGGCTATGAACGGATGTACCGTACAGGCGATTTGGCGAGATGGACACTGGATGGCAATATTGAATATTTGGGACGTATGGATCACCAGGTTAAAATCCGTGGCTACCGGATCGAACTGGGCGAGATCGAATCGCAGCTATTGCAGGTGGAGTCGGTACGAGAAGCGGCTGTCGTGGCCCGTGCGGACGAAACAACGGGTCAAAAACAAATGGTGGCGTTCTATGTGGCCAGTCAAGAAATGGAAGCCAGTGAACTGAGAAGTGAGCTGGGGCGGGAGCTACCAAGCTATATGGTGCCGTCGTATTTCATTCAGTTAGAGCAGATGCCGTTGACACCGAACGGTAAAATCGACCGCAAGTCCCTGCCAGCACCGGAAGGCAGTCAGCAAAGCGGAGCGGATTATGAAGCGCCCCATACCGCGCCGGAACGGGCACTCGTGGCGATCTGGCAGTCTGCCTTGGGCGTGCCAACTGTAGGTATTTTGGACAATTTCTTTGATCTGGGCGGCGATTCCATCAAGGCGATTCAAATCGTATCCCGTGCGTTCCAGGCAGGCTACAAGCTGGATATGAAGGATCTGCTTCGCTGTCCAACCATCGCAGCATTGGCACCGTTTATGGTAAGTCGTATGGCAGATCAGGGAGAAGTGAGCGGGGAAACGGCATTGCTTCCGATCCATCATTGGTTCTTTGAACAGGAGCATGTAGACGCGCATCACTTTAATCAGGCGGTTATGCTGCACCGGGAGCAGGGCTTTGACGAAGCTGCTTTGCATCAGGCGCTAATCCAGTTGACCGAGCATCACGATGCACTACGGATGGTATTCAGGAAGACCGAGCAAGGCTACCAAGCGTGGAACCGCGGAGTACAGGAAGGCGAGCTGTATCATCTGGACGTGCTAGACTTTAGGGCTTTGACGGATGAAGCCATTCTGAGCGCGACGATTGAGGCGAAAGCAACTGAAATTCAAAACAAAATGAATCTATCCGAAGGACCGCTGGTAAAGCTGGGTCTGTTCCGTTGCAACGATGGAGACCATTTGCTGGTGGCGATCCACCATTTGGTGGTTGATGATGTGTCTTGGCGTATTTTGCTGGAGGATTTGGCAACCGGCTATGAGCAGGCTTTACGGGGCGAGTCTGTCCGGTTGCCGAATAAGACGGATTCCTTCCGTCTGTGGGCAGACCAGCTATCCGCTTATGTGAGCAGTGCAGCGTTGGAGAAGGAGCGTGCGTATTGGGAGCAAATTGAGCAAGTAGGGAAGAGCCAGGCATCCTTGCCAAAAGATTACACTCGTAAATCTCAGGCCAAGCCACAGCTTCGCGATGATCGAACACTGACCGTAGCGTGGACGGTCGAAGAAACGGAACAATTCTTGAAACAAGCTCATCGGGCCTACAATACGGAAGCGAACGACCTCTTACTGACAGCTCTGGGCACTGCGATTTATGAGTGGGCAGGCATCCGTCAGGTACTTGTAAATCTGGAGGGTCACGGACGGGAAGCGATTTTGCCGGATATGGATATTACGCGCACGGTCGGTTGGTTTACCAGCCAATTCCCGGTTGTACTTGATATGGACGAGGACCGGAATGTAGGACGGCGTGTCAAGAACGTCAAAGAAGGGCTGCGCCGTTTGCCGCATAAAGGGATTGGATACGGGATTTTGAGATATCTTGCTAGCGGTGAAGGAGAAGCAGCTTTTGTTGCCGAGCCAGAAATCAGCTTTAACTATCTCGGACAATTCGATCAGGATTTAAAGAATAATGCGTTCCGCATGTCTCCTTATTCCATCGGAGCTTCCATGAGTGACACGTTGACCAAGCGGTATGCTCTGGATATCAACGGCATGATCACGGACGGTGCACTGGAACTGACGATCAGCTACAGCAACAAAATGTTTATGAAAAAATCAATCAAAAAGCTGGCTGATCTGTTGCAGGAGGGCTTACGTGAGATATTGGCTCACTGTGTGGGTAAAGAGTTGCCGGAGCTGACACCAAGCGACTTGTCCTTCCAAGGACTGACGGCTGGAGAGCTGGATCATATTGTAGAGCAGACGGCTAATGCGGGAGAACTGGAAAACATTTATTC
>NZ_JAFICR010000021.1:0-72541 GCF_017833915.1 Paenibacillus sp. 1182 | reverse complement strand
GTTTCCGGTAGTTATCCCTGTCTTGTGGGCAGGTTGCCTACGTGTTACTCACCCGTCCGCCGCTAGGTTATTTAGAAGCAAGCTTCTAAATAACCTCGCTCGACTTGCATGTATTAGGCACGCCGCCAGCGTTCGTCCTGAGCCAGGATCAAACTCTCCATTAAAGACCAACCGAAGTCGGTTTATAGAAAGAGCGATAAGCTCATTTTGAAACTGACGAGATAAAAAATATCTCTTGTTTGCTTCCATTTTATACAGCCTGATGGCATGTACCAAAATCTCAGCGTTGGATTTTGCAAGCAAAATCCGCACTCACTCGTTGTTCAGTTTTCAAAGATCAAACCTACATCATATCTCACTTTGTTTCACCACCGCATCTCAGCGGCGACTTAAATAATATATCATGTTTTCCGCGTCTTTGCAACACTTTTTTTAAGAGAATTTTATAATCAACTCTGCTTTGTTTTCGTGTTGCTAACTATCTTGTAAAAGACAGCTATAAGAATATACCACATATATAAGCTTAGTAGCAACACCTTTTTTAAAAAATTATTTTCTCATCTTTAAAATCACTGCATTTAAATAAAGAGACCATTATTCCCTCAAGCAGAATAACAGTCTCTTTAACATTCATTTCTTTCTCTTAATGACTAATAAAGCCGGGGCACTACTAGGAGTCTCTCTTCTTTTACTTTTTACTTTTAGCCACGTCAGTCCCTAATCCATGGATTTTTACGCGAACGAGCACTATAGGATGAGGAACGAGTTTCTCCTCCAGTTGAATTACGGGATTTTTGCTTCTTATGAGTAGCATTTTTACTGGAAACCTTGACTTTGGACGTCTCTTCTTTGGATGTGCTGCCAGAGCTGTCTTTTGATTTACCTTTACTCACGCTACGATCCTTTGTTTTAGAAGAAGAATCAATTTCATTTTGGGATGCTATAGTCAGATTGTTACCTACCTCCTGCGTTCCTGGAATTGCTGGTGCCGACTGGACGTTCTCTTCCCGGCATCCACAGTCTGGCATAAACATATAGGGTGTTGTATATCCCTCTAATGGATACATAGGTGCATTCCCATGCGCAAACGGATGATAAGGGTAATTCGCAGATTGTTGCCCTTGTAGTTGGCTATAGTCGGATACGTGTCCAGCCGCAGGCAAACCATATGGAGGTCCTCCCCATGCCTGGCTCCATTGACTGCTCTGGACTGTACTCTCTGAATACTGCGGCGGATGCCCTTGATGGATAAATGGAGGATAGACAGGATAGGATGCATTTTCAGACGCTTCATGGCTCGGATAATATCCGGGGGCGCAGCAATCTGAATAGGCAGGATAAGGTGTTGGATAGGCATTTATAATTGGTGTCTGCACAGGCCCCCAGCACCATGGATGCTCACAGTCATGATGATAGCCCTGATCAGAAACTACAGTAGGAGAGGCATATTCTGCTAAGGAGGTATTTATAGGCGCTTGAGGAGACCCAATCCCCGGATACCACGAGTTCGGCATTGCATTTATTTGTGGGCTATAATCAGATGTCGGCTGTTGTATCGACCACTCGGAATTTACCATCGGCTCCGATTTTGTGCAGCCGCAAAACTTTTCAGCTACAGGTTGCTTCACAACAGTTGTAGGAAGCTGTGGCTTAGATGCAATCGGTTGGGTAACTATAGGTTGCATTTGAGGTGGAGCAGGTGGTGTAACTATGGGCTGCATTTGAGGTGGAGCGGGATTTACGGGTGCCATAGGAACTTCAGGCAGTTTTAATTCAGGAAGCTTAGGAGGATTCACTGTTTCTTTCGGCTGTGTCATCTCCTCTTTAGGGCTAGGCATATTCTCCGGCTCAGGCTGTGTCATCTCTGCCTTGGGCTGGGTAAGTTCTTGCTTAGTGGGGGATTCAGGTTTAGGCTGTGTCATCTCTTCTTTGACTGCGGTATTTTTTTTATTCTCAGTAAAATCAGAATTCTCTTCTTTGTAGTGTGGAATATTAACTGTTTCTCCAACCAGTAGTGCGTTCGGGTTTTTAAGCTGGGAATTGGCATCAATAATTAGCTTGAGCGGTACATTCCACGCCTTAGACAACTTCCACAATGAATCTCCTTGCTTAACCTTGTGTTGATATACCGTTGACGGCTGTGTTTCCATCGTGACAGGCTCTGTTGGAATTTTAATTTTCTCACCGATACTCAACTGATTAGGGTCTGCCAACTGGGGATTGGCGGCAATAACTTTCTCCAGCGTCACATTATACTTCTGTGCCAGCAAGTACAGAGTGTCACCTTTTTTGACGATGTGTATTTTCACAGGTCACAAACCTCCTAGACTTTCGTTCGGGCGGGATAAACGCCCGGCTTCTGTTATTACATCCTATGCACCTCCCGGGCGAATGACCCCATACAAACAAAAAAATCCTTATAACTGAATACTCTCGCGAGCATTCAATTAAAAGGATTCGGTTTTATTTTAGTCCTGCCACACTTTGTAGCCATCCTGATCCACGATCTTCCGGAACTCAGCCAGGAGCTCCAAAGTTACTGGGCCAGCAACGCCAGAGCCGATCGTACGACCATCCACTTCATAAGCTGCAATAACTTCTGCCGCAGTTCCTGTAAAAAACACCTCGTCCGCAACATATACATCATGCAGTGTAAAAGGTTGTTCCTTAAGGGAGTACCCAAGCTTAGCACACAAATCGATAATAGCATTACGAGTGATCCCTTCAAGCGCCCCCAAATAGCAAGGAGGTGTATACAACACTCCGTTTTTGACAATGAAAATGTTGTCTGCAGAGCCCTCCGTCACATACCCTTGGGAATTGAGCATAATAGCCTCACCTACACCAGCATAGTTAGACTGGATCTTCACGAGGATATTGTTGAGATAGTTCAATGATTTAATCTTCGGATTCAAAGCATCCGGGATGTTGCGACGCTGAGAGACAGAAATTGTCTTCAGGCCAGTCAAGTAAGCTTCTTCTGGGTAAATGGCGAGCTGCTCCACGATAATGATGACACTCGCCTTCGCACAACGAAGAGGGTCTAAACCTAGATTTCCTGCACCTCGGGATACAATCAGACGGATATATCCGTTACGCATTTCGTTAAGACGAATCGTTTCAGCCATTGCTTCCAACATTTCATCAGGAGACAACGGAATGTTTAACTGAATGGATTTCGCAGAATCATACAGACGCTCCAAGTGCTCCTTACATTTAAAAATATTCCCGTTATAGATACGAATGCCCTCAAATATACCGTCTCCGTACAAGAATCCATGATCATATACGGAAACCTTTGCGTTTTCCTTAGTCACATGCTGCCCATCCAGATAGATCCATTGTTCTGCCATTAAAACCACACCTCCGATTAATGTTCCTTTAAAATAGGTTCGATCGCTGCTTCAACATACTTGTAGCTTGGATAAGAGCCAAGAACACGTACATGGCACCCCAAAGCCTCGATCTCTGCAAAGGCTGCCGGAAGTAGCACGGAATGCAGAGATTCCAAAACTTCAATGTAAAAATAGTAATTCCCCAATTGCTTTTTGGTCGGACGCGATTCAATACGGGACAGATTTAACCTGCGCCATGCAAATGCGGATAAAACCTGATGCAGCGCTCCCGGGAAATCCTGCGGCGGCGTGACCAAAATACTGGTTCGCTGACCTTCAGGCGTACCCGGGAGACTTATAGGTTGATGACCGATCAAGACAAAGCGGGTAAAGTTGTTATCGTGATCCGTCACTTTGCTGGCCAAAATATCCAATCCGTGTTTGGCAGCCGCAAGCTTGGTTCCGAGAGCGGTCCAGCCTTTACCGGGGTTATGTTTAACAATTTCGACGGCTTCCGCCGTACTTCCTGCACTCTCCAACTCGGCCTGAGGAGCGGAAGCCTGTATGAATTCTTTACACTGGGGAAGCGCCACAGGATGAGACATAATTTTGACCACTTTGCTCAAATCTAGCTTGTCCAAATCCTTCGTAAATTCACTGCGATGACCAATAAGATTTTGAATTGAAGGATATACCCATTCCGCCTGCATTTGAATGTCTACTTCATGTACAAGCCAATCCATATGCAAACTTACAGAGCCATCAATCGTATTTTCAATGGGAATTACACTATAGTCTGCCTGACCCTTGTCTACTGCCTGAAATACGTCCGCGATATGTTTGTAAAAAAGTAATTCATGGGACGTATCTCCTAACAAATACTTAATCGCTTCATGAGAAACAGTCCCCTCAGGAAGAAGTGCAATTCGTTTCATATCGTAAGTTCCCCTTTAATCATATCCATAAAAGGGAGAGTATTCCCTTCTGTATATACTTTAACTCCTTCATTCTCAGGGCGCAATTTTAAAACAGAAGCAGTGATCCCCTCTTTGTTCATGGTATCCGTTAAATACTGCTCCAGCTCTGCTTTCCGATTTTCCCGCCGATCTGTCAATGCCAGCAACGTTGGTCCAGCCCCACTTAGAGCCACACCCAAGGCACCATAATGGTGCGCATCCTGCAAGATCTCTGTCATACCTGGCACAAGTGCCGCGCGGTAAGGCTGATGAAGCTGATCACGCATCGCTTCAGCGATTAAGTCGGTTCGCCCTGATGCCAATGCTGCTACCAACATGGAAGCATGACTTATATTATATACAGCATCCTTCAATGATACTTGTGCGGGTAGAACCTCTCTGGCTTTCGACGTGGACAGCTGAAAATCTGGAATAACTACCATAACCTCCAGATTGGTATCCGGTTCAAGTCGTAAATGCCTAGCACGCTCACCGTCCCACATCGCTGTAATAATACCGCCAAACAGAGAAGCTCCAACATTATCCGGATGTTTTTCAATGGCGCTTGCCATATCGAACAACTTGGAATCCGGCAGAGGCGAGCCAATCAACGTATTTGCAGCGACCAAGGCGCCCACAATGGCGGAAGCACTGCTGCCCAAACCACGAGTGAGTGGAATATCTGAGTACATCGAAATATCGAGCTCAGGAACTGATACACCCGCTTCCCGAAAAACCATTTGTGCTACCTTGAAAATCAGATTAGTTTTATCTTGGGGAACACCATTCATTTCATCTCCGTATAAATGAAAAGCCGTCTGTTCGGCCTCCTTCATTTCAATCCATGCATATAAGGACAACGCCATGCCCAATGTATCAAAGCCCGGACCCAAGTTGGCCGTACTCGCGGGCACACGCACTCTTGCTGTTTTTAAAACGGTCATACAGACAATTCCTCCTGCTTTTATTGACTATCCCTCTACTCGATATACGCTCTTGATGCGACGGATGACGTCCAAAGTTTCAAAATGCTCCAAAACCTTTTTCATACTTGCTTTACTGGCTAAATGAGTCACGATAATAATTTCAGCATCGGGGTTAACCTCATTCGGTTGCTGCACAACAGATGCCAGACTGACATCAAATTCAGCAAATACTTGCGTAATCCGTGCCAACACCCCTGCTTTATCATCCACATGCAGAAGCACGAAGTTTTTGAAATACACATCTTCGTCGTTACTAATTTTTTTAGGGTTGTAAGGAACGATGGCTTTAAGCCCATTGACACCAAGTTTGAGATTTTTCACTACAGCAACTAAATCGGCTACAACTGATGTTGCCGTCGGCATTTCACCTGCACCCGCACCATAAAACATGGTTTCACCCACTGCTTCACCATGCACATACACCGCGTTGAATACCCCGTTCACCGAAGCCAATGGATGTTGCTTGCGTACCATGGTCGGCTGAACGTTAATCGTAAATTCATCACCCTGGCGCTCTGCAATGCCTAGCAATTTCATTTCATATCCTAGTTTTTTAGCAAAAGCAATATCTTCACTGGTTACCTTTGAAATGCCGCTGACACTTACATCCTTGAGCTCTACATTAGAGCGGAAACCAAGCGTGCCGAGAATTGCCATTTTACGAGCTGCATCCAGTCCTTCCACGTCCGAGGTCGGATCGGATTCAGCATACCCAAGCTCCTGCGCTTCCTTGAGAACTTCCTCGTACGAGGCTCCTTCCTGACTCATTTTTGTTAAAATAAAGTTGGTCGTACCGTTCACAATCCCCATAATGCGGGTAATACGGTCGGAGGAGAAACCTTCAATGAGTGTACGAATAATCGGGATACCGCCTGCTACACTAGCTTCATAAAAAATATCACATTGCTTTTCCTGCGCCTTTGCTAATACTTCAGAACCGTGCAAAGCCATTAAGTCCTTGTTAGCTGTTACGATGTGTTTACCCCGCTCCAACGCTTCAAGAATGTACTCCTTCGTCTGATCAACCCCGCCCATGACTTCGATAATTACATCAATTTCAGGGTCTCGAATAACTTCCCATGGGTCCTCAGTAAGCTTGGCCGTGTCCACTTCAATGGAACGATATTTTTCTATGTTTTTTACAGCTATTTTTTCAATGATGATCGGTGAACCGACTTGTCTGCTCAAATCTTCCTGATTGCCTTCTACGATTCGAACGACTCCCGTTCCTACCGTCCCCAAACCTAACAATCCTACTTTGACCGGTTTCATCCATTCCCCTCCCGCAAACTTATATCTAATGAACTGTATTGCCTTAACCTTGCCCAATCAGGCGAACACGTTTGACTCCAGAGATGTCCTCCAAGCCCTCTAGTAGAACACCCAACTCTTCACTGAGTCTGGACATTTCTACCGAGATAACTACGTTGGCTCTGCCTTGCAGTGGAATACTTTGCTGGATCGTCAGCACATTGCCTCCGAAATCAGCCACTCTGCCAAGCACCCTGGACAACATTCCGGATTGATGTTCTAAATCAATAGAGATATTGACAATTCGCTCACGCTCCAGCTGGTTAACCAAATGTATGCCATCCTTATATTTATAAAAGGCGCTTCGGCTTAGCCCAACTTGCTCCACGGCATCATGCACGGTTTTAACATCTCCTGAAGCCAGCAGCAGTTTCACCTGTATGGTCTTAACAATAGCTTCAGGCAAAATATCTTCCCGTACCAAGTAATAGCGCTCTTTCAAGAACGTCCTCTCCTCAAAGACTTATGTTTTTGTATAGAGGACATTATATCGAAACTCATGAAAATCGGCAAGCTAACAATGCAAAAAACGGCTACTGCCTTCTATAGAGTTTCCCATAGTACAGTAACCGTTCAGGTTTTAGACCTTTATTTGATTTTTAGTAATAGCTGCTGCCTTCAACAAATTCGAACTCGAAATCAGCAATGCGTACAGATGTACCATCTTTGGCGCCACGCTTGCGTAACTCAGCATCCACACCCATGTGGCGTAACGTTCTTGCTAATTTCAAAATGGCATCATGCGAGTTCAACTGCATGCGCTTCATCATGCGCTCAATTTTAGGGCTCTGCACCACGAATGTGTCGTTTTCACGTACAATTGTAAAGCCATCATCTTCTGCTGTATCCAACTTAAATACCTTACGTTCATTGACTTCTGCTACTTCCTCAACAACTGGCTCGTCCGGTATTTGATCCAGCAAATCAGCAGCCCGGTAGAGTAGTTCCTTCACACCTTGACGTGTCAGTGAGGAAATAGGCATGATTTCAAGATCAGGACGTATAGAAGCAATCTGCTCTTTGAAGTGAGCCAAGTTTTCTTCAGCTTCTGGCATATCCATTTTATTGGCCGCCACAATTTGCGGACGCTCAGCCAATGCTGCATTATATTGCTTCAATTCGTCGTTAATCTTAGTCCAATCTTCAAACGGGTCACGTCCTTCAGAGCCAGCCATATCCACGACATGGATAATAATACGCGTCCGCTCAATGTGCCGCAGAAATTCATGTCCTAGCCCAATACCTTCATGAGCTCCTTCAATCAAACCAGGCAAATCCGCCATCACAAAATTACGATGATCACCCACATCCACAACGCCCAAATTCGGAGTAATCGTTGTAAAGTGGTAGGCCCCAATTTTCGGTTTTGCAGAAGATACAACCGACAACAAGGTAGACTTCCCAACACTAGGGAACCCGACCAAGCCTACGTCAGCCATTACTTTTAACTCAAGCGTGATATAACGTTCTTGTCCCTCTGCGCCGTTCTCAGCCAACTCAGGCGCTGGATTACTCGGCGTAGCAAAACGGATGTTTCCGCGTCCTCCACGTCCTCCTTTAGCTACGACGACTTGTTGACCATGACGTGTCATATCTGCTACTACTTCACCAGTATCATCATCTATGATGACCGTTCCCGGTGGTATACGTACGATCATGTGCTCCGCATTGGCTCCGTGTTGGCTTTTGTTGCGACCTTTTACTCCACGCTGGGCTTTAAAATGACGTTGGTACCGAAAATCCATCAAGGTACGCAAACCCTCATCTACACGGAAAATTACGTCACCACCGTTCCCTCCGTCACCACCACCTGGGCCACCTTCAGGAACGTATTTCTCACGGCGAAACGCAATTAATCCGTCTCCACCGTCACCGCCTTTAACAAAAATCTTCGCTTTATCTACAAACATGGTTACACCTTCCTTATGTCTGGCACTGCATCCGAATTTGAAGCATTTCGCCCGTAGGAAGCTTCTCTGTTCGAATGCGTTTACTTCCGGGTACGGATCTGACCTGCTTTAGGATATTCAAATCCGCAGGTATGTCACTTCCTTCAAAACGGACGATAACATCATTCTGATCCATACCGAAAAAAAGTGTCAATCTGCGCACTTCTCCCCAGGACGACCGGCCCCCGCCATATTGATACGCACGCACCGTTTCTATGACGGCCGAGGCAAGCGACTCGCCGTCTTCGGGAGACATGACAGCGTCTAACTTTAACTGCTCCTCAACCTGTACCGACAACTGTAAATTACCGGCGTTCACGCGAAAAGACTGCAAATAAAACACCAGTGAGGGAATACCCAACTTAGATATTTTACTGTCTTCCGCCACGCGCCCTTTTATTGTTTCCACATAAGCAACAGATTTATCATGCTTATTCATACGAATATATCCATAAAGCACCTGCAAGTCATTCATCCAGTCATGCCGATGATGGTTAAGCATTGAAATCGCTATACGTTCAAAAGAACGCAAGGCAGCTTTCCGTTCATACTCAACCTTTCTTTGCGTATACCACATACCAAAGCATGCAGCAACTACAGACCATACTGCTAATAAGATAATCGTTAATACTTTAGGATAGAGCAGTGAAAAAACCAAAGGAATCAGAATGGAACCCAACGCCAGATAAGGCGCTCTTATCCGCTGGAACATGGCTTCTCTCCGTTCTGCGAAATTAAATGGATTATTAAAGAACCTTAATCCAGTATAGCACAGACTAACTTTCCAGTTCATTACCATCATGCAAAAAAGCCTCCGACAAAAGTGCCGGAGGCTTTTCAGCGTGTCTAAGCCGCTATTAAGCTTCTACAGTAGCTGCTACTGGAGCAACGTCGATCGGGTAGATGCTCACCTTTTTGCGATCACGGCCCCAACGTTCGAACTTCACAACGCCGTCCACTTTCGCGAACAGAGTGTCGTCCTTACCGATGCCCACGTTCGTGCCCGGGTGAATTTTCGTTCCGCGTTGACGAACCAGGATGCTACCGCCGGTAACTGCTTGACCGTCAGCACGTTTCACTCCAAGACGTTTCGATTTACTGTCACGTCCGTTTTTTGTGGAACCTACACCTTTTTTCGATGCGAATAATTGAAGATCCAATGTCAATTTCAACATGATGTCTACCTCCTTCTTTGATTATTTTCTATTTGAATATACTTACCGTATGATTCAGCAATACTTGTCAGCATAATCACCATGGACTCCAGCAACAGTTGAACCTGTGCGTTCGCATCATGATAACTTTCAGGAGAAAGATACGCGCTTAAAAAGCCGTTTTCCATTTCCGTTTCCATCTCAACGTCCGTAAGAGCTCCAATCGAATTGACAGTTCCTACTGTTACCGCCGAAACGCCAGCACATACGATATCCTCGCCAGATTTAGCGAAATTTGCATGTCCTTTAACGGAAAACCCCTGTATGCTGCCATCCTCCAGTCGTGTAATACGCACGATAATCACTTATCGCACCCTCTTACGCTTGGATTTTTTCAATCGTCACTTTCGTGTACGGTTGACGATGACCTTGCTTCACATGGTAGTTCTTTTTAGGTTTGTATTTGTATACGATGACCTTTTGACCTTGACCATGTTTCTCAACTTTAGCTGTTACAGAAGCTCCAGAAAGAAGCGGTGTACCTGCTGTCAAGCCATTGTCGCCGGACACTGCCAGAACACGATCGAACGTTACAGTTTCACCATCATTAGCTTCCAACTTCTCGATGAACAATACGTCGCCCTCTTGAACTTTGTATTGCTTACCACCTGTTTCGATAATTGCGTACATTTGCTTGCACCTCCTTATGTCTCAGACTCGCCTAATAGCAGGTGGCAGATTCCCTTAGGATGCTGCACTTCAGTACCTGATTGGAGCGGTTACAGCATGTGCAGCCAATCTTACGCATCACACATACTAAATGATTGTAGCACAAGCTTTGTACACATTCAACCTTTAGTTTTAAAATGATTTTGGGTTACGCATCGCTCTACACGAGCGTCTTTTCCTCACGCACTTTTTTGCGGGTCATTTCCAGCAAACCTAACCGCGTCCAACCGACAACATAAGATTTGGTCCGATCCTTCTTCAATCTTGCTTCCAGCACAGAGGATACTTCCCGACGGTTCTCCTCTTGTTCCATGTCAATAAAATCAATGATGATGATACCACCAATATCACGCACACGTACCAGGCGGGCAATCTCTTCAGCTGCTTCAATGTTAGTCCGGGTCACCGTTTCTTCCAGATTACTGCCTCCCGTAAACTTCCCGGTATTCACATCAATGACGGTTAATGCCTCCGTATGATCAATGACAATGTATCCGCCGCCCTGCAGCCATACCTTTCGCGCAAAATCGCGTTCCAGCTGCTCATGAACGCCATAAGCTTTGAAAATTGTTTCTTCTGGACCACGAAATATACTTACATGAGCTTTCGCAGGACCAATCTGTTGCAGCATTATTTCTGCATCCTTTGCTTGCTCTTCACTGTCAATGACCAGTTCATCCTGTTCAGGTGTAAACACATCCCGAATCAACCGCTGAACAATACTTAAATCCCGGTGTAATTCGCACGGAGCCGAGTGTTCACCAGCTTTACGCTGAATAGCCACCCACTGCTTACGCAGTTGATTTAAATCATTTTCAATCGCCTCTATACTCATGTCCTCCGAAACGGTACGGATTATGAGTCCTTCCTCACTTGTGCGTAGCTGCTCTCCCATTGCTTTCAAACGGGTACGTTCGCCCTCACGTTCGATCTTCTTAGATACGGCCACATAATCAGCACGGGGCATATATACGATCCAGCGACCCGGAAGTGAAAAATGAGTGGTGACCCTGGCTCCTTTACTACCAACAGCCTCTTTTAATACCTGCACTACAATTTCCTGCCCTACCTTTAACACTTCAGAAATGGATGGCTTTACCTCCGGCTGCTTGTCCAAATGAGCATGAAGTACGTCATCTACATACAAAAAGGCATTCTTTCGCTGTCCAATGTCAACAAAGGCGGCTTGCATACCTGGTAGCACATTGACCACCCTCGCTTTGAAAAAAGAACCTAGAATTCCCCGTTTTCGCGGTAGCTCAGCCGCATATTCAACCAATCGTCCCTCTTCCAACAGCGCCATTTGGGTCATCTGCTGCTGGCATTGTACAATCATTTGCTTCATGGTTTTTCAACCTCTCTGGATACAGCCTCTTCCTTAACTCATAAAACATTATTTGGGCTTGGGTTCTCCACCATCTGGCGGGCGTGTCGCAAAATAAGAGCGAATAAGACGTTGCTCCGGCAGTACGGCTACAATCCGTCCCTGTTCATTCATAACATAAACCATATGATACCGATCTCTTCTGAAAAGACGCAAAATAGGCTCCAAATGTTTCACTGGCAGAGATACAATAGGTAAGGCAATACTTCCCTTAGCTACTTCGTGGTAAAAAAGCTCGTCCCTCCCCAGCAAAAACCGTATAAAACGGTAAGGGATATTCCGATAATCCACAATATTAGAATAAAGCAAAAAAATCCCTACCGCCAGCAGATTTAAATGGATAGGTCCATTTTGCCTTAACAACGGCGAAATACCATACATACAAAATAGCAAACTCGTTACGATACTGGCTCTAAAAGTCCACACTAATGTGCGGTGATAAGAACAAGATAAGCTAATCAGTGCCTGCAATATTTTCCCACCGTCAAGTGGTAGAATGGGCAGCAAATTAAACAGTGCAATAACTGCATTCCCCTGAATGATATAATTTACATAATCATACTCCAGTCCACTCACATTTCTGAACCACAAAAGGATGATGATCATGATTCCGTTTTGCAGGGGCCCCGCTAGCGCAATGACAATCTCCTTCCACGCATTGAGCTTCCCCTGATCCTCAATGACCGCCACTCCTCCAAAGGGTAACATCTGTATGGAAAGCACCCGCGCACCCAACAACGAAGCAGCTGTCGCATGGCCTAGCTCATGAATAAATACCAATGTAAATAAAGTTATGATCTCGATAAAATGTCCCGTTAATATAGAGGTCAGCATAACCAATACAAACAGTGGATGTAGTGATAAGGTCACCCCTCGGACATTAATCAAGAGCTACCACTTCCGACGGGTCAATGTATTGATCCCCTCTCTGAACTGCCAAAAACAAAGTTGCCGCCTCGCTGCCGCTGTGACTTGCTGGCAGTACACCGATCTCATCCCCCTCCTGAACCCAGTCGTTCACTTTTAAGGTAGAACGGGAAAGCCTTCCGTAAGTTGCTGTGATACCGCCAGTGTGTCGAACTGTAACCGAAATCCCGCTTTTGGGATGATTTAATATGTCTAATACTCGTCCTGCATCTATGCTTTTAACAGCGATTGCCCCGTTATCGGTAACATTCGGCGTAATTTCTACCCCTTTAAGGCTCAGTACAAAAGGCTGTGTTATATTGCCTTCAATCGGTGGAGAGCCCTTTCGACTTGCGTCTACCTTGTGCGTTTCATGCTCCTCGCCAAAAATCGGCAAAAAGGAAGGTGCTCCGTCAAAATAAGTTTCATACCATTGTCCGACGGCTGCAAAATCCATATCCTTATTCAAGGCATCCGCAATAAACATTCTCAAATTCACTGCATAGGGAATATCCCAACGAAACATTCCCCATACCATTCCAAATAACACCGTTGCTATGACTGATCTTCGCCAAAAGGAAGTCCAAAAAGACGGACCACGATTCGTCCCAAAAGATTGCTGCCAGCGTTGCCGTTCATTTTTCCACTCAGTTTCTGGGTCTCTGGGCGAGTTGGCACTGACTATAGGCATCGACTTCATATCTTTATCCCCGTGCCTGTTCTGATATATGCCAGAGGGATACATCTCCGCTTTGCTTCCCGCGATTAGCTGCTGTATACGTTCTTCTCTGCGCTGCTTGATTCCGGAATTTTTATTCATCCTGTTCAGCCCCCTCAGCGAGGTATGTTTGATACATCTTATGAGGACGGGCTTCAACTTATGTTGTCCGGTTCGGGATTACGCACCTAAAAATCAAAAAAACCGGCGCTAGCGCACCGGATATGTTTTGTATTTATGATATTTATGTAGTGACTCTAAATTTTGAGAAACCGTATTATAGGAATTTAAAAAGATAAACCAAAAACACTTAAATAAGATTATCACTTATTTAAGTGTCTAGTATTACAAATGAATACTACTACAGCTCCTACCTTAGAACCAATGGAAAGTTACGTAGGAAGTGTGGAAGCAATTTACCAGCCATAACTTCCTGTTTTCCTCATCCACCCATACCAAAAAACTTCTTAAAGCGTGTCATCACGCTTTTCTTTTGGTCCAGCTGCATGAGGGGCACTGTATCGCCCAAGATTCGTCTCGCAATGTTACGATAAGCAATCGCGGCCTGTGAATCTGGATTCATAACGGTAGGCTCCCCTGTATTAGCGGCTTTAATTACCATTTCATCATCCGGCACAATCCCAATAAGGTCTATGCTAAGCACTTGTAAAATCCCATCAATATCCAACATATCTCCGGATTTAACCATGCTATTGCGAATGCGGTTAACCACCAGCTTGGGTGATACCACATGTGAGCTTTCCAGTAAACCAATTACCCGGTCTGCATCGCGTACGGCTGCATTTTCCGGGGTGGTCACAACAATGGCCTGATCGGCCCCGGCAATGGCATTTTTAAAGCCCTGTTCAATACCCGCAGGGCAGTCGATCAATATATATTCAAAATCCTTTTTAAGCTCCAAAATAATATCCTTAACTTGCTCCGGCGTAACAGCACTCTTGTCCTTGGTTTGAGCGGCTGGCAGCATATACAGCTCCTCAAAACGCTTGTCCTTAACCAGTGCCTGATTTAAACGGCAACGACCTTCCGCTACATCAACAAGGTCATAAATAATCCGGTTTTCCAGACCCATCACAACGTCTAGATTACGCAAACCGATATCCGTATCCACCAAACATACCTTTTTGCCGAGCAGTGCAAGCGCTGTTCCTATATTGGCTGACGTCGTCGTTTTGCCGACGCCGCCTTTTCCTGAAGTGACGACGATAGCCTCTCCCATGTGCTACACCCCTTTGAACACGTTAAAATCGCGGCCCAGACGCACAATATTGCTCATTTTATCTATTTGCATAGCGCCATCCTTGAGATACGCAAATTCCATACCGGATTCACGTGTCTCCCATTCGTCTGGTGGACGGCTGATCATTTCGGAAATTCGCAGCTGTGTCGGTGCAAAATAGGAAGCCGCAATGATCGCTTCACTATTTCCCTCCATCCCTGCATGCGCCATGCCTCGCAAAGCGCCGAGGACATAAATATCACCAGTACATGTTATAATTCCACCCGGGTTTACATCTCCCAAAAAGAGTAGGTTCCCATTGTGATGAAGCACTTGACCAGAACGGATAATCCCTGTCACCGTGTGAATAGGGGGCTTTCCCTGCACTTCCACAGGCAGTCCAGGTGATTCTACAGACCTGATGAGCAGATTCCCCTTTTGCTTCAAGATCTCCAGAATACTTTCCTTCTGTTCCTCTGTCACTTCTCGGCTTCCCAGCTTAATATCCACATGAATGATCGGGCCTGTTAAAATATTTTGATGACTGTGCTCCAGCTTAAAACGCAGCTCACCTAGCAAATCCTCAAACTCGCATTGATCGTCCAGCAGGAATACCAGGCCATCTTTGATGCCTTTAATCGTGACATGATTCGATTTCACCGCCATTAGCCTGTCCCTCCTATCTCAATCATTTCGTCCCCGGGACGTCAAATCCCTGCTAACCCGGACAAAATGTGTGTAAAAAGACCTAGACGGCCTCTTCCTTTTTCACACGGGTACCCAAACGCTGCAATTGCTTGCGAACCGGGACATAAATGATGAGGGCGAACAGAAAATGGATAAATAAATCAGGAATCATATACTGAGCAAGTGCCCAATTGAAAGTCTGATGATTCAGCTGGAACAGCTGATCAATAGCAAAAAGCATAGAATCCAGCAGGAAACTACCAATCAACACGGCTGCCATCATAATGGGCATCGGCGCACGTCGTGCTGTAAAAACAAGCCCCAATAAGTATGCAGACAACCCCATTGCAAAAGAATAAGGCCCAATGATAAACCCATAGAACACTACATCATGAATAAGTCCAAAAACAATACCTAGCACCAATGCTGTATGACGGCTGTAATACACAGACACAAACAAGATCACGACATACACAAAATTCGGAACCATTCTTGAATGCCAACTATCCGGAAGAAGCCATGGAAGAATCGTCCCTTCAGCTATAAACAGTACAAACAGCAGCAGTATTAGAACCTGACCGCGCATCTTCATTATTCCGGTACCTCAGGAGTGTAGAGGATGAGCAGTTCTTTCCAATCCACAAAGCTAGCTGCCGGTTTAATAATCGCTGTCCGTGTTTTGCCAAACTCCCCAACCTGAATCTTCTCTACCGTTCCAACCATTAGGTTTTTGCGGAATTTACCACCTGCGCCAGATGTAATAATCTGATCACCCTTTGCGATTGGATCTTTTTCCTCAATGCGAGTCATTTGAAATCTGTTCGTACCCGGATCATAGCTTTCAATCATACCAAACGATTGATTTTCCTTGCCCAAGACTGTCGCTGCAATAGCATAAGAATTCGGATTTTTAGGATCCAATGTAGTCAATAGGGTAACGGTGGACGTAAAATTCCCCGTTTGACTAATGACTCCGACAAATCCTTCAAGCGAACTGACTTCCTGACCAACCTTCGCTCCGTCCTTCTCACCAATATCGATCACAAGCGTTTTGGAATCATTGCTGACGCTGTTCACTTGAGCAACACGATAATCATAATTATTTTTCGCCTTTTGCGTTTGGGTGAACTTCAGTTCATTCTGCAGTCTGGCATTTGTTTCAACATAATTATGGGTCTGAATTTGGTCACGAGTCAGCTTTGCCACAGCAATTTTTAACCGTTCATTTTCTTCGTAGATACTGCGCATATTCCCGATATCTTCAAAGAAGCCCGCTATTGCAGAAGCGGGCCTGTAAAAGATACCTTGCACAAAGCCAATCGAATCTCTGGCGAACTTCTCGGGCCAGGTTAAGGAATTCCTCTGTCCAAGTGTAATCCCCATAAGGGCAATAAACAGAACGATTCCTATCAATAGAACAAATAGTCTTTTATTGCCAAACAGCTTAAACAGTTCCTACACCCCCGATTCAACGTTTGGAACGGACGGCAGAACTGCTGCGCGATTTGAACAAATGAATATTTTCCAACGCTCTGCCTGTACCGATTGCCACACAATCTAGAGGATTTTCTGCTACGATCACCGGCATTCCGGTTTCACCTGCCAACAGCTTGTCCAGGTTACGTAGAAGTGCTCCACCGCCAGTAAGTACAATACCTCTATCCATGATATCCGCTGCCAATTCGGGAGGGCATTTTTCCAGTGTTACTTTAACCGCATCCACGATTGCATTGACTGTATCCGATAATGCTTCACTAATTTCATCAGAAGTAATCGTGATCGTCTTCGGCAAACCTGTTACCAGATCACGTCCGCGGATTTCCGAGGTTTCCACTTGCTCTAATGGCATAGCTGAACCCACTTCCATTTTCAGTTGCTCTGAAGTCCGTTCACCAATCATCAGATTGTATTGGCGCTTCACGTATTGGATGATGGACTCGTCCATTTCATCGCCAGCGACACGCACGGAGCGGCTTGTTACAATCCCACCCAGGGAAATGACTGCCACCTCGGTTGTACCTCCACCGATATCGACAACCATACTGCCTGTAGGCTCCCATACAGGAAGATCAGCGCCAATTGCTGCTGCAAACGGCTCCTCTATCGTATATGCCTCTCTTGCGCCTGCTTGCTTCGTCGCATCTTCAACAGCACGCTGCTCCACCGCAGTAATGCCCGAAGGCACACAAACCATCACGTTCGGATGGCGTGGAAACAAAGAGCGTTGGGCTTGCGCCTGACGGATAAAATATTTGATCATCGTTGCTGTCGTATCAAAATCAGCAATGACACCGTCCTTCATCGGACGAATCGCACGGATATTTCCCGGTGTGCGACCGATCATTTTTTTCGCAGATTCACCAACAGCCTCAATGGTTTTTGTATCTGTACGCAAAGCGACTACAGATGGTTCACGAACCACAATTCCTTTACCTCTTACGTATACAAGCGTGTTTGCCGTCCCCAAATCTATTCCCAAATCTTTTGTAAAGCCACCCAGCATGATGTAATCTCCTTTTCTCTTCCCTGAAATCTGTTATCCAATGTATAAGCGGTTTATTCAGGCCGGATTATCCGGTCGTGTTTAAATGTTTGATTTAAATATTATATTATATCAGACCTTGTTCCTTCAAACTTACAAAGGTCCCGTCCCCGATCACTATATGATCAAGCACGTCGATACCCACGATGTTGCCCGCTTCCATCAGGCGGCGAGTCAACTGGACATCTTCGGGGCTTGGCTTCGGATCACCGCTCGGATGGTTATGAGCGCAAATTATTGAAGCACTGCTGCATTTGATTGCTGCCCGAAATACTTCACGTGGATGCACGATGGCAGAATTCAGGCTACCCATAGATAGTGTTTCCTGAGCAATGACATGATTTTTAGTGTTAAGGAACAAGCATACAAAATGCTCTTTCTGCAAATAACGAAGCTGCTCAAACAACAGATCTGCCACATCCCGCGGGCAACTAATCACCGGGGTCTCCAAATGGCGAGACAAAGCTAATCGACGCCCCAGTTCGATACCCGCTTTTAGCTGTATCGCTTTAGCATCCCCAATGCCCTTAATCTGGGTCAACTCGCTCAAGCTCATATCCACCAGTTGACGCAAATTTCCTGCCTGCTGCAAAATACGCTGCGCTAAATGCACCGAAGACTCATTTTGCGTTCCTGTACGCAGCAATATTGCCAGCAACTCCGCGTTGCTTAAGGCATCCGCCCCATATGTCATCATGCGCTCTCTTGGTCGTTCTTCATGGGGGAGGTCGCGAAGCATCAGTATTGGCGACTCCAGCATATGTTTATCCCCTTTATGGACGCAACACATTCACTCCAAAATCGGACAGCATGTCCGACAGCAAGGAAAGCGGCAATCCTACGACGTTAAAATAACAACCCTGAATAGATTCCACCAGCGTAGCACCCATGCCTTGAATGCCATACGCTCCTGCCTTGTCAGACGGTTCACCAGTATTCACGTATGCCACAATTTGCTCTTGACTCAGAGGCTTCATTGTAACCTCCGTTTGGCGATGTCTGACAAGCACTTCGCCGGTTCCGGTATGTATGCAGGCTACCCCGGTGTACACGCGGTGTGTCCTTCCCTGCAATGCAGTCAGCATGCGAACTGCGTCCGCATGGTCGGCTGGCTTGCCCAATACCGAACCATCCAGCACGACAATGGTATCACTGCCAATCACCAGTCCGGCTTCCTTCGACTGAGTGACGGTGTTCACGACCGCTTGGGCTTTGCGTGCCGCAAGGGTCTCCACGATTTGCTGAGGCGTCCAGCTCTCAGGCGTGCTCTCATCCGCATGACTTGGCACCACCTCAAAGGGGAGTCTCAAAAATGCGAGCAATTCCTTCCTTCTTGGTGAAGTCGATGCCAAAATAATGCGGGGCGTAATTTTCCCGTCCATAAGGGAAGCTCCTTTTCATCAGTTAGAGCCTGCGGTACAGCCAGAACGCGGCAATGATGCCGATCAGACTAAGCAGGCTCAATTCAAAATTTATTGTTATGTTGTAGCTGATAATATCCAGGTCCGCTCTCGGCGACCAAGATATCCTAGTGGGGTGGGTCAGAAAAGAAAGGAATTTGATCGATTGAAGGGCTTTGGCAATCCATGCACCCAAGAGCCAACCGAGCAACAAAAACAGTATAAGCATTCCTACATTTTTTTTCATCCTGATCTTCCCTCGCCATTTTTTGACACCTTCATTATTATACGGTGATTTGTACTGCAATACAAACAGAAATCCGGCATGGGGAACTATTTCCAGTTCCTTGCCGGAAAATATGGTTAGCCTATTGTTTTATGAATTGGATAAATTCCCTCTCACGCAAAACATATTCCATCATGGAGGACTGAATCTCCCAAATGTGTTCCTTGGCTGTATTCTTATTATATTCCCCAAGTGCAGAGATCGCGCTGTTCATCGCCTTTTCAAGTGAGGTTGCGGAGGCAACCGCTTCCTTTGGAAGACCACTGGGAAGTACAGTGATATTTTGTGTCCACTGCTGATGCAGGTCGTTCAGCTCCTTCATGTCGGAGGCTGGCACCGTATTCGGACCTCCTTCTCCGAGCAAGTTTGAGGAAAGTCCGCTCAACTTACCCACCAATGAGCTACTTAACTGAAAAAAGCTAGTGAGTTTATCACCTTCGCCTCCGTAAGCCGCTTTTTCAAATCCAGGCAATTCAAGCTCACGAACATACAATTCGACTCCTTGTGTTTTCAACTGATTGCTGAGCAACTTGGCTTGCTCCCTATCCGGTGATATTCCTGCATATACCCGGTTTTGGTCCTCGGTATCCCCTCCTGCTGCAATACCTGCCTTTAATAGTTCTTCTTTTGCTTGTAAGGCCCGTTCTGGGGTGCTGAAAACCCCATATTGCAACAAATAGTAGGTTTGAGGTGGTACCTGAGCCTCTATGACAGTGACAGGGACAGAATTCTCTTTTGCAGATATTGCATCCACACCAACAGATTCTTTAAAGACCGGTACAGCCTCCTCTACTGAAGGATCTGATCCCGGAACCATGCCTCCTCCGTTAAACAGTAACAACATAATATATCCAAACATGCCTCCGGTCACCAGTGCGCTGGCTACAGAGCCAACCAGTTTCCATCTAGAAGGGTTGGGCGGACGTCTTCTGTACTCTTGGCCAGAATGATAAGCTTCCTCATCCTCTTCCAGGCTATCCGGTAGAACTTCCGCATCTGACCAGGAAGCCGCCGAACGACCAAAGGGGTCATCCCATCCCTCTTGTACTCTTAATGTCGGAGCAAAACGCCGACTTGAAATGCGTTTATTCCGATCCTCAGGCTCATTGATCTTTGATTCTTGTGTAGTTGCAGTATTTTTCTCCATTCCTCTGTTCCGTTCCGTTCCTTTATGCGGGTTATCAGTTTCACGCTGTTCGTTCGTAATCGACTCGTTTTTGTACGGAAGCACCTGTAGCTTATCCTCCCGGCTTGTCTCCGGCAACTGTTGGTCGAACCGGAATGTCATCTTGGTCTTGTTCATGGATGCACTCCCTCCTTGTCCCATACTTCCTCATAGTCTGTTGTATGAGTCAAGCTAAGAATATATGCCCCAGCATTACAAAAAAGGGTATCCCGAAACACAGTCGTGTTCGGAATACCCTTGAATAATTGTAATTCATTGGCGCAACAGCTCATTTTTATACGGTTTACACTTGCTGTCCGCGAAGATGGCGCGCTAACGCGTCACCTGCTTTCCAGATATCTCCTGCTCCCATCGTCAGCACAAGATCACCCGGCTGTAATCGATCTTTCAACTCCTCGATCACAGCTTCTTTGGTCGGCAAATAGATTGCATTAGCATTGCTGTTTTGGACGATTAAATCCACGAGCTTGGAAGAATGCACGCCTTCAATCTGTTTTTCTCCCGCTGGTGAATAAATATCGGTAATGATGACTTCACTAGCCTCGCTAAACGCGCGGCTGAACGCATCGAGCAGGAAAAAGGTGCGGCTATAGCGTTGCGGCTGGAATACAGCAATAATACGCTTGCCAGTCGCTCTCGCTGCGCTAATCGTAGCCTCAATCTCTGTTGGGTGATGCGCATAGTCATCAATAATCAGTATGTCATTGCTTTCACCTAGTACTTGAAACCGACGCTTCGCTCCGTGAAATTCCACAATTGTAGCAGCGATTTGATCGAATGGAATCCCTGCTTCCAAACATGAAATTACAGTCGCCATCGCATTATACATGTTATGTTTACCCGGCACTGATAGTTCGATTGTTCCGAGTGCTGTTCCCTTACGGCTCATAGTGAAGCTTAATCGACGGTCACCTAATTGGATATCTGTCGCCATATAATCCGCTTCATGCTCCACTCCATAAGTAATGACCCGAGTCTGGAGTTGAGGCAGCATTTCCCGGATGTTCTGATCATCTGCGCATACAATAGCCGCTCCATCCGGTCGAATTTGACTCAAAAACTGTACATAAGCACTTTTCAGACGATTAAAGTCGCCATCGTAATTTTCCAAATGATCTGCTTCAATATTGGTTACGATGCCTTGCCAAGGATGATATTGCAGGAAAGAACCATCACTCTCATCCGCCTCAGCAACGACAAACTCGCTTTTACCTGCTTTGGCATTCGTCCCCAAATTCGTGATTTCGCCGCCAATAATATACGTTGGATCAACGTTACATCTCTCCATAACCAGAGCGATCATGGAAGAGGTTGTCGTTTTACCGTGCGCACCCGCAACAGCTATTCCCTTACGTTCGTTAAGCAAGCGAGCCAGCATCTGCGAACGGTGCAGAGTTGGAATATTCAATTCCTCCGCTGCCACCCGCTCCACATTGTCACGTGACAATGCTGTTGAATAGACGACGATATCCGCGCCTGCAATATGCTCAGGCGTGTGTCCAATATATATTTTTGCGCCTTTTGCCGCCAGTTTTTCTGTCAGCTCCTGTGATGCCACATCTGAGCCAGTCACGGTATAACCCATCTCCAGCATGACTCGAGCAATCGCGCTCATCCCGTAGCCGCCGATACCGATAAAATGAACATGTTCCGAAGTAATCAACAAATTTCACCAACCTTTTTCCGAATCGGTTTGATACATAAGGGTAGCCCGTACATCCGCAATAAGGTACAGCGTGCCGGACACCACCCCCAGATCTTCCGCTTCCGTATGTGATTGAAACAGGCCAAGAGCCTTTTTCCAGTCACCTTCTACAATTATTTTTAAATCCGTTTTGGCATAAGACGGCCGCAGCTTCTCCACGAGATGAGCCAATTCAGCGGCATTCATTTTGCGCCGAAAATCGGGCTCGGTCAGGATAAGCGTATCCACTAGTGGCAGTATATGCTGCAAGTATGCTTCATGATGCTTGTTTGACAGCATCCCCATCATTAAAACCAATTTTTTGTACGAATACACTTGAGGAAGACTCTTGGCCAGCGTCTGTGCTCCTTCTGGATTATGAGCCCCGTCAAGAACAATTCTCGGTGATGTACTGACTTGTTCGAGACGCCCTGCCCAGGCAGTTTGCCTAAAGCCCTCCAGCAGTTCTGCATCATCCAACACAAAAGCCATATACTGACGTAGGACCTCAAGTGCCATCATAGCTCCTGCCGCATTAGAACATTGGTGCTCGCCTAACAACGTGATGTCAATTTCCATATGTCGGAAGGGCCCCGCGAATGAAAAGGTTTGAGCTGTTTCATCTCCGTTTAGCCGTTCATACGTAAATTGTTCTCCTGCCAGGTACAAGGTAGCTCCTTGCTTTGTCGCCGTTTCACGTATGACCTGAATAGCCTCGGGTTGGGAAACACAACTGACGACAGGTACACCCGGTTTGATGATACCGGCTTTTTCCCTTGCAATCTGTTCGAGCGTATCTCCCAAAATATCCGTATGGTCATAGCCGACATTTGTAATAACCGAGAGGATTGGATTCACGATATTAGTTACATCCATCCTTCCCCCAAGACCTGTCTCCCATACCACAACATCTGGGAAAGATACCGTAGCATAGTATAAAATAGCCAACGCTGTCGATACCTCAAACATTGTAGGTGATCCCAATTCACTATCTGCGATTTCTTTCACCAACGGATACAAGCGATTGGCAAGCAAAACCAGCGTTTCATCGGGAATATCGGTCCCATTGAATTGAAAGCGGTTCGTAAATCGGGTGATGTACGGAGACGTAAAAGTCCCGACATTGTACCCACATTTAAGTAGCACAGAGGTCAGAAAGGCACAAGTCGAGCCTTTACCGTTGGTTCCCGCAATATGCACAAATTTCAGATGTCGTTGCGGATCACCCAATTTACTCATTAGTTGTTCAATTCGTTCCAGTCCAGGTCTGATACCAAACGGAATCAAGCCGTTAATCCATTCCACTGCCTCATCATAGCTTTGTAAAGGAGCCGTATCTCCGCCCCTGATCGTATCTGACATCCTCTTCACCTTCAGGTCATTTTATTGTGAGTGAAATTATCCCTTGAGTTCTTCAATACGTGCGATAACTTTAGCGCGCTTATCTGAGTAATCGGCTTGCTTGGCCTTCTCTTCCTCGATGACTTTAGCTGGTGCCTTCGCCACAAAGCCTTGGTTAGATAACTTTTTCTCCACGCGCTCCACTTCACTGTTCAAATGCTGAAGTTCTTTTTCCAGTCTGCTAATTTCCTGGGCAATATCAAGCAGTCCGGCCAGCGGCAGGTACAACTCTGCGCCGCTAACTATAGATGTCATCGCTTTATCTGGAACGGTGAACTCTAATCCCGCGTCGAATTCAGACGTATTACAGAATCTACGCACATATTCCCCATTGCGGTTAATGATATCGAGAACGGCTTGATCGCCGGGTTTTATGAGCAACTCAATTTTTTTACTCATCGGCACATTGACTTCAGCACGGATATTGCGCACAGCGCGAATTACGTCGATCAGCAAATTCATTTCTGCAACTGCATCCTTATCCTCAAAAGCCGGATCATAAACAGGCCAAGCGGCCAGTGTAATCGTTTCTCCCTCATGTGGAAGATGCTGCCATATTTCCTCAGAGATAAACGGCATGAACGGATGAATCATGCGCAGCGTCCGGTCCAATACATATGCAAGTACGGACTGCGTTTTCTTTTTCGCATCTGCGTTGTCGCCATATAGGGAAAGCTTCGCAAACTCAATGTACCAGTCGCACAAATCATCCCAAATAAAGTTATACAGAAGGCGGCCTGTCTCGCCAAATTCATAAGCATCTATTAGACGCGTGATGTCGCGTGAAGTTTCGTTTAGACGATGCAGAATCCAACGATCAGCGGTGCTCAGGTCACCAGTAATGTCTATATCTGCCGAAGTGACGCCTTCCAGATTCATCAGCGCAAAGCGTGACGCATTCCAGATTTTATTGGCAAAGTTGCGGGCCTGCTCCACCCGCTCCCAGCGGAAACGAAGGTCTTGCCCAGGCGTGCTACTGGTGGAAATCATATAACGCATGGCATCGGTACCATATTGGTCAATCACGTCGAGCGGATCAACACCGTTGCCGAGGGATTTGGACATTTTTCTACCGTCCGCATCACGAACCAACCCGTGCATAAGTACGTCCTTGAACGGAATCTCTTCCGTAAACTCGAGTGCTGTAAAAATCATACGCGATACCCAGAAATAAATAATGTCATAGCCTGTAACCAAGACATTAGTCGGATAGTAGCGTTTGAGGTCCTCTGTCTGCTCAGGCCAGCCCAGTGTCGAAAACGGCCACAAAGCCGAGCTGAACCAAGTATCCAGCACATCCTCATCCTGTTTTAGCTTTCTGCCAGCATACTCAGGCAAAGTTGTAGGGTCCTCCGCCGATACAATAACTTCTCCGGTATCCTCATCGTACCAAGCCGGAATACGGTGTCCCCACCACAATTGACGGGAAATACACCAGTCACGCACATTTTCAATCCAATGCAGATAAGTACGTTCAAAGCGATCCGGTACAAAGTTTACCCCGTTGCCAGCCTTCTGCACTTCAATGGCTTTAGCTGCCAGAGGCTTCATTTCCACAAACCATTGTGTGGACAGATAAGGTTCTACAACTACACCTGTACGCTCGCTGTGGCCTACTTGATGTACGTGCTCTTCAATACGAATCAGTACGCCCTGCTCTTTCAGATCAGCGACGATTTGCTTACGGCAATCGCTGCGATCAAGGCCTTGATATTTGCCTGCTTCGGCATTCATCGTTCCCGTTTCGTCCATCACCGTAATTTGTGGCAGCTGGTGACGTTGTCCCATTTCAAAGTCATTCGGGTCGTGAGCCGGTGTAATTTTAACCGCGCCGCTACCGAAATCTTTATCAACATAATCATCCGCAATGACCGGAATTTCCCGTCCGATGATTGGGAGCACAAGCGTTTTGCCGATCATTTGCTTGTAGCGTTCATCTTCCGGGTGTACAGCTACAGCTGTATCGCCCAGCATCGTTTCAGGACGTGTAGTGGCTACCGTAATAAATCCGCTACCGTCTTTCAGTGGATATTGCAGGTGATACAGATTTCCGTTCACCTCTTTGTATTCCACCTCAATGTCCGATAATGCAGTACGTGCAGCAGGGTCCCAGTTTATGATGCGTTTACCGCGATAAATCAGACCCTTCTTGTACAGTTTAACGAATACCTCGCGTACCGCTTGGGACAGTCCCTCATCCAGCGTAAAACGCTCACGAGAATAATCGAGAGAAAAGCCCATCTTTTCCCATTGGTTATGGATATTATCTAGATAAAGATCCTTCCACTCCCACACTTTCTCCAAAAACTTCTCACGGCCCAAATCATAACGTGTCAGGCCTTCTTCACGCAGCTTTTGCTCTACCTTTGTTTGGGTAGCAATACCCGCATGGTCTGCCCCTGGCAGCCACAAGGCATCATAGCCCTGCATCCGCTTGGCGCGAATAATAATATCCTGCAAAGTAAAGTCAAGAGCATGTCCAATATGCAACATACCTGTAACATTCGGTGGTGGAATAACGATTGTAAAAGGCTCTGCCTCTGGATGTTGCCCAGCGCGGAAATAGCCCTTCTCCATCCACGTTTTGTACCATTTTTGTTCTGCTGATTTTGGATCGTACGTTGTTGGCATTTCCAAGGTTGTCTTGTTGTCTTGTTCTGACATATCAGGATACCTCCATGATTTTTCAATTGGCAAATAAAAAAAGCCCTTCATCCTCAAAGGACGAAAGGCTGTTCTCTCGCGGTACCACCTTTGTTTCACCCCTAGTGTATGTATCCACTGATCCATTACACATGGTGTGACACTTTATGCAGATAACGGTTGCGGACCGGCCTTATTCTACCGTGAACCTCTTATCTTCCGTAGGAATTAAATGAGGAACCGTTCAAACAGGCGACTCCCGGGTGACTTCGGCCAGTAGCTTCCTGCGGAACCTCACAGCGCTGCAATTCCACTCTCTGAAGGGCTTGCTGCCTACTCTTCCCGATCTCAGTCTTTCAATAACTATACCACATCATACATTTCCCATTGACTATAGTCAACACCCGCTGTGCATTTTTCAGCAACCGGATCAAGGGATGTACAATACCTGTCCTTCTTCCACATGATGCTCCGCCAATCTGTTATACAGTTGAAGCTCACGCGTGCTGAGCTGATAACGGTCAGCTATGGTTTCCAGTGTATCCTCGCGCTGTACTATGCATAACCGCACCTTACGAAAAGGTGTTTCATCTTGTGTATGAAAAAAAAGGTTCTTCCACTTGGCATTCTCCCGCTCTTCTTCGGCTTTCTGATCCTGCGGCTCCTGCTCCAATTGCTGCTGGTATTCCGCTTCTTTCACCGAACGGCTGGATTGGAGCAATGATGAGTAGACAACCGGGTCTGGCTCGTCTGCCTCTTCATCCTTTTTACTGTTAAGCGCCACACGCATCTCTGGCTTATCCTCAGTAAAAGTGTCATGGGCCTCGTGATTCACCTGTTCTGACGCTTCAGGCCTGAAGTCGAAGCTATCTACTTGACTCGCTTCCAACTGTGGCTCCAGATAGACCTCGGACTCCGTAGCAGGATGCGGTTCAGACAGCAAAGGGTCATAATTTACATTAGGAGATGCGGAAGATACTTTGGACTCATTTCCCCCTGCCCATGCTTCCTTTTGCTGAAATCCCCACACTTCCGGAGACCCATGCTCATGTTTGACCTCGGGAGAGTTATCTTCAACTGCTTTGCCCGTCCAAGGCTCATAGAATCGGTTAGGATCTACTGCTGGCTCATAAGCTTGCTGTTCCGACGATGATTGCTGTTCCCCTTGGTCCTCAGACAGCTGTTCCCAGGAAACGGACTCCTGTTGTACTGGCACACTGTAGGAGGTTTCAGGATCTGTAACGTAATCAGAGGTCGAATCATTGGTAGAATCATTGGTAGAATAGGCCTCTGCCTGACGATACTCTTCATCGGCGGAAAGGGATTGAACCGGATGCTCAGGTGCATGCACTACGGTAAATTCCTCATCCAACCAGACCGCCGTCTCTTCCGCGTGCGAGCTTTCCACACCATGCAAAGAAAGAACGCCTGTAATGTTTAGACTACGTAAAGAAAGCAGGTCTACATCAAAATTTTCAATCTCGACAGAGATATCTTCCAATCTCCCTACGCGGTTTAGCGGAATGGTAATTTCCACAGGGATCAAATGATGAAGCTCGCTCGTGAACTGTTCAGGTGTGCGGTACACGCCCTCCAGCAGCAAATGCCCTCGCAAAGCGGCATGGTCGTCGTGGGTTACAACCTGAATGCGTGGCAGAAGCTCGATTTCCTCCAACTCAGCAATCCCGGCAGCTTCCTCCGTCAAATGAATGCGTTCATAAATATCAAAACGCAAGCCTTGCGGCTGATCATTCTGTTGTTTGTTCAAGGATGGCATCCTCCTTTGGGCAGTCTCCGCACATCCTCTGACTTCTGGTCAGGCGCACGGAAACTCCATATTGCAAACCGTTTCTAGGTTCAAGTATATGCGCCAAAATAGAAGGCATGCCATCTTTTATAGCTGTTTGTGCAGCTTTTGAAAATCATCCGGCCAAGCATCCTCAACAGTAATCGTTTCGCCACTCAGCGGATGACAGAAGGTAAGACACTCTCCGTGTAGCGCCTGCCTGCCAAAATCAGTAGCACGCCCCCCGTATAATACATCCCCAAGCAACGGGTAGCCAGCATGACTAAGATGTACGCGAATCTGGTGCGTCCGTCCTGTCTCCAGCGTCAGATATACGAGACTCACTGCACTTGAACCGCTTCCCCATACTTCCCCGAGTTCAATATGGGTAACCGCCTTCTGCCCAGTCGGAGATACACGACGGCGCTGCTTATGATGCCTGTCCTTGCCAATCGGCCAATCCAACGTTCGCAGCGATGGAGGTACTTTCCCTCGTACCAAAGCTACATACCGGCGGTCGATATCCTTAGCTCTCATTTGCTCGTCCAGCTTGAGCAACGCAAACTCATTTTTGGCATATAGCACTGGGCCCGTCGTATCCACATCCAGACGATGTACATGCCGTACCACCGCATGAATGCCATTCATCTCATAGTAGGATGCGACAGCATGATCCAACGTCAGCGGACCATCCTGCACACCACCGTCCGGATGTACTGCCATACCTGCTGGTTTATGTACTACCAGGCAAAAATCATCTTCATACAGTACCTTCAAATCATACCAGCGAGGGGTGATGCCAAGGTTCATTACAGGAAAAAGGGCCAGCCGCAGCCGGTCCCCTGTAAGTTCAATCTCTTTATCATGGCGCAGTCTGCGCCACAGCTTTTCCGGTAATTCCAAACGATTCAGCAACCACTGATCTACAGCATCAGCGCTGTTTTTTTCCCCGTCTGTGATTTCCCGTCCTGGCGTGACTTCCAGCCACGGTCCTCTTCTTTTCCAGCCACCTTGCCAGCTCATAGACGTTTGAGCGCGCGATAGTTCGCCTCAATGGTGGCATCAATATCCTCTACCGTATGCACGCCCGATACAAACATACCCTCAAATTGAGATGGTGCTACACTGACTCCCTCATTCACCATTTCAGTAAAGTAACGACGGAAGTGGTCCTGATTACTCGTTTTAGCTGTATCAAAATTGACAACCTTTTCTTCTGTAAAAAATGGACAAACCATGGAACCCACGCGATTGATCGTGACAGGGATACCTAGCTCGTTCGCATTACGTTCGAATCCGGCTTGAAGTCGTGCTGCCCGCTCTTCCAAGCGATCGTATACTTCTGGCGTCAGCAATTTAAGTGTCGAATAACCTGCTGCCATAGCCAGCGGATTTCCGCTAAGCGTACCCGCTTGATAAATGGGCCCCGATGGAGCAATCCGCTCCAGAATATCACGACGTCCGCCGTAAGCACCTACAGGGAGTCCACCACCAATCACTTTACCCAAACAGGTAAGATCCGGTGTCACACCAAAGCGACCTTGAGCCGAATGAAGTCCAACCCGGAATCCAGTCATCACTTCATCAAAAATCAGCAGACTTCCGTACTGCTGGGTTACCTCACGCAAACCTTCCAAAAATCCAGGCTGTGGCGGTACAACTCCCATATTGCCTGCTACTGGCTCGACAATAATTGCGGCAATCTCTTCGCCAAATTTCTCAAAAGCTAGCTTCACCGAAGCTAGATCATTATAAGGGACAGTGATGGTATGGGTGGCCACAACTTCAGGCACACCGGGACTATCGGGCAAGCCTAATGTGGCAACACCAGAGCCTGCTTTAATCAGCAAGCTGTCCGCATGACCGTGATATGATCCCTCAAATTTAAGAATTTTACTACGGCTCGTAAATCCGCGTGCGAGTCGAATCGCACTCATAGTCGCCTCAGTACCGGAGTTAACCATACGTACAATGTCCATAGAAGGAACACGCTCACATACGAGCTTGGCCATTTCGGTTTCTGCCAACGTTGGTGCGCCGAAGCTGGTTCCTTTTACAACAGCAGCCTGTAAAGCTTTAACCACTTCGGGATGTGCATGGCCCATAATAAGCGGTCCCCATGAACATACATAGTCTAAATAGGATTGACCATCAATATCATATACGCGCGATCCTTCGCCATGGTCGATATACACAGGTGTAATTCCAACAGATTTAAAAGCCCGTACCGGGCTGTTTACGCCACCCGGAATGTATTGTTTTGCCTCATCAAAGGCTACTTTGGAGTTCGTATCCTTGCGCACTGTTCGTTGTTCGTCGATCATTCTGACCACTCCTATCTTCTGAAAATAGACTTATTGCTTCAACCATCTTGCCGCATCCTTGGCCGAATAGGTAATAATCATATCTGCACCCGCACGCTTCATACTTGTCAAAATCTCTAGCACCATTGCTTTTTCATCAATCCAGCCTTGAAGAGCCGCTGCCTTGACCATGGCATATTCACCACTAACGTTGTAAGCCACCATAGGCAGATCAAATTGATCCTTAATCGTGCGCATTACGTCAAGATAAGAAAGGGAAGGCTTCACCATCAGCATATCTGCCCCCTCCAGCACATCAGATTCTGCTTCTCGCAATGCTTCACGTGCATTAGCAGGATCCATCTGATAGGATTTGCGGTCACCAAACTGCGGCGCAGAATCTGCGGCCTCCCGGAAAGGACCGTAAAAAGCAGACGCATATTTGACGGAATACGACATAATTGGAATATGTGAAAAGCCTTCTAGATCCAACCCCTGCCGAATCGCCTGTACAAAACCGTCCATCATATTAGATGGCGCGATAATATCTGCACCAGCTCTGGCCTGAGATACAGCTGTACGTACCAGCACCTCCAGAGATTCATCATTCAATACCTCACCGCATACCTCACCATCATGCTCATGCATGTGCACCATACCGCAGTGTCCATGGTCCGTAAACTCACACAAACAAGTGTCAGCCACAACCAGCAGTTCGGGATAACGCGACTTGATCAGACGAGTAGCTTCCTGAACAATACCATCGTCCACAAAAGCCGAAGTCCCTACGCTGTCTTTGGTTTCTGGGATGCCAAATAGGAGCACAGCGGGAATGCCGAGCTCACTAATCTCTTTCAGTTCTTCCTCCAGCCGATCCAGAGAAAAACGGTATACACCTGGCATAGAGCTAATTTCCTGTTTCACCCCAGTGCCAAATGTTACGTAGATCGGTTGGATAAAATCAGTGGGATTCAATACGGTCTCACGCACCATACTGCGGATTGCAGCCGACTGGCGCAAACGGCGATGTCTGGTAAAAGGAACACTCATGATTACAAACCTCCATTTTTTATACATTCATTAGTAAAAACAAAAAAATTATAATGTCATAACAGTACTTGAACGTTTCCACTCACACAACGATTGGATCAGACTTTCAATGGTCGCCTTCTCTGACATAAAACTTACAGTCAAGCCGGCTTGGGTAGCTGTCTCACCGGTCAAAGGACCTATCACAGCAATCGTAACTCCCTCCAGCAGCGACACCGGATCATGGATCCCCATTTGTCTGAGGGCTTCTAAGAAAAAGGTTACAGTTGAGGAACTGGTAAACGTAATCGCATGAATGGCACGCTCCTGAAGCAGCTTGAGAAGTTCATCATCCTGTGTGTTGGCTGCTAGCACCGTTTGATACAAATCAGCCTCGGTCACATGAAGTCCCATCTCCCTCAGCTTTTCTGGCAGCCACGGCCGAGCTAGATCACCTCTTGGGAGAAATACGTTCTGCCCTGCCTGCAAATCCTGCTCAAATCCTTCGAGCAAGCCCTCTGCCTGAAATGGGCCCTCGATCTGTTCTGCCACAATTCCGTGCGTCCGAAGCGCGGCTGCTGTAGCCGGTCCGACTGCGGCAATACGCGCTTTGAACAGCATACGTACGTCCTTGCCCTGTTCCTTTAAGTGCGTGAAAAAGTATTCCACTCCATTAACGCTGGTAAAAAACACCCAATCATATTCTGGCAGTCGCGCAAATGCCTCTTTAATTTCCTGTTTGGTTGGCTCGTCCGAAGGGGCGACCGTCTGAATAACTGGAAATTCATAAGGCTCGCCACCAAGCTCTTCTATCCGATGGACCAGACTGCTGGCCTGCGCACGCGCGCGAGTAACCAAAATTCGCTTGCCAAACAAAGGCATGTCCTCAGCCCATTTTAACTGTTCACGTTGATTGACCACTTCTCCGACAACGATGACGGCGGGAGGCTGAAAATTCGCAGCCTTCACCTTAGCTTCAATATCCGCAAGCGTACCCACCAGCGTATCCTGCTCGGCACGGGTTCCCCAGCGGATCAAGGCAACAGGAGTATTTGATGGCTTGCCGTGTTTTATCAGCTGTTCACTGATATAGCCAATCTTTGCTACACCCATCATAAAGATCAGTGTGCCCGTTGCGTTCGTCACTTTATCCCAATGAATACTTTTGTCGAGTTTATCCGGACTTTCATGACCTGTAATGATAGATAGCGATGAGGCCATATCCCGGTGTGTGACTGGAATCCCCGCATAGGCGGGCACACTGATTGCTGATGTGATGCCGGGTATAATTTCATAGGAAATACCATGTTTACGCAGTAGCCCGGCTTCCTCGCCGACTCGTCCAAATATAGTAGGGTCTCCCCCTTTAAGACGAACAACTGTTTTTCCTTCCAAGGCCAAATCCACCAACAGCTGATTAATTTCCTCTTGCTTCATAGTGTGACGATCTGGCAACTTTCCAACATATATTTTTTGGGCCCCTGGCTTCATCAATCCCAAGAGGCGCGGGCTTGCCAGTCTGTCGTACACAATGACATCGCCCAATTGAATGCATTCCCAACCCTTGACCGTAATTAATCTTGCGTCTCCGGGTCCTGCACCTACCAAATATACTTTTCCTGCCATGCTATCATCCCCTCACCTGCGCCAGAATCTGTTCTGCTCCTTTGGCTATCAAACTGGCCGCCACCGCTTCTCCCAGCTTTTGCGGATCATTTCCCTGGAGCGTTTCCTTCAAAATAACCTCGCCATCTGGCGAGCCTACCATGCCCGTAAGGCTGATTTCTTGACCAGCCCAGACGGCATGAGCCCCGATCGGCACTTGGCACCCCCCATTTAACACGCCCAAAAAGGTTCGTTCTGCCGCAACGGTAGCCGAGGTATCCCGGTCGTTGTAAAGGCGCAGCAAGGCCAATAGCTCTTCATCACTCGCGCGACATTCAATACCCAGCGCTCCCTGCCCAACCGCCGGCAAACAGTCTTCTTCCGGTATATAGGATGTAATTCGATCTTTCCAGCCCATCCGATGCAAACCTGCTGCCGCCAAAATGATAGCGTCAAAACCTTCCGTCTCCAGCTTTTTCAGACGGGAATCAATATTCCCACGCACAGGCTCCAATTGTAGATCAGGTCGCATGGACTTGATTTGACTGGCTCTGCGCAGGCTACTCGTGCCCACCTTTGCCCCTTGAGGCAAATCCTCCAGGCTCTCGGCGCCCAATGTGATCAGGCAATCACGTGGATCCTCACGACGCGGTACAGCGCCGTTGACAAGCCCTTCCGGCAATTCGGAAGGCATATCCTTCATACTATGTACTGCCATATCAATCTCACCAGCCAGCATGGCCTGTTCAATCTCTTTGACAAAAAGCCCTTTGCCACCCACTTTGGACAAGGTTACATCCAATATTCGATCACCCTTGGTCAGGATTTTCTTTACGACAAATTGCAAATCCATTCCATGCTCCGCGCATAGCGCGTTCAAATCTTCAATGACATGCCCGGTCTGAGTTAACGCCAGCGCACTCTGTCTGCTGCCTACCACAATTGTTCGCATGTTATTCCTCCTGATTTTGCGCAATCCACAGGTCTATTTGTTGTTCGGTCCAAGCCATAAATTCATGACGGCGTATTTGATCCAAAATTCCGCTACTCGCCAAGCGCCTCAGTAGTTTAGTCCTTTGCTGTGGGGAACTTATCTTACGTTTGATGATCTGTCGCATATCGTGCATGAAATCCAGATATGGCTCGTATTCGCTACCAAACAACGTATCCAAGGCTGATGTAATATCAGCGGTCACAGCGGGGCCTGCCCCTTCTGTAGAGATACTAATCGTCAGTCTCCCTCGTCGGATGATGCCCGGCGTTATAAAATCTCCCTCTTCCGAGCGATCCGCCACATTTACCAGTATACCCCTTTGTCTGGCCTCATGCGCAACCTTATTATTCACTTCTCTCTGGTTCGTAGCGGCATATACAAGAAAGGCTCCCTGGAGGTCACCCTCGCGATATACGCGATTTACCCAGTGGAGCTGCTTGTGATCGGCCAGGACCTGTAAATCCGGCGTTATATTCGGGCTAATGAGGGTAATGGACGCCCCACTTTCCATCATCCCCTTAACCTTTCGTTCCGCAATCCTGCCGCCGCCTACAATACAACAGATCTTATTGTTACAATTCAACGAAATCGGGACAAAATGCTGCAAATGGCTTTTCACTCTCCCGTCCACTGATGAAATACAGACCAGGAATTCAGCAAAAAATTAAGAATCAATAGCGTGTAGCCCACCAATGCCCACTTTGCCATCACAAGCCCTGAACGCTGATTCAATCTTTTGCTCACTAAAAATATAATATACACACACAGGGCAATCGCTGTCATCAGCACCTTGGTATCTAGCAAGAGAAGCCAGCGTTCCTCAGCAATAATAGAAATAACGGCAACTACAATAGAGACTCCCAGCAAAGGAGTACCAATCAACAGCGCCATATGCGTATACCGATCCATCATTTCCAGACTCGGCAGGCGTCTGATCGTGTCATTCCATTTCTTTACTTTCAATTTACGATGCAAAAACAGATATAACCCCGAAAATACAGCTGCTACCGTCATCGCTACAAAACCAAGATTAGCCAGCGCAATATGAATCAGGAGCAGCCCATGCACGGTATGCCAATTTCCAAGTGGATTGTCGAGAGGCTCCATCCATATATTGTTGAGCACCAGCACTGCAAAACTAATAATATTAAGCAGCAATACCGCAAATTCGGAACGCTGATAACGTGTCAAAATCAAAGAAATCAGCACTAAAATAACTGAAAACAGAAATAGAAAATCGTAGGTCACGAAAATAGGAAGGTGCCCTTCATTCCAGGTTCTTATCCCCATATAAGCAAGCTGGAGCACCAGAACGACAACAAGAAGCCCTGTACCTGTCCGTTTAGCATTCGCATTGCGACGAATCCCATCCGAGAATACAAACAGAAGGCTCAGGGCAAAAACATAAATCATTGAATCATATATAAGCATGCCTGAAGCCACGTCTGTTCACCCACTTTTACAGGCTGGCCGGCGCAAACGACGCTGGCAAAGCCTGAGCCTGAACGGTTTTTTCATGAACACCGGCTTCCGGTTTTATTAACGCAGATGCATCGCTTTTATCTACTTTCTGAGCGGCGTCATCCAAACGATCCTCCAGAGCAAAAATGTGGCTAAACATGTCTAGGGCCTCATTTCCCTGTTTTTGGACAGCCAGTTCCTTTACCCGATTGATCGGATCATGCATCATCTGGTTCAGCATACTCTTCGTCAAACGGCTAATCACTTTGCGTTGCCGTTCATCCAGCTCGGGAAGCTTATTGAACAAGCTTTCCAACGTATCCTGATGTACAGACTCCGCTTTTTCCTGTAATGCACGAATCACCGGACGCACTCCCATCGTTTTCAACCATTGATAAAACTCGCTAAGCTCATCTTCGATCATATGCTCGATTTTTGTAGCTTCGGTACGGCGCATTTCCAAATTGCTCTCCACGATCCCTTCCAGATCATCAATATCGTACAGGAAAACATTCTGTAATTCACCAATAGCCGGGTCGAGATCACGCGGAACCGCAATATCAATCATAAACAAAGGACGGGACTGTCGACGTTTCATACTTGCTTCAACCCGAGTCCGATCCAGAATATACCCATGGGCACCTGTCGAGCTAATAACAATATCCACGTCCGCCAACCGATTCATGCCTTCCTCCATCGTAACCGGCGTTCCATGGAACTTGGAGGCAAGGTCTTCCGCACGGGACAAGGTTCGGTTGGCTACAATAACCTCGGCTGCTCCGCCGCTGTACAAATGCTTAACCGTAAGTTCGCTCATTTTACCAGCACCGAGAATCAGTACCTTTTTATCGGTAAACATCCCGAAAATCCGTTTGCCTAGCTCAACTGCTGCATAGCTGACAGATACGGCACTTTCTCCAATAGATGTCTCTGAATGGGCACGCTTGCCCAATGTGACGGCCTGCTTAAACAACATATTAAACCACGTTGCCGTAATTTTCTGGGATTGAGCCTGAAGAAAAGCGTTCTTTACCTGTCCCAAAATTTGTGTTTCTCCGATTACCATAGAATCAAGACCACAAGTCACACGGAACAAATGCCGAATCGCCTGCTCGTCCTCATATATATATAAATGTTGTGTAAATTGATCACGCGGAATGCCAAACCATTGCTCCATAAAACTGCGTATAAAATAGCCGCACATGTGAAGGCGGTCCACTACAACATATATTTCAGTCCGATTGCAGGTTGCGACAACTACGCCCTCCAACACACTTTTGGTAAGTTTGAGTTGCTCCAGCGCTTTTGGCAAATCTTGTTCTGCAAATGTAAAACGCTCTCTGACTTCCACAGGCGCCGTACGATAATTCAACCCAACAACGACGATGTGCATTGCAAATTCACCTGCCTAAACTGTAATAAGAATATCCACTGTTATCATAAACTATGTTAATTATATCACAGAAGTCCGAATCTCCTCCGGCTGTTTTATGAATTGTTTATGAAAATTGGATGACTTTCATGAACATCTAGCACGTTCTGTATGATTTGATTTAGTGTAGACCACTTTTAAAACAAATAACCATGGAAATGTTCCATGGTTATAATATAGGACGCACAAATGGCTCCATAAAAGAACGATTTACACTAACTCAGCCAGCTTGCACTCTGGTGATTCCACCTGAAGTTCTCCCAAGCCGCGAATCAGCTTTTTCGCATATGTTTTTTTCGGTTTTAGAACGGATACCAGGTAATCAATAGCCAGCTGCGGATCGACAGTCTCACCGCAAGTATAACAATCAATAGCGGCAAACCCTCTCTCAGGATACGTATGAATAGAGAGATGACTCTCCGACAACAGTACAAGCACGGTAGCTCCCTGTGGTTCGAACTGCTTGGATTGAACGGACATCACCGTTGCTCCGCAAGCTTCAGCTGCTTCAACTAATTGAGCCTCCAAAAACTGCGCATCATTCAGTAATTCAAACTCAACACCCCAAGTATCTACGGCAACGTGTCTTCCGAAAGTTGAGTACTCCAATTCCATCTTTCGGTTCCCCCTTCCTAGGAATAAAATGTTTGGAAAAATTTCATCCGCTAGGACCTACGTCATTCACTTCCCGAGGGAATAACCTCTCGCAACATTCAATGTCCTGAGTGAATCCTGGTTCCTATATTTCATTTTCAACGAGATTAAAAATAACATCTATGTGCAGCAAATGCAATCATTTTTTCGGAATAAAAAAGCCTATTTCGGTAAAGAAAGGGACTACACGGCATAACGATTCATTCCATATATTCATGCCTTATTAAGCTTCCAGTGCAAATAATTTTGAGCAACTCATTCGAAGCTTGTGGTCAATCTGTTCCAACTCCGAGAAAGTACGCGCCAAATTCCGCTGGTCAAGCAACGAATTAATGAGATGATATACGTCAGATATTTCATTTTCGACGTTCTGATGCTGAAAAAGCTGTTGCAATTCCTGCACCGTATTTTTATATTCGAATACCAGCCTGGAGCCTCCGGCATTCTTCTCCATAATTTTACGAACCGTACCTTCATTATAAAAATACACCATAGTGAATCCTTGATACATTCGGTAAACGATGCCTTCGCCCTTAAAACGAACAAAAAGTTTGCGTATAAACAGGGTTAGTTGCGGATGAATTAAGCGACAAGTCAATTCACACACAAACGCTCCCTCTTTGGCTTCAAAAAACAAATGAACTTCCTCACCCGCACTATGCTCCAGAACGATTTCCTGTCTTCCGTTATCTAGAACTTTAATATAGTAATGCACCTGGGGATCATCCACTGCCCGCAAAAATTCGTCCATTTGGGTTTCCGACAAGGTCAAAGTGGTTTTAACATACTCTGTGGCTAACCGCTGAGCCATACCCATCTCCTCAATTCTTTCCTGAACCTATAAGTTTAAGCTTTAAATTTATTATACACCAGACCTAAAACGCTTTTCTTGCACATCAAATTATAAATTCCCGCCATACATCGGAAATAAACGGAAAATAATGGGGTTGAGACTGCATTATCCCCCATATACTCACTTTTCGGCTTAAAATCCACGAGTTCTTTTTGTTATTATATATTATTCCCACCTATTTAGTAAGTTTATTTTCTTGAAGCCCGAACCATGAAAAAAGGACGTCCTCAAGGACGTCCCTAACCTTACAATTCCGTCTGCTCTTCTTCGTCATTCTCTATATAGCTGGAGATGACAGACCACAGCTCTTCCTTGCCCATACCTTCTTCGGATGAAAAGGGGATAAACAATCCCCCGGGAAGTATTCCGAGTTCCTGCTTGATTACCTTGTAATGCTTTTCTCGCCGCGTTTTAGGGATTTTATCTGCCTTCGTGCCTACAACACATACGGGAAGCCCGTTATGACGCAGCCAATCATACATCATGATATCGTCCTTGGACGGCGGATGGCGCAAATCTACCATTTGAAGCACCAGTTTGAGTGGCTCACGCTCCAGCAAATAAGACTCAATCATCTGCCCCCAAGCCTTGCGGGACGTTTTGGATACTTTGGCGTAACCGTAACCGGGAAAATCGACAAAATAGAGATCATCATTAATCCGGTAATAATTGAGTTGCTGGGTTTTACCTGGCGTAGAACTGGTACGCGCCAAATTTTTACGGTTAATCAACCGATTAATCAATGAAGACTTTCCTACATTGGAGCGCCCCGCCAGAGCAATCTCTGGCAAAGCGTCCACAGGAAACTGATCGGGACCAACCGCACTTATTATAAATTCTGCTTTTGTTACTTTCATTGTGTCCTTAATTCCTCTCTAATGTACCCTTGCCTGCTCAACCAAAGCATGCTTTAGCACCTGATCCATATGGGCAACGGGGACAAATTCAACATCCTGCCGGATACTGTCGGGAATATCCTTCAAATCCCGTTCATTATCTTTGGGAAGCAGAATTTTTTTGTAGCCTGCCCGGTGGGCAGCCAGCGACTTCTCTTTTAAACCACCAATCGGCAATACACGGCCGCGCAGAGTAATTTCGCCCGTCATAGCCACATCCTTGGATACATGACGGTTGGTCAAAGCTGAAATTAACGCGGTAGCAATAGTAATTCCCGCAGATGGACCATCCTTCGGAATCGCACCCTCAGGAATATGAATGTGGATATCATTTTTCTCATAAAAGTCCAGTTCAATGCCCAGATCAACTGCTTTGGAACGGGTGTAGCTGAATGCCGCCTGTGCAGATTCCTTCATAACGTCTCCCAGTTTACCCGTAAGAATCAGTTTACCGCTACCAGGTACGACCGTCACTTCAATCATCAGTGTTTCACCACCGACCTCTGTCCATGCCAAGCCTGTAACCGTACCGATCTGATCCTCCAGTTCTGCAACACCGTAACGGAATTTAGCGATACCCAGATAATCCTTCAGATTATCCGGTGTGATTTGAATTGGTCCTTCGCCACCAGATACAACGGACTTCGCCGCCTTGCGGCACAGAGAAGCCATTTGTTGCTCAAGATTCCGCACACCGGATTCACGCGTATATTCGCGAATGACACGCAGTAGCGTATCCTCCCCGATAACCAGTTGTTCCTCGTCCAAGCCATGCTCTCTCTTCTGCTTGGGCAATAGGTACCGATTGGCGATTTCCAGCTTCTCCAGTTCGGTGTAGCCAGGAATATAGAGCGTCTCCATCCGGTCCATTAGCGGACGCGGGATGTTGTGTGCAGCATTGGCTGTCGTTACAAACATCACATTGGACAGGTCAAACGGCAGCTCGACAAAATGGTCACTGAACGTATTGTTTTGTTCAGGATCAAGCACTTCGAGCAATGCCGCCGATGGATCTCCTCGAAAATCGGAAGCCATTTTATCAATCTCATCCAGCAAAAATACTGGATTAGACGTTCCTGCGGTCTTCATCCCCTGAATGATTCGCCCCGGCATCGCACCAACATAAGTCCGACGGTGACCACGGATTTCCGCTTCATCCCGCACACCTCCGAGAGAGATGCGGACAAATTCCCGACCCATAGATTTGGCAATCGAACGGGCCAACGAGGTCTTGCCGACCCCTGGCGGACCCACGAGACACAGAATCGGTCCCTTAATGGTCTTCACCAGCTTGCGTACAGCCAAATACTCCAATACACGCTCCTTGGGTTTATCCAATCCGTAGTGGTCGTTATTAAGTACCTCTTCAGCTTTGACGATATCCAGATCATCATCGGTAAACTTGTTCCATGGCAAGCTTAACAACCAATCCACATAATTACGGATGACGCCACCCTCGGCAGAGCTTGCCGGCATTTTTTCCAGACGATCGATTTCCTTTTCGACCTTCTCCTTCACCGGAACAGGCAACTCCAGTTCACTTAGCTGGTTGCGCAGTTCTTCAACTTCTCCCGCGCGACCTTCCTTCTCGCCAAGTTCCTTCTGAATTGCCTTCATTTGTTCACGCAGATAATACTCCTTCTGCGTCTTTTCCATCTGCTTCTTCACACGCTGGTTGATTTTACGTTCCAGCTCCAGTACTTCACGCTCATTGTTCAAAATATCCAGAAGCTTCTCCAGACGCTGAGTAACGTCGATCGTCTCCAGTATATCCTGTTTTTCCTTAATTTTGAGCGTCAAATGACTTGTGATTACGTCTGCTAGCCGTCCCGGCTCCTCAATATCCGATACCGCAGCGAGAGTCTCCGGTGTTACCTTTTTGGACAAGTTGATATAATGCTCGAACTGAGTTAATACAGTGCGCATTAGCGCATCCGTCTCAGGCTGTACGTTTTCTGCCTCGTGCAGCTCCTTCGCCATTACCTCGTAATATTCTTCATTGTCCGTATATTGAATAATCTCGGCGCGTTCCAGCCCTTCCACCAATACTCGAATGGTTCCATTAGGAAGTTTGAGCATCTGGCGTACCTTGGCTACCGTGCCGACTCGAAAGATGTCCTCTTGTGTAGGTTCTTCAATATTTACTTCTGATTGAGAACACAGGAGAATCAAATTGTCTTCAACCATCGCTTTTTCCAAAGCCTTGACCGATTTTTCCCGGCCCACATCGAGATGCAGAACCATACTCGGGTAGACCAGAAGCCCTCTTAAAGGCAGCAAAGGAAAACGACGACCTTTTGTCTTGGTGGGTCCCATCGCTTTCGCACCTCCAGTGATTCTCAGGTTCCGGATTTTACAATCCTCAAGTTGTTATCTTTCATATTTTATCAAATGTTTTATGAAAAAACCAATGAAAGGGTGGTTCATCAGCAAGATCCTGTATCTGATATCGTCCCGTTATGCGTTCCATCAGCCTGTAACAAGGAAGATTGGGATGGGCGAAAAGTCTCAATTGGCGCATGTACAGGCGAATCCGACGTTATCTCTTCCCCGAACACATGTCGGAACACTTCGGTAACCGACTGTACGGGAATGACTTTTAAACCCTCAATGCTGTCAAAAAGAGCTTGCCAGTTGTCCTGCGGAATGATCACTTTTTTGGCTCCTGCCTGAAAAGCGGCTTCAACCTTGGCTAATACACCACCAATCGGTTTGACACGACCATGGATGCTAATTTCGCCAGTCATTGCAATTTCATGATCCACCGGAATTCCCCGCATCGCGGAAGCAATGGCTGTTGCCATCGCAATTCCTGCGGACGGGCCATCTACCGGCGTACCCCCAGGGAAATTGATATGCAAATCGTAATTCGACGGAGACAATCCGAGCGTACGCAAAACGGTTAGAACATTTTCTACAGAACCTTTAGCCATGCTCTTACGGCGCAGTGTACGGGACCCGCCTCCGATTTCTTCCTCATCCACAACCCCCGTAATATTATAGCTGCCCTTTCCCTCAGGAACCGGAACTGCTGTAACTTCAATTTCAAGCAGCATCCCCATGTTCGGGCCATATACAGCTAATCCGTTAACGAATCCGATTTGCGGCAAGCCTGGTATTTTTCGGTCAGGACGCGGTTGAATTTGACTACTGCCCGCTACCCATTCGACGTCGGAAGCATTGAGACATTCCCTTTTCTCGGTAAGTGCCAAACCAGCAGCCAGCTGGATCATATTGACCGCCTCCCGACCGTTCGTTGCGTAACGCTGTACAACTTCTACCGCCTCAGGACAAGGGCCAAAGCCTAGCTTGTGGACAGCATCCTCTGCAATACGAGCAATCTCCTGTGGCTGCAAGGCACGGAAATAAATCTCCATGCACCGGGAGCGAATCGCAGGTGGCAGTTCATGCGGCGAACGGGTCGTCGCACCCACCAAACGAAAATCGGCTGGCAAACCGTTTTGGAAAATATCGTGGATATAAGCAGGAGTATTCGAATCTTCCGAGTTGTAATACGCACTCTCCAAAAATACCTTGCGATCCTCTAGTACTTTCAAGAGTTTATTCATCTGCGTTGGATGCAGCTCACCAATCTCATCAATGAACAGCATCCCCCCATGCGCCTTCGTCACAGCTCCGGGTTTAGGTTGTGGGATACCCGCTACCCCCATCGCTCCTGCCCCTTGATAGATTGGATCATGCACTGAACCTATCAGCGGGTCCGCAATACCGCGCTCATCAAAGCGGGCCGTCGTAGCATCAATCTCCGTGAATTTGGCATCTCCCTTGAACGGAGAGGACAGATTCTTCTTAGCCTCTTCCAGCACAACGCGTGCAGCAGCTGTCTTCCCTACACCCGGCGGGCCATAAATAATGACATGCTGCGGATTCGCACTACATAACGCAGCCTTGAGCGCGCGCAGTCCATCCTTCTGACCCACGATATCCTGTAATGTGGCAGGACGTGTGCGTTCAGCCAACGGCTTGGTAAGTGAAATAGAACGCAATTTGCGTAGCTTATCCAATTCCTTGCGGGATTCCCGATCCACCGCACTACGGTTCGTTTTCTGGCTCCGCAGGAGGTTCCAGAAATACAGACCAATAACAATCCCGAAAAACATTTGCACCAATAACAAAATCATAGTCAAGTCCATCGTATTTCCTCCGTTTCTCATCTCAGCAATTTTAAAAATGCCGCTCTATGAAAAACAGTATTTCCTTTTCCGCGATAGCTAAACGGCGGTCTTTCAAAAGATCAGAGAGAAATACAAAAACACCGCGAAGAACAGTTCTGTAGCAGAGCTGCTCTCCACGGCGTTTAAATGATGACAATAGATTATGACTATGCCTCTTTATAATAACTGCTTTTTGCCTACACCTTCTCGGCGGTATGACGTTCTTCACGTCCAGGTATTTTCCCTGTTTCCTCATATGCTTTGACGATGATATCAATTTCTTTTTTCAATTCGTCCACCATATCAGCCTCAGGTACTTTGCGAATCATTTTTCCATAACGGAACAAAAGGCCTTCACCGCGCGCTCCGGCAATTCCAATATCAGCTTCCTTCGCTTCACCCGGGCCATTTACTGCACAACCCAGTACTGATACTTTAATCGGTACCTTGAGTTTTGCAATGTAGTCTTCTACCTCGTTGGCAATAGAGAACAGATCAATATCCAGACGTCCGCAAGTCGGACAAGAAATCAGTGTAGCTGCGTTTGTGATTAATCCAAACGTCTTGAGCAACTCACGAGCTACCTTCACTTCTTCCACCGGATCAGCACTAAGTGAAATACGCATTGTGGAGCCGATGCCTGATGCTAGCAAAGCGCCCATACCTGCCGCGCTTTTAACTGTACCCGTAAAGAGTGTACCCGCTTCGGTAATACCCAGATGGAGCGGATACTTAATAATTTCAGCGGCCTTCGTATAAGCAGCAATCGCCATAGGAACATCAGACGCCTTCAGTGACACGATAATGTCATGGAAATCAAGCTCTTCCAGTATCCCGATATGATACAGCGCACTTTCTACCATCGCTTCTGGTGTAGGGTAGCCATACTTATCAAGTAAATGCTGTTCCAATGACCCGGCATTCACACCAATTCGAATCGGAATCCCTTTTTCCTTACATGCCTTCACAACAGCTTCCACTTTTTCACGTCGTCCTATGTTACCTGGATTAATGCGAACTTTATCAATCCCATTTTCAATTGCCAGTAGAGCCAGCTTGTGATTAAAGTGAATATCTGCAACTAGCGGAATATGAATCCGTTTTTTAATTTCCTTAATGGCTGCGGCAGCTTCCTCATTGTTGACGGTAACCCGCACCAGTTGACACCCGGCTTCTTCCAAGCGAAGAATCTCGGCTACAGTTGCTTCCACATCTGCTGTTTTAGTTGTACACATGCTTTGGATGATGACTTCATTGCTGCCGCCAATCGTCAGATTCCCGACTTTAACGGGACGTGTGTCTTGTCTTAAGAACATGTACTTTTCTCTCCCATTAACGCCAAACCTCCACCCCTTAAAACCTCATACAGGTTTAGTGAAGTGGAGATCCGGCTTCTCATGTTTTAGAGATCGCGAAGTATCAATCCTTAGGCGCTCTCTTCTTGTTTTTTATCCTTATCTGTACCACCGAGTTCCGGTGCGATTTTGTCTTTTACAACCTGCTCATTGATGACGCAAGTAGTCACATCCTCACGGGAAGGAACCTCATACATTACGTCCAGCATAATACCTTCGATGATCGCACGAAGGCCACGGGCACCCGTGTTACGCTTGATCGCTTCACGAGCAATGGCTTCCAGAGCATCTTGCTTAAACTCCAGTTGCACATTATCCAGCTCAAGCAGCTTCTGGTATTGCTTGGTTAACGCATTTTTCGGTTCGGACAGAATACGAACCAATGTGTTCTCATCAAGCGGCTCCAGCGTAGAAATTACTGGCAAGCGTCCTACAAATTCCGGTATCAGACCGAATTTCAAAAGATCCTCAGGCAATACCATTGAAGTATATTCGCCTGGTTTCAGATCTTTTTGTTCGCTGGTAGCGTTGAAGCCGATAACCTTTTTACCGATACGGCGTTTGATCATTTGCTCCAGACCATCAAAGGCACCACCACAAATGAACAGGATATTCGTGGTGTCAATTTGAATAAACTCTTGATGTGGATGCTTGCGACCGCCTTGAGGTGGTACAGAAGCAACCGTGCCTTCCAAAATTTTAAGCAACGCCTGCTGTACACCTTCACCCGAAACGTCACGCGTAATGGACGGGTTTTCGGATTTGCGGGCTACTTTATCAATTTCGTCAATGTAGATAATGCCGCGTTCGGCTTTTTCTACATCATAATCGGCAGCTTGAATCAGTTTCAGCAAAATATTTTCAACGTCTTCACCCACATAACCTGCTTCCGTAAGGGAAGTGGCATCTGCGATAGCAAAAGGAACGTTCAAAATTTTAGCCATGGTTTGCGCAAGCAACGTTTTACCCGAACCTGTAGGTCCAAGCATCAAGATGTTACTTTTTTGCAGTTCCACATCATCAATTTTGTTTTGAGTATTAATTCGTTTGTAGTGATTATATACCGCTACAGACAACGATTTTTTCGCTTGATCCTGACCAATAACATATTGGTCCAGAATGTCACGGATTTGCATTGGTTTCGGAATGTCTTTCAGATCTACTTCTTCTTCATGACCCAATTCCTCTTCTACAATCTCCGTACACAACTCAATGCATTCGTCACATATATATACGCCCGGTCCGGCAACAAGCTTGCGAACCTGATCCTGAGATTTACCGCAGAAAGAACATTTCAATTGTCCTTTTTCATCATTAAATTTAAACATAGAGCCACCCCTTTACAGATTAATCGGTTTAGACAGCACCTGGTCAATGATACCGTATGCTTTTGCCTCTTCCGCTTCCATGAAGAAATCCCGGTCAGTATCACGTTCGATTTTTTCGAGGGGCTGACCCGTACGCTCTACATAGATTTGATTCAGCTTAGCACGTGTTTTGATAATCCAGTCCGCATGAATCAGCATATCGGAGGCTTGCCCCTGAATGCCACCAAGTGGCTGATGAATCATGACTTCACTATTGGTAAGCGCGTATCTCTTACCTGGCGCACCCGCTGTTAGCAGCAACGAACCCATACTTGCAGCCATGCCTACACAGATCGTCGATACGTCCGGCTTAATGAATTGCATTGTATCATATATACCCATGCCCGCAGTTACAGAACCGCCTGGCGAGTTAATGTACAAATTAATATCCTTCTCTGGATCTTCCGCAGAAAGGAACAATAGCTGTGCAATGACGAGATTGGCGACATCGTCATCAATCGGGCCACTTAGGAAAATAATACGATCCTTAAGCAACCGCGAGTAAATATCGTAAGATCGTTCTCCTCGATTCGTTTGTTCCACAACCATAGGGACGAGACTCATCACGACCAACCTCTTTTCTTTATTAAAATGAACACCTGTATTCATCCGCTTCCTTATGTCCCATTAAAACGGAAGCAGCAAGCATGAAACGTGAACACCTTACAAAATATTTTAACATGTTCAGAGTCTCGTGTCATATTTGCATGCGCTCATATATGCAGTGCGGGCTATTTACAGTACACTCTGCCGAGACCTTCTCATATTTAACCATGTTTCGTATGTATGTGCAAATATACGGTAGTGACTTATGTAAAACAAGAAAACGCGACTCACAGCACTTTCCATAAACGACTAAAATTTGGGTTATCAAAGGTAAAAATAAGGCACGTAACTTTCACTACGTGCCTTATCCCTATCTAATTACTACGTTTCAGCTTGTTACAGCATACTCCGTATATTTTATCGTCTGAATTACTCAGCAGCTTCAACTGGCGCTTCTACTTCTTTGCTGTTTTCCACCAACAAAGCAATGGTTTTGCGCAGTGAAATTTCTTCTTTCAGGTTAGCGAACGAGCCGTTACCTTCCAGAATGCTACGGATTTCTTCAACTGAACGTTTGTAAGCTTCAGCCATGTTTTTCAGTTCTTCATCAATTTCCGCTTCGGAAACTTCGATGTTTTCTGCTTTAGCCACTTGCTCCAGCACGAGGTTGTTACGTACGCGCTTCTCAGCATCAGCTTTCATTTGCTCTTCCAGGTCTTCCTTGCTTTGACCAGAGAATCCAAGGAACATTTCAAGGTTCATACCTTGGCTACGCAAACGGTTGTCGAAATCGCGAACCATGTTTTGCACTTCGCTCTTCACCATTGCTTCAGGAATGTCGATTGTTGCATTCTCAGCAACTTTCTCCACTACAGCACCCTCGCGGGCTGCTTTAGCTTCGTTTTCCTTACGATCCAACAATTGCTTTTTCAAGTCTTCCTTGAATTCAGCCAGTGTGTCAAATTCGCTTACATCTTTAGCAAATTCATCGTCCAGTTCAGGAAGAACTTTGCGTTTCAGTTCGTGAACTTTCACTTTGAATACCGCTTGTTTGCCAGCGAGGTCAGCAGAATGGTAGTTCTCAGGGAACGTTACTTCAACGTCCTTGGAATCGCCAGTGTGCAAACCAACCACTTGCTCTTCAAAACCAGGGATGAATGTGTTAGATCCCAGTTCCAAAGAATACTTCTCAGCTTGTCCGCCTTCGAATGGTACACCGTCCACGGAACCATCGAAGTCAATAATAGCTGTATCACCGGATTGAGCAGCATCTTCATCAACGACAACCAGTTCAGCATGACGTTGTTGCAGGCGCTCCAGTTCTTGAGCCAGTTCTTCGTCGCTTACTTCGAGTTTGCTTACAGGCACTTCTACGCCTTTGTAATCGCCCAAAGTCACTTCAGGTTTAACAGTAACCTTTGCTTTGAACTTGAAAGATTCGCCTTTAGCAAATTGATCAATTTCAACGTCAGGGCTGTCAACCGGGAAGATGTCCGTTTGCTCTACAGCTTGGCTGTAAGCTTCTGGCAACAGGATGTCAATTGCATCTTGGTACAGACTTTCAATACCATAGCGTTTTTCAAAGATAGGACGTGGTACTTTACCTTTACGGAATCCTGGTACACTTACTTGTTTTGCCACTTTATTAAAAGCTTTGTCGAGTGCAGCGGCTACACGATCCGCGTCAACCTCAACTTCAAGAACCCCAAGGTTCTTCTCTATTTTCTCCCAAGTTGCTTTCATTTTATGCTTTCCCCTCCAACAAAATCTTCACTTAGTTTTCATTACAATCAACGCACACAAAATAACCACTATAGTATATCTAACATTACTGTCTTTTTCAAGAGCAGCCCTTTGAATGCTTCACAGGTAAACGTTTCCGGTCACTAAGGAGTGTGCATTCCCGCCGCTACGAATAGTCGCATCGACCGATACGCCTGCTCAAAACGGAAGCGCAACGCATCTGTAATACCATATATAGCACGGGTTTCTTCCTCATTATTATTACCGTTCAAACTTTCCGAAACGGTCTGATGGAGTGCTGCGGCCCAAATATCCGGCATTCCGTCCTCTTCCACCAACATGGATCTATAATCATTCGTACCGTATACTGCCATCACAAACTGTGACCACAACTCCTGTGCAAAATAGAATAGTGTAGGCTCGTGCACCTCAGTCTGATCAGCCACCCGTTCCAAAATACGCATAATCGACTCTGGAAAATCACCAGGCTGTAACGGAACCGTTTCAATGTCGATTTCCGCTTGTTCATCACCCCGTCTGATTTCTATCGTCCCTTCCATTCCGCGTCGTCGCATTGTCTGTAGAACACGGAATTGAAGTAAAGGATGGATTTCCCGGTCCATAATCCAGCGAAGCAAGGCATCGTCGATTTCTGGCAGTTCCAAATAGGACAACTGCTCCAACGCTAAAATCGTCTGTTCGGATAAGGGTTCATCCATAGCCATCCGCAACAGCTTGTTGCCGTAGCCCGCATCCTGCTCCTGCTTAAAGCGTGCATGACGGCGAGCTAACTCTACTTCACTGACCTCTTCTTCCACAGCGTCCGTTATCGCCCCGCTGTCAGCGTGCTGTGGAAATGCAGCTTCCAGCCATTGTAATAGAGCGTTCCATTCATCGTATTGCTTCTGCTCCTGTCCCTGACACTGCATTAAAAAACGCAGCATCGCCATCGCCTCTCCGTAACGTTCGTTTTCAAGCATCACAGTAAGTTGGATTTGATAATAGTCCAGTGTCTTCGGAAACAATACAATATTATTTTCTTTTGTCGTCACCTTGGAGTCCTTTATTCAAGGCACCCCCTCTCCTTCACAAGCTCAAGTATTTGTAGATTATATGAGAAATAGTAGCCGAAGTCCAACCACTCGTCTTACACATATTCACCTGTATTCTAACATACCCTTTTATAAGGCAAAAAAAACTACGTCTACTCAGAATTTATGCTGTATAAAGCCTAAATAAGCGATATATGCAAAATAAGACTTGAATTTCTTTTATCCATATGATATATTAATATTCGCTTGAATTTTATGTCCCAGTAGCTCAGCTGGATAGAGCAACGGCCTTCTAAGCCGTCGGTCGGGGGTTCGAATCCCTCCTGGGACGTCATAACAAGAAGCTTCCATAATGGAGGCTTTTTTTGTTCTCATGAAATAACTCACAGGGGAACGTCGGCCCATCGGCATCGTTAGCCTATACTTCGCAGTCAACCATAGGGAGAGTATCTCTCTTGATAAATTACATCAAAAAAAGCTTCCGCAAGGGAGCTTTTTTTGATGATAAATAATGTAGAAAGAATAGTCTGCCACGCTACTTTAGGCGCTGGTTTCAAGTCACTACTCTTTCAATAAAACGCAGATATTGCTATCATCTATCATGTTACACCATTTTGAAGTAAAGGAGGTTGGCTGACTCCCTTGACTACGAATAAACTCCAAAAGTCGCGGGAAATTCATCGTTTTGTTGCCACTTTGCTTTCTATATTAGGTACTGGATTGGGTATGTTTTATCTCGCCATTCCTTCCTATATGATTGGAGGAGCGGCTCTGATCATCACACAGGGAATTCTGATCTATTTTACATTATTTTCTCTCGGATACCTGCTTATTATTTCGGGACCGCTGGCCATTATTCTCCACATTTTAGGCATTATTTTTACAATACGATCTTTTCAAATTACAAGCAATGTGGGTAGCGCGCCGACAAGTGCATCGTTGCCTTCCAAATGGCGCATGTTGCTCAGTCTCACTGTGGGAGCTACACTTCTACTTCTTGCAGTCACAATGAAATACGTAGATATTATAGAACCTTTTACACAAACAGGTGAAAATAAACGCAACGTAGCCGCAGAATCAGAGCAATATCTGGAGCAGAAATACGGAGAGGACTTTCAAATTCAAAATATTAGCTATCATAGTATTCCCTTCACTGAATATACCATGGAGGCGATCTCTAATCGTCATCCTTCCGTCCTCTTTAACATGACCAAGCGTCCTTATGAGGATGTCCCATTTAGAGAAAAATATCTTAACGCCCTTTGGGAGAGCCAACTGGACATGAAGCTCAAACCTGTTATACAGAAGCTATACAATGATGCAGCCGCTGTTCATTCTGGGGTGCAAGAAGGGGAAACAGATAAAATGATCAAAGAATACGACGATTTTAAACTGAATCCCGAAGCGGTCGGCGATCAATATATTCGTATAATTGTATTCGAGGATCTAACTGACTCAGGATTGTCATTGGAAAAAGAACGGGTATTACAAACTGCAAAAGTTCTCAAAACAGTGTTGGCCGGAAATAAAGCCTCATTAGACATCGAATACTTCCCTTCGGCTATGAATACCAACCGAAACCTTAAGGCAATAGAACTAAACGATTATATGTTTGGTCAGGACCATTTTGATGAAAAGACCTATGAAGTCAAGATAGAAGACATTTATAAGCTTATGTCAACAAAGGATATACAAATCACATCGCTTGACCGCGTGAAGTAGCAAGGAGATTAATCAAATGAAATTAATATCTTGGAATGTAAATGGCTTAAGAGCCTGTGTGACCAAAGGGTTTTATACTTATTTAAAAGAAACGAATGCCGATATTTTTTGCGTACAGGAAACGAAGCTTCAAGAAGGGCAGATCCTCATGGAGAACATGGAGGAATACACACAATACTGGAATTATGCTGAGAAAAAAGGATATTCCGGCACGGCTATTTTCACCAAAATCAAGCCGCTCTCTGTGCATTATGGACTTGAAGAAAATGAAGAACCGGAGGGCCGAACCATCACTTTGGAATTCGAAAAATTTTATCTCGTCAATGTGTACACACCAAATACCAAACGGGACTTATCCCGACTGCCCTACAGACTGGAATGGGAAGACCGTTTTCGCAGCTACCTGCAACAACTGGATGCTTTGAAGCCTGTCATCGTGTGTGGAGACTTGAACGTAGCTCATCAGGAGATCGATCTCAAAAACGCCAAAGCTAACTACGGAAATGCCGGTTTTACGCCTGAGGAACGGGAACGCATGTCACAGCTGCTAGACGCCGGATTTATAGATACCTTCAGAACCTTTTATCCTGACCGGACGGATGTTTATTCCTGGTGGTCCTACATGCCAAAGGTGAGAGAAAGGAATATTGGCTGGCGGATCGATTACTTCCTCGTCTCGGAGAGACTTCGTTCGCTATTGATGGATGCGAACATTGATTGTCATATTACAGGCAGTGACCACTGTCCTGTGATATTGGAGTTGCAAGATATTTCAGCATAAGCCCCCTGCCCTGACACAAGGATTTATGAAACTTTAAAAAGCGGTCATGCTCTGTTATTGCAGCATGACCGCTTTAATGAATGGAGCTATGTCCCCAAATATACCTCGATACGGGAAATCAACCGCTCTCTCACATCTTGTGCCTCTTTATGATCTAATATAGCCTGTCTTATCGTCTTCTTTTCGCCACTAGCGTAATGCAGTACATACTGGGTCACTATGCATTCCGGTGGATAAGTATCCTTGCGATCCGTATTAAAATAAGTCACCTGACAGCTTCCGAGAAAACAGAAAGATAGCTCACCTGTAGCTGTGAACAGCCAGCCTGGCAGCTTGGGCTCCAGCTTCAAGGATAGGCCCCTATGATCATAGCCAAACGGCTGCCCGCCCGTCATCATCCATATCCACATATGAATAAATTCTGCCGTAGATCCGCTCAGCCTCGCGATATATCCCGTTCCATGCAAACTTGCATCAGGATTAGCACTGCTAGCAATAAAGGAGCTGTTCGGTTGGCCGGAAAAAACTCCATGATAGCTCCATTCTTATCCTCCACACCAAAGCTCGCAATTCCTTGTCCACGATTAACATAATACGCCCACAGAGGAATTCCCTGAACACCAGCAATACCGGGTAGAAAACTGGAAAAGGGCTTGGCCTGCGCAAAATTCTCAATCACAAAACGTCCTTGATCGTCAAAATAATACTGCTGCATCGTGCACCCCTTTTCTTTTTAAAACCCGTTATTCGCCATCATTTGCTTGAACCACAGCGCACTTTGTTTGGGTGTCCGTTCCTGCGTATCGTAATTGATGTGTATAATACCAAAACGTTTGCTGTATCCCCAGGCCCATTCGAAGTTATCGAGGAATGACCATACAAAATAGCCCTTAAGCTGACCTCCCTCCCCAATAAAGCGATGGCATGCCTTTAAATGTTCCTCAATGTAATGCTGACGCCCAATGTCTTCAATCTTTCCATTCACCAGTTCGTCCTTCATCGCTGCTCCGTTTTCTGTAATCAGGATGGGTAATCCTCTGGTAAAATCCTTCTCAATCCGTGTCAGCAGCTTATAAAAGGATTCAGGGTGAATCTCCCATCCCATATCCGTTACCGGTTCCTCTATGGAAATCTGCTCGACCTGAAGCAACGAAGCGTCTGTAGTCGCTCGAATGATACTGCGGGCGTAGTAGTTGATGCCCAAAAAATCCCCTGGCTGCTGAATCAGCTCCATATCACCAGGCTGTACAAAATCCAATCCGTTCAAATGCTCCCCGTACCATTCCACCATATCCTCAGGGTATTTCCCGTTAAACAATGGCTCGGCAAACCAACGATTAATAAAGCCATCCCGCCGGACAGCAGCGGCTACATCCTCGGAGTGTTCAGAGGCTGCATCGACATGCTCCATGTTCAGCGTAATACCGATATTGCCCGTCAGGCCCTTTTCCTTGTGTAAGTTCATGGCTATCCCGTGACACATCAGAATATGATGAGCGGCAGCAAGAGCTTCCCTCCAGTTCTCATGGCCGGGGGCATGCTCGCCTGTGCCATAGCCCAAAATAGAGGCGCAGTAGGGCTCATTTATCGTATTCCACCAGCTTATACGCTGTCCAAATCGATCCATGATTACAGAGGCATACGTTTTAAAATGTTGGATAGTCTCTCGCTGCGTCCAGCCACCCTCGTCCTCAATCCATTGCGGCAGATCCCAATGATACAGCGTCAGCATTGGAATTAGCCCAGCCGACTCAATCTCATCCAGCAGACGCTCATAGAAGAGTAGCCCCTGTTCGTTAACCACGCCAGGTGCGGGAATAATGCGCGGCCAGGCCACGGAAAAACGGTAATGTAAAAAGCCAAGTTGCTTCATTAATTGCACGTCTTCCTTAAAGCGGTGAAAATGGTCACAAGCCACATCTCCGCAGTCCCCTCCGATCACCTTCCCGGGTACTTGACAGAAAGTATCCCAAATAGAAGGCGTTCTTCCTTCCTCATCCACGCCACCTTCAATTTGATAAGAAGAGGTCGAAGTTCCCCACATAAACGTGGTGGGGAATGTATAGGTATTCTCATTCATACTTGGTATCATCCTTTCAGGAATCAAGACTTCACAGCTCCGGCTATCTTAGAATAAATGCACTTACCTTTACGAAAGCGGTTTAGTTAATTACAGCTACTATTATGTATCGGATAGCCTGTATTTGTAAATAGAGATTTGTAAATTATCAAATAAAATACAAATCACCGTTATTACTCCTTAAAATATTAGGAACCATCCTTTATTAGCACGGTTGACTCACTTCTATGAGGTAGCATAGAATACGAGTAATCATTAATTTTGAAAAACAAAGTCAATTTAACTAAATCAGTTTAGTTGCGGAGGATTCCATGAATATAAAAACAATAGCTAGCATGGCAGGCGTTTCAGTAGCAACGGTTTCGAAAATCATTAACAATTACACAGACATCAGTGAGGAAACCCGGCAGCGGGTACTTAAAATCATGGAGGAAACAGGCTATAGACCCTCCTCCTCGGCTAAAACACTTGCTACCAAAAAATCTAATCTGGTAGGCGTTATATTTGCTGGTAAGCTGAATGTTGATTTTAGTCATCCTTTTTTTGTAGATATCATTAATGTCTTCAAAAAACAGATTGGCTTGCTCGGTTACGATCTGCTGTTTTTTTCAAATGAGAAATTTCTGGATAATGGAGAGGACTATTTGGCACGCTCGAAATATTTTTCAGTGGACGGGTGCATTATTATCGCTGGAGATGAAGTGGAGAAGAGTGTTTTTGATCTCGACGCCAGCCCTATCCCCTGCATCGGTGTCGATATTGAGCTAACCGGAGCCAGCTCCTGCTACATTATGTCCGACAATCAGAAGATTTCAATGAAGGTTGTTGAGCACTTTTACATGAATGGATACCGCGACATGGGTTTTATAGGCATTGAACGCCCCTCCTTGGTTATTAAAGAGAGAGAGGAGGCCTTTATCGCTTCACTAAAACGGTTTAGTCTTGATGTCAGACCTGAATGGGTCGTATATGGTAAGGACTACGCGGCAGAAGATGGATACCAGGTCGCGAAGGCGTGGATACAGCAAGGAAATTTACCAAAAGCTATTTTTGCGGCTACCGACCTGCTTGCCTTTGGTGCCATACGTGCTTTCAAGGAAAGCGGCTTGAGGGTACCCGAGGATATTGCTGTAGTGGGATGTGATGATATAGAAGCCTGTCGTTATACCGAACCTCCACTGACAACTGTAAAACAAGACAAGCAAAAAATAGGCCGTCTAGCTGCTATGGTGCTGTTTGACCTGATGAATAAACAAATGGATACCAAATGTATTAAAGTCGAGCCGGAACTGGTCATTCGTAGTTCCTGCGGAGCCGGCCAACATTGGAACCATACGAAGGTCAAAGGTTAGCTCATGCCTTAAAAAAGATGACTCCTGATAAGATTCAGAAGTCATCTTTTTGCAGTTTAATATTCAGAGACCCAGCGCTTAATCATTACTTGTAGGCCATCGTCGCATTCACAGCCTTTTTCCAGCCTTCATACAAGTCTGCACGTCTTGATTCATCCATATTCGGGGCAAAAGAGGTTTCCACCCTCACCCGCTTACGAAGTTCATCCGTACTCTTCCAATATCCAATAGCCAAACCTGCCAGACATGCAGCCCCCAGTGCCGTCGTCTCATGGATCACTGGCCGCTCCACCGTTGCATCTAAAATATCGCTCTGGAATTGCATCAGAAAATTGTTCAATACAGCTCCTCCATCCACCCGCAGCGTCTTCACCGCAATACCTGAATCGATCTCCATGGCTGTAAGCACATCTTTGGTCTGATAAGCGAGTGACTCCAATGTGGCGCGGATAAAATGCTCCTTCGTGGTCCCTCGTGTTAGGCCGAACATCGCTCCGCGCACCTCGCTATCCCAGTAGGGGCTCCCCAGTCCGACAAAAGCGGGGACAAGATACACTCCTTCCGTAGACGAAACACGAGCGGCATAAGGCTCACTGTCCTTCGCTTCACGGAACATACGCAGCCCGTCTCGCAGCCACTGGATCGCCGACCCCGCTACAAACACACTCCCCTCGAGTGCGTATTGCACTTTGCCTTCCTCCAGTCCCCAAGCGATGGTCGTAATCAGGCCGTGTTTAGATTCAACAGGCTGATCCCCCGTATTCATTAGCATAAAGCAGCCTGTGCCGTAAGTATTTTTGATCATCCCTTTTTCGTAACATGCCTGACCGAACAAGGCTGCTTGCTGGTCACCTGCTGCACCGGCGATCGGTACATTCTGACCGAAGAAATGATAATCCACGGTGTGCGCATATACCTCAGAAGAAGGTCTTACCTCAGGCAGCATGATTTTCGGAACACCCAGAATGTCCAGCAGCTCTTCGTCCCACTTTAGCTCATAAATGTTGTACATGAGCGTCCTGGCTGCATTCGAGTAGTCCGTCACATGTGCCTTTCCGCCGGATAGTTTCCAGATCAGCCACGAGTCAATCGTACCGAATAACAGGTCACCTCGTTCCGCCTTTTCCCGCGCGCCCTCTACATGGTCCAGTATCCACTTTACTTTAGTGCCTGAAAAATACGGGTCGATCAGCAGCCCTGTTTTGCTGTGAAACAGTTCCTCGTGCCCTTGTCGCTTCAATTCATCACAGATGTCCGAGGTTTGGCGTGATTGCCATACGAGTACATTATATACGGGCACTCCTGTATTTTTGTCCCACACAGCCACCGATTCTCGCTGATTGGTAATGCCGATGGCAGCCACTTGATTTGCTTTTACACCGGATTCGGAAAGACAGGAGGCAATGACTCCGAGAATAGAACTCCAGATTTCATTCGCATTCTGCTCTACCCAGCCGGGATGAGGAAAATATTGCGGAAATTCTCGCTGAGCCGAGTACACTACATCTCCCTCGCTATTGAACAAAATCGCTCTTGAGCTTGTCGTTCCCTGATCTAGTGACAAAATATATTTTCCCATTGTTCATCTCTCCCCGTGTAAATCCATCGTTTTTACGCTGTAAGTTTGTGATCCGTTTTATGATTTTTATAAGTACGACTCATACGGAAGGTAATCAAGAGTACAATCACGATGATCCCTAGTAAAATCCAGAAAGCCGGAGTCACACTCCCCTTAAAAACAGCCTGATAAAACAGCCCTGCGAAAGATCCACCCAACAGAGGCCCTACAATGGGCACCCAGGCATATTTCCAGTTGGATGCTCCCTTACCGGGAATCGGTAGTAAATAATGCATCAGACGCGGCCCAAAATCCCTCGCTGGATTGATGGCATAGCCCGTTGTGCCTCCAAGGGATAAACCGATACTGACAACTAAAAAACCAACAATCAGCGGTTTCAGGCCGTCTGTAAATGAATTGGCGCCAAACGACAGTAAAGCAAGAACAAAGATGAAAGTACCTATCATTTCACTAAGCACGTTGGCAAACGGATGATCAATAGCTGGTCCTGTCGCGAATACACTGAGTTTGGCTGCTGTGTCCTCCGTCTCTTTCCAGTGGGGCCAATAATGCAAAACGACGATGATCGCACCCGCCATGGCCCCAAGAAGCTGAGCCACAATATAGCCGGATACATCTTGCCATGGAAAACTACCCTGAAATGCCAACGCGAGTGTAACTGCCGGATTCAAATGCGCTCCGCTGATTTGACCCACTGCATACACCGCAATAGCTACCGCAAGCCCCCAACCCATTCCGACCACAATCCAGCCGGAAGCGTGGGCAAATGACTTTTTCAGGGACACCCCTGCGCACACTCCGCCACCTAGGGCAATAAGAATCATTGTCCCTATGAATTCGGCTGCGTATGGCGACATACAACCTACCTCCTCAATAGATCACCCGATTTTGATCGCTTTCATCGCACAAAAAAAAGAAAAGCCATCACAAATCAACCCTGTGCTATACCATGGGATGTCTGCGTGGCTCTCTTGTCTCCGTCACGATTATTAACTTAAATTTGATACTATATAAGCATGTAAGCGATGTCAACTGCGGATTTACGTCATTTCATAGCTTAAAATAATCGTTGACCATGTTAGATCCCCCGATTTATGATGTAAAAAAATGGGCACAAGTAAGGATTTCAGGATGAATACGACACTCCCAAACTCGATGAAGAAGGGAAGAATGTTATGCTGAAATTTCTGCAAAAAATCGGCAAGTCGTTAATGCTTCCAGTAGCTACTCTACCCGCCGCAGGGATTTTGCAAGGATTAGCTCTGATTAATTATGAAACGGATATACCGTTTGGTCCCGTAGTTGGCGGATTTCTGAATCATTATGTCACTCCTTTTCTGAACGAGGGGGCGGGGGCTATCTTCGGTAACCTTGCGCTCATTTTCTCCATTGGTGTTGCCATTGGTCTGGCAGGCGACGCAGTAGCCGCATTATCGGCAGTCATTGCCTATATGGTGTTGACCCGTATTTTGGCGGCAGTGCCGGGTATATTTGCATATATTCCAGACGACGTCAAGCTGGACATGGGCGTATTGGGTGGTATTTTTATCGGTGGATGGTCTGCTTTTCTGTTTAAAAAATATCATAATATTCAGCTCCCGGATTGGCTTGGCTTCTTCTCAGGCAAACGTTTTGTCCCCATGATTACCGCCTTCACGACCATGATTCTGGCCATTCTGCTCGGAATGATCTGGAGTCCGGTACAAGATGGGATTGCAGCCTTCGGCAACTGGATTGTCGGGTTTGGCGGAATCGGATCAATGGTATTCATGATTGCCAATCGGCTGCTGATCCCGCTCGGTTTGCATCATGTACTAAACTCAATCGCGTGGTTTCAGATTGGTAACTATACGAATGCAGCTGGCGAAGTTGTTCATGGTGACCTGACCCGTTTCTTTGCAGGCGATAAATCAGCTGGTCTATTCATGTCCGGTTTCTTCCCTATTATGATGTTTGCTCTCCCGGCAGCCGCTCTCGCATTCATTCATACGGCTAAGCCGGAAAAACGTAAAGCCGTCGCTTCCATTTTCATCGGTTCTGCGCTGGCATCGTTCCTGACCGGAATTACCGAGCCCCTCGAATTTTCGTTTATGTTCATTGCACCATTGCTTTACGGCGTTCATGCTCTGCTGACAGGCCTGAGCGGCCTGGTCGTATACCTATTGGATGTCAAACTGGGCTTTTCCTTTTCAGCAGGACTCATTGACTATTTGGTCAATATGAAACTCTCCACTCACCCATTGCGAATGATCCCGGTCGGGCTTGTCTTCGCCCTCATCTATTACTTTCTGTTCCGATTTATCATTCTCAAATTCAACCTAAAAACTCCTGGGCGTGAAGATGATGGAGAAGACAGTCACCTGTCTGAGGCTAACGAATCTGTACCCATTGGAAAGGCAAGCGCCACATCCGACACTCCGTCCAGTCAGGCAGGCAGAATACTAACCTATCTCGGTGGTTCGGACAATATCCTAAGTATTGATGCCTGCATCACACGGCTGCGTCTTGTCGTCAAAGACGACAAAGCAGTTAACGATCAAGCTCTCAGGCGGCTCGGAGCGTCGGGAATCATCAGGCTTGGTAACGGTACCCTACAGGTCATTTTCGGGACTCGGTCCGAAATTCTGAAAGATGAAATACAGCGGTTGATGTCATGAGCTGAATCCCTAACTTAAGCACGTGCGTTCTTCATATAACAGACGCACGTGCTTTTTTTTATGGATAAACGTTTCAAATTTTTTGTTTTTGGTTAAGGCAATGCACATAAATGGGTAACAGCTTCATATGATGGAGCTAAACCATTTACAACTTGTTTAGCAGGCAGATTATCTCAGACAGCAAGGAGGGAAATGATGTGAAGACAGTACAATGGTTGGTATTATGTCTTACTTTTCTCACTATGTTCAGTGCTTGTAGTGGACCCTCGTTCTCTGAAAGTCAATCATCTGAAACTAATTTGTCAAACGGAAAAAAGATAACGCTTACATTATGGTATTGGAACCGTTCCATTGATGATGAACTACTCGCCCAAGCGGAAAAACACTTTCCCAACATTGAATTAAAAACTCAAAAAATAGGTGGTGACTTCAAAGCTAAACTGAAGACAACGCTCGCAGCTCGTTCTGGTGAACCAGACATCGTAGCTCTGAACGACTGGATGGTGGAGCTATTTCCTAGTGCGGATCGTTTTTATGATTTAAGGGAACTCGGAGCAGACCGCCTAAAAGATCAATATTTGGAATGGAAATGGAATCAGGGGATCACTCCTGATGGTAAAATGATTGCATTTCCCATGGATACTGGGCCTACTGCCCTCTTCTATCGAAGCGATCTATTTGAGCAAGCAGGCTTGCCTAGTGATCCTGAAAAGGTTAGTGCCTCGATCCGCACATGGGATGATTACATGGCAGCCGGAGAACAACTTCAGCAGAAATTCGGAAGCCGTTCGTTTTTGGCTGATAATATTGTAAACGTTTACAATCAAGTGCTCGCTCAGCATACAAACCTCTACTTCAAGCCGGATGGCAGCTATATTGGCAATCAATCTCCTGACATCCGTCTGGGCTGGAAAACCGCTGTCGATTTCCACAAGAAGCATCTGCTCGCCAATGCGGATGGCTGGACTCCCGAATGGAACGCTTCGGTCAATAACGGCAAAATTGCCTCTTTTGTAGGGGCTGTTTGGATGAAGCAAGTTCTCACAGAGGCCGCGCCGGATACAGCGGGCAAATGGAGAGTCGCCCGTGCTCCTGGAGGAGACGGCAACCTGGGTGGTTCGTTCATTTCTATCCTCAAATCCAGCAAACATCCCAAAGAAGCCTTTGAAGTCCTGACCTGGCTGCAAAACCCGGAACACCAGTTGGAAGCCTACCACAAAATCGGTCTGTTCCCGTCCACTCCCGGCGTCTATAACGATCCTATCATGGGGATACCCGAGCCTTTCTTTGGGGGTCAGGCCACCGGACTCATCTTCTCCGCCTCCGCACGTCATGTGAAAAGCAGCTATTTCGGCGAGCGCTACCCTGTCATCCACGGCATTGTGACCCGTCGCCTTGCTAATGTTGCCAAGCAGGATGCTAATCCTGATGCATTATGGACGGAAACCATGGAACGAATCGAACGGGAATTACAGCGATAAAAAAACAAAATTCAAAAAAGGCGTGTGGACAATATGCTGAGAGAAATCTGGAAGCACCGTGCCGTTTATGCTGCGATCTCGCCGTTTTATCTGCTGTTTGGCATCTTTGGACTGTTTCCGATTGGTTTTTCATTATACCTGGCGTTTCACAAATGGGACGGAATCGGAGACATGACCTACAACGGCTGGGGCAACTTTCGCTACCTTGTAACAGATCATGAATTTTGGCAGGCTGTAGGCAACACCTTTGTGATCTGGGTGTATGCAACGATTCCAATGCTATTCTTCGCACTGATTATTGCCTTTCTGCTTTATGCCCCATTTGTGAAAATGCGCACCTTATGGCGAGTTGGATTCTTCCTGCCCAATGTGACGTCTATTGTGGCTGTCGCCATCATATTTGGTGCCTTATTTGCCAACAATTTCGGATTTCTCAACTACCTTCTGCAACTCTTGGGACTGCCCATGGTTCAATGGCTGAATGTGCCATGGGGTATCCAAATTGCCATTTCTTCTATGGTCGTATGGAGATGGATGGGCTATAACGCAATCATCTATCTGGCCGGACTTCAGAGTATTCCGCATGTGCTGTATGAGGCCGCCAAAATAGACGGAGCAACCGGAGCGCAAGCTTTTTTCCGCATCACTATCCCCATGCTGCGCCCAGTCATTCTGTTTACGGTCATTACGTCCACCATCGGCGGTATGCAACTCTTCACCGAGCCACAGGTCCTGGTCGGTAATGACGGCGGTTCCGGGGCAAGTGGCATGACCATCGTTTTATACCTGTACCGCGAGTCGTTCATTAACAACTATTTTGGATATGGTGCAGCCGTCGGATGGGGCATGTTCCTCATCATTGCTCTATTCTCCATCATCAACTGGAAACTCGTTCAAGGTAAAAAATAACGATGGGAAGGAGCTTCACAACATGATACAGACACGTGCAAAATCCTTTGTTTTATATGCCGGATTGTTGGTGGGAATCATCCTGTCGATGTTTCCATTTTACTGGCTGATCGTTATGGCAACCCGTACAACTTCAGACATCTATCGTTTTCCACCGCAATTGTGGTTTGGTAGCCACTTCTTGGATAACATAACTAGAGTATTACAGCAGATTAATTTTGCCGGAGCCTTTTTTAATACCCTTTTTGTAGCCGGTTCTGTTACCTTATTGGTTCTGTTTTTCGATTCACTGGCAGGTTTTGCATTCGCCAAGTTTGATTTTCCGGGCAAAAAAGTGCTATTTATCGTTCTGCTAGCTACCATGATGGTCCCTTCACAACTTTCGCTTGTCCCCTCCTTTGTCATGATGGCCGCCTTTGGATGGGTAGGTACGTTCAAAGCGCTTATTATCCCGGGGATGGTAAATGCCTTCGGCATTTTCTGGATTCGTCAATATGCGGAAGAATCCATTCCAAAGGAGCTGCTGGATGCGGGGCGGATGGACGGATGCAGCTTTTTTCGACTGTACTTGAATGTAGCACTGCCTATTCTACGTCCTGCGTTCGCTTTTCTCGGCGCGTTTACCTTTATAGGAGCCTGGAATGATTATTTATGGCCGCTAATCGTCTTAACGGATGAGCGTAAATTCACGCTCCAGATTGCACTGTCACAGTTAAACGGGATTTACAATACGGATTATGCGATGGTCATTGCGGGCACCCTGCTTGCTGTACTGCCACTTATTATTTTGTTTCTTTTCATTAGCCGCCAGTTTATTTCCGATCTTGCCGCTGGTGCGGTCAAAGATTAGATTCACTTGAATTCCCTTATTCATTTCATGTATAATAGTTAATCGTCATTTCAAATAGCTTACATGGTAAAGTTAGGTATTCAACAGGCAATCAGGTTAAGCGATTTACGATTTGAACATGAACTATGAACTGAGGGGAACTTTCCAGATGAACAAATTCACATATTATAACCCCACCAAATTAATATTTGGAGACAATCAAATTGAAGAACTGCAGCAGGAGCTGCTGAATTACGGCAAAAATATTTTACTGATATACGGAGGCGGAAGTGTCAAGCGAAATGGTCTGTATGACCAGGTATTAAACGCGTTAGAGCCGCTACATCTTAACATTCATGAATTGTCCGGCGTAGAGCCGAATCCGCGCTTGTCTACCGTTAAGAAGGGCATCGACATTTGCCGAAATGAAAACATCGACTTCTTACTTGCAGTAGGCGGCGGAAGCGTTATTGATTGCACCAAAGCCATCGCAGCAGGGGCTAAATATGACGGCGATGTGTGGGATATTATCAACAAAAAGCACATGCCGACCGAGGCTCTACCATTCGGCACCATCCTCACACTCGCCGCCACCGGTTCAGAAATGAATCCGGATTCTGTCATCACCAACTGGGAAACGAACGAAAAATACGTATGGGGCAGCGCGGTGACGCATCCGAAGTTTTCGATTCTGGACCCAAAAAACACCTTCTCTGTGCCACGTGATCAGACGGTATATGGCATGGTGGATATGATGAGCCATGTATTTGAACAGTATTTTCACAATGTTAAAAATACACCGTTGCAAGATCGTATGTGCTTTTCCGTGCTGCAAACCGTAATCGAAACTGCACCTAAGCTGTTGGAGGATTTGCACAACTACGAGCATCGCGAAACGATTTTATATGCCGGAACGATTGCTCTTAACGGAACACTGCAAATGGGCTACTTCGGGGACTGGGCTTCGCATACGATTGAACATGCATTATCTGCTGTATATGATATTCCTCATGCTGGCGGTCTGGCGATCCTATTCCCCAACTGGATGAGACATACGGTGGATCAGGATGCTGCACGCATGAAACGGCTGATGCTCAGCATGTTTGACTTAGACACCGTAGATAAAACAGATAGAGAAATCGCTTTGGAGGGTATTGACCGTCTTAGTGCATTCTGGACAAGTCTCGGTGCCCCTTCCACCCTGGCCGATTACAATATTAATGATGAGCAATTGGAAAAAATCGCAACCATTGCAGCCCGTGAAATGGAATATGGAGGCTTCGGTAATTATAAAAAGCTGAATCAAGAAGATATTTTAGCTATTTTGCGTGCATCGTTATAACATTCAAAAGGGAGTGTCCTCAAGCCTGTGATGGCTGAGAGCACTCCCTTTTGAAATTTATGAATTAACCGTTTGTCCCTTTTCTTCTACTTGAATAGCTGCCCCTACACTGGCACCTGCAAGAATGCCCTTTTTCTTACTAGAATTCAGAGAATCCATATAGGTTCGGGTTTCTGCAACGACAATGCCTGATAAGCCGAGCAGTGCAATCAGGTTCGGGAAAGCCATCATTGCGTTAAAGATATCTGCCAGCAGCCAAATCGCATCCAGTTTAATGAACGCGCCCCCGCCAACGAGTAGAATGAACAGATAACGGTATGGCTTAATCCACTTGACCCCAAGCAAATATTCAACACAGCGTTCCCCGTAATAGTTCCAGCCGAGCATGGTGGTGAACGCGAACATAATCAGAATAATTGTGAGCAGTTCTGCCCCCAGCGGGAATGCGCTGGAAAATGCTTGCTGAGTCATCAGACCCGCATCGGTAGGCCCGCTCCACACACCGCTAACCAGTAGCGTCAACCCGGTCATCACACAAATAACCATCGTATCAATAAACACGCCTGTCATGGAAATCAACCCTTGCTCCGCAGGCCATTTGGTTTTGGCAGCTGCGGCTGCAATCGGTGCGCTCCCCAATCCGGCCTCATTGGCAAAAATACCTCTGGCTACCCCACTTCGCATCGCCAGCATAATCGTAGCTCCGGCAAATCCGCCCGTTGCAGATGTAGTTGAAAATGCCGAATGGAGCACCAGCGCAATTGCGGCAGGAAGCTGGTCAGCAAACCGAATCAGTACGATGAGACAGATCAGTACGTACAAGCCTGTTTTAAAAGGAACGACCTTCGTCGATACCTTGGCAATGCTTTTGAGTCCTCCAATAGTAACCAGTCCAGTAAGGATAGCTATAATCAGTGCCGTTACAATGGGCGGAACGCCAAAACTGTTTTCCGTCGAAGATACAATCGCTTTGACCTGCGGAAACGTTCCAATCCCGAACAACGCCACCAGCATGCCCGAAAAAGCAAACAGCATCGCCAGCGGTTTAAAACGACGTCCTAGACCTTTCTCAATATAATACATCGGGCCGCCGGAAAATTGTCCATTCCGATCCTTCACCCGGTATTTTACTGCAAGTACACCTTCCGCATATTTCGTCGCCATCCCAAAAAAGGCTGCAACGACCATCCAGAACAAGGCACCCGGCCCGCCCAGCTTAATGGCTGTCGCTACGCCGACAATACTTCCTGTGCCAACTGTAGCCGCTAGCGCCGTACTCAAAGCCGCAAAACTACTTACATCCCCGCTGCCTTCATTCGGGGCCTTACCGATCAGCTTGATCGCCAGGGGCAGGCGGAATACCTGCAACATTTTCAGACGTATGGTCAGCCACAACCCCGTTCCCATGACAAGAATGATGAGAGGCGCCCCCCATATCCAACTGCTAATCGCTTCTAACACATGTACCAAATTCATTTCAACCCGCTCCTCCAGCATATTAGAAAACAAAAAAGAGTCAAATCAGCTGATTCGACTCCTGGAGAGGTTAAAGGCACGAAAAAATACAACCATCTTGTGCAGGTTTCTGCCTCTAATAGCTCATAAAAAAGCCTAGGGCATTCCCTGTCACAGGTTATTCGCGTCTCTGTCCTTTTGCCTGAGAGTTTAAGCAGATGTTCTCTGCGGTGCACCTTCGGCGCCCAATTAAGGGTCTCTCCAGAGTTCTGTCCGTTTACGGTCCCCGCTTGTGGCTGTAAACAGCCTAAGCACCTGAGAGTTTTGCCCCTTCGGTCGGAACTTTCGTTCCATCTCCCGCAAACATCAACCAGACATATGAAATTTTTATTCATTATACAGAAAACTTTCAGCTTATTACAAGTGAAAAGTTTGTGAAGCCCTCTGAAATATTATTATGTCTATCAAAAAAGCGGGTACAGCAGATTGCATCCTTAGGATGTCCTCTGCTATACCCGCCCGAGACGATATGAAATTACAATTCTTCACCATTGGTTGCTATCACATTTTTATACCAGTTAAAAGAGTCTTTTTTGGAGCGTTTGAGCGTTCCGTTACCGTCATCATCCAGATCAACGTAAATAAATCCGTAGCGCTTGGACATTTCGGAAGTAGACATGCTCACAAGGTCGATAGGGCCCCAGTTGGTGTAACCAATCAGATCAACACCGTCGGCAATCGCTTCCTTCATTTGGACAATATGCTGACGCAAGTAATCAATGCGATACGTGTCATGCACAGAGCCGTCCTCTTCCACCTTATCATATGCACCCAAGCCATTTTCCACGATGAACAGAGGCTTTTGATAGCGATCATAAAACGTATTCAGTGTAACACGCAGGCCGATCGGATCGATCTGCCATCCCCAGTCGGAGGACTGCAGATACGGATTTTTCACGCCGCCAATCAGGTTTCCTGCTGCTTTCTCGCCTTCTGGACCTGCCGATACGGTCAAGGTCATGTAGTAGCTAAATGAGATAAAATCAACCGTATTATTTTTCAAAATTTCGTCATCGCCGGGTTCTGTCTGGATCACAATATTATTTTCTTCAAAATAACGATTCATATAGTTGGAATATTCCCCACGGGCATGCACATCCGTAAAGAATAGGTTCATCTGATTTTCATGCTGGGCTTTCAGTATATCCGCTGGGTTACACGTATGTGGATAGCTTTCTATACGTGCCAACATACAGCCGATCTGAGCACCCGGGATGATCTCATGTCCCCGTTTGGTTGCCAGTGCACTAGCTACAAATTGATGATGCAATGCTTGATATATCGCTTGCTGTTTGTTTTCTACACGGTCAATAACCACACCGCCACCGGTGAACGGACTCATGGTCATTACATTGATTTCATTAAAGGTCAGCCAGTATTTTACTTTATCCTTATAGCGTGTAAACACCGTTTCGGCATAATTGACGTAATGCTGTATGACTTCACGACCCAGCCAGCCATTATACTTCTGAGTCAGACCTAGCGGTGTTTCATAATGTGACAATGTTACCAAGGGCTCAATATTATATTTGCGCAGCTCATCAAATACATTGTCGTAGAATTGCAATCCTGCTTCATTCGGCTCGTGATCATAGCCATTCGGGAAAATCCGCGACCAGTGGATGGACATACGAAATACTTTAAAGCCCATTTCAGCGAACAATGCAATATCTTCTTTGTAGTGGTGGTAAAAGTCCACACCTTCACGTTTTGGGAAACGGGCATTGACTTTGCCTGCCAAAATGTCTTCGAGTCGCTCGGACGAAATCTCTATAGCGTGATCGTTCTTACGTTCCGCTTTGGGTACATAAGCAATCATGTCTGCGCTGGACAAGCCTTTTCCATCTACGTCAAAAGCACCTTCCAATTGGTTGGCTGCAGTTGCCCCGCCCCACAAGAAGTTTTTCGGAAATCCTTTTAGCATCTTCGTCATGGTATAAAGACCTCTTTCCGTATATAAGATTTTTACTTTGGCCTAAGTAATCCCATCAAATGCTGCAAATGTGAATCCATACCTAACGGTAACCGTTCTCCTTTGAAATGCATTGACAGATGCTTTAAAATAGATGTAATGCCCTCATAAGCATCCTAATTGTTGTAACGCGTTTCATGTCAAGTATTTTTTTCTTATGTGAGGAGAAGCACCATGTCGAATCTTGATCAAATTGCAAAACTGGCGGGCTTTTCCAAGGCTACGGTATCCAGAGTATTAAATCAGTCCCCCCATGTCAGTCATGAAACAAGAGCTAAGATTTTGAAAATCATGCAGGAATTAGATTATGTTCCTAATCGGAATGCCATTTCCCTATCCAAGGGTCAGACGCTTCAGATTGGTATCATCACTTCAACGATTAATGAAATTGTTCTTGCTTTTCTGGACAGCTTTGTAGAAATCGCCGGACAATATGAATTCCAGACCATTATTTATACTTCGGGAGAAGACAAAAAGAAAGAGCTTCAAGCTTTTGAAGATTTAAAAAGAAAAAGAGTCGACGCGCTGGTCATCATTTCCTGCGTGAATGACACTGATTTTTTGAGTACCTATTGTAAATATGGCCCGATCGTGGCCTGGCAACGAATGGAGCATACCGATATTCGCTCCGTCGCAATGGATCAATATGAAGGTTACATGCTAGCATTAAAGCATTTGATACAAAAAGGCTATACCCGTATAGCCAATGCTTTTGGTCGTCCGAGCAGCATCAATACCCATAGCAGACAACGAGCCTATGAACAGATCATGAGTGAGCACAATCTGTCAGTGTTGCAACACTGGAATCACTCTTCAATTTATAATATCCGTGATGGCGAACAGGTCGTACGGGATTTGTTACAGCATCGGGGGGAATTCCCAGAGGCTATTTTATGTGCTAACGATTATGTAGCTGTGGGCATTCTCTGCGAAGCACGCAGACAACGGCTGAACGTACCGGGAGATCTGGCGATTGTTGGGTTTGATAACACGGAGCTGTCGCATACGTTGGGGATTACAACCATTCAAAATCCCATCATGGCTCAAGCACAAAATGCTTTTTTCATGCTTTCCCCCCAGCTGATTGGACGCCAAATGGAGCTTCATTCGCTAGAGTACAGCCTCATTGAACGTACGACCACATAAGGTAACGCTTTACTTGCAAATTAGGCAAAAGGGTCTTGATATAAAATGTTTTTTGTCGAAACAGAATAAAAAATGTTGAAATCGCTTTTTTTTGTGCTACAATAGCACTATATCGAAGGATTGTGACCGGTGATGCGGGCAATGCCTGAGTTCAATTGAGTACTATTGCTAACAATAGTATTGAATTGTGCTTAGGCATTTTTTATTGGTAAAGGATGGGAGGGGGAACTTCAATGATTATTGAGAAGGTGCTCAATAACAACGTCCTATTGACTAAAAACGATAAAGGCAAAGAGGTCATCGTGATGGGAAGAGGTATTTCCTTCAAAAAGGTGGCTGGCGATCAAGTCGATGATGATAAAATAGATAAGATTTTCATGTTAAATGAAAACGAGTTCACGGCCAAACTAACCGAGCTGCTGAACGATATTCCTGTATCTCATCTGGAGGTCGTGAATGAAATCGTAACCCATGCAACAGAAGTGTTGGATACGGAGTTAAGCGATAATATTTATTTAACGTTGACCGACCATATTCATTTTGCCATACAACGGCAAGAAAAAGGACTGGCACTCCAAAACGCGATGCTGTATGAAATTAAACGCTTTTACAAAAAAGAATTTGCAGTTGGACTGGATGCTCTCCAAAAAATTGAAAATACGCTCGGAGTAAAATTGGGCGAAGATGAAGCGGGATTTATTGCATTGCATATGGTGAATGCACGGATTGACGGTAACGAAATGAAATCTACACTGAAAATGACTGAGATTGTCCAACATATATTGAACATTATTACGTACCATTACGGGATTGTGCTAGATGAGTCTTCTTTTAGCTATTCGAGATTTTTGACACATTTGCAATATTTTGCGATGCGAGTGATTCGTAAAGAAGTCATTCACAGTGGTGAAGAATTCTTGTACAACCAGGTGAAGCAGACGTATACCGAAGCTTTTGCTTGCGCCCAAAAGATCAATGAGTATCTGGAAAAAACATACGATCAATATTTAAGCAAGGATGAATACGTATATCTAACTATCCATATTCATCGGGTAACTGAGCGTAATAACATATAAGACTAACAACTTCATACCCCTCATCGTTCATGGATTGTGACTGGTAAGGCAGGCAAAACCTAAACTGATGGTGAAATCGACGTTCCCTTATAGGAAGAGTGCGCAGTTTTCACCACGAGTTTAGGTTTTTCTTGTTTACAAGGTTAAAAAGATGCATGCCGGCGCATCTTAGCAACAAATGTAAACGGTAAACCCTATCAGTAGCAAGAATAACCCATAAGGAGTTCTAAATATGAGTGATAAAGAACTATCTAAAAAAATAGTGACTCTCGTTGGCGGCGAAGAGAATGTCAATTCCGTATTCCATTGCGCTACACGCTTGAGATTTAAATTAAAAGATCGCACAAAAGCAGACAAAGCTGCACTGGAAGCAACACCTGGTGTCATTACAGTGGTGGAAAGCAGCGGCCAGTTCCAAGTGGTCATCGGCAACAATGTAGGTCAAGTATTTGAGCATATGATGGCAGAAACGAATTTGCAGGATGCAGACAATCCTAATGCCAAAAAGGAAGAATCTTCCGAAAAAACAAATGTTCTCGGCAAAGCGGTCGATATCATTTCCAGCATTTTCTCACCTCTCTTGGGTGCTCTTGCCGGAGCAGGTTTGCTCAAAGGGATTATGGCCTTAATTGCGTCGCTTCATTGGATTGATACTACAAGCGGTACGTATCTCATTTTGAACGCCGCTTCGGACAGCGTATTTTATTTCTTGCCTATATTCCTGGCTATTACTTCGTCCCGTAAATTTAAGACAAATGCCTTTGTATCGGTCGCAGTTGCTGGAGCACTCGTGTACCCGGATGTTATTGCAGCGGTGGATCATCCGGCAAAACTGGCTTTTCTCGGGATTCCAATCATTCTGATAAAATACAGTTCCAGCGTAATCCCAATTATTCTCGCGGTATGGGTACAGTCCTATGTGGAACGTTGGTTTAATTCCTTTGTTCATCAATCGGTTAAAAACATTATCGTCCCTATGCTATCACTGCTAGTTGTTGTTCCGTTGACGTTTTTGGCCTTTGGTCCAGTCGGTAACCTGATCAGTCAAGGCTTGGCGAACGGTTTTACATGGGTATACAATTTAAGCCCATTGATCGCCGGAGCTGTGGCTGGTGCATTCTGGCAAGTGTTTGTTATTTTCGGTGTACATTGGGGCTTCGTTCCTATTATGCTGTCCAATATTCAAACATTGGGTTATGACACGATGCTTCCAATGCTTACAGCAGCCGTACTTTCTCAAGCCGGTGCAACACTGGGGGTATTCCTGAAATCACGAAATACTCAAATGAAGGCTTTGGCGGGTTCCTCTACACTGGCAGCTGTATTCGGGATTACAGAACCAACGATTTATGGTGTAACTTTGAAATTGAAAAAACCTTTCATTTATGCTTGCATATCCGGTGGTATTGGGGGCGCTATTATCGCTTCTGGCGGAGCGACTGCAAAATCCTTCTCCCTGCCTAGTTTACTGGCGCTGCCAACTTATTTTGGAGCTGGATTCTTGTGGGTAGTCATCGGTTTGCTCGTTGCCTTTGTACTCGCAGTTGTGTTGGTTATGATTTTGGGCTTTGATGATCCAAAAGAAGAAACTGCAAAAACAGAAGCTGCGCCTATAAAGAAAGAAGTGACAATCGAGAAAGAAATTCTCGTAAGCCCACTGCAAGGTAAAGTATTGCCTTTGGAACAATCTTCTGATGTTGCTTTTGCTTCAGGTGCTATGGGGAAAGGAATCCTTATTGATCCTACAGAGGGTGTGCTGACATCTCCTGTCAATGGAACGATTACGACCGTATTCCCAACCGGACATGCCATCGGTATTACTTCCAATGACGGAGCAGAAATTCTGATTCACGTTGGTGTGAATACAGTGAAGCTGAAAGGACAATTCTTTGACAAGCGCGTCAAAGAGGGTGATGTAGTGAAGCAAGGGCAATTGTTGCTCGAATTTGATATCGAACAAATTAAGGCGGCAGGCTATACAACGACTACGCCGATTATCGTAACAAATTCCGCTCAATACCTGGACGTATTGAACACAATGGAAACTGAAGTGAAGCGTGAGGATTACTTGTTGACTGTTGTGGTCTAACATTTAATTATCAGACTAGGGCATTTTGCATAAATCCCAGGAGCGTTTTCAAATCAGCAGTATATAGATCGAAATGCTTTAATTCGTCTATATACTGTACTTACAAGCGTTGGGAATCGAATTATGCAAAATGCTGACTAAAGAAGCTTTCCCTACGGGAAAGCTTCTTCAGATTGTCGAGAAACCCCGTCATTTTGAGACGTGGGTTTCTTTTTTACATCATAATGCTCTGGTCTCTGGAGAAGCAGGGGGGTTACCCCTGT
>NZ_JAFICR010000020.1:0-96648 GCF_017833915.1 Paenibacillus sp. 1182 | reverse complement strand
GCTACCGTTTCCGGTAGTTATCCCTGTCTTGTGGGCAGGTTGCCTACGTGTTACTCACCCGTCCGCCGCTAGGTTATTTAGAAGCAAGCTTCTAACTAACCCCGCTCGACTTGCATGTATTAGGCACGCCGCCAGCGTTCGTCCTGAGCCAGGATCAAACTCTCCATTAAAGACCAACCGAAGTTGGTTTATAGAAAGAGCGATAAGCTCATTTTGAAACTGACGAGATAAAAAATATCTCTTGTTTGATTTTGCGAACAAAACCATTTTACTCACTCGTTGTTCAGTTTTCAAAGATCAAACATTCTTTTCTGTTGATTAAGTTTATCGCTTCATCAACTCTTATATCGTATCATGTCCGAACCAACTTTGCAAGCATTTTTTAAAATCTTTTTTTGTAACACTCGCTCGCTATTGTATTTCTTGGCCGGAATTAGAGTATACCACTCTGAATATTTAAATGCAACCCTTTTTTAATGAATTGTTTTTACTATTTGTATTGTTGTAATGAGATCCTGTGTACTCCTGTACTTTTGCCCAATGGACTTAGTTACCGCATCTAAGAACGCCGTGAGATCCATTCATTCACCTATCTCGGACATGTGTGTTGCTATTACAACTCAAGTGCATATTCTGTTTTTTCTTTAATATTGATGATTTGACAAAGAAAGGATGGGTAAAAAAGATAAGGAGCTAGCAACAAACCATACGATGCAGCTTTGTTGCACGCAACTTTAGGTAATGATTAATTATAGCTATATAGAGGAGTAGATTTTCTAATGAAACAACGAAGGCGAACATGGACGAGAATTGTGTTTCTTATCATCTCTTGCTTACTACTTTTCGTGATCTCTGGATTTGTGTATGAGTGGATTGCATCCAAAAAGGATAAATCACAATACCCGCCTCCGGGGGAATTAGTCGATGCCGGGGGCTATCGACTTCATATTCGTAAACTCGGTAATGGCTCTCCGACAATATTGCTTGAATCAGGGAGTGGGGAAAGTAGCCTGTCCTGGAGGGATATTCCTGAAAAGCTGTCATCATTCGCCACTGTTGTATCCTATGACCGGGCAGGCTATGCCTGGAGCGAGGAGGCTGCTACTCCACGAACCGGGGAAAACATCGTTCGGGAGCTTCATCTCGCCTTAAAAAACGCAGACATCCAAGCTCCTTATATCCTGGTAGGCCATTCTCTCGGAGGGATGTACTCAAGACTGTACGCGCAGACCTACAAAGACGAAGTGGCAGGATTGGTTCTGGTGGATGCCAGGCCTGAGAATGACGCTCGCCGGACAAATGAGATCTATGCCAAAGAACGACCTAAGGTCAATCCCTCCCCGTTAATATCCATTCTCCTAGAAAAGTCAGGAGCATTTCGCCTGTTTCCCAATTTTATGCTAACGGGTCGAGTCGAATATCAAGATAGAAACTCTTTTGTGAATATTGTCGCTTCTTCTAAGTACTTTCGATCTGTTGCGGAGGAAGGTGATCTAGCAAGCACTACCGAAGATGCCATACGGGGACAGCATCTGGGCAACCTCCCTGTACGTGTAATTGCCCGGGGCGTTCAACAAGATTTGACTCAGTTCGGTATTAGTAAGCGCGGAAATGATCAGATCGAACAAAGCTGGCAAATGGGACAGCGCGAGATGCTTAACATCTCTACAAACAGCAAATTTATTGTTGCCAAGAAGAGCGAGCATATGATCATCCATGATCAACCGGAGCTTGTCATCCAGGTCATCCGTGAACTCATCACCGACACCAGTCATTTTCAGTCAACCATGTCTAAAGCATACACAGATGATTAGGGACTTTATATGTTAAGGACAGCATAAAAAAACAAAAGACGCCCGAGTTCCTTCTATATAAAGGAATCCGGGCGTCTTTGCTACCCTACACTATTCTCGTTGATTGATCTTAGGACAGAATAGGCTTGTTTTTAGATGAAGCTTCTGCAATTTTACCAAGTATTTGTTTCAGTACTTTAGCATTTTCCCCGACAAAACCGGAATCAAGCAGCACATCATGCGTTCCGATGACTTCGTATTCTTTGTATTGACCATGCGTCGCCTTTTGCCATAACAATTTATCTAATGATGTATCCGGACCAATACTATCATCCTCTGCAATCAGAGCATGGATATTCGCATGAACTTCACCTGCGTTAATAAGCTCATCGCGGTAGGTGGAGTAAACCAACATTTTGTCCATGACTCGCTCCCTGTCGGCTGGATCGGCGAGGAATACTTTGTACTGCTCCCTAATGCTATCCAGCACCGTCTCGACAATCTCTTCAAGCTCCTCAGGTGTCGATTCATCCTTGGACATCTTTCTCATAGCATCTACCATAATAATGTCACCAACATGGTAGCCTCGGCTTTCCATAGCTTTAGCTACCTCGAAGGCGAGATTTCCTCCAAGTGAGTATCCAAGGAATACATATGGGCCCTCGGCTTGAATGTTCACGATGGCATCGATGTATCGATCCAGCATATCTTGGCCCTGGAAACGATCGCCGATAAATTCCATCCCGTACACCTCGCAAAGCCCATCCAGCTCCTTGGCCATCTCATAGTACCCCAGAGAGTGACCTACCCGAGGAGGGAAGCAAAATACTTTAAGCGTTCCTTTCCCTGGGAAGTGGATAATTTCCATTTCTTGTTCGTCGGCAGTAGTTGTTGCCTGCAGCTTGAAAATTTCATGCGCCATTTCTTCCACAGTTGGCAGATTAAACACGGCCTGGAGTGGGAGATGGACGCCCATATTAGACGAGATCCTTTGGATCAAGCCCAATACTTTCAGGGAATGGCCCCCAAGGTCAAAGAAATGATCTCTGATCCCGATTTCCTGTACGCCGAGCACCTCGGACCAAATCTGAGCGAGCTCTACTTCTGTCTGCGTACGTGGCGCGATATACTCCGCTGTGCTCCGCAGAAGGATTTCTGGTGCCGGTAGCGCTTTGCGATCCAATTTGCCATTCGGATTCAGCGGCATTTGTGCGAGCTGTACGAAAGCAGACGGAATCATATAGCTTGGCAGCTCGCTGCCCAGTGCTTCGCGTAATACGCCCGCTGCGAGCCCTTCCTCGGCCACAAAGTATGCGCACAGCTGAGTACTTCCGCTGGAGTCAGCCAGTGCTAGAACAACCGCTTCCTGCACCGATGGCACCCTCAGAATTTGTGCCTCCACTTCTCCCAGCTCAATGCGGTAACCCCGGATTTTTACCTGGTGATCGATCCGTCCCAAATACTCAATATTCCCGTCTGGCAGCCATCGGGCCAAATCGCCCGTTCGGTAAATCCGTGCTCCCGGTTTGTACGGGTGAGGAATGAACTTCTCTGCGGTCAGGTCCGGCTGGTTGAAATACCCCCGCGCTACCCCTTCGCCTGCAATGCAGAGTTCTCCCGGTACCCCCACAGGTGATACCTGAGAAGCGCTGTCCATCATCCATACTTGGACGTTAGCGTACGGTTTGCCGATCGGCACATGCGTTAGAGCCGCAGTCTCAGGGCTAGTTGTATATCGGGTCGCATATACGGCCGCTTCGGTAGGACCATAGATATTCTCCAGTACTGCGTGTGGAGATACTTTATAGTACTCTTCTACAAGTTTGGCAGGCAGCGTCTCGCCGCAGGCAAACAGGTATTTCAGAGTAAGGAATCCTTGGGTGCCGCTTTCTTTCAAGTATTGAACGAGCACACTGAGCATCGATGGCACCAAATTAAGATGCGTGATTCGGTTCGTATCCACAGCCTCCAGCAGTGCCATCGGGTCTTTGTCCACGCCTTGTGGCAGGATCACGAGAGTCCCCTGTCCAAAGAACCAGCAGAACAGCTCTGGCACAGAGAAGTCAAAGGTGAATGTCGTTTTGAGCAGGAAACGGTCGCCTGCCAACATCGGATATTCAGCTTCCAGCTGACTCAGCGTATGGACGGCAGAGCGGTGTTCAATCATTACACCTTTCGGCTTGCCGGTTGAACCTGACGTGTAAATGATATACGCCAGATGCTCCGGCCCCGCAATTGGCTCCAGATTCGAGCTATCCCCATGGTACGCCTGCGGATCATCAAGTGCCAGGATCGTGCCAGTGAACGGGAACCGATCTTTAAGATGGTTCTTCGTCAGCAGAAGCTTCGCCCCCGAATCCTCCAGCATGTGGCGAATACGGTCTTCTGGGAACTCCGGATCAATCGGTACATAGGCCCCACCAGCTTTTAGAATGGCATGAATACCAATGATCATCTCAAGCGAGCGCTCGACCATGATGCCAACTGGTTGGTCCGGTCTGACCCCTTGGGCACGCAGTGTACGCGCAAGACGGTTCGCCTGCTGATGAAGTTCTCCATAGGTAAGCTTCGTTTCTCCGTAAACAAGTGCTGTACGATCCGGTGTGAGCGCAGCTTTTTCCTCAAATATGCCGTGGAGGGTTTGCTCACGCGGATAAGGAGCTACTGTATCTCCCCACACCTCTATTATTTGTGATTTCTCTTCTGGCGTGATCAGTTCCAGCTCATCAATACGGATAGCAGGTTGTACAGATACGCTTGTCAGAATTCTCGTCAAGTGTCCTTGAATCCGTTCCACACTCTCCCGGTCATAGACGCGAGCATTATATCGATACAAGAACTCCAGACTACGTCCCGGCAGCACAATAAGGTTAAAATCATAATTCGTCTGTTCAAACATCTGAACATCTGTAATTTTGTATTCAGCCTCTTCACTGGCAATTTTCTCTTCTAGATGCTCTTCTACCGGGTAATTTTCGAACACCATAATATGAGAAATCAAATCTTGCTTTTGTTCGCTCTGTGCTTGAATCTCATAGAGCGGATAGGAATCATAAGCATGTCCTGCCAAATATAATTCCTGCTGTCTTTTCATCACATGGGAGAACGTATCGCTTCCCTCGGCCTGAACCCGAACTGGAACTGTATTAATGAAGAGACCGATCATGCTTTCGATACCCGGAATCTCGGCAGGTCTTCCCGATACCACACTTCCGAAGACGATATCCTGGCTTCTATTGTAGCGCTGCAGCACGATTCCCCAGGCTGCTTGCATCAGCGTATTCATCGTCACCTGATGTTGTTTGGCCACCTGTTCCAGGCGATCGGTCAGTTCCGCATCCAACGTGAATACCAGCTTCTCCGACACATAGGCCTCTGCTTTTGCCGATGGCTGTGTGATGGCTTGTGGCAGCTTCGTCTGCTGCTCGTAGCCTTTCAGGTACCCTCTCCAGTAAGAGGATGCCTCTTCCTCGCCTTGTTTCTCCAACCATTGAATGTACTGGCTGTACGATGCTGCTACAGGAAGCTCAGGTTCCCTTTGCTCACGTAGAGCTCCGTATGTTTCAAACACTTCCTGGAGCACAAGTGGCATACACCAGCCATCCAAAATGATGTGATGAGAGCTCCACAAGAGATGGTAATGCTCTTTTGCAGTACGTAGAATAGCAACACGCAGCAAGGCTTCATTCGCAAGATCAAAGCCTCTTGCTTTGTCTTGGGCAACATAAGCTGCAAGACGCGCTTCTATTTCAGCGGAATCCAGCTCATGCAAATCCTCGTATACGAAATCGCATGCTCTTTCTTTGAACACAATCTGTATAGGGAAATCGCCCCATCCAGCATGGAAATTCGTTCTCAATATGGCATGCCGTTTCATCAGTTGCTGTAAGCTGCGTTTGAAAACCTCAGGATAGAACACTCCCTGAATTTCAAATGTGGCCTGCTCAAAGTAGACCTCTGAATGAGCCTCCAGCAAGCTGTGGAACAACATCCCCTTTTGCATCGGCGTCAGTTTATACATATTTTCAATACTACCGATATGCCGTGTCTGCTCTTCTAACTCCTCAATCTTTTCCAAGCTGATATCTTTGAGGAGTACATCGCTTGGTGTTAGTTCTGTTCTTTCCTTACTTACGCAATGTCCAATGACTTCACTAAGACAGTTCTTCAGAATGCCAACAAACTTAGCCACGGACTCCCCGTAGAACTGATGATGGTTATAGCTGACCGAGAGTTGAAGCTGCCCTTCGGCAATCAGTCCATTAATGTTCAATGCCTGATGCTGCACCATCTGCTCACTGACCTCAGGTCCTACGGAGTAAGGCGATACTTCCATCGTCCCTCCTGCAAGATCCTGATCGAACTGACCCAAGTAGTTGAACGTAATCTCCGGTTCAGCCGAGAAGGAGGAGGCATCGGGACTGTCGCTTAAATATTTCAAAATCCCATATCCGACACCTTTGTTCGGGATACGACGCAAGCCTTCCTTTACATGCTTGATTCTGGCCCCGATCTCCAATTCCCCGTCCATCTCAAGGGCGACAGGGTATTGACTTGTAAACCAGCCTATTGTGCGAGTAATATCCAGTTCCGGTACAACAGGCTCCCGCCCATGTCCCTCCAGAAGGATGCCTACACGTTCGATTCCCGTCCACTCGTGAACAGCCATACCAAGGGCCGTCAGGAGCAGATCGTTGACCTCCGTATTGTAAGTACGGTTCGCTTCTTTCAGGAACTGCTCTGTCTCTTCTGGTGACCATCTGACCGTGATAGCCTCGCTATCTTTGATGAGAAGAGCGCCATCTACCTTGTCTTTGGGAAGAGGGACAAAGCCACCTCCTTCTACCTCTGCCCAATAGCTGAGTTCTTGTTCAGCCGCCGGGCTGTTAGCAAATTGTGTGATTCCCTCAACCCATGCACGGTACGAATCCGTCTTCTGCGGAAGCTTGACTGCTTCTCCACGTGCTGCCTGCTCGTAGCCTTCCTGCAGGTCCTCAAAGAGGATACGCCAGGATACGCCATCCACAGCCAGATGATGAATAACGATCAACAGATGTTCGCCTTCTGCACAGCGGAACAGACCCAGTCTAAAGAGAGGTCCATCCTCCAGAGAGATGCTGCGCTGAATGGCTTCCGCACCCGCTTCTATTGCTGAAGCCGGGTCTGTCTCATCCCGCAGGTCGTGGATTTGGAGGCTATAGAGTTCACCCTCACCTACGCTCCGGTTCCAGGCCTCCAATCCCTGCTCTCCTTGGCGGAACACCAGTCGTAAAGCATCATGATGCTCTGCAATTGTCCGAACAACCTCGGCGAGCGCATCGGTATTGAAGCCATCCCGTCGGTACAACATGACCGACTGATTAAAGTGATGCAGATCCATTGACTGTTCATCGAAGAATCTGTGCTGAGCAGGTCCCAGTCTTACCGATCCGTGTACCTCGCTTTGGTCCGCAATTCGGCTGACCACACTAACGCGCTGCGCCAACTCTGCAATTGTCGGATAACCGAACAAATCCTTCATTTCAAGCTTGTAGCCTGCTTGAAGAAGCCTTGAGGATACTTGAATGGATTTGATCGAGTCACCTCCAAGCTCAAAGAAATTATCATGAATGCCGACAAGCGGCACGCCAAGTACACCTTGCCAGATTGAAGCCAAAATGTTCTCCACATCCGTCCGCGGAGCGGTAAAGTCTGCTCCCGCCTTTATACCCGAGTTCGGTTCAGGCAGTGCCTTGCGATCCAGCTTGCCATTCGGTGTCAGAGGCATCACGTCCAGTTGTACGAAGTAAGACGGAATCATATATGCAGGCAGTCCGGCAGACAGTTCGTTTCTCAGCTCGCTGACAGACATTTCGCGATCCGCTACAAAGTAAGCACACAGAGACTTCTGTCCATTGGCGTCTGCCCACGCAACAACGAGAGCTTCCTCGACAAGGGGCATATCCAGCAACTTGGCCTCAATCTCACCAAGCTCAATACGATAGCCCCGTATTTTGACTTGATGGTCAATACGCCCAATGTACTCAATGTCTCCATTAGGAAGGCGACGAGCCAAATCTCCGGTGCGATACATATTTCCTTCCGCAGCGAACGGATTCCTAATGAATTTTTCTGCGGTAAGATCCGGACGGTTCAGGTATCCACGGGCTACCCCGTCCCCGGCGATGTACATTTCGCCCTCCACACCTAACGGTACGAGACGAAGCTGTTCATCCAGGATATGAATGTATATATTGTCTGACGGCAAACCAATCGGTACGGATTCCCGTGTATCCTTCGCAGGATCGTACAGGTGAATCATGCAGCCGACGACCGTTTCGGTTGGTCCATATTCATTGTAGATTTTGATATTGCCACCAAAGAGGTCGGTAATCGTTTTTGACAAATGTGTGGTCAGATTCTCTCCACCCACAATAAGCTGCTGAATGCGACTCTCTACCGGGATGGTCATATCTTTAATCAGACTGAGATGCGTCGGCGTCAGCTTGAGAATATCCACCGCATTTTCGCGCAAAATATGCTGAACAACCTCCGCTTTATCTATACCATCATAAATCCGTACTATTCCTCCATTTATTAACGGAGTAAACATTGATGTCATCGTCAAGTCAAACGAAATGGACGAATACAGCGGGAAGTCCGTTGGTTGCCCTGCACAATAGACTTTATTGGCCCACCAGATGTAGTTCACGATTCCTTTATGGTTAATCATGGTTCCCTTCGGATTTCCTGTTGTACCCGAAGTATAGATTAGATACACCAAATCGTTTCCTCTCACAGGAATATTAGGATTATTCACTCCAGCTCCGTAGATGTGCGGGGCATCCAATTCCATAACCATTCCCTCAAAGGCCGCTAGTTTCGTCAGGTGGCTCTGTGTGAGCAGAATCTCAGCGCCAGAGTCCTTCAGAATATACTGAATCCGCTCCTGCGGATATTCAGGATCAATCGGTACATAGGCTCCGCCCGCTTTGAGTACCCCCATGATGGCAACCAGCAGTTCCACTGACCGATCCGCCAACAGCCCCACTACTTGTTCACTCCGTAGTCCTTGGGCTATCAAGGTGGAAGCTAGTCTGTTCGCCTGCTCGTTCAGCTCCCGATATGTGATCTGGATGTCGCCGCTTATTGCCGCGATCTTATCCGGCGTACGGGCCACCTGTTCCTCAAACAAGGTATGCAGGCCCTGATCACTTGGGTAGACATGAGCCTTGCCACCCCAGTCAAGCAGGTTTGTCCGTTCCTCAGATGTTACAATCTCCAGTTCCTGTATCGTCGCTTGCGGATGAGTAGCTACCTGATCGAGCATTTGCAATAAATGTCCTCCGATTCGCACAATGCTTTCTTGCTCGTAGACCGAAGCATTGTAGCGAATGCAGACCTTAATGTCTTCGCCTGGAATCACAACCAGGTTAAAGTCATAGTTGGTTTGTTCAAACATGGTGAAGTTGGCAACTTCGAGATTGTCCTCCGTTTGATTACCCGATTGCTCCACCTGTTCGTCGAGCGGGTAATTTTCAAAGATCATAATATGAGAAATCAGGTCCTGCTTTTGGGTTGTTTTCCCCTGAATCTCATACAGTGGATAGGTATCGTAGACACGACCAGCCAATGATTGTGCCTGTGTACGTTTCATTACCTCGACGAAAGCCTCGTCTTTGGATGACTGTACACGGATAGGTACTGTATTAATAAACAGACCCACCATATTCTCGATCCCTGCAATCTCAGCCGGTCTACCCGACACAACGCCGCCGAAAACGACATCCGAGCTGGCATTATAACGTTGAAGAATCAGTCCCCAAGCTGTCTGCATGAGTGTGTTGACGGTCACGTGATTGCGCTTCGCGACAACATCCATTTTACCGGTCAAAGATGCACCCAGATGGAGAACATGCTCTTTTAGGACATAGCCCGCTTCTTTGGCTTGAGATTTCGTTTTACCTTCCGGCAATACGGTATTCCCGTCATAATCTTCGAGATATTGGCTCCAATATGTTGAAGCTTCTTGATCATCCTGTGCATCAAGCCACTCGATATAACGGCTATAGGGCTGAGCTGGCGGCAGGACAGGCTGTAATTGCTGTTTCTTGGCAGAATAATAATCGAACAGCTCCTGTGTAATGATCGGGATACACCAGCCATCCATAACAATATGGTGGAAGCTCCACAATACAAGACAGCTTTGATCCTTCTGCAAGACGGTCACTCGCATCAGCGGATCATCTGACAAGCTGAACCCCTTAACCATATCTTCAGCAATATAAGCCTTGATCCGGGCTTCTTGTTCCTGCATAGATGCGTCGCGCAAATCTACGTAGTGCAGAGGGATTAACCGTTGCTTAAAGACAACTTGCAGCGGTACATCAGCAATGTTGTTGTAAAATCCGGTACGTAGTATGGCATGTCGTTGCACCAAAGCCTGGAAGCTCTCGAAGAAGATATCTACATCGAAGCTACCACGCAGCTCAAACGTTGCCTGTTCGAAGTATGAAGAGGAGTCCGGCTCCAGCAGGCTGTGAAACAGCATTCCCTTCTGCATTGGCGTCAGCTTGTACACATCCTCAATCTCTCCGATGTGAGCCGTCTGCGCCGTGAGTCGATCAAGCTGCTCCAATGTTAATCCTTGGAACAGAACATCACTTGGTGTAAGCTGTGAACGCTCCTGAGCCACACAATGACGGATGACCTCACTAAGGCTTGACTGTAATAATTCAGCAAAATGACTCACCGTCTCGTTACGATACTGCCTGCTGCTGTACGTAATCGTCAGTGATAGCCGGCCTTCAGCAATCATGCCATTCACATCCAGAGCATATTGCTGTGGTGTGAGGTCGCTGAGCGCCTTACCGACTGAATGTGTAGACAAGCTAAGAGCATTCCCCTCCAAATCCTGGTCAAACTGTCCAAGGTAGTTGAAGGAAACTTCTGGTTCTACGCTGAATCGAGTGTCTTTTTCCGGTGCCATATATTTCAGCAGACCGTAGCCGATACCTTTGTGCGGAACCTCTCGCAAATTCTCCTTGATGCGCTTGATCCGGGTAGATACTTCCTGCCCATCTTGCAGGTTCAGCAGAACAGGGTACTGAGTTGTGAACCAGCCCACGGTACGGGTAATATCCAGATCTGGTATGATCATTTCCCGTCCATGTCCTTCAAGGTTAACCAGAACCTGCTCCATGCCTGTCCAGCGCTGAATAGCTGCTCCCAGAGCAGTCAAGAGTAAATCGTTCGTCTCCGTATGATAAGCCCGGTTTGCTTGTCGCAACAGCAGCTCTGTTTCTTCAGCAGACCACGTTACCGTAACCGACTCGGTATCCCGAACGGTGCCTGGCTCCTGATCCTTATCCTTGGGCAGTGGAGCCAGAAGCGTCTCCTCAATCTGCTGCCAGTATGAACGCTCCTCGTCCAGGGCAGGACCTGCTGCATACTTCGCCGCTTGCTCGGACCATACAAGATACGAATCGGTCTTTTGCGGAAGAACAATCGTTTGTCCATTCAACGCCTGCTCGTATCCTGTTGCAATGTCTTCAAACAGGATGCGCCAGGACACACCGTCAACCAAGAGGTGATGAATGACAATCAACAAATGATCGCCATCTTCACAATGGAACAGGCCTAGCTTGAACAGTGGGCCACCTTCCAAGTCAAAGCTTGCCTGAATGGCATTGGCTTGGGCCTGAACCGCAGCTGTCTGGTCTTCCGCCTGCCGCATATCAGCAATGTCCAATGTGTAGAGCTCGCCTTCATCCGTTCCCCGATTCCAAGCTGCGTATCCAGCTTCTGTAGGCCGGAAAACCATGCGCAGCGCGTCATGATGGATCGCAATTTGGTCCATTGTCAATCGGAGTGCAGCCTCATCAAAGCCGTCTTTCCGATAGAGCATGACGGCATGATTATAATGGTGCGGCTCCGCTGTATGGCGTTCAAAGAACCAGCGCTGAATTGGCATTAACTCTGCTGCACCTTTAATTTCGCCCTGTTCCGCTGTACGTCCGGCTGCCTGAAGATACGGGCTGAGCTCGGCAATTGTCGGATATTTGAAGAGATCCTTCATCTCTAATTTATATCCAGCTTGGAACAATCTCGAGGACACTTGAATCGCCTTGATGGAGTCACCACCCAGGTCGAAGAAATGATCGTGGATGCCGACCTGCTGTGCTCCCAGCACACCTTGCCATACGGAAGCCAAAGCTTCCTCAGCCTTCGTCCTTGGCGGTTCATAAACCGCTCCAGTCTGCACATTGGCCTCCGGAGCCGGAAGCGCTTTGCGATCCAGTTTGCCATTTGGTGTCAAAGGCAGCTGTTCCAATTGCATAAAGTAAGATGGAATCATATAAGCCGGCAGTTCGGCAGCCAAGGCTTTTCTCAACTCTCCTACCGTCAGCATCTGATCGGCTGTGAAATAGCCGACAAGCACTTTTTGTCCACTTCCATCCTCTTGGGCGAGCACAACGGCCTCTCTTACAGACGGAGCATGGAGCAGCTTCGCTTCCACTTCGCCTAGCTCAATACGGTAACCACGGATTTTTACCTGATGGTCAATCCGTCCCAAATACTCCATGCTGCCATCCGGCAACCAGCGTGCCAAGTCACCCGAGCGGTACATACGCTCGCCTGCTTCGAACGGATGAGCGACAAACTTCTCTTCCGTCAATTCCGGTCGGTTCAGATAACCTCGCGCCAGACCTACGCCCGCCACATAGAGTTCACCTGGAATGCCAATCGGCTGTGGACGGCGTTGTTCATCCAAAATGTACGCTCGCAGCGTCGGAATCGTGGTGCCGATATTGCTGCGGCCCTGTTCAATTTCCAACTCTGTAATTTCCTTGTAGGTTACATGCACGGTCGTTTCGGTAATGCCGTACATGTTAATGAGCTGCACTTGCGGATACTTCGTTCTCCAGTCCTTGAGCAGGGCCGGAGCTAATGCCTCTCCACCGAAGATAATCATACGGAGGCTCAGTTCTGCCGCCTGATGACCGAGCTCTTCCTGTAGCAACTGGTAGAAGTAAGTCGGTGTCTGGTTCAAAACGGTGACCTTCTGATCCTTAAGCAATTGTAAGAAACGATCTGGACTCTTCGCGGTAAGCGATGGAACGATGACCAACCGTCCTCCGTTCAGCAATGCTCCGTACATTTCCCATACAGAGAAGTCAAAACAGAATGAATGGAACAGTGTCCACGTATCCTGAGGACCAAAGTCAAACATATTTTTATCATTAAAGAGCAAGCGAACTACATTTTTATGCTCAATCAGTGTTCCCTTTGGCTTGCCTGTCGTACCCGATGTGTAGATGACGTAGGCAAGATTCCCCGGTCCGGCTGCAGACTCCAGGTTTGAGACATCCTCCTTGTAGGAAGCCGTTTTGTCCAGACTTACGATATCCCCGGCGAAGGAGACCCGTTGCTCCAGATGCGCTTGTGTCAGCAGTAGCTTGGCTCCTGAATCCTCAAGCATAAAGCGAATGCGGTCTTCTGGATATTCAGGATCTACAGGGACATAGGCCCCGCCTGCTTTCAAGATGGCTAAAATTCCGACCACCATTTCAAGGGAACGATCCGCCATGATTCCAGCCAAACCGTCTGGTTGCAAACCACGTTCCCTCAGCGTTCGGGCAAGTCCATTGGCCCGCTCGTTCAGCTCGATGTAGGACAGGGTTGCATCTTCACATACGACTGCCACTGCATTCGGAGTACGTGCGGCCTGCTCCTCGAACAGCGCATGGATCGTCTTGTCACGAGGATAATCTGCCTTGGCTTCGTCCGGCGCTTTCATCAGCCTTGATTTTTCCTGAGGTGTCACGATATCAAGGGATGACAACGGCAGTGCCGGATTGGCGATGGCTTCCCGAATAAGCTGTACAAAGTGGCCTGCCATCCGATCAGCAGTCTCTTGCTTGTAGATCGCAGTCGCATACTCAAGCGTGCAGTTCAATGCCCCGTCTGCTTCTTCACTCACGGTCAACGTAAGATCGAACTTGGCAGCCGGATGTACATTATCGTAAGGAGTGAAGCGCAATCCTTCTATTTCTTGTTCTCCCTGATCGATATTTTGCAGGACAAACATGGTATCAAATAGTGGGTTACGGCTCAAATCACGCTGAAGCTCCAGCTTTTCTACCAGCTCCTCGAACGGGTAATCCTGGTTTTCATAGGCCCGCAGCGCTGTTTCCCTCACTTCCTGCAGATAAGCCTCGAAAGGCTTCTCTCCTTCTGGATAAGTACGAAGTGCCACTGTGCCGACGAACATACCGATGAGGCCTTCGAGTGTCGCATGGGATCTTCCTGCCACAGGTGAACCGACGATGACATCTTCCTGACCTGTGTACTTGTGCAAGAGCGCTGTATAGGCTGCCAGCAGTACCATGAACAGAGTGGAACCCGTTCGGGTAGCCAGCTCCTGAAGTGAAGCACTCAGAGAAGAATCAATTTGGAAGTCGATTCGATCGCCCGCAAAGCTTCGCACCGCAGGACGAACTTCATCTCCTGGCAAATCCAGCACTGGCAAGCTTCCGCGGAAAGCATCCAGCCAGTAAGCCTCCTGGGCCTTAAGACGCTCGCTTCCGAGCTGCTCTTGCTGCCATACCGCATAGTCTGTGTACTGGATCTGTAGCTCAGGAAGTACGTCCTCCTCTTGGTAGAAGCGGAGAAACTCTTCTATGAGAATATTCATAGAAACCCCATCTGAGACAATATGGTGCATGTCAAACAATAGTAAATGGCGCTCATGTGCAATTCGAATAAGGCCGACCCGCAGCAATGGAGCTACACCCAGATCAAAAGGACGGACGAACTGCTGAAGGGTAGCTCCTGCCTCTTCCTCGCTCAACTCCGCATATTCCACAGCAAACGGAACATCCGTCAGGAGCTGCTGTACAGGTTCACCGTTCACGGTCACAAAACGAGTACGCAGCGAACCATGACGATGAATCAGACGACGGAATGCCTGCTCTAGTCGTTCCCGATCCAAAGCTCCCTCAACGGTAAGAATACCTGGCATATTGTAGCTCAGCTCTCCACCTTCCAGCTGACTTAGAATAAACAGTCGTTTTTGGGCAGAGGACAATGGATAATGCTCTCTCGCTCCCGCTGTAGGAATTTCTTCGAAATTCAGCGGTGTATAGCCCTCAATAGCACGGGCCAATCCTTCAATAGTAGGAGACTCGAACACTGCTCTCAGACTAATCTCTCGATTCATTTCCTTGCGAATTCGTGAGACTAGCAGGGCTGCACGCAGTGAATGACCTCCAAAATGGAAGAAATTATCCTTCACTCCCGCATTCTCTACACCTAGCACCTCTTGCCAGATTTGGGCTAATTGCATTTCTACAGGTGTCTTTGGAGCCTCAGATGAAGCAACTGCCCATCCACGCTCGCCCTGCAGCGCTTTTCGATCGATTTTTCCGTTCGACGTCAGAGGCATATCGTCCATTTGTATGAAGCGGGAAGGGATCATATATCCAGGTAACATCTCCGACAGGACGGCCCGAAGTTCGGATACCTCAAGTTTCTGAGCGGCTACGAAGTAAGCGACTAGATCTTTGTAGCCATCATTGCCCTCTACAGCCATGGCCACGACTTCCTGAACGGACGGCACTCTGAGCATTTGTGCTTCTACCTCGCCTAGCTCGATACGGTAGCCGCGGATTTTGACTTGGTGATCTATTCGACCTAAGTACTCGATGGTTCCATTCGGTAACCAGCGAACCAAGTCACCCGTCCGATACATACGCTCTCCTGGAGCAAATGGATTGTCCACAAACTTCTCGTCCATTAACTCAGGCTGGTTATGATACCCCCGCGCTAACCCGATACCCGAAATGCATAGCTCTCCAGCTACACCGACAGGTTGCAATCTAAAATGGTCATCCAAGATGTACACACTATGGTTAGCAATAGGTCGTCCAATAGATACAATATCCGTTGCTCCCTCACTGTCCGGGACAGACCAGATTGTGGTGCATACGGAGTCCTCTGTTGGGCCATAGCCATTAGAGTAACGTACATGCTTCCTCCACTCTTCGATCAACTCGATCGATGCGGCCGATCCAGCGGTTAGCAAGCACCGCAGTGTTGGCAAACGCTCTGGATCAAGGTGGATAGCGTAAGCGGGTGGCAAAGTCGCTACCGTAATCCCCTTATCGTTCATGAACTGCTCGAACAGGGCATGATCTAAAATATCTTGTGGAGAAGGGATGCACAGAACAGCCCCGTGGCTCAGCGCCGTTAAAATTTCCGAAACCGATGCATCAAACGACAGGCTTGCAAACTGAACGATCCGATCCTGCGGTGTAACTTCGAAGTGTGTCCCGTATACGTCCGAAAGATTGGGTAGTCCCCGATGCTCGACTAATACGCCCTTAGGCTGACCCGTCGTACCTGAAGTGTAGATCACGTAAGCCAGATCATCCGGGCCGGCAGTAGCCTCCAAATTCGAGGTGTCGGCATCATAGGTCGATGATTCATCCAGCAGCAAAACATTTTCCGTCCATCCGAGATGCTCCAAGAGATGGGCCTGTGTAAGGATCAGCTTCGCCCCGGAATCTTCAAGCATGTAACTGATTCGTTCTTTCGGATACTCTGGATCGATTGGAACATAGGCACCCCCGGCTTTCATAATGCCGTAGATCGCAACGATCATTTCGAGCGACCGTGCAGCAATCAGTCCCACCAGATCTCCCGTCTTGATTCCCTGAGTACGGAGCCTTCTCGCCAGTCCATTGGCTTTTGCATTGAGCTCGGCGTAGGTCAGCATCTCGTCCCCAAACAAAAGGGCAGTCGCGTCTGGCGTTCGTCCCGCCTGTTCCTCCAACAGCCCGTGGAACGTGTTACATTGCTCGTAAATGCCTGGTGTATTTCCCCATACGTTCAGAATCTGTTCTTTCTCCTGCGGCGTGACTAATTCTAGAGCATCCACGGAAATTGCAGGATTCTCCACAATTTGTTCCATCAGGTGGAACAAGTGGCCCTTGATTTGCTCGATCGTGGCTGGATCATAGACGAGCGCATTGTATTGGAACAACAATCTCATCTCTTTGCCCGGTAGAACAATTAAGTTAAAATCGTAATTCGTTTGTTCAAGAAGCTCCGCTTCCTCAATCTCAAAGGCAGCCTCGCCACCACCCAGACGCTCTACTTCCTCTTCCACAGGATAATTCTCAAACACCATAATATGAGAGATGAGATCCTGCTTCTGATCCGTCTGAGCCTGAATTTCAAACAACGGGTAGGTATCATACATATGAGAAGCCATATATTGTTCCTGCTGCTGCTTCATCAGAACCGTGAAGGGGAGATTCTCCTCTGTCTTCACACGAACAGGAATCGTATTGATGAACAAACCAATCATCCGATCAATGCCCGGAATTTCTGCTGGTCTGCCTGATACTACACTTCCGTACACGACATCCCGGCTACCGTTATAGCGTTGAAGTGCAATGCCCCAGAGGGACTGCAGCAATATGTTCATCGTGACATGAGCATCCCTGGCCACCTTTTCAAGGCGCTCAGTTAATTCCTTGCTGAGAGGATAATTCAGCTTTTCTGCTACATAGCCTTCTCCCTTACTTGCTCCACCGACTTGAGGTAAAAGCGTCTGCTGCTCGTAACCGGCCAGATATCGGCTCCAATAGTTGGACGCAGCTGCTTCATCCTGCTGTTCCAGCCATTCGATATATCGACTGTACGGATGAACCTCTGCCAGCTGCGGCTCTCTTCCTTCCAGAAGGGCAAAATAGTGTTCAAATACCTCCTGCGTAATTAACGGAACACACCACCCATCCATGACGATGTGGTGAAAGCTCCATAAGAGACGGAAGCTCTCTTCATCTGTTTGTAAAATCGATACACGAAGAAGCTCGTCTTCAGCCAGGTTAAAGCCCCGTGCTTTGTCCTTAGCACCAAATGTCTTCAGGTAAGCCTCACGCTGCGATGCATTCATCTCCCGCAGGTCTTCGTACACCAATTTAGCGCCTCTGTGCCGAAATACAACCTGCAAAGGCTCGCTGCCCCATCCGCTGTAAAAGTTCGTGCGCAGGATGGCATGACGCTCCACCACTGCATCCAGACTGTGTCCGAAGGCGTTCGGATCAAAGCTACCTTTAAAGTCAAAAGCAGCCTGCTCAAAATAAGCGCCTGTACGCGGCTCAAACATATCATGGAACAGCATGCCCTTCTGCATCGGCGTCAGACTATATACATTCTCAATATCGCCAATGTGGCTCGTTTGCTTAGAAAGCTCCTCCAGGTCGGCAATGCTTAGACCTTTCGCAAGCACGTCGCTTGGTGTCAATACGGTTTTTTCTTGGGTTACGCAATGCTGAAGAAGCTCCCGCAGGCTTTCTTCAATATATCCAGCGAGCTGTTCCATCGTAGATGACTTATACTGTTTTCCGTTATAAGTAATCGTCAGAGTCAGGGCTCCGTCCGTCACCATGCCATTGATATCTAGCGTATAGGCCGGTTCCTCCAACAAGCTTTGCGCGCTTCCGGTCGGATAAGGAGAGATCTGCAATGAGCTTCCTTGCAAATCCTGATCAAATTGCCCCAGATAGTTAAAAGAAATCTCAGGTTGCAAGCTGAAGCTATCTTCATCCAACTGACTTGCCACCGTTTTGAGCAACCCGTAGCCAATACCTTTGTTCGGAATTCGGCGCAACCCTTCTTTCACAGACTTGATCAAGGAGGCCACTTCCGAGTTATCCCCCAAGTCTAAAATCACCGGATATTGACTTGTAAACCAGCCGACGGTACGGGTGATGTCGATATTCGGTATAATCGGCTCACGACCGTGCCCTTCCAGATTCACAGCAACCTTTTCGATCCCAGACCACTTGGATATCGCCATGCCTAGAGCAGTCAATAGCAGATCATTCGTCTCTGTTTGATAAGCACGGTGGGCCTTTCTCAACAATTGGTCGGTTTCTTCTATAGTCCATTGTGCTGTTACTACTTTGCTATCCTGTAAAAGAAGGCTTTCCACAGCCTCATCCTTCGGCAACTGTTCGAGTGGCTGATCCTCCAGCTCTCTCCAATACGCCCGATGAGTCTCCATTTCAGGGCCTTCCGAATAACGAGCAAGGGCGTCACCCCAGTCACGGAAGGAATCCGTCTTCTGCGGGAGTGTCAGTGCTTGGCCTTGAATCACCTGCTCATAGCCTGCTGCGATGTCCTCGAACAAAATCCGCCAGGATACTCCGTCCACCACCAAATGGTGGATCACGATCAGAAGGTGGTCTCCATCCTGACAATGGAAAAGTCCTAACTTCAGCAGCGGGCCTTCTGCCAGATGGATACTGCGCTGAATGTCATCCGACAGCGATGCAATGGCTGCAGTCGGATCGGATTCACTCCGTAAATCAACGGTGAACAGGCTATAAAGCTCTCCTTCTTCAAGATCACGATTCCAAGCTTCGTAGCCATGCTCTGTCTGACGGAAAACCATACGAAGGGCGTCATGATGCTCAGCAAGTTTTCTCAGCACCTGATGCAAGGCCTTTTCCTCAAATCCCTGTTCACGATACAGCATAACCGCTTGATTGAAGTGATGAGGCTCTGCCTGCTTCCGGCCAAAGAACCACTGTTGGACTGGAGTCAAGCGAGTCGCTCCACGCACAACTCCCTGTTCAGCCATGTGCACAGCCGTCTGTATTTCCGCGCCTAGCTCGGCAATGGTTGGCGATTTGAACAACTGCTTCATCTCTAACCGATAGCCGGCCTGCAATAACCGTGACGACACCTGAATGGCCTTGATGGAGTCTCCGCCCAATTCAAAGAAATTGTCATGGATACCCACTTGTTCGGCACCCAGCACCCCTTGCCAGACAGATGCCAAAGCTTCTTCAGCCGGTGTACGAGGAGCTGCATACTTCCGTCCTGTATGCGCGCCTACTTGAGGAGCCGGCAGAGACCTGCGGTCCACTTTTCCGTTTGACGTTAATGGCATACGATCCATCTGAATAAAATAGGATGGCATCATATAGCCCGGAAGTACCTGCGATAGGGCAAGGCGTACTTCGCCTGCCGTGAGCGCACGATCCGCCACATAATAAGCACAAAGCTGCTTCTCTCCAAGCTCATCCGCGCGAACGACCACTACGGCGTCGATTACTGACTCCACCTTGGCCAGTTGGGCCTCGATTTCAGGGAGTTCGATGCGGTAACCACGTATTTTGACCTGCTCATCAATTCTTCCTTTAAACTCCAAATTCCCATCTGGAAGCCAGCGTACCAAATCCCCAGTTCTGTAGCAGGGTTCTCCGTCCTTCACAGGACTAGGGACAAATTTCTCTGCTGTGAGATCAGGACGATTGAGATATCCGCGCGCTACACCTTCACCGCCGACAATGAGTTCACCCCAAGCACCAATGGGTTGTAATTGAAGCGACCCATTGACCACATAAGCGGTCGAATTGCTAATTGGGCGACCAATCGGCACGCCCCCTTCGGCACGACCCGGAATCTTGTAGGTGGTGGAGAAGGTCGTATTCTCTGTCGGACCATAGCCATTGATAGGGACAAGATCAGGATTAGCCTCGATTACACGATTCATATGAGATATGGACAGTACGTCACCGCCGACTAGTAATGCTTTGAGCCCTCTGAACAGGTACTCATCCTGCAGGGAAAGCTGATTGAAAAGCGGTGAAGTAAGCCACAATGTCGTAATCCCGTACTTGGCAATAGCTGCTTTGAGCCTATCGGCAATCAGAATGTCGTCATTCTCTACGAAATAGAGCTGTCCACCGTTAAGCAAAGCTCCCCATATCTCGAATGTAGAAGCATCAAAGGCCACTGCTCCCGTTTGCAAAATCCGCGTAGATTCATTCAGCTCCACATAGTTGGTCTCTTTGACCAGACGAACCACGTTCCGGTGTTCCACCATAACGCCCTTCGGTCTACCCGTCGTACCCGATGTATAGATGACATAAGCAAGCCCCTGCGATCCCTGAGCAGTCTCCGGCTGGGCAGGTTCAGCTGCATAGGCCTCTTCACTGCTAAGATCGACAATCGGTATACCGTAGTCTACACTTATAAGCTCGCCCTTTTGCACCAATAATAGCTTGGCGTCGGAATCATTAAGCATATAACGAACCCGATCTTCCGGGTAATCAGGATCAATCGGCACATAGGCTCCACCCGCTTGAAGCACCGCGAGCATACCAATGACCATCTCAATGCTTCGTCCGCCCATCACGGCCACAGGCTGCTCCCTCAACGTTCCCAAACGGCGCAGTGTTTGGGCCAGTCGGCTCGCCTTGTCTTGCAATTCAAGGTACGTTAGCTGGACATCGCCGAATACAAGCGCCGTCTGCTCTGGTGTACGATTGACTTGTTCTACGAACAGCTCATGAATGGTCTTGTCCCTTGGATAAGGAGCCGATGTCGCGTTAAATACTTCAACGATCTGTACTTTCTCCTCCGGTGTGATCATTTCTATCTCGGCCAGTTGCAACTGAGGATTGGCCGCGACTGCATGCAGAACCCGGAGCAAGTGCGTTGCAAGTCGCTCTACGGTTTCACGCCAATATAAAGCCGTACTATACTCGAGGCCAAAGGCTAATTTTGACCCCTTCTCCTCTACATTGAGGGACAGGTCAAATTTGGCTGTGACGGTGTCCATCAAGTAAGGAGTAAAGTGCACTCCGTCCATTTCCTGCTCTTCCTGCTCGGTATTTTGTAATACCAATAAGGTGTCAAAGAGCGGATTGCGGCTGACATCACGTCCTACGCCCAGCTTTTCGACCAATTTTTCAAAAGGGTAATCCTGATGCTCAAACGCCTTGAGCGCCGTTTCCTTGATTTCCAGAAGATAATCCTGAAAGGTTTTATCTCCTGCCGGGTAGCTGCGCAAGGCCAGTGTGTTGACAAACATCCCGATGATGCCCTCAAGCTCAGCCTGCGGTCTTCCGGCTACTGGAGAACCTACGACGATGTCCTCCTGTCCTGTATATTTGTGCAGTAGTACCGAATAGGCGGCCAGCAATACCATATACAGTGTAGTACCTGTACGGGATGCAAGCTCTTGTATCGCCTTATTGCCAGACTCATCCAATGTAAAATCAATTCGGCTACCCTCGAAGCTCCGAACTGAAGGTCGTTGGAAGTCTGTAGGCAAATCCAATACCGGCAACTCTCCTTCAAAGGATTGCAACCAATATTCCTCAAGATCTTGCCATTGGTTCTCTGACTGTTCCCGTTGCCATACGGCATAATCCTTGTACTGGATGTGCAGCTCTGGGAGCTGTTCTCCTTGATACAAATGAGTAAGTTCCTCTATCAATATTTGAATAGAAACCCCATCTGAAATGATGTGATGCATATCAAACAGCAACAGATGACGCTCCTCCTGGAGCTTCACCAAGCTAACACGCAGTAATGGAGCCTGGCTCAGATCAAAGGCACGAATAAAGTTGTGAATGAGCGTATCCGTCTCCTCCACCAAAGCCTCTGTGTAGTTCAACGCAAACGGCACATTCCTATGCACACGCTGAACAAGCTCTCCATCCTGCATATAAAAGCCGGTTCTCAGGGATTCATGACGCTGGATCAGTGCCTGGAACGCAGACTCCAGCCGCGTGCGATCCAACGGTCCATCCACTGTGAAGACCCCTGGCATATTGTAGCTGAGCTCTCCCCCGTCCATCTGTCTCAGCACGTATAACCGCTTTTGCGCTGAGGACACTGGGTAAGCCTCGCTTTCCGTTGCCTGTGGGATGGATTCGTACATGGTCGGAATGTGTTTCTTCACAAGTTGCGCCAAGGATTCGACTGTAGGTGACTGAAACACCTCACGCAGCGAAATGCTACATCCCAATTCTTTGTGAATCCGTGAAACGAGCACTGTTGCCCGCAAAGAGTGACCACCAATTTCAAAGAAATTATCTCTGACACCGACACGAGCAACGCCCAAGATATCTTGCCAGATGAGTACCATCTGAGCTTCCACAGCAGTTCTCGGAGCCAAATAAGCCTCACCGGATTGTACGCTGCTTTCAGGAGCCGGCAACGCACGGCGATCCAGTTTGCCATTTGGTGTAAGCGGCATTTGCTCCAGCCGGACAAAATAAGAAGGAATCATGTAAGCGGGGAGTTCCGCCGCCAGCTGAGACCGCAATTCCCCCGGCGAAAGGTCACTGGAGGCTACATAGTAGGCGCACAGCAATTTTTGGCCCTGTTCGTCTTCCCGTGCGAGGACAATCGTTTCTCGTACGCTTGGAGCCTTGAGAATTTGGGCTTCTACCTCGCCAAGCTCAATTCGGTAGCCGCGAATTTTGACCTGATGGTCGATCCGCCCCAAATATTCAATATTGCCATCAGGCAACCAACGAGCAAGATCCCCAGTTCGGTACAGCCGCTCTCCCACCCGATACGGATGCTCAACGAATTTCTCAGACGTCAAATCCGGCCGATTCAAATACCCACGGGCAAGACCGTCTCCCGCAATGTATAGCTCTCCTGGAACCCCAACAGGCTGCAGGCGTCTTTGCTCATCGAGAATGTAAGCGCTAAGTGTGGGGATCGTTCTGCCAATATTGCTTTTCCCCGCTTCAATCTCATGTTCCGTGATTTCCTTATAGGTGACATGAACCGTTGTTTCCGTAATTCCGTACATATTAATCAGCTGCACATCAGGATACTTGACCCGCCAGTTTCTCAGAAGAGATGGACTTAAAGCCTCTCCACCAAAAATGATTTTTCTAAGGCCAAGCTCTGTCGAAGAGTGCATTAACTCTTCCTGTAGCACCTGATAAAAATACGTCGGCGTCTGATTTAAGATGGTGACTTGGTTGTCTTTCAACAACTCCAGGAAAGCTGCTGGGCTCTTGGCTGTGAGAGATGGAACAATCACCAATTTCCCTCCGTAAAGAAGCGCTCCGTACATCTCCCAAACGGAGAAATCGAAGCAGAACGAATGGAACAGCGTCCACGTATCCTGAGAGTTGAAGTCAAATAAATTTTTATCGTTAAAGAGCAGTCGAACTACATTTTTGTGTTCAATCAGCGTGCCCTTCGGCTTGCCAGTCGTACCCGACGTGTAGATAACATAGGCCAGATGGCTTGGTCCCGAAATACTCTCCAGATTGGAAGCATCTCCTGTATACGTTGCAGCTTCGTCCAGACTCACAAGCTTTCCGTCAAAAGTGGTGCTCTCCCATAGATGACTTTGGGTGAGCAACAGACTTACACCTGAATCCTCCAGCATATAGTGGATACGCTCTTCGGGATAATCGGGGTCAATTGGTACATAGGCACCACCTGCTTTCAAAATGGCCAACATCCCGATGACCATCTCCAAGGAACGGTCAGCCATAATCCCTACGAGCGTATCTGCCCCTACTCCCTCGGAGCGCAAATATCTCGCAAGCTGGTTAGCCTGCTCGTTTAGAGCTTGGTATGTAATGCTCTGCTCGTCCATCTGAACGGCTACGTGATCTGGCGTGCGCTCGGCTTGTTCCTCGAATAAGCCATGAATGGTCTTCTCTCGTGGATAATCGACTGCGGCGCCTTCCGAAAGAGCCAAAATGGATTGCTCTTCGGGTTCGCCCAATAAGTTTACCTCTGCGATAGAAAGCTGAGGTGAATGAATGATCTGCTCGGCGATCGTAAGCAACTGGGAAACCATGTCCTTAACTTCACTGCGTTCAAACAGCTCTGTCCGATAATCGACATCCAGTACCAGTTCGCCTTCATCCAGGATCTCCACGATATGAAGCACGAAATCGTTCACTTCGTCCCCGCAGAAATCATAATCTGTCAAAATACGCACATCATCCAAATCAACCCAATTGATAAGACGATATTCCATTGAAACGCCAAAAAGCCGCTGAATATCCTTGTTCCCATGCATTTCTCTAAGATCCTGAATTAACTGATTGTATGGATATTTCTGATGCCGCAGGACTGACATCTGATCTCTGGCTACATCCTGCAGGAAGCTCAACACATCTATATCCTTTTTGACGTATGTTCTGGCAGCAGCGGTGCTGACGAACATACCTATCTTTTGCTTCTCTTTTTTGTTCCCCCGGTTAGCGAACGAAGTGCCAATCACCACATCCGGCTGATTCGTCATTTTGTGTATGTAGATATACATCGCACCCATGAAGAACTGGAACAAAGAAATCCTATTCTGTTGGCAAAATGCTTGCAGCTCGTGATATAGCACTTCTGGTACGGTAAAATGCTCCCGAACGGCGTGGGTGCTTAAAGATAACGGATTATATGACTTCCAACCCGTAAGCTCAGGCAAATCGGAAAATTTATCTAGCCAGTAAGCCTTATCCTTTTGGTATCTGTCAGAAAGTTCGTATGCATTCTCATCTGCAATATATTGAATATACGAGCAATCGTCGCCCAGCTCCGGTTCATTTCCTTGAATTAACTCCATGTAAAATGCTGTCAGCTGATTGCCATAGACCACCATTGAGATCCCGTCAGAAATAATATGGTGCATCTTGATATTAATCCAATACTCTTCCTCGCTAATCTTCACAATTAAAAACTGGAAGAGCTCAGAATCCAGCAGGGGCAAGGGTTTTCTTTTGTGTTGCTCAAGTAAGGCTTCCACCTCAGATACACTTTCATAGTGACTAAGATCCAGGCACTCCAACTGTCTCTCTTCATAAGGAACGACGTACTGCTGAGGCACTCCATCCACTGAGGTAATACGGATGCGGAACGCATCATACTGTTTGATAATCAAATTAATGGACTGCATAAAGGCAGCAATATTGATATGCCCCTTCATCTTAGCTGTACCGGAAAGCTGTGACACTGACGTATCTGGGTAGAGTAATTCGGTATACCATATACGCTTCTGCGCATTTGTTAAATCATATAACTGCATGTCATTCATCTCATTCACTCCTATTCCATGATGTGAATATCCTCCCGCTGCACCTGGCAGTCAGGAGGACAAAAGGACAGTTTAACGTACGCTTCCACCCCGTCATTGATCCAGTGAAACAATTTCTTCCGCCTCAACCACCAATCGATCCCCTACGGAAGCCCGACCGCTTCCGAGAATATAGCCCCGCCGACGCTTGATCACTTCAAAATAGAGATCAATTCGGTCCCCAGGCTTCGCCAAGCTATGGAACCGAATCCCATTGAGATTGGTCAGGTATGAAATCCCTTTTTTATCAACCGCCACGAATGCCGCCAATTGTGCAAGCGACTCCACAATCAACATAGGAGGCATGTATGGATTACTGTCTGTAATGAACCACTCACTCCAGGTGACAAGCTTGTATCCCTTCGCCCACTGCGACGTTTCGTACCCGGTCACGCCATCCAACAGAAGAAAAGGGTACCGGTGAGGAAGCACATCCGGGATATGGATTAGCTCTTCGCTCACAGGCTTATTCCCCTTCCCACTTGCGAACAGCAAGGCAGACGTTGTGCCCTCCGAAACCAAATGAATTGCTAATCGCTGCGCGGACCTCGCGTTCCTGATATACATGCGGCACAAAGTTCAATTCAGGAGCTTCCGGATTGTCACAATTGAGTGTCGGTGGTATTTTGCTGTGAATCATGCTCTGCACAGTCGCAATTAATTCGACTGCCCCTGCACCGCCCATTAAATGGCCAGTCATGGATTTAATAGACGATATCGCCAAAAGGGGGGCATGCTCCCCGAACACTTTTTGAATAGCATTAATCTCCATACGATCATTAAATGGCGTACTCGTACCGTGGGCATTGACATAGTCGATTTCCTGCGGTGTTAAGCCGCCATCCTGCAGTGCGATGTTGATCGCTTCTGCCGGGCCGGAGCCAGAGGGATCTGGAGCCGTGATATGATACGCATCCGTTGTGCATCCGTAACCCACAACTTCGGCCAGAATGGTGGCTCCGCGGTTCAAAGCATACTCCAACTCCTCCAGCACCAAGACTCCTGCTCCTCCACCGATGACGAATCCATCACGATCCACATCAAACGGACGACTAGCCTTCTGCGGCTCTTCATTACGTCTGGAGAGAGCATGAATATTCGCAAATGATGCCAGATCAAGCTGACTAAAATTGGCTTCTGCTCCACCGGCAACCACGACATCAGCCGTGCCGTACTGGATCGTACGTAATGCCTCACCGATGGCATTGCTTCCTGTAGCACAAGCTGTAACCACAGCAAACGAAGGCCCCTTGGCCCCAATAGCAATGGAGATTTCACCAGGTGCTGAATTAATCATCATCGAGGAAACAAAATAAGGAGAAACTCTTTTGGGACCAAGCTTTGTTAATTTCCCATAGTTCTCCTCTATAACGTCGAGGCCGCCTGCTCCAGAGCCGACAATAACCCCCACGCGACTTGCATTCCGCTCATCAATCACTAATTTGGATTGCTCCACCGCCTGCCGGGCAGCCGCCAAAGCAAACTGAGTGAACTGTGCCACTTTATTAGCTTCCTTCTTACTCATATATTGCAATGGGTCAAAGCCCGTAACCTGTGCACCGATCTTTGTCGGAATGTCCGCTGTATCGAAAACAGTGACCGGTCCAATTCCGCTTTTTCCTTTCAACAGTGAATTCCAGAAATCCGTAAGATTAAGCCCAACCGGCGTTACGACTCCCTGTCCAGTCACTACAACACGTCTTCTCACTGTATCCACGTCCTTCGTTGAAATTAATTCTTGGAAGCCTGTTGCTCGTAGAGAGGAAAGTCGCCATACACATGGCTGATTTTTTCATGCACATCCGCAAGATCAGCATATACCTCGACGACCACAAGCTTGTTCTCCTGATACTTTTGCCAAGCAAGCTGAAGCTGTTCCCGTGCCTCTCCCTTACTCCGAATTGCGAGGCTCTCTACAAACTCATACTGGGGAATTTGAATTCCTGTCTTGGCCGCCTCAGAAACAAACGGGAGGGACTGCCCTGTGAGATGCTTATAATTCATCTGATTCTGTAACCAACCATACCCACCATTATTGAGTACGACATAGATTAATGGTATTTGATACTCCACCGCCGTCATAAAATCCGAACAGAAGAGATTGAACGCACCGTCACCTACAAGTGCCACTACTGGACGTTGCGTTGCCACACTTGCTCCCAGAGCAGCAGCCGCACCGAATCCTAGGCTTGTTTGATCACTAGGAACAATCGAAAGAGAGCCTTGGGCAAAGCGGAAATATGGATAAAAATAGGACCACATATCCTGCAATCCATTCTCTTGAAGAAGCACCAGATTTTCGGGGAACTCCGTCTGAATCATGTCCAACAGCTCAGGAACGTGGATCCCAGGAGCCTTTTGCAATTCCTCCAGATAGATAGCCCTATGAGAAAAAGCCTTCTCTTTACAGCTCCTGATTGTTTCAAGCCACACTCCATCAGGCTTCTGCCCTAGCCGATCATGCCATTGCTCCACTGCTGCATATCCATCACCAAGCACTTTGATACCCCTGTATTCGTGTGCAAAATCCTCCAGATTTACATTGACTTGAATCAAAGGTGTATCCTGTAGCAGAATATCCCACTCGAACGTAGCCGTTTCTTCCAAGCGGCTGCCCAGTGTGATCACCACATCAGATTCCTTCCAGATTTGTCTTAGACTGAGATCCGTATAGAGTCCGGCAACACCGCAGAAAAGTTCGTGTTCTTCATCCACTACACCCCGTCCCGAGGCAGTTGCGAACAAGGCCGCTCCATGTTGGTGAGCGAACCGCTCAATCACATCACCTGTACCTGACTTCATTCCCCCTCCGACTAGAATGAGCGGCCTGCGCGCCGTCTTTATAATCGCCCAAGCCGCATCCAACTCCCGACGAGACGGAGAGCACGACAGCTTTTCTGGTGGGGTAAACTGAAGCCCTGTTGGCACAGGCTGGTCCATCAGGTTTTCAGGGAGTTCGATATAGACAGGACCCGGTGCTCCATTGATAGCCAAAAAGGCAGCCCGCTCCATCGCCCATACAAGCCGATCCACATGCTCGACACGATAAGCCCATTTTACGAGCGGCTTCACGAGTGAAATTTGATCGGCTTCCTGAAAGGATCGGGTACCCAGCTTGTCTCCGCCAGTACCAAGCGCCAGAAGCAGGAGCGGAGCGCCCAGGTTCTTGGCTTCCAGCAGCCCTGTAAGTGTATTACTGAGCGCAGGGCCTTTCCCCACAACACATACGGACATCTGGTTGGTGGTGAGCGCATAACCTGCTGCCATGAACACAGCATTACGTTGATCTTTGCACAAAATAAAATCCATACCGGATGAGGGGAGTGACGATACGATTTTGAGATCATCACTTGGTAATCCAAAGAGATGCTGAACCCCAGCCGATTTTAAGTAGCCAATAATGGCATCCCAGGGGAAGAAGCTCGCAGTCATACCAAACTCCTCTTTTCCGACAAATATTCTGCGACAATTTCTGAAATCAAGATCGGCTTCGAAATGAGCTTGAAATCGTAAAAAATATAGTTCGACATCGTGCCGTAGCCACCAAAAGGCTTATTGCCTTGATCCACATCCTCAAGCGTCTGATTAATGGTCAATGTGTGCTTCTTTCGTAGAACGTCAGTCAGGTGCTCCGATCCGTATAAGCTGCAACCCATTGCACGTTCACTGAAATAACTGGAGGAAATACGCTTGATCAGTTGCTCGTCGTCTTGGTAGCTAACTACATTGAAGACTGGCGAAAAATACTCAATAATCTCCAGATTCTGATCCAATTCACTATATACAACCGTTGGCTCCATCTTTTTCGTACGGAAATCAATGCCGCCGCCGTAAATAATAAATTTGTCGTTCGTGTTAAAATACTCAGAAACCGAATATAGCGTGTCTTTGTAGAATATAGGGGTATAGTTTGCGTTCGGATCATTGTTGGCTCCAAACACGAGTTGGTCAAGCTGTTGAATCAGCAGATCTTTGAAATGCTCACTCACATCTTGATGTACCAGAATGATGTCGGGACCTAGGCAGTCTTGTCCAGAGTTGAACAATCTCATTCGGATTACATCGGTAACCGCCAGCTCCAGATCTGCATCAGGCCCGATAATGAAAGGATTTAGCCCTTGTCCGTAAAAAATGTAGAGCTGATCTTTTCGAATCTGTTTTTTGATCTTCTCTGCATTGGTATAGCTTCCGGTGAACACCACAATATCAGCTGGCATAACGGAATTCTCCATGAACACCTTCTGGCTAACTTTACGAATATAGATGGGTAATCCATGTACAGCCTGAAGCTTTTCATGCAGCATGTTGACGTACTCATTTACGTGAGAAGAAGGGCGAAAGTCTATATTTTCAACGTACAGGGACGGAATCAAAAGGTATAATGCATAGGAGTATAAAATGACGTTGGAAGGCATGAATACAGCCATAGATCGTTGCCGACTTGGCTGATAGGTCTGCACTTCTTGCAGAGCACCTTGAAGTGTGAGGATCGTGGAGTCAATTTCTGCATTGGCGGCCCGATAGGATGAAAATTGCGTGAGAATATCCATCACTTCCTGCCGATTTTCAATCAAATAATTGAGGCATTTCAGAATAGATTCATGCCTTTCCAAAAACAGTGTGTTTTCTGCCAATTCTGGATTTATATTCATGGCACATTCTCCCTTTCCTATATGCGGTTTTGGTAAATATCTTGCTATACTTTGCGAGAAGCAACTTTTTCCAGGGCAATACGCTCCATCTCCAAACGATCCACTTTTCCATTGCGATTTAAAGGAAAGTGGTCGAGCGGAAGCAAAAGATCGGGAAACATGTATGAAGGGAGCACACGATTTATTTCTTTGCGGAGTACAGACAAGGCTTGCAAGGATTCGCCTTCGATGAAGGCAACAAGTAATGTCCCTTTAGCCTCATCCTCCAAGGTGATCACGCAGGATCGGTAACCTAGAGAACCAATCCGGTCCTCAATATAGACCGGAGATACCATATAGCCCATCCGGTTGACCGTCTTGCCGCTGCGTCCAATGACATACAGCATTCCGTCATCCAGATAGCCCAGATCCCCCGTCTTGAACCAACCGTCCTGTAGAACGGATTGCGTCAGGTCTGGACGATTCAGATAACCTTCCATGCATCCAGCACTGCGTATCCACACTTCGCCTACGACACCGTCCGTCTGCTGTTTGCCTGTAGAATCTAGTATTTTCAAATCCACACCAGGTAATGGTAGTCCACAACCCTTCGGACACTCTAGCGTCCCCAGCGTAACGTTGCCCAGTTCAGAAAGACCGTAACCATTCAGCAGGGGCTGTCCAAATATGTTGTTAAATTTCTCTTCAAGGTCTTGGGTAAGTGGAGAACCGCCTACGCACCACATGCGCACCGGGGCTTCCTTGACCATTTCCAGTTGTTCGGGTTTTCGGTTTAGCATACGCAACAAGGTGTAAAAAGCAGAGGGGTTAGCATCTACGACCGTCGCCCGGTCTTTCGTAATACTTGCAATGACGCTCCAGAGGTTTTTTGGATTGCAGATGATGAGAGAACATGAGGTTAACCACCAGGAGAAGATAAGTGAGATTCCATAAAAATGAGAGAAAGGCACAACGGGGAGCATATGGTCAGACGGTAGGTAGTTCATGGCGTGTATGGAATGCCTGATGTTCTCCATAAAAGCTGAACCAGCTTTCACGATTCCCTTGGGTTTTCCCGTCGTACCTGAAGAATACAGAATGAGCGCATCTGGCCTCTCGCACCACTTGTTAAAGTCGAGGGCTTCAAGCTTTGGCTCTCCCACCCAATCCGGGTGCACTGTTTCTTCTTGAATCAGATCTTGAATCAGAATAACGAGTGCATGAGGAAGTTCTAAATCGGAATCCGTAAGGATGCAACAGGCATCCGCTTCATCATAGATTTGGGCCACCTCATCGAGCACAGTCTGCTCGTCCACCACAGTCACCGAAACAGCGATATTGCACAGGGAGAACAGAGACACAACAAACCAATAAGAATTGGCCGCTTTCAGAATCACTCTACCGTCTTCGGGAATGCCTCTGAGAGTCAACATCCGGGAGAAGATCGTAACGTCTCGCTCCAGACGCTCCCTGGTCATAATTCCTTCAGATGAGATAATCCGGCAATCCGTATGCGTAATAAGCACAACGTTCCCTCCTTACATCCCCGTAATATGGTATCCAGCATCTACATGGATAACTTCACCCGTAATGCCTCTCGATAAATGGGAAAATAGGAATAACGCCGTATCTCCGACTTCAGACGTATCAACCGTCTTGCGTAGGGGCGTAGTTTCTTCAATATGTTTGAGCATTGTGTTAAAATCCTTAATGCCATAGGCAGCCAAAGTCCGTATCGGACCAGCGGAAATCGCATTTACACGAATGCCATATGTGCCCAGATCATTCGACAGATAACGCATGCTGGCTTCCAGTGAAGCCTTCGCCACACCCATAACATTGTAATTTTTGATCGCTCGTTCTGCGCCAATATACGTCATGGTGACGATACTCCCACCCTCTGTCATCAGTGGGTACACTCGACGGGATACAGCAGCCAAGGAATAGGCGCTGATTTCTTGTGCAACGGCGAATCCCTCGCGAGAAGTGTCAACGAACAAGCCATCCAAATCCTCAGCCTTAGCATAGGCGACACTGTGAAAATAACCATGCAACACGCCTACTTTTTCTTTTAGAAAATCCGCCAATGCATCAAGCTCTTCATTGCTTTGTACATCGCAAGGACAGACCAGTGCTCCCGGAATGGTTTCAGCAAGCTTTAGTACCCGCTCTGCAACCCTCTCATTTTCGTAAGTAAAAATGAGTTGTGCCCCTTCAGCAGCTAAAGATTGAGCTGTCCCCCAAGCAATACTCCTGTTATTAGCCACGCCCATAATCAAAATGTTCTTACCGCTCAGTAGTACTGCCACAGAAACCACCTTTCTTTTTTACATTTTTAAACAAAATAACAACTTAATTGAGTATGTCTACATTTATAGACATATGTAATCTTTCCTGGAATATTATCGCGTTAATTGCCAAACTTAGATAGGCGACGTTTTAGGCAAATCACAAAATTTATTTTAAAATTTGTATAACACATCATGTATGCTGTCTGTCATCTCACAAAAAATAATTGTGTTGCTTCTGTTGGTCTGTGTTCAAATCGAAAGGGATACATGTGTGTGAAAAAAGGTAGCGAGGCGAAAATAAGGTGACTGTCAAAGCAAGTTAAACATAAAATCCGCATATTTTTGTAAATATTTACATTCCAATGACAGACTCACCCCACTACCGGAAGTAACCACTTCATTTTCACCAACAATGACTCTCCCGATTTGAACATCCTGAGTGACCAGCCAGATATCATCTAAGTGTAAAACCTTAACCTTTATAGACTACGCTTTTGTTTTTTGGGAGCTAAAGTATAGCTAAAGGAGACAACAAAGTCGATTACCAGAACGATCGCCCATGTTTGCATAATGCCCTCCAAAGACACCGTACGCTGAGGATCATCAACATACACAATGATGGCGAGCAACAAAGCATTACCTATAGCCCAACCCAAAAGGTGAAGCAACCAACCTATCCGTTCCTCTTTTGCATGAGCAGCACCATACTTGCGTTCAGGCTTGGGTCCCTTACCAAACCAATGGGAGAACCGTACATCCGCCCACTTAATTAACCTATGACCAAATGCTACTGTAATACCAAAATAACAGGCCGCCAAGCCAGTAGCAGTCGTAATCTCCATGCCACTTTTCACCGTGATAAACACCGCAATTAGTAGCAGGATATCAATAATGGGGGTAAATAGTAAAAGAAGGCCGCCTAACTTCTTCAAGCCAAACATATACCTTGCGATCAAGCCTGCAACAACAAAAACCCAAAATAAAACTTCGGCACTAATAATAAATAAATACATAATAGATGATTCCTTTCAAATTAGAAATTGGTATTCACCTCAACTATCCCCCTTTCATGCCCACTATCATACAATATTATACATAATATTCCTAGTATTTTGTCTATAATTACATAAAAGGAAACAAATAGCCGTTTTTTCTGCAAAAAACAGTATCTGTTCAAACTATTTCGTCTTGTTCTCAAAATGGGCATTTTTCATGATATGCTACCCATAAAGAATTATGATGATCTGAAATGAAAAAAGATGTACCTATGCTAATCAGCACGGGTACATCTTTTTTCACCGATACACTATCCAATTACAATATGCCCTTCGGGACGACGGTACAATGTCTTGGTTGAGCGTGGACGAATGGCATAGGCAATCGTAAGAGGACCAATTCGACCAATAAACATAGTCACACAAATAATCAGCTTGCCTGCGTCAGACAACCCTGGCGTCACTCCTACGGACAACCCTACCGTTCCAATTGCGGAAGCAGCCTCAAATGCCAGGGAGAGAAATGGGGCATCCTCTGTCATTAAGAGCAGTATAACCACAATCGAGAATATAAATAGGGCTAGTACAATAATGGTCAGCGCCCGCATCATGATATCTTTGGGGACCCTATGACGGAAAAATACAATTTCCTTCTGTCCTCGCATGACGGCGATTAGCGCACCTACCATAAGCAGAAACGTAGTCGTTTTGATTCCTCCTCCCGTGGAGCCCGGAGAAGCACCGATAATCATCAGCAACATAATAAAAAACTGACTTGCCTGCCTTAACCCGCTGATATCGACTGTGCTCGTACCTGATGATCTCGTGGAGACCGATTGAAAGACAGCTCCATATACTTTGCCTTCCCAGTTCAGCGCACCCAAGGTTCGTGCATTGGTAAACTCAAAAATAAATAAAACCAGCGCACCAATCACAATGAGCGCTCCCGACACGCTTAGCACCATTTTGGAGTGTAGAGATAGTCTCCGGGTACGGCGAAAATCGAACAAATCGCTAAGTACAAGGAAACCCAAGCCTCCTGATATAACGAGCACAGATGCAATCATATTGAAAACAAAATCTCCAGCGTACTGTTGGAAGCTAGTCCCGAACAGATCGAATCCCCCGTTATTAAAGAGGGATACGGAATGGAATATTCCATAATAGATCGCTTGTCCGACAGGCATCTCTCGCATCCACCGCAAAGCCAAGACAACGGCAGCTATCGCCTCAATGGTAAAAGAAAAGATCAGCACCTTGCGAATAATACGCACGATCCCTTCCATGCTATCGGCATTAATAGCCTCCTTAAGCAGCAACCGATCCTTCAGCGATAATCGCCGCCCCAATAACAGCGCAAACAAGGTCGCTAAGGTCATAAACCCCAGCCCGCCTAGCTGCATCAGCACCAAAATGACGGTTTCGCCAAACATCGTATACGTTGAATCGACGTCAACGACGACCAGTCCTGTGACACAAGCGGCTGAGACGGACGTAAAAAGCGAATCAATCCAATGCGGAGCATGACCACTATGATTGGCAACAGGAAGCATCAGTAGCAAAGTACCCAATGCAATAATCAATAAATATCCAATGACCAATATAAAAGGAGGCGATGCGAACCGACTAAGCTTGACGCTGCGTTTCATTAGAGTATTCTCTCCATCCGTTCTTATGAAAAAGAGGAACAAGACACGGGAAACCCGGCTGATCCTCTATATTCATAATGTTATGTTATTCTACTGTACGGTTACGCATATGCGGGAAAAGCAGCACATCGCGAATGGAAGGCGCATCTGTCAGCAACATGACCAAACGATCGATGCCGATGCCCAATCCGCCTGTTGGCGGCATACCGTATTCCAAGGCGCGGATAAAGTCATCATCCATTTCATGAGCCTCATCGTTACCGTGCTCACGTTCCAGCAATTGAGCTTCAAAACGTTGGCGCTGGTCGATTGGATCATTCAGCTCAGTGAACGCATTCGCATGCTCACGAGCGACCACGAACAGCTCAAAGCGATCCGTAAACCGCGGATCTTGTTCGTTTTTCTTGGCCAACGGCGAGATTTCAACCGGATGTCCCGTAATAAAGGTTGGCTGAATGAGCGTTTCTTCTACGAACTGCTCAAAGAATGCATTCAGGATATGGCCAAAGGTCATGTGCGGTTCAACCGGAACTTTATGCTCTTTCGCAAGGCGATGAGCTTCTTCATTACTCATCTGCACGCTAAAGTCTACGCCTGTTACTTCTTTAACAGCATCAACCATGGAGACTCTGCGCCATTGCGGCGTCAGATCCACTTCCTGGCCTTGATATTGAATGTGCTGTGTGCCCAGTACTTCTTGCGCAATATGTGCAACCATGTTTTCCGTCAATTGCATGATATCTTTATAATCAGCATACGCTTCATACAGCTCAATCATCGTAAACTCAGGGTTATGGCGGGTCGAAATACCTTCATTACGGTAAACACGACCGATCTCATATACTTTCTCCATTCCGCCGACAATTAGTCGTTTCAAATGGAGTTCAATAGCAATACGCATATAAAGCTGCATGTCCAATGCATTATGGTGCGTAACAAATGGCTTCGCTGCCGCTCCGCCAGCAATGGAATGTAATGTTGGGGTTTCAACTTCCAAATAGCCGAGCGAATCGAGATAACGACGCATGGATTGAATAATACGGGACCGTGTAATGAACGTTTTTTGTACTTCAGGGTTCATAACCAGATCGACATAGCGCTGACGGTAACGCAATTCAACATCCTTCAGACCATGATATTTCTCTGGTAATGGATACAAGGATTTGGACAAGACCTCAATATCGAGCACTTTGATCGTTGTTTCACCTGTTTTGGTCTTAAAGAGCACACCCTTAACACCAACAATATCGCCCAGATCCAAAATACCAAATGCTTTATATTTGGATTCAGGAACCGTATCTTGACGAACATAAATTTGAATACGTCCGCTAAGATCCTGTATATGAGCAAAGCTGGCTTTTCCCATAACACGTTTAGCCATAATACGGCCTGCTATGCTAACTTCAATATTCTTTTCTTCCAGTTCTTCCTTAGTCAAACTGTCATACTTGCTCAGTAGTACGCCCGCTTCAGCTGTGCGTATGTATTTGCGTCCAAAAGGATCAATGCCCAATGAGCGAAGCTCGTCCAATTTGGCACGACGAATTTGCAATAATTCACTTAATTCCTCGCGGTTTTCTTGTGTTTCCTGGTTAGTAGTTTCATCCGACATGGTGCTAAATCAGCTCCTTCAATATGAATAGACGGGCCGGGGTCCGTCCGGGTGTAGAGAAAAAAAGCTTCCACAAGGAAGCTTTTACATTAAATTCCAAAGTCCGTGTCTTATTTCTTGATATCCACGATTTTATATTGAATAACGCCTGCTGGAACGGTGACATCCACAACAGTTCCCTTTTTCTTACCGAGAATTGCCTTGCCAACCGGACTTTCATTCGAAATCTTGTTCTGTAGCGGGTCAGATTCGGCAGAACCTACGATAGCATACTCTGTAATATCTCCGAATTCCAAATCTTCAACAGTCACAGTTGCGCCTACTCCCACAACATCGGTGTCAATTTCATCACTATTGATAATGCGGGCATTGCGTAGCATCTTTTCCAACGTAATTACACGGCCTTCAATAAAGGCCTGCTCATTCTTCGCATCCTCATATTCGGAGTTTTCACTAATATCTCCGTATCCGATGGCTACCTTAATCCGTTCAGCCACTTCGCGGCGTTTGACAGACTTTAAGTTCTCAAGCTCATCTTCGAGCTTTCTAAGACCTTCCTGTGTCAGAATGACTTCTTTATCGCTCATCTTAACCGATTCTCCTGTCATGGGAAAAGTTTAAAAGTGCATCGGAATGCACGCTTTCAAAACATAATATGCCACTCTGAGGGAATGAGAACATTTCCTGCTGTTGTCTTGAGAGCTGCACACAATTTGTAGCATACATCAAGATTTTATACTGAACGATTATAGGGCAAGCAATTGGAAAAGTCAATCGCGCGCACAGGCAGGAACATCTTCCTTATTGCGCAACAGCAGCAGGAGATGCAGCACTTGTAAAAGGCTCATCGTTTTCTACCATGTGCAATTGAGATACAAATTGATCCAAAATACGTACCATATCGTCGCGCTTTGTTTCTTCCATAATGACATCCTTAATACGTGCTGAACCTTTAAGCCCCTTGAGGTACCAAGCCAGATGCTTGCGCATTTCACGAACAGCTACTGCTTCACCCTTCAAAGCAACCAGACGATCCATATGCAGAATGGCAATACGAATTTTTTCTTCCGGTGAAGGATCGGGCAACAGCTCACCTGATTGCAAGTACTCAATCGTACGGTAAAGCATCCACGGATTTCCCAGAGCACCGCGTCCGATCATAACGCCATCACAATTGGTCAAATCCAGCATACGGCGAGCATCTTCCGGTGATGCCACATCGCCATTTCCAATTACAGGAATGGAAACTGCTTCTTTAACTTCTTTTATAATATCCCAATTCGCAAGTCCCGTATACAGTTGCTCCCGTGTACGGCCATGTACGCTAACGGCCTGTCCTCCGGCACGTTCAACAGCGCGAGCGTTCTCTACGGCATAAATATGCTCACTATCCCAACCAATACGCATTTTCACAGTAACCGGCTTGTTTACTGATTCCACTACCGCCGATACCATTTCATAAATCTTGTTTGGATCGAGCAGCCAACGAGCACCTGCATCACATTTGGTCACTTTGGGAACCGGGCAACCCATATTGATATCAATAATATCTGCATTCGTTTCCTGATCTACGACCTTCGCTGCTTCCACCAGAGTTTCACGGTCGCCTCCGAAAATTTGCAAGCTAAGCGGCTTCTCGCGCTCATCTACAAACAGCATCTCACGTGTACGCTTGTTGCCGTGAATGATCGCCTTATCACTAACCATCTCTGCACATACCAAGCCTGTACCGAATTCCTTGGCGATCAGGCGAAAAGCAGGGTTGCACACGCCTGCCATCGGAGCCAGAACGACTTGGTTTTTCATTTCAATACCGCCGATTTTCAACATATCTGTTCACCCCTTTATTCTTTCTTTTGTATCATTATTTATCGTCATTCTGTCAGTTCCCGGACTTCAATTTCTAGCGTTTGGGCGATAATGTTCAGCATGTCTAAGTCTATTGTACGATTGCCTCGCTCCACAGCACCTAATACAGTCAAAGATATACCGGTACGCTCTGCCAACTCCTGCTGTGTGAACCCTTTTAGTTTCCGAAAGGCGCGGAGTCGTTGCGCCAGCTGCATGTTTTCCAAAGCTGTATGCCGTCCTTTCCATCCACAGAATTCAATGCAGTATGCACGATACTGTACAGACCGGACGGATCTTGGTTCGGAACGATGTCAGCCAAGGGAACCAGTACAAAAGCACGCTCCAACATGCGAGGGTGAGGAAGCTCCAAATCCGGTGTAGCCAGTTGTGCCGCTCCCATCCATAACAAGTCCAGATCAATGGTTCGTGGACCATTAGGAATATGTCTTACTCTCCCCAGACGACTCTCCACCTCCAGCATATATACCAGAAGCTCCTCTGGAGCAAGTGTTGTAGATAGGGCTACCGTCATGTTCAAAAAAGAAGGTTGATCCAGATACCCAACAGGCTCTGTTTCGTACAGGCTGGAGCACCGTATTACCCGGATACCCGGATGTTCGTCCAGCGCCGTAATGGCTTCATACAGGGTATGCTCGCGCTCCCCCAAATTAGCCCCTAAAGCAATATAAGCCTCTGATGCCTCAGAGGTCGAATGTGCATTCATGTATCTTTCCTACTTTCTTGCGCGATAAAGCTCAACCGTCACGCCTTGAAAATGAATATCAAATGGCGGATGCGGCTTCGTGACTTTGACAGTCAGTGCATTGACACTAGTATAAGTGTCCAGTAGGGAAGATGCAATACGTTCGCCCAAAGCTTCAATCAATTGGTAAGACTCCTTTTCTACAATATCTTTAACGGTGTAATGCACCTCGGCGTAATTAACCGTTTTGTCCAAAGCATCCTGCTCACCCGCTTCACGCAGATCAAGCTCCAGTTCCAAATCAATATAGTAACGTTGTCCCAGCTTACGTTCCTCTGGAAAAACGCCATGATATCCGTAATACTCCATACGATGCAATTTCATTTTATCCATTGTGGGTAGGCCCCCTGTTATTTATTAGATTTTTCTAAATAAGCTCAACTAAAGGTGTACACGCGGCACCACTACGCGGTCGGATGGTACTTCCCATCGCTGTTGTGCCCAGATTTCCTTATATTAGGATAAAATGGTTGGAATCCTGGCACAAAGGCGACCGCTTCGCTTGTACAGCACCATTCCGTCCACTTCGTTTTCGTTCTACTATTTTTTCCGTTCTTCTTACATTAATTTCTCTCTAAAAAATACAGTGACTTTATGGTGCGTTGTAGCGGAATGAAGGATTTGAATCCGGAGAAGCGTAGCGCTCGCCTCCAAAGCTTTTCAAGGAAAAGCTACATCGTAAGCATATACTCAACGGGATTCCTACAGTCATATGTTTTACCAATTCAAAAGAATCCCGTTGCAACAGCGATCACAGGATCAAATCATTCATGAAGCGTCTCCTAACCACCATAACTCAGTGCATTTTTAGACCCGTACACCATCGCATCACACATACGTACGGTGCGCTTGATTTGCGCCACATCGTGTACACGCACAATCTGGCACCCTTGAGCAATGCCAAAAGCAACAGTAGCCGCCGTGCCCTCCACCACATCATTCACAGGCAAATCCAGTGCTGTACGAATAAATCTTTTGCGCGACGTAGCCAATAACAGCGGAAAGCCCAGCTGACCCAATCTATCGAGAGAAGTCATGGCATGAATATTTTCATCGTAATCCTTGGCAAAACCGATACCTGGGTCTAAAATGATCTGTTCCTCACGTACCCCCGCATCCAGCGCTAATCGGATACTCTCTTTTAAATCGGACAGCATATCAGAAACCAAATCACTATAGTTATGGTCATGACGATTATGCATCAAAATGACCGGGCAATCGAATTCCGAAGCTACACGTGCCATATCAGGGTCTGCCTTAAACCCCCACACATCATTAATGATATGTGCGCCAGCTTCGAGTGCCTTTCTGGCTACTTCAGCTTTGTAAGTATCTACAGATAATGGAATGTGCGGTGCGATACGATGGATGGCCTGGACGACCGGAATGACCCGAGCCAGCTCCTCTTCCACACCTACTGGATCATGACCGGGACGGGTAGACTCCCCGCCAATGTCAATGATATCAGCTCCATCTTCCACCAGCTTCAATGCATGTAAAACAGCAATCTCCGGGTTATAATGTAATCCTCCATCGGAAAATGAATCCGGGGTCACATTCAGTATACCCATGATCTGTGTGGAATGTCCGAGTGTAAGCTCGGCATCCCCCATTCGGTAACTACGTTGATAAAGGGTCGGTATGTTCACTTGATCCCTGCTTTCTGTCTATAATCGTGCAACAGCAAAGCTGTTATGGACTTGGGGTGCGTCAAGAGAACCGATACATGGTTGGTTGCTCCTCCCGGCTCCAACAACAAATCCACGGGCCGTATTTCTTGTATAGAGTTGGTCATAAAAATTTCATCAGCCTGTTTCAGCTCGTCCCAGCGGTACAAGCCTTGCTCACAAGGAATGTCTCGCAGATGCGCCAGCTCCAAAATGAATTCACGTGTAATGCCTGGCAGAATCCCTGTAGACAAGTCAGGGGTATACAGCGTATTATTCCGCACAAAAAACAAATTGCTGACCATTCCCTCTGCCAGAAAACCATCCGCCGTAAGCATCATTCCTTCAGCCTTATAACGGACAGCCTCGGCATACTGCTGAAGTTCCCGCTTCGCAAGAATGTTATTCATATAATGGAGCGACTTTAAGCGAACCTCACCCTCTGGAGTGTTTCTGGGGGTTCGCAACAACTGAAGCGCCGATGGGGAAGTGGATTGCCCGGTTTGTGTATTGGTAGAGGGCAACGGTTTGGCAAACAAAATATGGTTGGGGCGCGTATAGTCACCCGTCGGCAATCCTAGCGCCTCTTCACCCGCTGATACGGTGTAGCGGATATAGGCTTCATCCAGTCCATTCGCCACCATCAGATGCTGAATGTGTTTCGTAAGCTGCTCCTCATCAGGTTGAAAAGGAATGCCAAGCATTCGGCAGCCTTCCTGTAGTCGATGCAGATGCCGATCCAGCAAGAATGGGGCACCCTTGTAGGTGCGGAATGTTTCAAACAAACCCATTCCGTATAAAAAGCCGTGATCACTTACGTGAACCACGGCTTTTGCGGCTTCCGTGAGGACGCCGTTGACTCCGATATATTTCATGAATCAAACGCCTACCTTGCGTTTTAGGAAATTGCGTAACAGCTGATGCCCGTAATCCGTAATAATGGATTCTGGATGGAACTGAACTCCTTCTACGGCAAATTCTTTATGCCGCAAACCCATAATTTCACCTTCTGCGGTTTCAGCGGTAATCTCTAGACACTCAGGCAGACTCTCGCGCTCTACCAGCAATGAGTGATACCGGGTTGCTGTGAACGGAGAAGGCAAGCCTTCAAATACTGACGTATTGTGATGAAGAATCGGTGAGGTTTTACCGTGCATGAGTCGTTCAGCCCGGATAACCTTACCGCCAAAAGCCTGTCCGATGGCCTGATGGCCGAGGCAAACGCCAAAAATCGGAATGCGACCTTTAAAATGGCTGATCACATCCAGTGATATCCCCGCCTCATTCGGCGTGCATGGACCCGGCGAGATCAAAATATGCTCTGGTGCCAGCTCTTCTATGCCTTTCACATCAATCTCATCGTTCCGTTTTACGGTTACTTCTTCGCCAAGTTCACCCAAATACTGAACAAGATTGTACGTAAACGAATCATAATTATCAATCACCAAAATCATACGACTCACCCTCCTGTGATACCGCTTCTGCTCAAAGCGGCTTCTTCTTCACCACATTGTACCGCCTTCATGACAGCTCTGGCCTTGTTCCGACATTCCCGATATTCCCTGTACGGGTCTGAATCAATGACGATCCCCGCACCTGTCTGTAAATAGGCAGTGCTGCCTTTAACAGCTAGTGTTCTTATTATAATATTTAATTCCATATTACCGTTATAGTCAATCCATCCAAGGGACCCAGTATAAGGCCCCCGCCGGACAGGCTCTAATTCTTCGATGATTTCCATCGTGCGCACCTTGGGTGCCCCGGTAATGGTTCCGCCTGGAAAGGTAGCCGCAATTACATCTATAGCTGTACGACCTGAGGCTAACTTCCCCTCCACCTGAGAAACCAAATGCATAACGTGCGAATAATACTCGACAGTCAGCAGTTCAGGTACATGCACCGATCCGTATTCGGCAATCCGTCCGATATCGTTACGCTCCAGATCGACGAGCATAATATGCTCGGCGCGTTCTTTTTCGCTTGATAGAAGCTCTGCTGCCATAGCGGCATCTTCATCCGGTGTTAGCCCCCTTCTTCTCGTACCTGCAATAGGTCGGGCGCTCACACGTCCATCCTCCAGCTTCACCAACAATTCTGGCGATCCACTGACGATCCGTAAATCTGGCATACGCAGCATACCCATATAAGGGGATGGATTCAGCAGACGAAGCCATTCATATATATTCTCAGGAAGGGCTGCAAGCGTACGTTGCTGACGAATCGACAAGTTAACCTGAAATACATCCCCTTGGGCAATATATTCCTGCACACGTTTCACGGCATGTTCAAAATCTTGTTGGTTGAATGCCGCTGCCCATCCTTCAGATTCTTGATGAGCAGCCTCTAATCCTTTTTCGGACAGCCGAGCACAACGGCGAGGATGAGCTGGATCAGTCTCTCCCGCATGTATGATGTTCTTCCACTGAGTCAGCATGCGTCCTGCACGTTGGACCGCTTCCGCATAAAGTTTGCCAAGTATCGATATGGTCTCATCCACCATAAGCTCATTAGCCAAATCAGTCTGGCTAATGAATTCACCGGAGCGGGCAGGATTGGGCATATGAACAGCGCAATATATGCAGGATTTTTCGTGATCATAAATCCACAGCTCATTCACCCTCATCCATACATAATCAGGTATGCCCGTATCGTCTGCAGCTTGAGATGGCAAACGCTCCAACGAGCGAGCTACATCGTATCCAAGATAACCCGCAAATCCTCCAGAGAAAAAGGGCATGCCAGGTACACGCGGTGCACGGTAAGGAGCGATCCAGTTGTTCATGACTTTCAAAGGTTGACCATGCATATCTCCATGCTTCCCACTTTGCAAATCAGTCCAAACTGCATGTTCTCCCTTGCCTTCCAATACAGCAACCGGATTTAAGGCCAGATAGGTGTACCTCCCACCTTTAGCGCTCTCCAGCAAAAAGGCATATGGCGACGAATCCTCCCAAGCCTTCCGCCACGATGACGGTAGCCCTCCCACGGGTAATGGGTACTCGGCGATATAGGGAAGTATGCTCCAGCCTTCCTCCTGCCAAACCTGCCACTGCGCCTCCGTCACTCTAGCTGTCGATTTCATCCGTGTGTGCTTCCCCTTCCCAACTTTTCAATAAGTCTACATTCTCTCCTTAAAAAGAAACCCCCACTCCCCTGCAACAGGGAAATGAGGGAATCCTTACGTATAGTATACACAATTACGACATAATTACAGCTCGAAATTGTACAGTGGTGTACTCAGGTAACGTTCTCCATTACTTGGAATAATGACAACGATCCGTTTACCCTTGCCCAATTGCTTAGCAAGTTTCAAAGCCGCATGGACAGCCGCGCCAGATGAAATACCGGACAAAATGCCCTCTTCCTTGGCCACTCTACGTGCTACCTCGAAAGCTTCGTCGTTTTCTACATGAATAATTTCATCATAGATATCACGGTTTAAAATTTCAGGAATAAAGTTGGCACCCAACCCTTGGATCTTGTGGGGTCCTGGCTTACCGCCTGCTAACAGCGGGGAAGAGGCAGGTTCTACGGCCACAACTTTAATATCAGGGAATTCTTTCTTAAGCACTTCACCGGCTCCAGAAATGGTTCCGCCAGTACCTATTCCCGCTATAAAAGCGTCCAGAGTTCCGCCAATGGAATGAATGGCTTCCACAATCTCAGGACCGGTCGTTTCACGGTGAATTTTGATATTAGCTTTGTTCTTGAACTGCTCAGCAGCAAAATAATCCGGATTTTCACTCAGCAATTCTTCCATTTTCTTAACGGACCCGTTCATGCCTTCTGATCCTGGTGTTAACACAAGTTCGGCTCCATAAGCGCGCAACAAATTACGACGCTCTATGCTCATCGTTTCTGGCATAACGATGACTGCCTTATAGCCCTTCGCAGCAGCAACCATAGCCAAGCCGATTCCTGTATTACCGCTAGTTGCTTCAATAATGGTACCGCCTGGCTTAAGCAGACCTTCACGTTCAGCTTCTTCTACCATACTAATCGCAATACGATCTTTTACACTGGAGCCTGGGTTCTGATATTCCAGTTTCAAATAGATTTCAGCGCTATCTTCCGGTACGATCCGGTTGAGGCGAACGAGGGGGGTTTCCCCGATAAGTTCGGTGATGTTATTAACAACTTTAGCCATGATAATTCCTCCCTGACTGTAGATGATATATTAAAAAATGCGAAATCATATTGTAGATCAATCTTAGTCAATCACTTTAATTTTGTACCGTTCATTTAATTTCCGATAAAAATAGTGGGTTTTATACGCTAATCATAACAATCTTCAATTCCAATGTCAATACGAGTGAGTAAGCTGCGATGCTGTCAACCCGCGTTATCAGCATCGCGCTTCCTTCAAACCAATGTTCTTTCACTACGTTACAGAGAAGCGGAGGATGCATTCTTTCCAGATAAAATACGCGCTCCATACTTATCACGCAGACTCTTCTCAACCTCTTCCAAAGGAGCGGCTTGTGCAAGCGCAAGAGATCGACGAATTTGCTGCCGGATCTGCTGCTTATCCGGAGAATTCTTCAACCGGACATCCTGTACATAAATGACAGCATAGCCATCGTTAACAGAGATTGGACCCGCAACATCCCCAGAGCTTAGCTCTCTCGCCGCCTTCATAATCGCCTCCGGTTGCAATGGATCATATTCATCCACCCATCCCAGCTGTCCACTGCTATCTTTGTCGAAAGGCTTACCTGAATGCTCTTGAATCAGCACATCGAAGCTCTCCCCCTGCTTAACCCGGTCTAGCAACGCTTCTGCTTCCTCCGCATTATCCACATAAAGAGCTGCCAATTGGATCTGCTTACCGACGGCAAATTCCTCGGGATGCTGCTCCCAATACTCGTCAATCTCAGCTTCCTGAACTTGAATACCCTGCGTAGCTATTTTCTCCAAACCAATCCGGTATTCCGCTTCATTCCGCAAGTCAACCGGATCTAAGCCAAACTGTCGCTGCATTTCATCAAAGTAGGTATGATCTGAGTCATACCCTTTACTATCCTGCTCCAGCACCTGCTGTAAGTCCTCTTGGGTGATCTTGATACCGAGACGCTTGGTTTCAGCCTGCACGGCTTTACGATTCAACATTTGCAACAGCGTATTGGTTCCATATCGCTTTTTCAGTTCCGCTACCCACTGTTCCTCCGATATGCCTTCCTGACCCATCTCCGCCACAGTATGATCGCCGTCATCCTTGCTTACATCACCCGGCTTTGACAGCCCCCGAAGCATGATAAGACCACCCAAGGCGGCGACGCTAACGGTCAGAATAATGACAGCTGTCCATAATCCCTTTTCCCGTGTAGTCATCGCTTGCACCGCCCATCCGGTTAGGCTTTGGCTTGATCTAACAGATTTTGCAGCTCATCTTTATTAAACTGATAAGCCTCATTACAAAAGTGACATACGACCTCAGCCTGTCCTTCTTCCTCAATTAACTGCTCTAATTCGCTTTCTCCCAAACTGATCAATGTTTTTTCCACGCGCTCACGTGAACACTCACATTGAAAATGGATATCCAATTCATCGAGAATCCGAACGTCCGGCAACATCCAGCGCAGCATTTCATCAAGTTCCAACCCTTGATCCAGCAAAGCGGTAACGGGCGGAATGGAGCTGACTGCATTTTCGATCGCAGTTATCTCATCATCATTCAAGCCTGGAAGCAATTGAATAATAAATCCACCGGCCACAATAACCGAGTTATCAGTATCTACCAGCACACCCAAGCCCACCGCTGACGGGGTCTGCTCCGATTTGGCAAAATAATAGGTAAAGTCCTCACCCAGTTCACCGGAAATAATCGGAGTACTGCCGCGATACGGTTCTTTTAACCCCAAATCCTTGATGATATGAATGAACCCCTCTGTACCTACAGCACCCGCTACATCCAGTTTGCCCATACTATTGCTCGGCAAATGCACATGTGGTTCAGTAACATAACCTCGCACTTCCCCTACAGCATTGGCATCAACGACGATTTGCCCAATCGGTCCATCACCTTTAACTTGAATGGTTAATCGCTCTTTGCCTTTTAGCATAGAACCCATAATAGCTCCTGCTGTGAGGGTTCGCCCCAAAGCAGCGGTAGCCGTTGGATACGTATCATGTCTTCTCCGCAATTCCTCTACCAATTGAGTTGTCCGAACAGCAAAAGCTCTAACCCTCCCATCCATGGCTGTGCCACGAATAAGTCGATCCTGCTTATTTTCCATATTGATATCCTCCCCTATTCTCCAGGACAGCTATGCTGCTTATTTTCGTTGTATTGCTCATCATTGAAGCATAATTTCCTACTATATAAACAACCTGCATCGACAGATCACGCGAATTGTTCAAAAACGTAACATATTTCAGTATAGACGAAAAACGCCGCTAATCCAAACCGATAAGATCATCGGTTGGACGCAGCGGCAGCTTATATCCACTTTTTTATTCAGCGTTACGTTGGTAAATGATACGTAATCCTTCAAGCGTCAACATCGGCAACACTTTCTGAATGCTCTCTGTCTCTGATGCGATTAGCTCTGCAAGACCTCCGGTAGCAATAACCGTAGGCTCCGCCTGCATTTCTTCCTTAATGCGCCTCACAATGCCATCCACTTGCCCAGCATAACCGAAGATAATCCCAGCTTGCATGGCATGAACCGTATTACGACCAATAACCTTTTTGGGTTTCTCCAACTCGATACGGGGCAGCTTGGAAGCCCGTTGATACAGTGCCTCTGTCGAAATCCCGATACCCGGTACAATTACACCACCCAGGTAGTTTCCCTTATCGTCAATACAATCAAACGTCGTCGCGGTTCCAAAATCCACCACAACCAGCGGCCCGCCGAACCGTTCGACAGCCGCAACAGCGTTCACGATCCGATCCGCACCTACTTCACGCGGATTCTCATAACGCAGGTTAAGACCGGTCTTGATTCCCGGTCCGACGATTAACGGCGTTTTGCCTATGTATTTATCGCACATTTCTTCTAATACACGGACCAATGGCGGAACGACAGAGGAAATAATAACTCCTTGGATGTCATCCTTTAATACGCCACCCATACTAAAAAGATTATGTATGAGTACGCCGTATTCATCTGCGGTTGCCTGTCTGGAGGTACTGATCCGGTAATGGTGCAACAGCTCCCGCCCTTCGTACATCCCCAGAACAATATTGGTATTACCTACATCCACTACAAGAATCAATGGGTGTCACCTATCTTTCTTTGCGTTAAGGTCAAGGCTGATATCCAGACTATGAAAAGAGTATGTCAGCCTGCCTACAGAAATCACATCTACGCCACTCTCAGCCATCTCACGCACTGTATCCAGCGATACATTGCCCGAGGCTTCTGTTTTGACATGTGGTGCCCGTTCCCGAATGAACCGAACGGCTTCCTTCATATCTGGGGCAGACATGTTATCCAGCATAATGATATCCGCCCCAGCTTCCAGGGCTTCCTGCACTTGTTTCATGTTTTCCGTCTCTACTTCAATCGTCATCGTATGCGGTATATTAGCGCGCGCTCGACTCACAGCTTGTTCAATCCCACCTGCGCCCTTAATATGATTATCCTTAATCATAACAGCATCGTACAGGCCAAAGCGATGATTCGAGCCACCGCCTACACGAACAGCATACTTCTCCAGCAGCCGATGTCCCGGTGTTGTTTTGCGTGTATCCACCAAGCGGGTGGACAAACCATGCAATTGTTCTATAAAAGCTCGAGTCCGCGTGGCAATGCCAGACATTCGTTGTAGCAAATTTAACGCCAGTCGCTCTCCAGTCAAAATCGCATGGGTACTTCCATTCACTTCAGCCAAAACGCTTCCCTTTTCAATCCACTGTCCATCGGTCACCAGCGGAGTAAACGACAAGGAAGGGTCCACTACCTGAAATACAAGGGCAGCCACGGGTAAACCCGCAACTACGCCGCTCTCCTTGGCATGAATGACAGCCTTGGATTGGTGGCCCTGCTCAATCGTCCAGCGCGTGGTCACATCGCCAGAGCCCGTATCTTCTCGCAGCCAGCTGCGAATTTGTGCCGTCAGTTCCTCCTGATATCCACTAAACTCTCCATAAAGCTCGCTGTTAGATGTCATGAACGTACTCCTCCGTTATCCCTTGATCACGTCGCTGCTGGACATGCTTTCGCCAGGCGCTATCATCTGTCTCAGGAAAATCCTCGCGATAATGCGCTCCCCGGCTCTCCTCACGCAGTAACGCACAATCTGTTACTAATAAAGCACATGTGAGCAAATTGGCAAATTCGATCTCTTCCCGGCTAGCGATCACAGCCCCGAAAATAGGCATTTGCCCTTGCAGCTCATCTAATGCTGCTTGCAGCCCCTCGCCGTGCCGACGAACTCCAGCATAACGAACCATTGCTTCTTGCAGCTTAAGCCGTTGCTCCGTGACGGATGAAGCCGGGAACTCTGTGCGGTTATCGCTATAAGATATCAACGTATGGCCGACCAGCGGTGGCAATGAATGCAGTCGCTCAATAATCCTACTGGCGAATACAATAGCTTCAGATAATGAATTGCTCGCAAGACGATTAGCTCCGTGAACACCTGTAGAAGAGGTCTCCCCGCAGGCGAATAAACGCGCAATGGAGCTTTCCCCGTGTAAATTGGTCTGAACACCACCCATCATATAATGGGCAGCAGGCGCAATGGGAATCCAGTCTGTCGTCATATCCAAACCAAATGACAGACATGTCCGATAAATGGTTGGAAAACGTCGCTTCACCCGCTCAGGCGGCTCATGCGTAATATCCAAGTATACAAACGCAGCTTGGGTGCGTTCCATCTCATGAATGATAGCACGAGCTACGATATCTCTGGGTGCAAGCTCCTGCCGTGAATCATACTTGTCCATGAAGCGTTCTCCGTGAATATTGCGTAACACGGCTCCTTCTCCCCGTACAGCTTCGGAAATTAGAAACCTTGGAGCGCCCGGATGGCACAACGCCGTAGGATGAAACTGTATGAATTCCATATCCCGGACAATCGCCCCAGCACGATACGCCATAGCAATACCATCCCCGGTTGCAATATCCGGGTTAGTCGTATAACGGTATAATTGCCCGCTACCTCCTGAGCACAAAATCGTTGCATTAGCAGTGATATACGACCTTTCCCCACCTGGCTTTTGGACGAGGGCCCCAATACACTCACCATGCTCAGTCAGCAGGTCGACGACCATGCACTCTTCCCACACTTCGATACCGGGATGAGCAGCAACCTGCTTTGACAACGCACGAACAATTTCATAACCCGTAGCGTCCCCATTCGCATGCAAAATACGCCGATGGCTATGCGCTCCTTCCCGTGTCAATGCTAGTTCACCATCCACACGATCAAAAGCCGTTCCCATACGTATTAACTCTTGAATACCACCTGGACCTTCATGGACAAGCGTTCTGACCGCCTCTGGTTCGCACAAACCTGCACCAGCAATCAGGGTGTCCTGCATATGATAAGCAGGTGTATCCTCATCCGATGTGACAGCAGCAATGCCGCCTTGAGCATAACGTGTGTTGCTTTCCATCAAAGTCTTCTTGGTGATCAGCAACACTTTCCGATTCTCTGCAGCCTTAATGGCTGTATATAAGCCCGCAATGCCCGAGCCGATAATTAACACGTCGGCTTCCAATCGGGTCAATTCCGCTACATCAAAATCAACTAGATATCTTGGAATCATGCCTTCACCTGATTTCACAGAAGAATAGCGCACACCATAGGTTCTACAGTATGCGCTCACGTATATGTTCAAAATAATAGAAAGTCGATTGCAGCAGCTGTTGGCTTTTATAAGCTAAGAAGACGACAGCCGTTTATTTAACAATAAATGTACACAACGTTCCGGTGTCTGTCAAATCACGTTAGCAATAATCTTCCATTTAAAAAGCTCCGGAAAACCAATAATACCTGGTTCCCCGGAGCTTGCATATAAGCTTATTCAACTATCCATTGAATGATTAGGTTGTTGTCGGTGGAGTACCACCGGAGTTGCCCGAATTGTTATCATCCTCTGGCTTTTGCAGATTAGGGATATCATTCGGTTGATCTGTTGTATTCTTAGGCTCTTCATCCTTACCTTGAATACGTACACGGACGTCTCCAATGTTGTCGATCACAGGCTCACCGTTTTCCGGTGTTCCTTCTCCTTCAGTCGTGCCACCATCCAAAGAACCTGTCTCAATCAAACGTTTGATTTGTTCAAGTTCCAAGGTTTCTTCTACCAGCAAGGTTTGAGCAATCAAATGAACCTCTTTGGAATACTTGGTCAGGAGTTCTCTAGCACGCTCATAAGATTCAGTGATGAAACGATTCATCTCCTGGTCAATCTGATAAGCGATCTGATCACTGTAGTTCTGCTCATGACCGATATCGCGTCCAAGGAATACTTGGCCTTGTGAAGTACCGAACTGCATCGGACCAAGTTTCTCACTCATACCATATTCTACGATCATGCTACGTGCGATGCTTGTTGCTTGTTGGAAGTCGCTATAGGCTCCTGTTCCGATCTCACCAATGAACAGTTCCTCGGATACGCGTCCACCCAACAATCCAGTGATTTTGTCCAGCAATTCCTGCTTAGTTGTCAGCATGCGGTCTTCCTTCGGAAGCATGATGACATATCCGCCTGCACGTCCACGTGGAATAATCGTTACCTTGTGAACCATGTCGGCATTTTCCAAGAAGAAACCAATAATCGTATGGCCTGCTTCATGATAAGCAACAATTCGTTTCTCGCGGTCACTGATTACGCGGCTGCGTTTTTCTGTACCTACGATAACACGGTCGATTGCTTCATCTACTTCTCGCATCGAAATATCCCTGCGGTTACGACGAGCCGCCAACAAGGCAGCTTCGTTCAACAGATTTTCGAGATCAGCGCCTGTAAAGCCTGTTGTACGTTTCGCAATTACGTCCAATTTAACATCCTTCGTTAACGGCTTGTTGCGAGCATGTACATACAATACTGCTTCACGGCCTTTAACATCTGGACGGTCAACCGTAATTTGACGGTCAAAACGTCCTGGACGAAGCAACGCCGGGTCGAGAATATCCGGACGGTTTGTAGCAGCTACGATGATAATACCTTCGTTTGCGCCGAATCCATCCATCTCTACGAGCAATTGGTTGAGCGTCTGCTCACGTTCATCATGTCCGCCACCCAATCCAGCGCCACGTTGACGTCCAACGGCATCAATCTCATCAATGAAAATGATACAAGGTGCGTTCTTCTTAGCGTTCTCGAACAAATCACGAACACGGGAAGCACCGACCCCGACGAACATTTCTACAAAATCAGAACCTGAGATACTGAAAAACGGTACTCCAGCCTCGCCTGCAACAGCTCTTGCCAAGAGTGTTTTACCCGTACCTGGAGGGCCCACTAACAGAACACCTTTCGGAATACGAGCGCCCACAGCTGCAAACTTGCGTGGGTCCTTCAAGAATTCTACGACTTCGACAAGCTCCTGCTTCTCTTCGTCAGCCCCTGCCACGTCCTCGAACGTAACCTTCTTCTTCTCTTCGTTATACAGACGGGCTTTGCTCTTGCCGAAGTTCATAACTTTGCCGCCACCGCCCTGTGCCTGATTAAACAGGAAGAAGAACAACAGGAACATGATCACCAAAGGAATGATAGAAGTCAAAAACGTCAGCCAGATGCTTTCGCCTTCCATTTTCTTCTGTACATATTCAAACCCGTTCGTTTCGCTGGCATTTACCAGTTCACTTAGTGCTTGATCCGTTGGTGGAACATATACGGAAAAATTGGTCGATTTAGCATTAGCCGGCTGCTTCTTATATGCACCGGTTACAAGATAGGCGTAACCGTCAAATTGGACCGTTACTTTAGAGATGTTATTAGCTTTAACCTCTTGCCGTAATTGGTCATATCTAGGGAGATCGGAGGCTTCGTTACTGTTACTAACAAACTGAACGATACCCACCACAACTAAAAAAAGAATCAAATAAAAACCAGAATTCCGGATGAACCGATTCATCCCCTACCTCCTCTCGAGACACTTAAGTTATTTTACCATAGCCTGTAAGTCCTTCTCAACAAAGGGCCTTATTTAGTCCTAGGACTGGAGGCTGAGATTAGCTGGTATAGATTTCCGGCTTCAAAATCCCTATGTATGGGAGGTTCCGGTAGTGCTCGGCATAGTCCAGACCATAGCCGACAACAAACGCATCTGGAAGCGTAAATCCAGTATAATCTGCTTCAAGATTAACCGTCCGGCGTGCAGGCTTGTCGAACAAGGTTACGACACATACCGAATTGGCATTACGATTCTTGAGCAGTTCAATCAAATGTGTCAGCGTCAGGCCGCTGTCGATAATATCTTCGACAATCAGAACGTCGCGTCCTTCCACAGATGCGTCCAAATCCTTAATGATTTTGATGATACCTGAGGATTTTGTGGACGCTCCATAACTTGATACAGCCATGAAATCAAGCTCCAATGGCACTGTAATGGATTTAACCAAATCAGCCATAAAGATAAACGCACCTTTCAGTACGCAAATCACCAATGGATTTTTCCCTTCATATTTTACGCTGAGCTGTGCACCCAATTCCTTAATTTTACTCTGAATTTCTTCTTCGCTGATCAATATTTCCTGAATATCATTTTGCAACGGTGTAAACCTCCTAAGTTTATACTATGAAAGCCGTTCCTGTGCAATTACCGGTGCCCCGGACTCTCTCGTCTTTGCCATGACATATATATAACCGAAGACGTGTGCTCTTGCACCGCGGCATGTACAGAACGTCGTACGCCCGGAATCCAGAGAATAGCTCCAGATTGGTCGCAGACGATGGGAATAACGGAACGCATTGAAGGAGGTATTTTTTCATTAATAAAAATATCTTTAACCTTTTTTCTTCCGTTTAATCCCATTACATACATGGTATCTCCAGGTAATCGCGAGCGTACAGTCAAAGGCAGACTCAATTGATCTGCGTCGAACCACGCTTCCTCCTTATTGGCCGGATGATCCCCATCCAAATAGGAAGCCCTTCGCCACCGAAGTATACCACCTGCCTCAGGCAACTCTAGCTCACCGGAAATAGGCAATACACTTAGTCCATAGCACCATTCGCCCATAACGACTTGCGTACGGTCAAACAAAACCGCTTGGTCATATTCGCGGACTCCAACCGCACCGCCTCCCAAATCCAAACTCCATGTAGACGATGCCTCTTGGAGAAGTCTTAGTCGAACGGTCTCAATTTTACGAAAATCAAAATTTTCACTGTCCGAAGGCAGATAATTTAATATTAGTTTAATCAACCTCCGTTGTAAAGCAACGGGTAGCTTACGGTATGAAGCGATGGGAAACATGTACCTGCCATTATCCAAGCTCACCATTTTCTCGTATACTGACAGCGTAGATGCCTCCATAAAGTCATTTTCGTCAGCCATCGTTTCGGCCAGCCGGTTCAGAGATGGTGTCAGTCGCTCATTATATTGCCCCAAAAAAGGAAGCACATCCATGCGGATGGCGTTACGGCGGTATTTGGACGATAAATTAGTGCTGTCTATCACGTAGGAAAGACCATACAAGTTACAAAACTCAATCAGGTCAGCCTTGTACATACGTAGCAGCGGGCGAATGAGTTGCACATTTTTTTCATTGCGTGCCAAACGCATACCCGCCAAACCTGCTGGGCCGCTACCACGCAGCAAGTGCAAAAGAACTGTTTCGGCTTGATCGTCGCCGTGGTGAGCCATTGCAATATGCTGTGCTTCCCACTTTGTAGCCATATCATGTAAAAAGCTGTAGCGCAGCTCGCGTGCTGCTTCCTGTGGTCCCTTACCACTCTCCTTCATATAAGCGGGTACATCGACCCGAGTCATTTCAAATGGAAGTTCAAGCTTTCGGGCAATATTGCGTACCACTTCAGCCTCCGCATCCGATTCCTCTGGTCTGAATCCATGATGAACGTGAGCGCAGACGAGTTGTAAAGGCATATGTATAACGGATATTTCATGTAAAATGTGCAAAAGGGCCACCGAATCCGGCCCACCGGATACAGCAACCACAATGCGGTCTCCGGGGCTCCACAGTGAATGATCTCGCGCCAAGGCGAGCACTTCCTGTACAACACCGGTCGGTTTTGTTGTTCCCATTCCCGACCCTCTTTTCTCCCTACCGTAAAAATGATGATCATCTGTTATCTTATGTAAGTCATGCTGCTACCTTAACGCAATCCAGAGCGCTCCGGCAAGCAGCAAAAGCGATACCGTGAAAGCATATCCCAGCCAGCGTGGATTCCCTCCTTTGACCGACGATTGCCTGACATGTGCGGAAGCCAAACGTGACCAAGATCGGGCCGCTGCACGAGTATCGGAATATTCTCCACGCACTGCACCCAGTAGCCATTCGGCATAGGGGCGTAATACACGGCTGCGGCGAATGATGACCGTCAATTCTGCCGTATTACGCAACTGTGGCAGCCTGCTGGCAGCCGCCTTTAACGATTCGCTCTCCAATATATGAATCGTTAGAAGAGCGAAGGCAAACAGGTCGTACTGGGAATCAGCATTTCGGCTGCCAGCATTCCAAAATCCCCTGTCATACCATTCTGTAAATTGTTTAACACTCCGGCCAGCAAGAGACACCCCACCGTAATCAATTAATTCAGCCTCTCCATAGGCATTGACCAAAATATTCTGCGGCTTCAGGTCGCCAAACACCCACCCTGCCTGATGGAGATCCGCCAGACGATTCAGTATACCGGTTCCAGCCACGCCATACCATTCCGGCCCTTTGGCTGCCACAAAGCGATGAAGTGGATCACCCTTAACGTACCGCATAACATAAAAGGGTATCTCTCCGCTGCGTAACACTACATCATCCACCTCAAACAAAAAGGAAGGATTCCCATTTCGCTGGAGGGCGGTCTGAGTGCCCTGAGACTGCAATGTGGTTAGCACATTAATCTCCGATTGCAGATCAAGCGTGTTCTTCCCCATTTTCAGAGCAAATTGCCGATCGGCCTGTGCTTCTTTTACCAAATATACAGTTCCGTTCGCTCCCCGGCCCAGCAAGCGCTGGATGACATAGCTGCTCCGCTTCCACTTGCCCTTGATGACCGTTCCGGGTGCAAGAACGGGATCAGACGACGTAGTCACCGAGCATCCCTTCTCCTTTGCCATAGGATTCTTCCAGATCTTTCTGTTCTCCTAGTGTAACATATCGGTAATAATCAATCACTTGTAAAATGGCAGGACCTGTCGGTGTTGCCCCTTTCATCCGCAAGCGTCCAAATATCGATTTGATCTGATTAAGCTCAGAGGTCCAACCGATATCCATGACTGCGTCTTCTCCCATTTTGCCGCCCGGAAAATGAAATACAGATATACGGCTGTGTCCGCTTCTGGACTGTAAACTGAGCAGCAAATCACGAATGCTGTCCTCTACAGCAGGCAGCTTGGGCTTCATGCTCGCACTTGCATCAATGAGTAAAGCAATCTCCAGGGTGCTTGTTTCTGTCAGCTCATCCATCACCTCAACCACTTGGGCTCGTTTTGCCGGAGGAAGTTCACCGATATGTTTGGCGCCACCCTCGCCCAAAATGTGCGTTAACTCTCTATTAACCGCCTGCTGAATGGTTTGAACCACCGTTTTGCGCGTCATCATCTGCATGGTCTGTGCCAACTGCTTCGTCCCAACGATTTGGCTAAACCCTCCCCCTGCTTTAGCAATTTCTTGAATCTCCGCGCTGCCAAGCTCGCCAATAGTTCCATAATCTATGACTCCGGCGACATTCACTGTAATACCTTCCCGTAGAGCTTGGGCAGCCGCCATGACTGGACTAACACCTACATTTGAGCACCCGTCTGTTATGATCAAAATTTGCTTCATCGTTTTTTGACCTCCGCTTCCTCTTAATCTATTCCGATAGATTCTATCTTTGCCTAATCCGGAACGATTCAAACGAAGGATGCGGATTTTTAAAAAACGAATAAGGAATTTCCCGGGCAATGTCGGATTAGCTCACCGTCCGTGGACGTTCCAACCACCTCATGCCAGGTACATGGAGAGTTGCCCATTCTGGGCGGAAGTGATCTATTTTACTAACGACTACTGTCATATCGTCATAGATTTGATTTTGTTGGTATCGAATAACCCTTTCTAGTAAACAGTCGGCCAACTGCTGAGGATCTTCGCTTTCAATTTCCTGAATCATGCGTTTCATCCATATTTCCTTATTAACCGCATAACCCGGTGAGTCGTATATACCGTCTGTAATCATAATGAGAATATCACCCGGCTGGAGCTGCAGGGATACCAAATCAATTTCAATATCCTGTATAATGCCAATCGGCAAATTGCTGGCAGATACGGGAATGACCTCCTCTCCTCTTTTAATAAAGCTTGGCGTAGATCCAATTTTCATAAAGGTTGTCTGGGCCGTATACTGATCAATCAGCGCCATATCGACCGTAGCATACATTTCCTCAGGTGATCGCAGCATCAGGACAGAGTTAACCGACTTGATCGCCAATTTTTCGTCCATACCCGATTGCAGTAATTCCTCCAAAATGTTAAGTGCTGCACTGCTCTCTTGCTGCGCGCGCTCTCCGTTTCCCATGCCATCGCTTAAGGAGACTGCAAAAGTCCCGTTCCCTAGCTCCATCATGCTGTAGCTGTCTCCTGAGAAAAAATCACCTCCTTTGGCCGCACTAGCTACCCCTGTAGCAATCTCATACGTTTTAGCAGAGCCGAACATGACTGTAGCCAAGCCTTGGCGGCGATCTGCCTCCGTTTCGCGCATCACAGCTATATGCTCGTCCAGTATGTCCGACAGCAGTGGAGCAATGATTTTCCGACATTCATCAAATCCCCTTGTATAGGCATGGACAATCTCAATTTCTACCTGACCTGCATCCAGATTAATAATCTCAATAGATTGGATGGACAAGCCCAGTCTATCAAGAGCCTCCCGTATTTGCTCCTCCTGCCGATGCATGGTCTGCCCTTCCCGCTGAATTTCTCGCGCTAAATCCTCCATGATTTGTGATACGCCCGATAGCTGGTCAGCAACAAGCTGACGACTATCGTATACTTGGCGCTTCCACTGCATATTATGTTGGTAGAGGCTATACTGCTGCTTCATCACTTGCAGGACAGCGCCCGTTTTAGCACATGCCTTACTCCATTGCGGGGGAATCTGTTCCGGCCCCAAATCCGGGTTATCCTCAATGGCGCTCATCATTTCAGTCATATACTGATGGGTTTGCATGAACTTGCCGTCCCAGCACTGCTCACACTTGAAGCAGGAGGCACATGTCCCTTCCGCCACCGCATTCATAAAGTGTTCGATTTCACCATCCGACTTCGCGCCCTCACTTGCAGATATCTGGTGAAAGCTGCGGGATAGCTGACTGAATACACGGGAAAACTTCGTTACTCGCTCTGCGGTAAGATCGCGGACCCTTTTGGCATATTCATGCTGAGATTTAGCATGGTCCTGCGTACCGGGAACATAGGTAGAAACCGCTTTAAAGAAACTTTTTGGGGTCATTAAAAATAATAGAATCGCCGCACAGCTCTCCCAGGTTGATGTCAGCACGTCTCCGGTCCCATCCAAATAGATCGTCAGAATGGAGGAGCCTAGCAGCATCCCAAGCGCAACAGCACCCTTTTTCCCTTCACGCAGCATCCCTGCCAGCAAACCTGCAAAAGCGAGTAAACTCATCTGCACAATTGCAGACATATTGGCCAAGCTTAAAATTAAACCGGTAATGACACCGACCGATGCACCCAGCGAAGCACCTCCCACCAAAGCAAACACCAAGACCAAATATCGCGACAATACATGATCGACAGACAATGAATGAACAGTCCATCCTACTGCTCCTGTCATCACAGAGGCTAATAATATAATAAGACATAAAATTTCCTCATTTTTGAGCTGGCTTGTCTTCTTGCGGTACGTAAACAACGGTATGGCCTGTGTGAATACCAGCGTAAGCATAAAGCTGAGAACCGCATCCGTTCCCACAATGATAAGTTCATACCATGTGAAAGTTGGAGCCATCACGGCGTTAAATAAATTGACCATAAACACAGACAAGAAAACCATAAGCGGGGCATAGGATAGTTCCAGACGATCGAAGGTTCGTAACCCGCGATACAGGAAATAAAATACCAGTAGCTCACCACCAATCATAAATAACGATGGATAAGGAGCTAACAGGCTGCCTAACACAACGGATAAAGCTACAGGCAGCATCAGGTCACGCCGAAGAAACGTAATGACCGCAAAATAAGCGAGGGCAAAAGGAGAAAGCTCGTCCAAAATAGTGGCGCGTCCCAGTAGAACTCCCATAGCCGACAATAGCAGCATCCATCTTTGCGCTGTTACCCATTGCACCACTTTATGTGAATCCAGCCGTTTTCTGAGTCTGGAAGACCAACCTTCCGTACGCTCTTTGGATTTGGACTTTCTAGATTTTAACCCCGGAAAATGTACCACGTTCCATTTCTCCATCATGCGTCAGGCACCCCATTCATCAATTTGATGTTCCCATCTTAAACCGGAATGATTGAGAAAGTTTGTCAGAACCTCACGTCTTATTCCAAGAAATTTCCGACAAAAAAACGTTCTGCGCGAAAGGACAGAGCATCACCTTGAACATCAAGCTACGCCCGTATGGAAGCAGATGGAAGTTGCGTCTCTTAACTCCTTGCTTGACCTCTCTATGTCGTCCATCACTATGACCAAGACTAGCGATTTGCACAGAAGATAGACGGAAAACCGTTGGAGTTTGTCGGACGATTATGTCCTCACGACAAAAAAAACATTCGCTTTCCAGCACGAATGCTTCCTCGTCTTCATCAAAATTGCGAATCTCATAAAATACATGTATAACGATAACCGGATTTATCGCCCACAGCCATTGCATGTCGCATCTATTGTCGGTAGAACGCAAAAAAACCGTAGCAGTCTTTCGACTGTACGGTTTTCCGTGTATGGTTGATACGGTTGTCAAAGTGAATTAAACACGCTTCGCGCCGCGTCCTCCGCGTTTACCTTCGGTGTTCTTTTTCAGCGACGAAATGCGTTCCTCACTATCTTTCAGGAAGCGTGACATTTTATCCTCAAATGAAGGTTTACCCGGTGCAGGCTTGAAAGAACGGCCTCCACGATCGCGGTTGAAACCACCGCCACCACCACCGCGTCCTTGACTTGGACCTGAACCTCCACCGCCGAAACGGTCGCCTCCGCCTGGTCCTCCCGTACGCTCCGGTCTTGGAGCTCTTGGGGGACGGGCTTCACTTGCCGGCTTGTCAATCGTTTGCTTAATGGAAAGTCCGATTTTGCCATCTTTGTCAACATTAATGACTTTCACCGTCACGACATCATTAATCTTCAGGTGGTCGTTAACATCCTTAACATAGTTATCGGCGATTTCCGAGATGTGAACGAGACCCGTGACACCTCCAGACAAATCCACAAATGCTCCAAAATGCGTGATGCCTGTCACTTTGCCCTCTAACTTGGTGCCCACTTCAATTGCCATAGAATAAAATGATCCTCCCTTAAAATATACAACCGATTTTTTTGCAAAAAAATCCCGCTGTGGTGATTTGATTATACAAAATGGCGGAACCAAGGTCAACTAAGCATTGGCCCGATAATGTTCCTATTTCTGATCTCCGATGATTGGCGTCTCTTCCGGTTTGTAAAGACCGTACTTGCTTCTGGCAATCTCGCCAATGTACTCAGGGTCCTTGAGACGATTCACTTCGGTTTGAAGCTGTTGTTCCGTTTGTGTAGCAGCTTGCTTCTGCTTTTCCTTCTGGATGAGCTGTTCATTTCGATCGGCCATAATCATGCCTTGAGAAAAAAAGGTAAAAATTGCCCAACTACCAAAGGCGGCAAGCGATAGCAACCAAATCATGATTCGCCTGCGCCCGCCCGCGTTGGACTTGGACGTAGAAGATGAATGGCGATCTACAGACGAATTACGCATGATACTACCTCCTTCCAAACCATCTTTTCGCTGTGTTTTTCAGTCTGATACCCAGCTTTACGAGCGACTCTGGAGTCCTCCAGCGCGCTTTAAGTGGACCGATCAGCCATAGGATCGGCTTCCAAACCGGCATCAGGATGTATATCAGCATCCTTCCCAGGAACACAATAAGTGCCCATGTCCATCCGACTAGCTTGCGTAACAGCCGATACAGCGCTAACACCGGAAGAACAATCAGGATGCGCAGTATGCTGTTCACGATCAACGTCAGTCTGCGAACTATCTCTAATAACATTACCACAAAACGTTGGGTTGTAACACTAAAGGCCCAAAAATAGAGCCAAACCCCCAAAAGTAGTCCTAAAAAGACATAAAACCGCAGCTCACCGCGATTACTCGCGTATAGCACACGGAAAATAAACAAAGCCGAGGCCACCCAGTACAGCACGTCCAATATATGAACGCTCCAGCGGGCAAAATGAAAGCGGATGGACAGCACCCGGTAGCTGTCAAACACCACTCCCATGGCTATGCCCGACACCAGCATCCACGTTAACGTCAGCCATTGCGTGTAAGGGTTCATTTGAAGATCTTGCCGAATAGGCTTTTTCCGTTTTTAGCCGGGGCCCCGGGCTCCAGGTAGACGAGGGAAGTAATCAGACCTTCAATGGACAACAGTCCCTCTTCTAGGCTGAGGTTTTTGATATGTAAATGTTGTCCGCGAATGGTGAGATGGCCCAGCTCGGTCTGAAGCAAAAATTCTTCACTGTCAAAGCTCTCCACATTGCTGACGCCTGAAATATCGAGTTGCTTGCGGCTTTGCATGCGCAGATCATGGTGCTTCGACTTCCCTTGTTCAATCATGGCATGTACCCCTCCTTCTGTTCTTAGCTTATGAAGGGGGCCGTATGATTTAGAACCGCTTTTGCTGTTAATCAGCATATGATGGACGAAAACTCGTCATCTAAAGAAAAAAAGCATTCCTTCATAAAATAATGAAGGAATGCTTTCATGTACAGTTGTGAGAAAGTCAGATGTCTGCTTACCAGTTTAAACCATTGTCCCTGGCAATAGGCTCTTCCTTTACCAACGTGTACATACTTGCAGCCTCGTCCTTGCGTGTAGTGTCGGCGAGCCGTTCCACTCGCACGGTCACCAGCTTCTGGCCAAACTGGACGGTAATTTCATCGCCTACTTTGACCGCACTGCTCGGCTTGGCTTCGCGTCCGTTCACCAGCACTCTCCCTTGTTCGGAGACGTCCTTGGCTACCGTACGCCGCTTAATCAGCCGCGAGACTTTCAAGAATTTATCAAGACGCATTAGTTAACGGCTTCTTTAAGCTTATTACCGGCTTTAAAAGCAGGAACGGTCGATTCTGGAATTTCAATCGTGTTACCGGTTTGTGGATTGCGGCCTGTACGGCTGGAACGCTTGCGTGTTTCGAAAGTACCAAAGCCGATCAGTTGCACTTTGTCACCGCTAGCGAGTGCATCTGTAATTTCACCAAGAACGCCATTCAATACAGCTTCAACGTCACGTTTGCTCAAACCGCTTTTGCTGGAAATATTGTTGATCAGATCTGTCTTGTTCATAAGATAAAAGCCTCCCAAATGTCAAAAAATAATCATCACGCTACATGTCCATTGATGGAGCAGACGTGAGGTCCAACTGTGGCCGAAGCCCTTCTGAATGTCACTGTAACACGCTTAACTATAAGCTACAGTTATTTTCAGAATTACTACAAGTTATTCTGGCTTGTCCGTAAAAATCCTGCAATGACAGGCGTTTTTTTATTCGACCCCAGTTAAGCCAACATCCTACTACAAAACTCTGCCCATTGGCAAGTCCTCTCAAACTGGGCCTTCTTTCAACCCTGCATATGTCTCATTTTACTGTTCTGTGCAGCCAAAAGCGAATATGTGGAATCACGCTTTACCAAGGAGCTTTTTCGCTTCCTGCCAGTAAGTCTCCATTTCATCTACGCTGCTTTCTTCGGGACGACGCCCCTGCTCGCGTAATTTCTGCTCAATATACTGGAAACGGTCGACAAATTTGCGATTGGTAGCCGACAATGCCTCTTCCGGGTCTACTCCCATAAACCGGGCTGCATTCACGGCAACAAATAGCACATCGCCTAACTCCAGCAACTGGGCTTCCGCAGCATGCCCTTCACGAACCGCTTCCTTCAGCTCAGCCACTTCTTCGTCCAATTTATCGAATACGCCCTCAATGCTATCCCAGTTAAAGCCCACTTTAGCTGCTTTCTTCTGGAGCTTGTACGATTTCATAAGAGCAGGCAGATCTCGCGGAACCCCGTCCAGTACAGAAGGGTATGCCGCCGTCGTGCCTTTAAGCCGTTTTTCCTCAGCCTTCATCTGCTCCCAGTTTTGCAGCGCTTCTTCCGCATCATTCGCTTGATTGTCACCAAATACATGTGGATGACGGAAAATAAGCTTATCATTCAGCCCCTGGATAACATCATACACATTGAAGGTTCCGACTTCCTCTTCCATTTGGGCATGCAGCAAAATTTGCAACAACAGATCGCCCAGCTCTTCCTTCATATGCTCAGGGTCGTCCTCATCTATCGTTTCGATGACTTCATACGTTTCTTCGATCAGATTTTTGCGAATCGACTGATGTGTCTGTTCACGATCCCAAGGACAGCCTTCCGGGCTGCGCAAAATATCGACAATCTCGTGTAAACGGTCAAAAGAACGCCGTTTCAGCGCTTCATCTTCACTGCGAGGTACGTATACCAAGGATAGGTTCCCGTAGCCCTCTACTCGATCCAGCTCGTACAGCGGTACCTTGTGCACCGCTTCCTCCCCTTCTACCCCAAGAGCGTGACCGACATATACCTCATAATCGTCAGGATACCGCTCCATCAGGCACAGCTTCACATCAGAAGCCGTAAAGGTGTCATACACCTGTCCGATCAGCGTATGCAGCTGAGGCTGGAGCCAGCTGGCATCCAGTGTTCCTGCGTCCAGCAGCTGAAAACCCTCAATCGGATCAAAACCAAGACGCACAAAAGCTTCATCCAGGAAACTTTCGCCGCCCAGAATATTCAGTTCAATCCCTTGCGCAGGACAACGCTCCTTAAGCAACTGCACCGCTGCTTCTGCCACCATAGGGTGACCAGGAACCGCATAGACGATTTCGCTTCCGTCTGCCGCCTTAGCAGCCGTCGTAATCAATTGGCTGGTAATTTCCTCGTATACCTCTGGGAAAGACTCTTTTGTCTCATATACCTCGTCAAACGACTCAAAAGCCACCTCAAACTCATTCAGCACTTGAACCGCAGGATGCTCCTTGGTCCGCAGATACAGCGCTGAAGCGCCTCGCATTTTGTTCAATATCCCTATCGTAAGCTGATCCGGATCCCCCGAGCCCAAACCTACGACCGTTAATGTTACGCTCATATCCCATCCTCCGTTTCGCAGAAACAAGGCTCATGCTCGAAAAAATACACGGCCTAACCCCGCCTCCGCTTCCTTTGCTTTGGCATTACTATACCACAAAGTGGTATAGGCTCATAAAATGGCTGTGCCGATTCACGCCGTAAGCCGTATGCCTGGCTAAGCCAGTACACGTAGCCTGCGCAGCACGGCTGCCAGCGGGCGTCCGAGCTTGGGCACCGCCACAAGCTCGGCTTCCGTGATCAGCCTCAAGCGTGCGAGGCCGATCACGAACACTGCGGCGCCTGCGGCTACACCCAGCAGGCTCTCCACGGCTGCCGTGGCACGACCTTCGGCAGCCCACCCCAAGGCACCCAGCACAGCGCTGGTGCCCCACATCGCTGCCCCGGCCGCACCAGCCAGGGCGATAAGCAGCGCCGCCGGCTTGAGCACGCTGGCGGACCAGCTCGCGCGCAGGCCTACCAAGCGAGCCAGCAGCACGATGTTGATCACTGCCGCCAGCAGATAGGCGACAGCCCCCGCAATGGCGGCTCCAGCCGTGCCTAGCTGCGGCACGAGTAGCCAGTTTAGCAGCGCCTTGGCTGCTGCGGCCGCGAGCATCGCCAGAGCCGGCGCGCGAACTGCGCCAAGCCCTTGCAGCAGCGCAGCCGAGAAAATGCTGAGCGTGCCGCCTACGGCGGTTAGCGCCATCCAGCGCATGACCCCGCTGCCGGTGTCGTCCGCATACAGCATCACATTGACGGGCACAGCCAGCACGATCAAGCCTGTCGCAGCGGCCAGTCCCAGTAGCCAAAACCAGCGTAGCGATTGCTCGCACTGGCGACGTGCCAGTTCCGTACCGCCGGTTACCCGGGCCTCAGCCAGCGATGGAATGAATAATGCCGACAGGGTGGTGGCAAACATCATGACTAGCTGTACCAGCGGCAGACCTCGGTTATACACGCCAAAGGCCACCATAACCGCAGTATCGTCCAATCCCTCCTGCTTTAACAAGCGAGGTACAGTAAATGTGTCTACCAGGCTAATTAACGGAACGGCTAGCGCTCCAAGGCAAACAGGCAGGGCATAACGCAGTATCGCCTTTAACAAGGCACCATTGCTTTCCGCTGGGTGTAGCTCTCCAGCTTGTGCTTGCACTGTCGCCATGACCGTCCCTTGCCTTCTAAGCCTCTTCCTGTGATTTCGCCAATATAGCAACATGACGACCAAGCCCGCTGCTCCACCTGCTGCTGAACCAAACACGGCTCCGGCAGCAATCATATCTGCTCCCGCTCCTTGTGACAGCATGAGCAGCAACAGTATAATCATCACGCTTACCCTTATCGCCTGCTCCGTCACTTGGGAAACAGCAGTCGGAAGCATATTTTGCAAACCTTGAAAATATCCTCTCAGTCCCGCCATAACCGGCACGAACAAAAAGGCAAACGCCGCCGCCCTCACCGACGGAATGACGTGAGCATTGTCGATCCATTGACCAATGAGCGGCGCACACGTATACATCAGCACGCCCAGGATTAATCCGAAGACACCCAAGACAAGCGAAGATAACCGAGCAACACGTTGCCCCGCTGCTCGGTTTCCCACTGCCTCAAACTCAGCTACAAATTTGGATATTGCAGCCGGAAATCCAGCAGCTGCAATGGTAATGAACAGCGTATAAAAAGGATAAACCGTATTATAAATGCCAAACACGCCGTCGCCGCCGATATTCTGCAGCGGGATTTTTTGCACTGTGCCGATCAGCTTGCTCGCTACCGCTGCCAGTGTCAAAATGACAGCACCTCGTAGCAGCCGCGAAGCGGCGCGATTTTCCTGCATTCTCCGTCTCCACTCCCACCTGAAATATGCATCTTACCCGAGTCCTATTATACCGCCTCTTCTCACGGAAAGAAAAAAAACCCTGTGCAACGTAGGACGGCTTTCGCCATTCTGTACGTCATACAGGGGTGAAACGGGATGTTACTGTTCCATTTGTTTGCCCAGGAAGCCAGCGGCTGTTTCAGCCATTTTGACCTCCATTTCGGACATTTTTACATTTTCGTCCTTGTTCAACAATACAACGGAACCAATGGGATCACCACCGGAAACAATGGGAGCCGCCACAAAGGACGAGAGTGTTTCTTCGTGGTCTCGCGTTAGCTCATAAGAGCCGCTGGCTGTCTCCAGCACAGTTTTGCGATTATCCATACTACCTTCGATAATGCTACCGATTGGCTTGTCCAGAAACTCTTTTTTAGAGCCTCCAGCCACCGTAATAATGGTGTCCCGATCGGTAATCATTGTAATATGGCCCGTGCTTTCAAACAGGGACTCAGCATATTCTTTGGCGAAATCACCAAGTTCACCAATAGGTGAATACTTTTTCAAAATGACTTCTCCGTCACGATCCACAAAAATCTCAAGCGGATCTCCTTCACGAATTCTCAAGGTGCGGCGAATTTCCTTTGGAATAACTACCCGCCCAAGGTCATCAATACGGCGAACTATACCAGTAGCTTTCATTTCACATGTTGCCCCACTTTCTCAAGAAGAATTTAGTAAACTACTGACGGTATCGAAAGACGCTTCCACTCCCCCAGAAGCGGTCACGAAGAACGTCACGGTCATGGTGTTTATGGTGATATCTGACCATAGTATTCATCTGTTCCCAATTCCTTATGCATGTTCAGTTATTTACCTTCGTTTGTAGCTCCATCTTTGGCTGTTCCTGCCTTGGCATCGCCCGTACCGTTTGTTGTTGCGCCCGGTGTAGTTGTGCTACCGGCACCAGAAGTTGCACCGCTTTTCTCTTGCGTAGCTGGTACCTTCGGCAGATTGATTTTCAAATCAAGTTTCGTCAAATCATTTTCGGTAAAGTTTTGGATACTTTCCCCGGCCAATTTATTTTTCAGGGCAGCCTTTTCGTTGTCTTTCAATTTATCAAACGTTGGCTCATTGCGGGACTCCACTTTGATCACGTGATATCCGTATTCCGTTTCCACCGGCTCACCGATTTTGTTAATCGGTTGGGTCTCAGCGGCCTCTTTAAAGGCAGGTACCCATTGCGCTACGGATGCATTCTCATACAGACCTCCGTTAGACGCAGAACCTGGGTCTTCTGAATATTTCTTGGCAATCGTCGCAAAATCCGCTCCTCCGTCCAGCTTCGCCTTCACTTCTTTCGCCAGCTTGAGGGCATCCTCTTTTTTGCGCTGTTTCTTTGTTTTAGGATCTTGGAAGTTAATCAATACATGACGCACGGTTGCTGTCGTGAATTGATCTTTATTTTTCTCAAATTCCTGTTTTAGCTGATCATCTGTTACTTTGTTAGTTTCGCTGTTGATTACCGTCATTACACGCGTGAAGTAATCTTTCACACCTTGTTCAGTCAGTTTCTTATCACTCAGAAATGTCTTGAACTTATCTTCTCCGACTGACTTTTTATACTGCTCCAGTTGTTCGTTCCCTTCTTTGGCACCCTGCTCCTTGGCTTTGTCGTCCGCTTTAGCCGCCAGAAGCTTGTACACCACTTCCTGCTTTACAATTTGCTCTCGTACCTGATCCGAAGCTAACGCAGCCTCATACTCTGGGTACAGGAATTTCATCATACTGATTTCTTGGTTGAACTCATTTTCGGTAATCGTTCCACCCTTATAGGTCACGACAACCTTGCTGTTGTCCTTCGGTTCATCCTTGACCTTGTTCTCATCCGGTTGCTTCGTACATGCTGCCAGAACCGATATAGCTAGCAGCGCTGCCATTCCCAAGGAGAGCATTCTCCAAGGTTTTCTTTTATTTAGTTGTGGCATTTTGCAGTTCCTCCTTCAATGTGAATGCTTCTTTCAATGCACTCAAAAATTGTTCCAGCAGTTCTAGCAACTGTGGATCATTTAGACCTTTGCCCTTTATGCGTGCGCTCATAGATGTGCCCTGTTCAAATTGTACACGTCTTTCAAAGCGATTGCCAATCTCGGCAAGTTTGGCGGTCTGTACCGCCTGCTGACGCCCTTCATGGAATTTCAACACGATATTGTCATCCCGTTGCACTATGGACTCGATGCCATACATGCGTCCATATACCTTGAGGCGAGCCACGGCTAGCAAATGACGCACAGCCTCTGGCAGATCGCCAAATCGGTCGACCAGTTCATCCTCCAGTTCAGAAGCCTCGTCAAAGGTACTGACCGCTGCAACCTTTTTATAAATCTCAATTTTCTGGATGCTGTCATAAATATAGTCACCCGGCAGGTAAGCATCGACGCCTAAATCAATCGACGTACTCCAATTCCGATTGGACTGATCCTCTTCTCCAAGTACGCTGACTTTACGTTTATTAATTTCCTCAGCCAGCATCTGCGAGTAAAGATCAAAGCCGACGGATGCGATGAATCCATGCTGCTCAGCGCCAAGCAAGTTACCCGCGCCGCGGATGGACAAATCGCGCATTGCAATCTTGAAGCCGGAGCCCAGCTCCGTAAATTCTTTAATCGACTGAAGGCGCTTCTCCGCCACTTCCGTGAGCACCTTATCCCGCTGGTACGTGAAATAAGCATAGGCAATCCGATTGGAACGACCTACACGCCCACGCAGCTGATAAAGCTGGGATAGCCCCATTTTATCGGCATCATGCACAATGAGTGTATTCACATTGGGAATATCCACGCCGGTTTCAATAATGCTGGTGCTGACCAGCACATCATATTCGCCATCCAGGAAATCCAAAATAGTTTTCTCCAGTTCGGTTTCGGACATTTGTCCGTGACCCACGCCCACCTTGGCCTCCGGTACGAGCGCATTGATCTCTGCAGCCATCTCCTGAATGCCCTGCACACGATTATACAGATAGTACACCTGCCCTCCGCGTGCCATCTCGCGTTCAATGGCCTCACGGACTAGAGTCTGGCTATGCTCAACCACATACGTTTGCACTGGAAAACGGTTTTCCGGTGGCGTCTCAATGACTGACAAGTCACGTACACCCAGCATGGACATATGCAACGTACGCGGAATAGGTGTTGCCGTTAACGTCAGCACATCTACGTTCGTTTTCAGCTTCTTCAGCTTTTCCTTGTGGGTTACGCCAAATCGCTGTTCTTCATCGACAATCAGCATTCCCAAATCCTTAAACACCAGATCCTGCGACAACAGACGATGGGTACCAATGACAATATCGACCGTGCCTTGCCGGACCCCTTTAATCGTTTCATTCTGCTCTTTGCGCGAGCGGAAACGGCTCAATACCTGAATATTGAACGGATACCCTGAAAAACGTTCACGGAACGTCTCATAGTGTTGCTGTGCCAAAATCGTCGTCGGTACCAGCACCGCTACTTGTTTGCCTTCAATAGCAGACTTAAAAGCAGCACGAATCGCAACTTCAGTTTTGCCGTAACCTACATCACCGCATAGCAAACGATCCATCGGGCGGCTCTGCTCCATGTCCTTCTTAATCTCTTCGATGGCCCGAATCTGGTCACGTGTCTCATCATACGGGAACATATCCTCAAACTCTTGTTGCTCCGGTGAATCCTTTTCAAAAGCAAACCCTGGTGCCGACTGTCGTTCTGCATATAGCTTGATCAAGTCATCCGCAATATCCTGAACCGAGCTGCGCACCTTACTTTTAACCCGTGTCCACTCATTGCCACCCAGTTTATAAATCTTGGGTTCCTTGTCCTCTGAGCCAACATATTTCTGAATCAGATCAATTTGTTCAATCGGCACTGACAGCTTATCTCCACCCGCGTAGAGGACATGCATGTAATCCTTATGGATACCGCCAACCTCCAGCGTGCCGATCCCCATGTACTTCCCGATCCCGTGATTTTGGTGTACGACGTAGTCGCCCACCTTCAGCTCGCTATAGCTCTTAATTCGTTCTGCATTGTCCACATGGCGGCCCTGCTTACGAGCTTTCCGCTGCTTCTGAGAAAACATTTCACCCTCGGTAATGACCGCCAGGTGAATAGATGGCATTTCAAAACCGCTTTGCAGATTGCCGATAGCCATCGTCGGCTCATCAATACCATAATCCTCAAGCACTCGGCGCATCCGGTCCAGACGTTCATCTCCACTCGCCAGCATCATAACCTGTGTGCCAGCTTTGCGCCAACGATCCATCTCCGCCTTGAGCACATTCATTTGGCCATGGAAATCCTGCATGCCTCGGCAGATGAAGTTCAAAATATTTTGCGGCTGGGTATGAGGAACCTGACGGAGGAAAATCGACAGGAACAACGTCTGAAATCTCCGGTTGTACAGCAGATTGTCCGCGTCGTCTGACAGTTCTAGCTGCGGTAACGTTTTACCGTTTTGAAGCAAATGCAGATTCCATTCTGACTCATCCCGTTCCAGTTGCTTGGCTGTTTCCAGCATACGCGCCGGTTCGTCAATAATCAGAATCGTATCTTCCGGCATATAATCTGCCAGGGTTTTACGTTCAGGATACAGCAGGGAGATATATTTATAGATTTCGTCAAAATACACATGCTCTCGCAGCAACTCAATTTCACGATGGATCTCTTCTTTCAGATGCTGCTTAGCTTGACGATCCGTCATTTTGCCCAGCTGCTCCTCCAACAAAATAGCAGCGGCATCTGCCGCCTGATCCATACGCTGGTTATTCGCAATAACTTCCTTACACGGCGTTACAGTAACGGCCTGAACCTTTTCCACCGAGCGCTGATCTTGCGGATCAAACTTACGGATCGAATCAATTTCATCGTCAAACAGCTCCACACGATAGCCCCAACGGGTTGTCATTGGATAAAAATCAATAATTCCTCCACGTACGCTCATCTCTCCACGTGATTCCACACGCTCTACACGCTGGTATCCCATCTCGACCATATGTAGCAAAAACGCTTCCAGCTGAATTGTTTCGCCTTCTTTCAGCTCAATACGAGCCTCACGCCATGTTTCCGCCATTGGCAATAAACGTCGAACACCAGAAAACGGCACGACAACAATCCCACGAAAACCCTGGGCGCAGCGTATCAATACATCAATTCGTTGGGATAAGGTCTCTGGACTGGATATGGCTGCTTCAGCAGCTACCAGCTCATTGGCAGGATACAATAAAACCTGATCAGGGGAAAGCGCTTCCTGTAAGTCATCTGCTATTTTTTGAGCGGCAAACATATTGTGCGTCATGACCATTAACGGTCGTCCGGTATCTTCGGCAAGCGCGGCCATCAGTACCTGTCGGGAAGAGCCTGATAAACCTGATATCAGTTGTTCCTTCATCCCTGATGATATGCCTGCTGCAATGGATGCATAATCAGCATCCTTCGTAAAAGCCTGAATAAGTGCTTGTAACAAAAAAGGCACCCCTTTATGCTTATAAATAGTTACATGTAAACCGAAAAAGAAGCCTCAGCAATGCTGCCAAGGCTCCATAAGCGGAATTGCCGCTTCACCTCTCAAGCTGGTACATCGGACCAGTTGAATACCTGTTATTGGAGCGGATTAACGAGCAGACTCAGCTCTGGATTATTCTCCAGTGCCTGACTGCAATGCTCGCAAATGACTTTGACGGTCACTTCACCGCCCGAATTATACGCTATTATATCTCTACGTTCGGCAGGGGTCAAGGAATGGAAGCCTAACCTTTCTTCGGTTATTGCCGCGGAATCAATTCGTCCCAAGAAAGTTCGACAATGTCTGCATACATAATTAACAACCATGTAATGTATATGCCTCCTGAAAGTTTTCTATACCTTTCAGTATGTCCAACAATCTTCCATTTAAGCCCGTCTGCCTACGTCTAAACTTACTTGTTGAATTCAGCCATCGTCCGTTCAAACGGATGACTCAAGCTGTATTCTAAGGCGTTGCACGTGTCCTCGATCATTCCGGCCAGCAATTCTTTTTCCTTCTTTGGAAAGGTACCTAGAACATAATCGACAATAGCATGTCCAGGCTCCGGGCGGGAAATGCCCATGCGAATCCGATTGAAGGACTGCGTGCCGGTATGTTGAATGATCGATTTAATGCCGTTATGGCCGCCTGCGCTACCTTGATAACGCAATCTTATTTTACCGACTTCTGTATCCAGGTCATCGTACACGACAACCAGATCTTCCATATCGGCCTTATAATAGTCCATATAAGCACGTAGAGACTCGCCTGATAGATTCATATAGGTCATTGGCTTAATCAGTACAGTTTTCACGCCACCAATGTGGCCCTCTCCAATCAACGCCTTGCATTTGCTTTGGTTAATCTGGATGTTATGACGCGAGGCAAGAGCATCCAATGCCATAAATCCGACATTATGTCTCGTTTTCTCGTATTGGGGACCGGGGTTACCCAATCCTACAATCCACTTCATAACCTTGACACCCTCTTTCACAGTCTGGATTTTTTGGTAAAATAGTTGTATTGAGGATTTTGCAAAAATCTAATAAGCGACTTTCAATGAACAATATATAGATCGAAATGGTCTAGTTCGTCTATATATTGCACTTTGGAGCGACTGGAATCGAATTTTGCAAAATCCTGTTATGAATAGGAAGGTGCGTGCCGGTATGCTCAATCAAGGTGATATCCTCTTATATGACAGCCATTTTCTATATCATTTAAAACATTCCGTTCCTGTCCAGGTTTATGACGGGAATGTACATATCCAGATTGGCATCGTTGCGCGTTTTAATGAGCATTTCGTCGAAATAGAGGACACACTATACAATCGTCAACGTTTCACATTCATATCTCGCCCAGGCTTTTAGCCTGACATGCTGATAGGGGTTACCTTTTCCACATGGAAAAGGCAACCCCTTTTTAATGAGCCAGCGCTTATTCGATTTCAAACAGTTTGCTGATCGACAATTCTTCATGCACACGGATGATAGCTTCTCCCATTAATGGAGCCACAGACAATACCTTCAGCTTGCTTGTCGGATTCGGGTGAACGATCGGGATCGTATCCGTCACAACCACCTCTTTTAATGGCGAATTCTCCAGTCTTTCCATCGCAGGACCAGACAATACGGCATGTGTACAACACGCATACACATCTTTTACGCCGCCTTCTTTAAGCGCATTTGCACCTAATACAATCGTTCCGGCTGTATCAATGATATCATCAATTAAAATAGCCGTTTTACCCTCAATGTTCCCGATGATGTTCATCACTTCACTGACATTTGGCTCTGGACGACGCTTATCAATAATAGCGAGCGGCGCACTCAGGAAGTCCGCCAGCTTGCGCGCACGAACAACCCCGCCATGATCGGGTGAAACGACAATCGGGTTCTCAATTTGCTTGGAACGGAAATATTGGGCCAGAATTGGTGCTCCCAGCATATGATCCACTGGAATATCAAAGAATCCCTGAATCTGCATCGCATGCAAATCCATACTGATTACGCGGTGAGCCCCCGCCTTTTCAATCAAGTTAGCGACAAGTTTCGCTGTAATCGGATCGCGTGAACGAGCTTTACGATCCTGACGAGCGTAACCGTAATATGGCATAACGACATTGATACTTTTGGCAGAAGCGCGTTTAAGTGCATCAATCATAACCAATAACTCCATCAAGTTGTCGTTAACCGGCAGACAAGTTGACTGCACAATATACACATGGCAGCCGCGTACGCTTTCCGACAGCTTAACCTGGATTTCACCGTCACTAAACGATGTGGTATGGGATTCCCCCATTGGGATGCCGATGTAGTCCGCAATCTGGTGGGCTAACTTCGGATTGGAGTTACAAGTAAATATTTTGAGTTTGGAATCGCAATAAGTCATTAATAGAAACCCTCCGTGCTGGTTCATTCATTACAGATTCAACAGCTTGCTGATTAAGGTCATTCCGATCTTTTCTTCTTCGCTTTGGCACGTGCGCGGATTTTGTCCGCATATCCGACTTTGTTCTCTTGACGTGGTCTGGCAATAGCCAGATCGTTATCAGGGACAGCATGTGTTACAGTGGAGCCTGCTACAACATAAGCACCTTTTCCAATCTTAATCGGGGCGATCAGATTCACATTGCTGCCAATAAAGGCATCGTCTTCAATTTCTGTAATGGATTTATTATATCCATCATAATTGACCGTTATTGCCCCGCAGCCAATATTTACATTTGTACCCACCTTGGCATCACCGACATAGCTCAAATGAGACACCTTGGAATGATCTCCAATGGTCGCATTTTTCACCTCAACAAAGTCACCAATTTTCACATGTTCGCCAAGCTTCGCGCCTGGACGCAGATAAGCAAACGGCCCCACAGATGTACTGCTTCCCACTTCCGCTTCGTTCAACACCGAATGTTTTACCGTTGCGCCTGAATGGATAATCGTATTCTGAATCTCAGCCTGCGGACCAATCACACAATCTTCTCCGATTTGTGTTTGACCATGCAGCCATGTGTTCGGGTACAGTACCGTATCGGAACCAATAACAACCTCGCTCCCGATATAGGTAGAAGACGGATCAATGACAGTGACACCATTCAGCATATGCTTGCGAACGATGCGCTCACGCATATAACCCTCAGCTACCGACAAAGCGACTCTGTCGTTAACACCGATGGATTCAGACACATCATCTGTCAAATACGCCTCAACCTGTTCACCTTCACCATGCAAAATACCAATGACATCTGTCAGGTAATATTCCTGCTGTGCATTGGTGTTCGTTACCTTGTCCAGCGCTGCAAACAGCTTGGCATTGTCAAAGCAGTACGTTCCCGTATTGATCTCCCGGACAGCATCCTCCTCAGGTGAACAATCTTTCTGTTCCACGATCTTGAGCACGGCCCCGGAAGCATCACGGATAACTCGTCCATATCCTTTCGGGTCGTCCAACTCAGCGGTCAAAATCGTCGCAGCTGCCCCATGGCTCTCGTGCAATTGCACCAAGCCTTCTAGCGTTTCCGCTGTGATCAAAGGAGTATCCCCACAAATGACAATGGTTGTACCCTTTTCCTGACCGAGCAAGTCCTTGGCTTGCTTAACAGCATGGCCCGTTCCCAACTGCTCTGCCTGAAGCGCATATTCTGCCGACGGTCCCAAATAAGACTGTACCGCCTCTGCTCCATGACCCACGACGACTACACTTCGGGACACACCGATTTCACGAACCGTGTCGAGCACATGCCCAACCATCGGTTTTCCGCACACCGGATGCAGAACTTTATATAATTTGGATTTCATACGTTTTCCCTGCCCTGCGGCAAGAATGACTGCCAACCTTTCCAACAAGTCCAACCTCCTATCCTGAAAATAACAGTTACCCCTTGGCTAAAACGTTAATTCCCAGATCAGATTTTGCTTAACTTTTCACAATCCTCCTGAAAAATAACGGCGAACCTTTGGTTAATGGCTATTTTTTCAGGCCAGCTTGTGCTGGACATTCATCCCCGGGACGCATCGCTGCCTAGTCCCTGTCTTATGAAAAAGCCGCTTCGGCAGCCCGGATGGCTCCAAGTTGCCTTAAAACTGACTGTTAACTCACTAAAGAATATATCTCATTCCAGACAAAAAGAAAAGAGAGCCACAGTTAGTGGCTCTCTTTTTCTTTTGTTCCCCAATCCTGCTTTAGGCGAATTAAGCGCCTTCTTCAATAGCAACTTCTTCATCCACAGCCGCACGTTCGTACTCAGTCAATACAGCAGCTTGGATCTTCTCACGGGTTCCTGAAGATATCGGGTGAGCGATATCGCGAAACTCTCCGTCTGGAGTTCGTTTGCTTGGCATAGCTACGAACATCCCGTTATTACCGTCGATAACTCGGATGTCATGAACAACGAACTCGTTATCAATCGTAATGGATGCAATCGCCTTCATTCTTCCTTCTGAGTTCACTCGGCGGAGTCTAACATCCGTAATCTGCATGTGTGTTTCACCACCTTTTTCCAAATAGGACTTGGTGTATACATTCCACACAGCAGTTCGAAATCCTTCTTTTTTTCGGCAATTCGTATCCTAAATTCAGGTAATTTTTTTGAAAAGATTTCTTTTCGACATATTTAGGTATTTTATGATGGATTGTGACAATTTACAGCCCTGTTCACTCATCAAAATAATTGCCCAGCTTGACCGTAATTTGCTTGCTTCGAGAATCGACTGCGGTCAGATTCGCCAGTGAAATATAATCGTGCAGCAGGCGCTCTTCGTTCTCCACCTCGCCCGATTCTACCAGCACACCTACACCGGCCACCTCAGCATCAAACTCAGCCAGCAAGTCGACCATCCCCTGAATCGTGCCACCGGCCTTCATAAAATCATCTACGATGAGCACACGCGATTTCTCACGCATCGCACGTCTGGATAATGACATCGTATGCAGGCTCTTTTGTGATCCTGAAACATAATTAATGCTTACAGCCGAGCCTTCTGTCACCTGATGATCACGCCGTACGAGAACGACTGGCAAATTCAGCTGTGCTCCGGTTGCATAGGCAAGTGGAATACCCTTGGTCTCCACCGTCATAACCACATCAATCTGACGATTGGCAAAGGCGGTCGCGAATATTTTACCAGCTTCGTTCATCATCGCAGGTTGGCCCAGCAAATCGGACAAATACAGGTATCCTCCCGGTAATATGCGGTCAGGCTGCTCCAGTTGCGCACACAGGTCGTTCGCAAACGCAAGCGCATGCTGCTTGGAAAGCCTCGGGATCAGTTTCACGCCCCCTGCCGCTCCCGCCAGCGTCAGAAGCTCGCCAGTACCTTCATCCTCAAATACTTCCTTGATGATGGCCAGATCCTCGCTTATGGACGACTTAGCTGCCCCGTAGCGATCCGCAAAATGAGTAAGAGGCACCAGCGTATGCGGCCGTGACAATAAAAATTGCGTCATTTCCACCAATCGTGAGCTTCTTTTAAGTTTTTTCACAACAATTCCTCGCGATCTATTCTCCTGCCGCCCGCTTCGTACAGTAAAGCACCGGCGGACTGGCCGGTTGCTGGCGGAATGTAAGTGATATAGTGAAATCCGAATATTTAATAGTAAATATATCATCTTCGTACGTATTTGTACAACAATTGCCACTATAATAAGAAAGAAATATCTAAAATCAGGTCAAAAGTCGTACTGCGTACACATCTTTACAAAACCCTCTTAGTCCATTGTAAATCCGTGGCACTTTGGCTTCCTTCGATACTAGTCCGAACACCGTAGGTCCACTACCTGACATCAGCACACCGTCTGCTCCTAAGCGGATCATGGAGTTTTTAAGATGCTCTACCTCTGGATACAGCTTTAGTGTTACATCCTCCAGTACATTCCCCAGTGCGTTGCATACATCGGTAAAAGAAGCGTTACGGATCGCATGCTCCATCTGGCGTGCAGACGGGTGGTGCGTAATCTGATCCGCTTTGACACGACCGTACACTTCAGCCGTCGATACATTAATCGGCGGCTTCGCAAGGATCACCCAGCATTGTGGCGGATTCGGAAGTGGCTTGAGCAGTTCTCCGCGTCCACTCGCTAAAGCTGTACCCCCTGTAATACAGAAAGGTACATCTGAGCCCAGCTCCGCACCCAGCACCCTTAATTCGGCATCCGAGATACCAAGCTTCCATAGCTTGTTCAGTCCACGCAGCGCTGCGGCAGCATCACTACTTCCACCCGCCAACCCTGCTGCCACCGGGATATGCTTATCCAGATGGATGTGGACGCCCGTAGACACGTTATAACGTTCTTTGATCAGACGCGCAGCCTGAAAAGCCAAATTCTTTTCATCCAATGGTATGTACCCGGCTTGACTTGAAATAATAATGGTATCACGCGGTAACTCAGACATCGTCAATCGGTCAGACAGATCGACCATGGTCATAATCATTTCGACCTCGTGATAACCATCGTCCCGTTTACGTAGAACATCAAGCATTAAATTGATTTTCGCCGGTGCTTTTTCATATATTTTCAAGGCGTTCACCCACCTTCAACTTTTCCCTCAAGACAGCTTAACATATTATATCAGACTCAGCGTGTCAAGTCATGAGGTTCAAAAAAGCGGAGATGACCCGGTCTAATCCCGGATATCCCCGCTTTTCATCAGCACCACCGATGGCTACGATTTGCGAGAAGCAGCCTGCTCAGCAAGCTGGATGGCCCGCTTGACCATATTGCCCGCATCCTTGGCTTTAATGCCTCCCCAGCCTTCTTCCTTGACCGTGTCGTAAAATCCAAGATCTTTGGCCAGCTCGTACTTTAGCTCCTCCGACATGACACTCCGTCTTCTTCGGCTCATACATACGCCTCCTTCGGCAATGGAATAAGGAAGATCATTCCCGGCTTAGTATGTGCAGAGATGTCATGCTTCATCCTGCTCTGTATATACAAAACGGCCCCGTCATTTGAAATGACGAAGCCGTCGTTAAACCTGCAAAGCTGGTATAAATCACGAAATGAATTAAGGTGTTTCAAAATATTCGACTACACTTGTATGGGAGTCGGGATCATATACGCTGACTTCCACCGACTCGGTAAGGATGTCAGCATAGCTGTAGGAGACACGTTTAAACGTCTGTTGCTCCTGATCCAGCTTGACGATAAAAACAGAAGGGTACGTTTCTTCCAAGACACCAGTTCGTTCGACGGTCTTACGGCGTCCGCCGTTAGCCCGCAGCAAAATTTTTTGCCCTACATGTGCGTCGAGACTGCGTTTGATTTCCAACAGCGTATTTTTAGCCATTGCCTAACGACCACCTCTTTCCTTGTCCATTATAACGAATTTTAGAGGGATTGTCAAATCGAGCTAAATATTATAACAACACGAAAAATAAGTTGTCAATTTAATTTTTTGCGAACAGGAATAATTTATATAAAAAATGACAAAAAGCCTCTGAAAGCAGAGGCTTTTTGTTCAAGTCAATCCTATTGGCACATTTGAATCCTAGATTGCAGAAGGCGTTACTTTAAGCGTTGACAAATTTTCAAGCTTCGGCAGGCCGATGCGATAGCTTCCTCTGGTTTCAATTCCACCCACTCCGCGACTGCCGCTGATTGTCTGGTGAAACAGGTCCCCCATATTCACCGTATCACGGATCGAAGTAAAAGCCGCCTTGGCAGCCACGTAAACGGGGTCCAGCGCGTGAATCAGGATACGCCCTGGTGAGCTGGCGAAGTTCGCTCCCGCACGCAGCAGCGCCTCAAAATGGGACTGGCACGCCCCCGCTACAATGGTCAGCGAATCCAGATGACGTTCATATTGTCTTGCTACCTGAATTGCCGCCACAAAATTTTGCGAATTTTTATAACTTTTCAAGCTGTACAAATCGTAAGGCTGTGGCTGCTTTAGCACGCCATCATGTCCGGTAATCACTACAATATCCGGACGGATACGGGGAAGCAGCCGGTACAACGTATCCGCCATTGCCGATTCATGAACGTGATGTCCCTCTGCAGGAACACGGAGCTGTTCATATAAACTGAGACATTTTTTCAAATAGCCGGGATCCCCATCCAGATGAAGAACCTTTCCCGGCATTTCAAAATACGTTGACTCGACTGGATCACTCCAGTCCCCAACCAGAGCTGCCTGACTACGAGCAGCTTGCTGCTGGCGTGCCCGTTGCAACAGATTAAGAGACTCACCAGCCTTAATGTGAGCCTGCTGAGTCTTACCGCTAATCTGGTCTGCAGGCACTCTGACCAGATCGTTCACCGGGGAATCGGCCAGCAACCGAAATTCTATTCCCTTAATGATCGCTTTATCCCGCTGGATGTCCTCAACGCGAAACGTGACATCTCCGCCGTACGATTTCCGAACGACCAAGTCTCCTAAACTCATCACACTGTATCACCCCTCGTATATCGTATGGGTGAATGCACAGTTTGGTTCCAGCTTAGGATATACCTGCTTCCACCAGAACAGCACTGAGACGCGCAAATTCCTCAATACTTAGCGTTTCTCCTCGACGGGAGGGTTCAATACCAGCTTGTTGCAACAGCGGCTCCAGCGTGTCCCTGTTCTCTTTGGTGAAGAATCGGCTTTTTAAGTTATTGGAAATCGTTTTACGACGCTGGGCAAAAGCAGCATGAACCACTTCAAAGAAGTGCTTCTCATCCACCACTTCCACCGGAGGGGCTTCCCGTACACGCAACCGAATGACTGCAGACTCCACATTTGGCTGGGGAATAAATACTGTATTCGGTACAATACAGACCAATTCAGGTTCGCTGTAATATTGTACTGCAATGCTCAGGCTACCGTAATCCTTCGTTCCAGGAGACGCAGCCATACGCTCAGCCACTTCTTTTTGGATCATAACGACGATATTCTCCAAAGGGAGCTTGTCCTCCAGTAGCCTCATCAGAATCGGTGTAGTAACGTAATACGGCAGATTAGCCACGACACTTACTTTACTCACGTCTGCAAAATCAGCTGCAAACACCTCGCGTAAATCCAGCTTCAGCACGTCTCCATGACGTACCTTCACATGCTCATAAGGGGCCAACACTTCTTCGAGAATTGGCAGTAGCCGCTGGTCAATCTCGACAGCGGTAACTACCTTGGCCGATTGCGCCAGCTTCTCAGTCAAAGCGCCAATCCCAGGACCAATCTCAAGTGCGCCCTTCGTCTCATCCAATCCGGCAGCATTCACAATCTTATTGAGAATATTTTGATCAATCAGGAAATTTTGTCCCAAACTCTTTTTGAACGAAAAACCGTGCCGTTGAATAATTTCCTTTGTACGCCGCGGTGTTGCTATATCTTGAATTCCTGTCATACGGATATCACAATCCTTCACTTTCAATTTGTGCCAGCGCTCCGGCAAATTCCTCGCGGCTGATCTGAAATACAGAGAGCCGTTTATGTAGCTGCTTTCCGTTACAATAACCAATACCCAGCACATTCCCTAAGGCCATACGGCGTGCAGCAGCATTGGGGTGGGTGATAAGTCCAGCATCAATCAGGTCCGCCCACTCAATCAGCGGGTCGGCGCCTTCTACTGTCGTATGAACCCGTGCGAGAGCGTGTCTGATCGCTTCCGGTGAGGCATTCTCCACACCAATATCTCCTTTGCGCGTCGCTTCTGCCTCGGGTATAAAGGCCTGCTTGCAGCCGGGTACCTTGGAAGCGATAATCTTACGGATGCGCTCCCCTGCATGATCGGGATCGGTTAAAATGATGACCCCCCGCCGCTCCTGCGCCAATGCAATTTTACGCAGCGTCATTTTATTAATGGCTGAGCCGCCAGTTTCTATCGTATCCGCTTCAACAGCGCGGCGAATGGCCACCGTATCATCCCGGCCCTCTACCACGATCACTTCCTTGATCATTTGCATTTCCCTCCACTGCTACACAGCAAGCTATATTTATCTTTCCCTGCTTTTGAAAACAAAATAAGAAGAGGATATCCTCTTCTTAGCATGGCATAACTATGTTGTTAATACTATCGCATTGCCCTCAACATACACAACCTGTTTTAGTTGATTTCAGGCTTTACCGGTCCGATAACATATACGGTTTTACCGTGCTTACGACCAAATTGGTTGGCTCGGCTCAAACTCTCATAATACACATCGATTTTGTGGCCTTTAATCGCGCCACCGGTATCCTCCGCACGGCGGAAGCCCACTCCTTCGATATACACCCACCAGCCGATTGGAATTATACTCGGATCGACAGCGATGGTACGGCCTTCCGTCACGCGCGTGCCGGATGCAGTACGTGTACCGATACCTGGCTCCTGTGAGGAATACGCCGTCATGGAGACATTTTGTAAAACTTTGCTATATTTAAAATTGACGCCTGCTTTACGGACAGCACTGCCCGAACTAACCGTTGTTGTCTTAACCGCATCATTGGGACCGACGGAAGCAGCAAGAACGACCGGCTTTTTCTTCGTTCCTACCGCAATAACCTTATCCACACGGTTCTGTGCAACTTCCTTGTTAACCAGCTGTTTGGATACCAACTTTCCATCATGATATACCTTTTGAACGTGCTGGACTACCACACCCGATTTGCCGCTTTGAATGACCCGATTATCGCCTTTATAAAGACTTGGATCGGCCGTTTTGATGACCTGATAAGGCACCTGTTTTTTCTGTTCGACCTGCTGTTTCTTCACACGGACGATTTTTATGTCCATGTTAGACGAAACAGAGGCATCCAACGCAGGATAAACTTTATCCGTTGACGATAATTTATAGCCCGAGGTACGAATGGCACCTTCTACTGTATTTTCTGTTGTGTACAGCTTTTTCGTCTCATTGCCTGAAGATACTTTAACTTGATTGGCACGTTTAATGACTACGCGGTCCCCATCCTGTACTGCTCCATTTAGCGGCATAGAAATTGTATCATGCGGCTGAAGTGAAATGGAATGCTCGCTCAGCAAATCTTGAAGCTTGGATTCCCGGGTTTCTACCGCAGATGCCTTGCCATCAATGACAAAAAAGACTTGTTTTTTAGATTGCGTGTACATCAGAATTGAAATCATAATCGTTAGCGCGATTAGAAAAATAGCAACCAAAGCAGCCTGGCGCACATTCTCTTGCTTCCAACGCAATACGTAAGACATGCTGGATGAGCGTGACTCATGGGTCTCCTCTTTTTGGAAAATGCCCATTTCCTCCGTCCTCCTTACATAGCCCGCCGTCTGGAGTAAGACATAGTTGAGATTTGACGTGACTATAACAGATTTTCTACAAGACAAGCCCAAACTGCGACTGTCCTGCACCATGTACCCGTCTTCGCGGCATGCTGTCCTCCCCTGTTTAACCACAGTATGATGACAGATTTTCTTTTATTCACAACAAAAAAAGCCAAAGAAAGAGACTAGAGAGCTCTTTCGTGGCTTCCGGCATGTGTGAATATGCGGGAAAACTCATGCACGAGATGGCTTCTCTCTTGTTACGCTTACGGGGTTAGCTGTCGGGTTCGGACGTAGAGAGTCGCCCTAGCTTGGGTCAACCGCTCATGGCGGTCGCCTTCACATTCACCCCGAAGACCCAGAAAGAAATCGAAATACGGCTCCTCCACCTGTTCAATCCCATCCGGGAAAAGAAATTAGGTCGAGCCGGCTGGCGGAAGGGACGTTCCCTTCTTGCACATACGCCGGACATACTGTAAGCCATATCGGTTCCCCCGTTCCCTGTAAAAGGGACTCAGCGAGACTGGTTCATGAAATGACTTGTTGATGTTTACATTCAAACAACAATTCACTGAAAAGATGATATCCTGTTTCTATGCATGTTGTAAAGCAGGTTTCAAGTACATTTTTCAAAATATTCGGTTAAAATATTGTAATATTCTCGAGTTTCCTGCAACAAATTCATGATTAGCTTCGTCTATCTCTTTATTTTGATCGATTTCTTCGCTTTTTTATTGAATGTCAAATCGTTCCAAGGCATTTTGGGTCGTTATTGACACTAATTCCTCCACTGTAATCCCCTTAATTTGGGCTGCAGCCTCTGCTACCAGTCTCACATGCGCAGACTCATTTCGCTTCCCGCGAAACGGATGCGGCGTCAGGTAGGGCGCGTCCGTTTCAATGAGCAGACGGTCCAGTGGCACCTGTGCCAGCACCTCTTTTGGCTGCTTGGCATTTTTAAACGTAATAGGACCACCGAAGGAAAGGTGAAATCCCATATCCAGCACCATTTGGGCTGTCTCCCAGCTCCCAGAAAAGGAGTGCATGACTCCGCCAATCTCACCCGCTTTTTCCTCACGCAAAATCTTAACAATATCTTCATGGGCATCCCGGTTATGAATAACAATGGGCATTTTGAGCTCACGAGCCAGACCAATTTGATTTCGAAACACCCGATGCTGAACATCCTTCGGTGATGTATCCCAATAATAATCCAGACCGATCTCTCCGATGGCTACGACCTTCTTATGACTGCATAACGATGCAATCCATTCTAAATCTCCCTCTTGCATTGTAATCGCATCCTGCGGGTGCCATCCAACTGCCGCATAAATAAAATCATACGTCTCGGCCAATTTCATGGTGGATGGAATGGTCTCACGATTAAATCCGATATTGATCATCCGCGTTACTCCTGATTCGACAGCACGTGCTATAACTTCTTCACGATCTTCGTCAAATTGTGGCGCATCCAAGTGAGTATGAGTGTCGAACAAATCCAAGGTTTACATCTCCTTTTTTTACTTACATTTCTATATAGTTGTCTATTCTTTGACAAAATAATTCCTTATTTCGGCAGGAAGCCTGTCTTTTACCGCGTTCAATTTATTCTGGGGAAAATACATATGATATTTCCCTCGGTGAATACCACTTATGGAGCGCACAATTTCCGAAACTTCGGATATTTCACTCACCTCGCCCTGACGTCCAAGCAGTAAAATCTGGTTGTCCGTCGAGCCACCCTGCCGAAACACATCATAAGGAAGATCCGTCGGAAAATCAATTTCAAAATCATATTCAGGGTGCAAACCAGCCTCTTCCAAAGCTTTCCGAATACTGTCAATGGTATCTGTATCCATATTTTCAATCTCTACATATTTATACAATCTACGGTCCATAAAGCGGCTGCTCAAATCACTTAAAATTTCGTCCTTTTCTCGTTTCCACTGGCTAAATACGGTCTGAATTAATGACTCATCGAGCATCAGATATTGCTCTACTGTAAGCTCTCCTTTCAACAGATCCGGCAGCGGGTCCAGCAGAAAACCAAACTCATATCCGTTTTTAAACAATTCCTTTGCTCGCTTGAAAATTTTACGTAAAAGGATCTCCGAGCTGCGTGTTACAGGATGAAAATAAATTTGCCAATACATCTGATAGCGTGACATTAAATAATCCTCTACTGCATGCATGCCTGATTCCTTCACAACAATTCTCCCATTATGAGGACGCAACAGTCGTAAAATACGGTCCAAATCAATCGTGCCGTAGTTGACACCTGTCGAATGAGCATCCCGCAACAAATAATCCATACGATCGGCATCTAGCGGACTGGTCACCAAGTTAACAACAATCGGCTTATCATACGTTTTGGCTATAACCGCAGCCACCTTTTGTGGAAGCTTCTCGTCGACTTGCCGTAGCACGGCGTTGATCTTCGTGTCTCCCAGTACAATGCGGCATGTCCAATCCTCATGGTTCATATGAAAGGCTTCCTCAATTGAATGTGAAAATGGGCCATGCCCCACATCATGCAATAGAGCTGCACACAGAGCAACCAACCTTTCCTCTTTCGGCCAATCTGGGAAATCTCCACGTTCAAATTGAGAAATAATACTTCTCGTAATCTCATATACGCCCAATGAATGTGAAAAACGGCTATGCTCCGCTCCATGAAACGTAAGATACGATGTGCCTAACTGCCGTATGCGGCGTAAACGTTGGAACTCCGGCGTGTTGATCAACCGCCATATCACAGTATCCTGAACATGAATGTAATTATGTACCGGGTCTTTAAATACTTTTTCTTCACTGAGTGGCTGGTGCAAGATATCAGCTCCTTTAATATTCGGAATAATGGATTAAAATACAATAAAATCCTAAAGCATTTCCCTCATTCGACATTCTTTGTCGTAATATGTCGAATTATAGTTTTTCGACATTTCCAAATCGACAAATTGAATAAATCATCAATAAGATAAGGCAATGCACATGAGTAAAGCTCTTTAATCTAAATACTTTTGCATAATCAGACTGTTACTACATTTTTTAGGTTGACTGTTTTGGGAATCGTTGGTATAGTAAATATCAGAAAAGAGAAAATTTTGTCGAATCATGACACTTATATTATTTTAAACGGCGAGAGGAGCCTGATTTATTATGATGAAATCCACTGGTATTGTAAGAAAAGTCGACGAGCTCGGACGTGTTGTTATTCCAATCGAATTGCGCCGTACCCTGGGAATCGGGGAAAAAGACGCGTTGGAAATTTATGTTGATGGCGAACGCATCATGCTTAAAAAATACGAGCCTGCTTGTATCTTCTGCGGTAATGCTGAGAACGTAATTTACTTCAAAGGGAAAATTGTTTGCCAAGATTGCATTTCTGAAATCCCAACACCTGTGACAAACTGAGAATTTTAGTATATAATAGACTTATCAGATATTGTTAATTCTAACCTTTTTCATATACACTCCTTGTTGCCTTCCACGGTTTGAACCCAACCGTTGGAAGGCCCTTTTTTGTTTAGGCAGATATTCATAAGAGTGCGTTGTAAACATCTCTCTTGGAGATTGCACGATCTGTGGCTGTACGCTTCATTGCGTCCTTGCGTGTAAGTCCCTCTTGCTCGTAATGTGCGACGTGGGACTCCAAAGATAAGGACTGCCACCATGCCTGACGTTCCTGTTCTTCTTCCTCTTCGTCTTTTCCTTCAACCACTAGACAATACTCACCAATCGGTGGATTTTCCTCTAGTTTAGCAAGGCATTGCTCCACGGTTCCTCGTACCCATTCCTCATGCAGCTTGGTCAGCTCACGCGCAAGCACCACTTTGCGTGAACCTAATGTTTCCTTCAACACCATCAATGTCTTCACAATACGATGAGGCGATTCATAAAAAATAATTGTGCCGTGAGATACCTGAAACGATAGCAACAGCTTCTCCAGGTCCTTTTTCTCCCGTGGTGGAAAACCAGCGAAGGTGAACCTTTCTGTATCCAGTCCTGAGGCAATTAAAGCAGATAGTGCCGCATTCGCTCCTGGGATGGGGATGACGCTAATTCCCGCTTCCAGTGCCAGCTTGACCAGATCCGAACCAGGGTCAGAAATGGCCGGTAGACCTGCATCGCTAACCAGCGCCAAGTTTTTCCCTTCTATTATGTAACGTATCAGTTCAGGCCCACTGGCAACCTTATTATGTTCATGATAACTAAAGAGCATATCCGGTGTGATTTCGAAATGAGTGAGCAGTTTACGTGTCTGCCGCGTATCTTCGGCAGCGATAATACTACACGACTTTAAGGTGTTAATTGCCCTAAAGGTCATATCTTCCAGATTCCCAATAGGTGTTGCAACAAGATACAATTTTCCCCGTTCTTCTTCGCTGTTACTAAAGCTTTTTTGTACAGCTGCTTTCACACAGAATCCCCCTTGCTTACTTCTCCATAGATATCTCTTATCTCCTGAGTATAATTCCCATTTTCCTGATATACAATGAGCGGAGGCAACAAACGAACCTCGGGTTTACCGTCACGTAATGCTTCAACCAGTACCATATTGGCTTCCATATGAACTCGTGGGTGAACAAAACGTATTCTTTTGGGTTCCAAACTATGTTTACGCATCAAGGTTATAATCTCGCCCAGCCGCTGCGGGCGATGAACCATGGATACTTTCCCCCCATTACGGACAAGCCGGGTGGATGCCTGAATGACTTCTTCCAGTGTGCAGTTCACTTCATGACGGGCAATTGCCTGGTGAGGATTCAGCTTGATATCGCTACCATTTAGCGGCATATAGGGGGGATTCACGGTAATCGCATCATAAACACCATGTCCCGTGATGTGAACCAGCTCACGCAGGTCCCCTTCCCGAATCTGAATTGCTGCTTCTAATCCATTCAAGCTGACACTGCGTCTAGCCATATCTGCCAAGCGTGGTTGAATCTCAATTCCTTCAATAGACGCTTTTGTTCGTGTCGTTAGCAGCAGGGGGACAACCCCATTGCCTGTACACAGATCAAGAATCTTTCCACGCTGCGGAATACCAGCAAAACGTGCCAGCAAGACCGCATCCATCGAGAAGCTGAATACTTCATCACTCTGGATAATGCGCAAATTATGTGAAAGCAGATCATCAATTCGTTCAGACTTCTTTTCTTTTTCCTCCATAGTGCTCTCCCATCTTTTATAACCAAAGTCGCTTTTCACTCATACTTCCCTACAAAAAAAGCCGTAGGCATCTTGCTCCTACGGCTTGTTTTTATTTATTCAAAAATGACAGACAGAAGAGGCAATCGCCTTCCGTTCGCAAATGTCCGTAATACACGTTGCATATATGAAATCCTTCATGATACAGCCTTGCTAGATTGTCGTAGCCTTCGCCCACGACCTCACCCGTTTGCCCTTCATCCTTAATGACGATCGGAGGAGGAAGCTTCGGCTTGTTTGCCGTCTTTTCTTCTCCAGAGGTTTCACGTTTGAGCATCTTGCGCACCTGTTCGTTTTCAATCGTTAGTCGTTGATTTTCCTCCAGCAGCTCTTTAACTGCCAGTTTCAATTCACCCAGATCGCTATGCAACTGTCCCATTTGGGTTTCCATTTCGTGAATACGCGCAAAAACATTTAATTTATCCAAGTTTCCACCCCGAAGCAACCTAATGGTTTACTTGACGACTACATCGTCCATTGGAAGTTCCTTGACCTTACTGATCTCAAACAGTTGAACATGCACCGTGCGATGACCTGCATTCACACCTACGACTTTACCTTCCCCCAAAGAGGTGATAACCATCTTACCCACCTGAGGTAGCTCTTCTCGCATACTTTCGTAGTTATCATGTTCAAACTTGAGACAGCACATCAATCTCCCGCACAACCCGGAAATCTTCGTCGGATTCAGCGACAAACTCTGATCCTTCGCCATCTTAATAGATACCGGCTCAAAATCCCCCAGCCATGAGGAGCAACACAGAATACGTCCACAAGGTCCAATTCCGCCAAGCATTTTAGCCTCATCCCGTACGCCGATCTGCCGCAGCTCGATCCGTGTACGAAAAATACTGGCCAAGTCCTTTACAAGCTCTCGAAAATCTACTCGACCCTCTGCCGTAAAATAAAAAATGATCTTATTGCGGTCAAATGTAAATTCTACATCTACCAATTTCATTTTAAGGCCATGGTCTTTAATTTTATTTAAACACGTGCCGAATGCATCCTTGGCCGCTAATTTATTCTCTTCTACCACAAGAGCGTCATCATCCCCAGCAATACGAATGACTTTTTTTAAGGGCAGGACAACATCCGAATCATTTACCTCTTTTTTGCCCACTACAACCTTGCCATATTCAATACCGCGCGCGGTCTCTACAATGACACAGTTTTCTTTCTCCACTGGAAGATCCAGCGGATCAAAATAATAAGTCTTGCCCGCCTTCTTGAAACGGACACCCACTACACTATACAAAAATTAACCCCCTTGTATGCCACTAAACCTCATTTGAAGCCGACATTGTACGAATGGCCGCAATTGAAGTCTCACTGTCGCACAAACCGGGAACCTGGCGTCGCGGATTGTGCAGAGTGGAACAAGCGCGCCTTCCTGTTAGCCGGTGATAGAACCGCTTGTATCGGACAACCCAATCAGAAGCTGCTCCACGCATAACTGCCCGTTGACGTGAAAACGGAGCTTCTTCCTGCAATTCGCGGCCAAATCCATATAAGAGACCCATTGTTCCGTGCTGCGGGTGATTGCCAATTTGGAGACGGACTCCAAATGATCTATGAAAACAATGCTTTCGTGCCTTCCGTAACGGAAATGAAGCATATCCTTAAACCACAAATGAAACAGATGAAACAGAATATCCAGGTGTTCAGAAAGTCCAGTTTTAAAAATCTTCTGTTGAGCCAGAATAATAGACGAGCTCCCCCGACTCATGGACTCCTTCACTAATTGTAACACTACGTTTCTAATTTCTGCAAACCAATTCTGCTGGAGAATTTCTCTACATGATTCCAGTCCTGAAGCAATATGAACGACCGACCGGACAAGCCCTGCCGTATAGCCTTCCCCAATTAATGCCTGCATCATCACCTCCGGCTGTAAAGCGTGGAAAGGAACCTGCTGCGTCCGTGATTGAATCGTAGGCAGCAACGCCTGTCCATTTTCAGAAATGAGTATACCGACCACTGGAATTTGGGGCTCCTCCAGAAATTTAAGTAAGCTATTAGCAGCTTGCACTGTCATGGTATCCGCCTGTCGGATGATATATACCTTCGGATTGGAGCTTTCAGATTTGTAAGAAAATATACGTTGAAGCCCGCGAATCTGATCAATTTTAATCGTAGCTCCATCCGGCTCTACAATATGCAAATCTGGATGATTCCCGTGCTCTACCTTGCGGCATGACAAACACTCCCCACATGCATCGTCCGTCTGTCGCTCACAAAATAAAGCCTTAGCAAAGATCTGCGCCATGTTCATCTGCCCGCTTCCCGGCGGCCCGCTAAAAACATAGGCATGGTTGACCGTATGATTCCGTAGTGCACTTTGCAGCATTTTTTTGGCTACATCCTGGCCCATTATATGTTGAAAAGACATATTTCCTCACTTTCTCCACTGAAAATAACTGTGACCCATCGGCAAATCGTTGTTCTTCCAGGCATGTACATAGTCAAAAATAATCTGCCAGCATGATCAGCAAGCAGATTATTTCTTCGTGGCAATAGCCCGTCTGTATTCATTTATAACATAAGTCTGCATTAAAATGAGAGATTAATTAGCAATCCTCTGATCTCACCGACCCCTTGCAAAAGCTCAATCTTGCCTTGCTCGGTTTCGAGCAGTTCATCTGCCATTTTGAGCAACAGCTCATCCACTTCATCAATCAGCTTATAACGTTTGCTGCGTCCCCGGCGATCCCAGCCCTTCGTGTCCTTCATGGACACGCCTCGCCGAACGGTATCTTCCAAAAACCGTTTAACCAGCATCTTATAGGCCTTCAGCTCACGAATCGTCATTGAACGTGCAAGACGATCTCCCTGCATTTGTATTTCCTTAAAGCGCCGATTCAATTCCTCCTGCGAAGCTTGCTCACCATTTTGCTGCATAACGTCGGAGAAGCTCTTGGGCTGAATTGGCTTTGCACTCATTTCATTTGTAGACAATGTACTTTGTAAAGGGCGATAGCCCGGATTTATTTTCATATAAACCTGCTTTCTCCCCGGATGCTTCCACTTTCCCCCTTCATGAACAGTTCAACCTAGAACTCAGGGTTTCTTCGGCTTTCCGGGGACTGCGCTGTAGCGCTGCCGTTTTAGTAGATCTGCCCTCATTCCCATCATGCAGGAAGATACAGGCGATTCCCCTATCATATCGGCAGAATAGGCCCTATTGTGTAGATTCAGAAATGCTCGAAACGGTCTACAGGCATCACGAATACCGTCGCTCCACCCACCTGCACTTCAACAGGCAACGGTAAATAGGAGTCCGTCGTCCCGCTCATAGGGGTAACGGGTGTGACCAGCTGTTCACGAACCTTGCAACTGCTGCGAATGACGTTCATTAATGAGTCCACCTGATTGTCATCAACACCGATCATAAATGTCGTATTACCTGCACGCAGAAATCCTCCTGTGCTCGCCAATTTGGTAGCACGGAAATTAGCTTTCACCAGTCCGCTGGATAATCTATTACTGTCCTTATCCTGTACAATCGCAATAATCAGCTTCATCCTGTATTCCTCCTTCAAGTCATATTAGAGACAACCTTGTCCCTAGCTCAATTTTACCGTATATCCTTCGACAATTATATGCTAAAATTCTGAGCAAACCGTGTTTTCAGCAAATCCTTCAATACTTGCTCCACCTGCTCTGGCGCCGGAGATGCATCAACAATTGTAATTCGCTCCGGAAATTTGCGAGCCAACTCCAAATATGCCTCTCGCACCTTATGGTGAAACGATATACTCTCCATGTCGAGGCGGTCCATTTCTGCTCCTCGTGACGCACTAATTCTTGCCAATCCCAGTTCGGGCTCAATATCCAGATAAAATGTGGCATCCGGCTCCCAATCATCTACCGCAAAGCGATTAATTGAAGCTACCTCTTCAATTCCGATTCCTCTTGCAAATCCTTGATAGACTAAGCTACTATCCACAAAACGATCACATAATACGATAGCTCCCTGTTCAATAGCCGGCTTTACCTTCTCCACCAAATGCTGACGCCGTGCCGCCGCGTATAAAAGTGCCTCTGTTCGAGCATCCATACTGGTATGAGCAGGGTCCAAAATGATAGAACGAATCTTTTCGGAAATTTCGATGCCACCCGGCTCCCTTGTCGTGATGACTGGATAGCCTTCTTCCTCCATAAACTTCGCCAGCCGTTGAATCATAGTTGTTTTACCGGAGCCGTCTCCCCCCTCCAGTGTAATAAAAATGCCTTTGCGATTCATGTTATTCCCTGCTTTCCTGTCTGAAAAATAAAAGTCACCCACAGGCTACGTATGCTTCTTTTATTCAGTCTTCTGTATTTGTTAAGTCTCTAGTATCTAATCTTTATTGTAAACGGAATACCCGAATTGTAAGCATACTTTCATCTGCTACCCCGTGCCATTTGGCTCCCAGCTTACGTAGACGACCCATCCGCAGTGCAATCGCTTCTGTGATCGTTTCTCCTGCATATAGCAGTGGAATACCTGGAGGATACGGGATAATCATTTCGGCCGCTACCCTGCCAGCACATTCCTCTACAGGCACCGTCTCCATCTGATCGGGGCTAATCGGTCGAAGCCCAAACGGCACCGGAATAGAGTATCCCTTCATTCTATCATTGTTCCACGTGGAAAAGTCTAATTCGAGTCTTTGCTGCTCTTTTTCCGTTGGCCCCGGCTCACCAGCCGTCTCCTTAAATCTTATATCATTATTTATATGCACAAGAGCCTGCAACAGGTGACTCGCATCCTTAGCCGTAGAGCCTAACGTAAACAATAAAACAACATGTTTTTCGTCGCTCATCTCTGGAACACATCCGTAAGACTCCAATTCGTGCTTGAGTTCAAATCCATTCAGTATACCCCATGTATCATACAGCACCAATTTAAAAGGATCCTGGGTTGAATATCTGCTTATTCCCTCCTCAGATCTTTCTAGGACCTCAGAGATTCCCCTGTGAGCGTATTCCCCCTCTAGTGCCTGCTGTGTAGGTTCTAACAAGCGAAAGCGCGGGAGCTGCTCCAGGCCCTTTCTAAAAGCATCTACTGCCGCTAAGCCCATGGTAAAAGCATCTGCTCCATACGCCTCTATATACCATCTTGCCAAATCCAATGAAGCCATTAACGGATAAGAAGGGCTAGAGCTTTGCACCATCGCCAGTCGCTGACGAAGTAGTTCCCGATGAATTCTCTTTCCCTGCACATGTAACATGGCCCCCATGGTCATGGCTGGGAGCATTTTATGTGTCGATTGGACGACTACATCAGCCCCGCAGGATAGCGCAGAGGCTGGCAAACGAGGATGTAGTCCATAATGGGCACCGTGTGCCTCATCTACCAATAGCGGCACATGGGCTGCATGACAAGCCTTAGCCGTTGCCGTCAGGTCATGCCCCATCCCATAGTAATTAGGTAGTGTAAGTAACACCCCTTTAGCCGAAGAATAGGCCTTCAGTGCAGCCTTTATTGTATCCGTTGTTGGGGCAACCGCCAGCCCGCTTTGTGTATCTATTTCCGGATCCAGGAATACCGCATTAGCCCCTGACAGCATGAGACCGTTCAGGACAGATTTGTGTACATTTCTCTGTACCAGCAGTAGATCTCCCGGCTCCGTACATACAGTTAAAATCATAGCCAAATTACCGACCGTGCTTCCTCCAATTAGCCAAAAGCTCTCTTCAGCACCAAAACACTTTGCAGCCAGCTCTTGCCCTTCACGAATCACATCTTCTGGGTGATGCAAATCATCCAGTCCAGTAATTTCTGTCGCATCAATAGACATCACTTCTTGCAACAGAGATGCAATATTTTCATGCTCATATACTTGTCCATTTTTATGACCGGGCACATGGAAAGAAGCATTGCCCTGAGTCCGGTAACGTATTAGGGCTTCCATTAATGGTGCGTGTACCGCCTTTTTCCCCATCATTCTGCAATCCTTCCAAACAAAGCTTTATATCTACCTTATTTTATCGTAAAATCAAGCGGAATCCTACTTTTACTCACAGAAAAAAAGGCCCGTATCGACAGACCTTGAATGCCAATCCTTCAAAGACTAATTGCAAAGGATATTATGCATTTTTCTGTACCCAGATTTGCTTTAGTTGATCAATAAAAAAATGATATTTGGCATCAGTTGCATCCGTGTGTACCATTTCAGCTTCACACGTATCACAGATAAACTCGGAAACGATAAAAATGCCTTCATGCTTGTGCTGTCCGCATATAATACAGCGGTGGCCGCCTTGATCATGCATATCCATCCCACCTTGTTTCTTTTACTATTAGTATGGGGCACTTTCTACTATTTTAAACCTTTTCATAGCTCAGTTTGACGATATACTCTATATATATTCCTCCTGGGCCATTATGGTGTTTGTACCCCGTATGTTTAAAAAACAGCCGTCTATGCCGATATAATAAGAAAAAGCTCTTATGTATGGATACCCTTTCATCGGAGCCTTGAACACTTCATCAGTGATAGCTTTTCCAGTAATTATAGAGTAGGCTAGCTAACACTGGATGTCGATCATTCTGTATTTCTACAAAAACGATTAAATGCTTATTTAAAGCGGCATGAGCGAAGTACCGTCCCTTTTTCCGGCTGTGGACGGGAAGCCACTTGTGATGCAGTAGATTAATGAAAGGACTGTTCGCATGACAGAGGAAACCGGAACCAAAGCTACCTACTATCACTACAAGCTCATTAAAAAAATCAGTATACCGCGTCAACTAGTATGGAGTCATATTTCACTGCCTATTATTATGCTTCTCTTTCTGCTTCTTGCCTTTTCCTGGACTAGCGTGTTTTTGTTTGCTCTTGCCTTTTTCCTTACCTTATGGGTACACTTCGTAATCTCACGATCTGTCCTATACATCGGTGGCGGAGCATCCTTCCGCAAACGTTGGGCATTCCACCGTAAGTTACCATGGCTAGGCTATATGACAGACCAGTACATAGGCTATAGCATCTTTCGTCGTGTGCACATACATACCCTCTGGATCGGTATCTGCTTATCAGGCGTATTCATTCTCTGGTCTCCACCAGCCTTTACGGTATCCTTACTCTTCTGGCATCTATGGCTTATTGCACCGCGTCTATACATCCTCAGTCGGCTTACGGGCGAGAGAAAAGACGGCATGTTGAAGTTTACCGATGAAGATGCCTCATATTATCAACAGTAAATCTAACCACTCATATCCGTACAGATAAAAAATTCCGATCTGAACTACCTACAACGATCTAGACTGAAGCAAAAAGGAGCAACCTCAATCGGTTACTCCTTTTTTTGCGACTTAACAACCATAATCGCTTTATTCTCTTATCAAGTAAACTTTCCTCACCTTTATCCTCGTTATTAATGTAGAGCAATTATTCAACATGCAAATATATAAAAGGAAGCTACTCCCTACTCAACGGCAGTTCTGAGTGCTTCCCCACATCCAATCTCATCATTCACCATTATACACAGCATACGATACGCTATGAGTTTACTATAAATATGATCTACATTAAGTCCTATGCTGCTTACCGGTTGAAAACCGTACTCCTAATTAAGATCCACGCTTTTGCTCTTCACAACAGCCTTTCTGTCTTTTGGAACCAATACAGTAAAAGAACCATCATGCACAGACAAATGCACCATGTGTTTATTTTTCTGAAACACCTTCTGATTTGAGGTGGATAGATTCGGTTCCTCAGTCCACCCCCAAGCTGCAATCTCCTCTAGATAAGGAGCAGGTAGACTATCACTTTCCTTCAACGCTGGCAGTGCATAGCGAACATAGTCCATGTCCGAATTACTGCTGGCCCGATCGGTTTTACTAGCTTCTTTGGGAACCGGAAACGTCTTCTCGTTGGCAGCACCCTCAAACGATGTCCAAGAAGGCTCCTCTTCCACGCACCCGGTAAGAATCGCGACAGCGACACTGAATAGCACCAATAGAGCAAGCCATTTATTTCGCCGCATGATCTTCCCTCCTTACCAGCCTGATTGATTATACAAAAATCCTATGATGGAGTTTGCATAATTCTGCAACAATGCAGCGTGTGTGTATGGGATTCAATACCTATATTATACAGGGTTTACTCTTACATTCCGTAACAAAAATGTTACCTTCCTTTTGTAAGGATATTTCTAAAATATCCGTATATGCAAAAGAGGACCATGATCTCATTGAGATCATGGTCCTCTTTACCTGTTGCTTGGCGACGTCCTACTCTCCCAGGACCCTGCGGTCCAAGTACCATCGGCGCTGGAGGGCTTAACGGTCGTGTTCGGGATGGGTACGTGTGGAA
>NZ_JAFICR010000019.1:0-109564 GCF_017833915.1 Paenibacillus sp. 1182 | reverse complement strand
GACGGCAACATTGAATATTTGGGCCGGATCGACCATCAGGTGAAAATCCGGGGTTACCGGATCGAGCTGGGCGAAGTCGAGGCACAAATTTTGAAAGTGGAGGATGTACAAGAGGTCATCGTACTGGCCCAGGCGGACGAACAGGGGCAAAACCAATTGGTGGCGTACTATGTTGCTGAAAGGGAAGTGAGCGCTGGTGAGCTGCGCAGCTTACTGGGCGAGGAGCTTCCAAACTACATGGTGCCTTCGTATTTGGTACAGCTGGAGCAGATGCCGTTGACACCGAACGGTAAAATCGACCGCAAGGCTCTACCAGCACCAGAAGACAGCCTGCAAAGCGTAGCCGACTATGTCGCACCGCGGACGTGGGTGGAAGTGAAGTTGGCGCAAATCTGGCAGGATGTGCTGGGCCTGGCGCAGGTCGGCGTGAAGGAAAACTTCTTCGAGATTGGTGGACATTCACTGCGGGCGACGACGCTCGCCTCGAGGATTCACAAGGAGCTGAACAAGCCGCTTCCATTGCGCAGTATTTTTGAAGCACCAACGATTGAGCAATTGGCAGTCGTACTGGAATATCTGGATCAAGTAACATATGCGTCCATTCCAGTAACGGAAGAACGCAACTTCTACCCGTTATCGTCGGCGCAAAAACGACTGTATGTGCTGCATCAGTTCGACCCGTATGATGTGAACTACAACATGCCGTCGGTGCTGCAAGTGAGCGGACCCCTGGATGTGAAGCGGGTAGAAAACGCGTTCCATCAATTAATCGCCCGTCATGCGACCTTGCGTACCCGCTTTGCACTAGTGGACAGTGAGCCAATGCAATGGATTGAGGACACTGTGCCGTTTGAATTGGAATATACAAAGGTACAGGCAGAAGCTGCGACTATGGGTACAGACCAGGACACAACCACGGATGCGGACACGATGGTCAGCCAGGAAGTACAAGAACGGGTGCGGCAGTTTGTACGACCGTTCGATCTGCAAGCTGCTCCGCTGCTGCGAGTAGGCTTGGTAGATTTGGGCGTACAAGGAACCGAGCAGGAACCGCAGCATTTACTCATGCTCGATATGCACCACATCGTTTCGGATGGCGTGTCCATGGGTGTACTGACCGATGAATTTGTCCGCTTGTACGACGGTGAAGAGCTATTACCATTGCGGATACAATACAAGGATTATGCGGTATGGCAGCAAAGCGAAGCCCATCAAGAGTGGATGCAACGTCAGGAAGCGTACTGGCTGGGCACCTTCCAGGGTGAGCTGCCAGTGCTGGATGTACCTACGGACTTTGCCCGTCCGGCGGTGCGAAGTACGGCAGGCGATACGGTGGTGTTCGGATTGGAACGTGAAGTCAGCGAACGGCTGAAAGAACTGGCGGCGTACACAGGCTCCACGCTGTATATGGTGCTGCTGGCAGCGTACACTGCACTCCTACACCAATACAGCGGGCAAGAAGATATCGTAGTCGGCACACCAATTGCCGGACGACCGCATGCCGATCTGGAGCCGATGATTGGGATGTTCGTCGGAACGCTGGCATTGCGGAACTATCCGACGTCAGAGCAAAGCTTCCGAAGCTATGTGGAGGATGTGAAGACGCGTGCCCTGCAAGCTTACGAGCACCAGGACTATCCGTTTGAGGAGCTAGTGGAAAAGCTGAACGTGAAGCGGGATATGAGCCGCCATCCGCTGTTCGATACGATGTTTACGCTGCAAACGACTGAGGAAGGCGAACTGCAACTGGCAAACCTGAGCTTCCGTCCATACGGCCTGGAACAAACGCCAGTCAAGTTTGATTTGATGATGGAAGCTAGAGAGGAAGAGGCAGGCATCCAGTTTGGATTGCAGTATGCAACTGCGTTGTACGAGCGCGAAACGGTAGAACGGATGACGCGTCACTTTGTTCGCTTGGTCGAAGCCGTGGCGGCGAATCCGGATGCGAAGCTGGGAGAGCTGGAGTTGATTACGGCGGAAGAAACCGAGCAGATTCTGAAGGTGTTCAATGATCCGAATGCACATAGCGTGCGTTGTGCTGAACACAGACAGGTGCAAGGCCATTCGCTCAGCGAACGCTTTGAAGAGCAAGCTGAGCGCAACCCTGAGCGGATAGCCGTTGTGTCTGGGGCCACCGCGCTGACCTACACTGAGCTAAATGAGCGTGCGAACCAATTGGCTCGTGTGTTACGAGCGGAAGGGGTCGAAGCAGATCAACCGGTGGGCGTATTGCTGGAACGTTCTGCGGATATTCTGGTGAGCATTCTGGGGGTACTGAAGGCCGGAGGCGCGTATGTGCCGATGGATACGATGTATCCACAGGAGCGCATCGACTACATGCTCCAAAACAGTGGGGCCAAGGTCGTGATTACAAGTAGAGTTGCCAACCTGTCGCTCAGCTTGCCATCCACAGTTCGAGCTGTAGTCTTGGATGACGAGGACGCTCAAGCTCAACTGGGAGCACAGGATGCGAGCAACCTGATCCCTATCGCCGGCCCGCATAACCTGGCCTATATGATTTATACGTCAGGCACCACCGGTCAGCCGAAAGGGGTCATGATTGAGCAGAGCAGTGTTAGCAATCTGGTAGATGCTTTATGGAAACGAGTATACAGTCGTTACGAACAGCCGCTTCATGTCGCATGGCTGTCAGCATTTGTATTTGACGCTTCGGTGAAGCAAATCTTTGCCAGCTTGCTGTTAGGCCACACCCTGCATGTGGTGTCCCGTGACGTCAGTCTGAGCGGAGAGCATTTGATCGCCTACTACCGCACACACCGGATTGATTTGTCGGACGGCACACCTGCGCATCTGCATATTTTGAATGAAAGTGTCAGTGTGACGGAAGCACCGGAAGTGAAGCATTACCTGATCGGTGGCGAAGCATTATCCGTGCAGCTGGTACATGTGTTCCTACACAAATGGGCCGGGTATCGTCCGGTGATTACGAACGTGTACGGTCCGACCGAAACGACGGTAGATGCGACCGCTTATACGATTGAAGATATGGAGTCCCTGAACGCACTGCTGGAAAAAGGGGAGCATACGGTATCTATCGGAACGCCGATCGCGAACCAGTCGGTGTACATCCTGAACAGCCAGCAACAGCTGGTACCGATCGGTATCGCAGGTGAACTCTATATCGGGGGTGCAGGTGTCGGACGAGGATACCTGAATCTGCCAGAGCTGACGGCAGAGAAGTTTGTCCTGAATCCGTTCGCTGTTGCGGCAGCAACCGATCAAGCGGACAGCACTTACGCACACCGAATGTACCGAACGGGCGACCTGGCCCGGTGGTTGCCAGACGGCAGCATTGAGTATTTGGGCCGGATTGACCACCAAGTGAAAATCCGGGGGTACCGGATCGAGCTGGGTGAGGTGGAAGCGCAGCTGCTGACCGTGGACGGCATTCAGAAAGCCATCGTCACAGCATGGGAAAACGAAGATGGACACAAGGATCTGTGTGCCTATATCATAGCTTCAGCGTCCCTGAGTTTGCCGGAGCTACGGAATGCGCTGCAGCCGAAGCTGCCCGATTACATGATCCCGACGTATGTGGTACAACTGGATCGTTTCCCGCTGACACCGAACGGGAAAATCGACCGCAAGGCGCTGCCGGCGCCGGAAGCACGCCTCGAAGGAGGCCTGGAGTACGTTGCACCGCGGACGCCGCTGGAAGCCAAGCTAGCCCAAATCTGGCAGGATGTCTTGAAGCTGTCCAGCGTAGGAGTCACCGACTCATTCTTTGACGTGGGTGGGCACTCCCTGCGGGCAACGACGCTGGTGGCCAAAATCCATCAGGAACTGGACAGCCGGATTACGCTGCGTGAGGTGTTCCAACACTTTACGATTGAGCAGCAAGCCCAGCTCATCGCAACGCACGGCACAGACACCTATACGGTGATTCCTGCGGCGGCGCAACAGGCGTACTACCCGGTTTCCTCGGCTCAAAAAAGACTGTACATTTTGAGCCATCTGGAAGGTGGGGATCTCAGCTACAATATGCCGGGTGTATTAACCGTGGAGGGGCCGCTTCAGGTCGATCGGCTGGAGGATGCGTTCCGTCAGTTAATAGCCCGCCATGAAACGCTGCGGACTTCTTTTGAAATGGTGGAAGGCGAGGTCGTTCAGCGGGTGTACGATCAAGTGGAGTTTGCAGTAGAGCACCTGCAGGCCAGGGAGTCCGAAGCCGATGCCTATATCGAGTCCTTTGTGCGCAGCTTTGACCTTCGTCAGGCACCACTGCTGCGTGTCCGTCTTCTTCAAACCGGACCAGAGCGCCATCTCCTGATGTACGATATGCACCATATTATTTCAGACGGTGTATCGTCGAACAATATCGTGCAGGAGCTGGTACAACTGTACGAAGGGCAGGAATTAGAGCCGCTGCAAATTCAGTACAAGGACTACGCCGTGTGGCAGCAGCAGGAGATGCAGCGTGAATCATACCAACGCCGGGAACACTTCTGGCTGGAGCATTTAGCCGGAGAATTGCCGGTACTGGATTTGCCAATTGCTTATCCTAGACCTGCTGTTCGCAGCTTCGAGGGTGCGATGTATGAATTTACAGTGGACGCGAATGTATCCGAGCAACTGCACCGAATTGCGGCACAGACCGGAAGTACACTGTACATGGTACTGTTGAGCGCCTACACCGTTCTGCTGTCCAAATACAGCGGTCAGGACGATTTGATCATCGGTACGCCGGTAGCAGGCCGCTTGTTGCCTGAGCTGGAGCCACTGATCGGAATGTTCGTCAATACGCTAGCCATCCGGCATCAGCCGAAGGGCAACCAAACGTTCCACAGCTACTTGCAGGAAGCCAGAGATCGTACGCTGCAAGCCTTCGAGCATCAGGATTATCCACTGGAAGAGTTGGTGGAAAAGCTGGATGTAACACGGGATGCAAGCCGTAACCCGTTATTCGACACCATGTTTGTACTGGAAAACACAGAGTCGCCGGAAGCGAAGCTTGAAACACTGTCCTTCAGCCCGTATGTTCGGGAGCATCGTATTTCCAAATTCGATTTGACTTTGTCTATGAGTGATGAAGATGGGGAGATGAAGGGTTCCTTTGAATATTGCACGAAGCTATTTGGGGCTGACGCTATTGAGAGATTAACCAGAGATTTGATAGCGATCCTGTCCCAGATTGGAATCGATCCAGATTTGCTGTTAAGCGATATTCAGGTGAACTCGGACGAGCAGCCGGAAGGCTTCTCACCGGATTCCATCGACTTTGTTTTCTAAATCCGTTTTCTAAAATGCAATGATTTCACTTTGCGTGTGCAGAGGGTGGCGGCTTGTCCGACTGCCTTGCCTGCAAAGTATTCTTTTTCCGACACAACGCTCATGTACTAACATTAAAAAAAATACAATTCCCTTTGAAAATTTAAGTATTATAAACAATTCGTCGAGTTTAGGTTGATTATGCACATTATATATTAGGGGAAGAGTATAAGATGGATTAGCTCCATTTTATATTCCGAATTGTTTAGATTATATAAAAGGTACCACTTTGAGTAAGCTCAATGAACTCTAACAAAAGAAGACCCGCGTTTCAATAACGCGGGTCTTCTTTTGTTAGAAATTGCTGGTTTGATTTATATGCAGTTTAAAGATCAATTTGATTAAACCATCATTTTAATTACGATAATTCCAATCAATGCAAGAATTAAGCCGAATATCTCTTGACGACTCATTTTTTCTTTTAGATAGAATTGAGACACGTTCTAAAAGTGTCCCTTTATTTTTTTGATTTTTTGTTTTGCTTCATTAAAAATTACATCTGTTGAAGAAGGAACTTGTCTAATCTTAATTACAAAGCCTATAAAACAAGATGGCCAGTATGCCCCATTGCCAGTCTTGATACTGTCCTACTTGCAGATCTCGCTTGTATCTAACAACGATAAGAGAGAGGATAATGATACAGAATCCGACTAGCTGCACTAAAACGGCGTCTCTTCCCAAAGCAAAGGAGCTAGCAGGATAACAAGCGCAGGCGTTAGTCCCGAAAAAAATGCTATGACTGAAGCTCGACCAAGACAAACTTAAGATCGAAACAAAGAGATATGAGCATCAAGCTTCAGTCTCTTTTATCTTTCTCATGATTTGGTGATGTAGCAGAGTGTGTTAATATGCGGTCAAGTATTTTTTTAGTAAATGGCATAAAGTAATTGAGTATTAGCCCCCCTAAACAAACGGTTAACAAGGTTCCAATGCCAATGGGTCCGTTTAAAAGGACTGCTATGATCAAGAATATAAGGTAGATGAATGTTCTCGAAAAAAATAGATTTGTTTTAGTTAATTCCTTTATGATTAATGTTAATCGATCAACTGGAATGGGTGCAAAATTTGTCTGTAAATATGTTGCAGTTCCTAATCCTACAACAACTAAACCAATTCCAAAACAAACAACTTTGCTGTACCATAGTTCAGGTGTTATCAAATTGTGCAGTAAAAAAAGCCACATATCAATACCAATACCCGTTATAAATGCTGTTAACAACCCCAAAACTTCTGGTGTTTGTCTTTTTAAAAGCGAATTACAACCTATCAATATTATAGCTATTATGATTTCCCAACTTCCCACAGTAAGCCCCACATTTATAGACAGTCCTACTAAAAGTGCATCAAAAGGTGAAGCCCCAAGGTCTGATTGTATAGTGAACGAAATTCCAAGGGATAATATAAAAATTCCTAATACGAAAAAAATATATTTCAATTTACTCGACCTCTTTAATATAATTTTTTGTTGCAAATGCAATAAAAATAAGGTAAATTCAATATATATCATTTTTATTGCATTTGCAACAAAACAGGGGTAAAGGAGTTCATTATGAAGGAAGTACTTCGTGAAATTGGAATGATCGCAAGAGCATTAGATTCTATAAGCAATATCGAATTTAAAGAATATGACCTTACAAAAGGACAATATTTATACCTTGTACGAATATGTGAAAACCCAGGAATCATTCAAGAAAAGTTAGCCGAGATGATAAAAGTAGATCGAACAACCGCATCTCGTGCTATAAAAAAACTTGTTATTAACGGATTTATTGAAAAGGAAGAGGATCAGCATAACAAAAAAATTAATAAACTCTTTCCAACAGAAAAAGGGAATAAAGTCTATCCTTTTATAAAAAGAGAACATGATTATTCGGATAATGTTGCATTAGCGGGATTTTCGGAAAGTGAAGTAAACACCATTTTTAATCTTCTTCAAAGAGTAAGAAAAAATATAGGTGATGAATGGGAATTTGTAAAAAAAGGGAACAAGAGAAATTATTGATTTACATGAAGGAGCGATAATTTAAAGTGACTGTAAAAATAATAAAGTGCAGCCGTGAAGATCTACAAATACTCCAAGAAATAAGTATTGAAACATTCAACGATACTTTTAAGGATCTGAATTCACCTGAAAATATGAAGGCCTATCTGGAAAGAGCATTTAACTTTAAACAGTTGGAGAAGGAATTGTCCAACGTCTCTTCAGAATTCTTTTTCATCTATTTCAATGAAGAACTTGCTGGATATTTAAAGGTAAATATAAATGAGGCCCAATCCGAAAAAATGGGTGGTGAGTCGCTCGAAATAGAGAGGATTTATATAAAAAACAAATCTCAAAAACAGGGGCTTGGTAAATATCTACTAAATAAATCTATGGAAATTGCGATGAAACATAATAAAAAGAAAATCTGGCTCGGTGTATGGGAAAAAAATGAAAACGCCATTGCTTTTTATAAGAAAATGGGGTTTGTTCAAACTGGCGCACACTCTTTTTATATGGGTGATGAAGAACAAATTGATTTCATAATGACCAAAACAATGATATAAGTTTAGGGAGATATACGAATTTTTATTGATTTTATATTGTGTTTTATTCACTAATATGTATAATGTTAACTATAAAATTGAATTCAAAAATGTTTTCTAGGGTTCCGCGATAATATCGGCTGGTCCGAGAGAAAACTCACAGTCGTCGTACTGTGCCACGGAGGGATAAAAGCCTGGGAGAAAAACTGCTGTATGCAGTATTCTCTCAGGCTTTTTTTTATTGCTGCTATAAATTCATACTACATTTGCAGCATTATCTAAAAGGAGGAAGCACAGAATGAACAAGACATGGTTATCTGTTGTAGTTGCGGCATTATTCGAAGTTGGATGGGTCATCGGCCTGAAACATGCCAGCGGCTGGTTAGAGTGGGGGGGCACTTTAGTTGCCATTTTAGTAAGTTTCATACTCATGATTATGACTTCCCGTACGCTTCCGGTAGGTACGGTGTATGCAGTATTTGTCGGATTGGGAACGGCCGGCACTGTATTAGCAGAAATTTTGTTGTTTGGTGCTGAGGTAAAGGGATCTAAATTGTTGCTAATCGGGGTGCTTCTGCTCGGAGTTGTAGGACTCAAAATACAGAGTAAAGAGAAGAAACAAGGAAAAGAGGTGCACTGACGTATGAACTGGGTATTTCTTATTTTGGCAGGCGTATTTGAGATGATGGGAGTTCTCATGATTAATAAGCTCCATAAAGACCGGAATTTCCTGTCTGCTTTTTACTTGCTTGCAGGCTTTGGATTGAGCTTTTTGTTTCTATCCCTGGCCATGGAAACACTACCAATGGGAACGGCCTACGCTGTCTGGACCGGTATTGGAGCTTCTGGCGGAGCCATATTGGGCATGATCTTCTACAGTGAACCGCGTAATACCGCGAGGATTCTGTTCATCGCGATGGTACTCGGTTCAGCAGTTGGCCTAAAGCTGGTAAGCTGAATAATGATGGAATTAGAAAAACTGCTGCTCATCTTAGAACAGCAGCGAACTATCTGAATGCTTATGGTAGCTAGAAAAGACCAGCGTGCAGACAAAGTATCGATAAGAAATTTTGTCTGCATGTTTTTTTGCATACTCTTAGCCTTCTATCTCTGATCTTCAGGATCGCCGCGTTGTGTTTTCAGTTTTAGAAAATGAAGAGTCATTTGAAGCTTCAGGCGAATATCACCATCGCTTAGATCAACCTCGAAAAGCTCACGTATCCTGTTGATTCGATAGAACAAAGTATTTCTATGAATAAAAAGTGTTTTAGCAGCAAGATTTGGAGTGTCCACATATTGAAGATAGGCTTCAAGGGTGGGCAGTAAACTTGTTTTGTGGCCATTGTCATAAGCAATTAACTTTTGGATAACTGGATGGCAGAAGTCAGCGAGATCGTTCTGTTCCGATATGATCTTTCCAATATGCTCGAAGAGATAGTCCTCATACATATACACTGACTTGTTTGAATTAAGTTGGAAACCAATCTCGACGGCGGTTAGGCATTGCTTATAATATTTTCGCAAAAAAGTTAAATGACTAAAGCAGTCACTCAGCGAAGCAGTTAGATCGTTTACTTGGAGAAATTCCAGAAATCGTTTGTCTTCAGCAATGATTTTACAGGATGAATCAACGAGGGAAATGAGAAATACAATGCGTCCCTGATATACGATCCAGCGGCTATCCGGTAGCAATTGGATCATATGCTGTGCAACTAACTGAACTTTCCCGTCAAAAAAGCTGTTCTTCAGGTCTGTCAAGGTCATCACTCTTAGGTAGGTGTAAGCGTCCAGTCCAGATGAGCCAGTCGCATTGCGATGACATTAGCATCATTGAGCTCGCCTGTGAGCAGTTCGGAAAGCAAAAAGCTATGCATCATTCCTTGACTACAATTATAAAAGTCGTTCTTTTGCAATTCTACCGAAACCAGCTCACAAAGAAATTGCACTCAGTTCAAAATCAATATCTGTAAATTTACGATCCAGTTCCATAACACTGACCTGCGCGAATTCTATACCATGTACGTACACCAAAGCTGTTATCCAACAGTCGTTGGTCTCGGGATCGCGTGAATAATAAACTGCATTTCACCGAAGGTCAGCGCGTTACTGTTCCAACAGGGGTTTCCTTATTTCCCAAGGAGCTGCCCACGCCTCCCCGAAGCTGGGTAGAACACGTCTATAATATTACGTACTGGGAGAAAGCGAATAAAGGCGGTCATTTCGCCGCTATGGAAAATCCTAAATTGTTTGCCGACCATCTAAATCATTTTTTTCATTCATTAAGCGTCTGATAGCCTCTATCCTTCGGGGAGCAATGCAGGGGGGATAAACAACAACGGAATGGACAAGAGAGCAGGGTACGTGCTCACGCTTTATCAGTTCTAGGGGCGGGATAACCGCTAATACTTGATGGTTGTTGGTCATTAAATATACGGAAGAATTTACGCACATAGAAGCTGTCGTTGGGGCATCTTGGTTCACTCCCATCCGTTAAAAATTTAGTTCAGAGCAATATCCTGACTCTCTCTCTTAGATATACTTTTTAATTGGAAGCAACCTTAGCACAGTGCAATACCGAACTGAGGTTGCTTCAGTTATCTAAGACATACTACCGTTTACTTCAGATAGGTTCCCGTTTCTCCAATTCCACCTCTACCATTCAATACATATACCCTTGCATTTCCTTTGCCGGAGCATGTCAGGGTAATCTTGCCATCAGTAACGGTTTTGGAATCACCGGTCACCGCATCCACATAGGTTCCGTTCGGAATTCCGGTAAACGTGGCGTTTCCTGAAATCGTGACCAATGCAAAGCTGTCAATGCCTTTGGCACTGTCGGTATATCTTCTCTTAAACGCCAGATTGCCCGACACATTCTCTGTGGAATACTGGCCTTTTTGCAAGGCGGGAACAGCTCTTCTGATTAAATTAAGCTGTCTGATATGTTTCGCCAGAGGATGGTTGAGCGATTCCGCAAGCGTGCCAGTAGCATTTGTGTATTTGCCGTAATCTTGTACCGTAACATTGCCTTCCACGTGATCGCCGAAATATGCTCGTCCCGTTTTGCTTAGCGGTGCGTTTGGACCTGTATCAATAGTTGCCCCTTTTTGAAACTCGATTTCGGAGCCGTAGAAGATAGCGGGTATTCCGCGGAAGGTGAACATCAGATCGAGATTCTCAGCCCAAGTGTCCTGTGTGCCCGCGAATCTTTGATTTTCCGGAGCCTGGTCAGGAGCATAGTCATGCGAGTCGACATAGGTTACATTCCACGTAGCATCATTATAGTATTGGTCGCCACTTCTCATATTGAATGCTTCATGCGCGGTCTTGAATGCCCAATGCATTGGAAAATCAATCACATCCATGCCCGATTTCATCGAATAGTCAGGCGTATGATAGGTATTTCCGTTTAAGAGAGCATTGTTCGAGGTTGGCTGTCCTGCTGTAGTAGAGTTGTCCGTCCACTCTTGTTCAACTGACGCTTTATTGGAGGCGTAGTCATTCTTTCCATCGCCTGGATACGATTTCGAGCTTTTCCAAGTATAGAATGGCGTCGAGATCGCCGGAATTCCACTGTTCCAAACATCTCTGTAACGTGTGGCTACTTCTCCAAAAATATAGAAATCCGAGCCGCCTCTTGTTTTCCAGGCAGGAATATAGTATTTATTGAAAATATACCGGCTCACATGCTTCACCGTATCGACACGGAAAGCGTCAACACCCATGTCAATATAGTGATTGTAGGTATCAATTAAATATTTGTTAACTGCAGGGTTTTCCGTGTTCAAATCCACGCAATCTCCCGCTATCTGACCAGTCTGAACCGTATAGGATTCCCAGGAAAGACTTTTCTCTGTATGGTAAATGTTATTGTTCGTTCCCTCGTTCTTCATTAAGGCGAGCCTTGCCTGATACTGCTGATCGGGTGTCATAGTATCATAGTTTGGTGGCAGCTTATCCGTAGTTTTCACCAAGTTGTTAGCAGTATCCGGTTTAGCCGGATCTTTCTTGAACATGGGGTACAGATTCTCTTCACCGAAATTACCCGTATGATTGACGACGATGTCCTGAATAACCTTCAGCCCTTTGGCATGGGCTGCATTGATCAAATCCTGATAAGAAGCTCCCGCCGATTCATACCGTGGGTCTACTTTGGCAAAATTTAAAGCATGGTAACCATGGTAATCATAACCGCTGGCATTTTGCACAACAGGTGTAATCCAGATGGCGCTGAATCCGAGGGCTTTGATATAATCGAGCTTTTGAATCAGCCCCTTAAAGTCTCCTCTCCAAGCCGGGTCCGAATCTGGATTGCGCGCCTTTCCATCATCCCATGCGTGCACGTTGTTGCTCGGATCACCGTCATAGAACCGAGAAGTAATCACGAAATAGATGGTGTCTTCCCGAAAATCCTTCTTATTTCCAATATTATAAACAAAGCTCTGCTTGGTTTGATTACCAGCGCCGTCTATAACGAGAAATTTTAATGTCGTAGTCTTGGAGATAAGAATAGACGGTCCAGTCAATCCGGTCAGCGCGTTGCCGAGAATATAGACTTTTGAGCTTGTGGTTGGTTCTGTACCATCCTCCGTATAGTATGCCTTGGTCGTTGCCGCCTTGTTATCTTTCAGGTTAAAGGATACAGTCACCGAGGAATCAGAATGCCCGGCAGGCAAATTCGCTGTGATTGTCGGAGCTTGCAGATCTGCATTCAGGTCAATTACATAATCAAAAGAGGATGCATTTCCAGTTTGCCCGATTGAGTTGATACCGAAGGCCTTAATGGTCAAAGAGGAAGCAACTTGGATTGGAGAGGTATACAAGGTCGAGGATGTCGTAGGTGTCGAACCATCTATCGTATAGTAAATCTTATCATCACTGTTGGTGCTGGAAAGCGTCACCGTTTGGGACGAATCATATGTTTTGGGTACAGGAGAGGCGGAAATCGCCGGAATTTTAGGCATTTCCGGGCTGACATCATACCATGTGTTATCTGTGTAATACCAGCCCTCTTTCACACTGCGGGACAAGTCGGCCGTTTGTTTGCCGCTACTGTCATTGAAAATGAGGCTTGAGCCTGTGGCATCGGCAATGGTGTAGCTGTACCAGTCATTTCCATCCGACTTCATCAGGATTCCTGGCCACGCCCCGCTTATCGGAACGCTTGCCGGATTCAGGTTCCAGTAATGGATTCGAATCGCTGAATTCCAGCTTGAAGGTTTCTTAAAGTGAACCGTTAACCCAGTTTGAGTTGATTTAGTTGTTGTGGTAGGTGTATACGTTGCGGTAACGGTAGACGTGATCGAAGCGGTTGTCGATGGAAGAGCAGTCGCTGTGGAATTCGTGTAGGTGGCTGTATAATCGTTGTTACTCGAAGCTACGCCGGGTAAGCCGAAGAAGTTGAAGCAAAGCGATAAAATAATCAACCAAGAAATAAAACTCCCAGTTTTTTTTCTTAGCAAGTTAACAACCTCCTGATAATATTTAGTGGAATGGATTTTGCAACCGGTTGCATTAAAAGTAAAAAAAAGAAAGGCATTTATTTGGATAAAATAGATTCATTGATCGCCTCCTCCATGGTATGTAGGGAAATAAATCATTGTACGCGCTTACAAAAGAAAATATGAAAAAAACATCCACAGGGCACTATGCCAATGATTTTTCCTTTTATGATTATATCAACCATACTTTTACTAGTCAATGCAATTGCAGGGACATTATTCAAATCTAAGAAAACCAGTTCGTAATTGAAGTCAACGTCCAAAAAGTCTTGAAGGCACAGTGAATAATAATGAGGGGGAAAAAAGGCCGTTGGAAATTTATCTTTAATATAAGCATTGACAAATTGTCAAATAAATGAAATCATGTCGTTGAGCTCAATTATGTGCAAACGATTGCCCTTTTTGGAAGCGTATACATGTTGTTTTGCCCTCTTTTATTTACTCCTAATCTCTCAAGAGAGGTTGGTTGTAAAATAAAATTTAAAAGGAGAGTTTAGTATGAGGAGGAAGACAAGCCCCATCTTGAGGCGTACCTGGAGTATCGTTCTCTTTGTCGTATTGTTGTTGCAAACGAATGGCTTTACTCCCGAAGCACAGGCGAATGCCGATGTTCGGCAGTTAGGAGGTTCGGATGCGAAGCTATCGGCTGTCGCAAACTACGAACTCCCGGAAAGAACGAAGGATGGTCTTATTTTTCATGCGTGGAACTGGTCTTTTGACAACATCACCAGGAACCTTCCGGAACTGGCTCAGGCGGGATTTAAAGCGGTGCAAACTTCGCCAATCCAAGCCAGCAAGGAAGGGTTGACAGAAGGCAGCAAGTGGTGGATTTTGTACCAGCCCATCAACTTTAAAATCGGCAACTCTCAATTGGGAAGCAGGGATGATTTCAGACAGCTTTGCCAGGAAGCGGATAAATACGGCATAAGTATCATTGTTGATGTTGTCGCCAATCATACGGGGAATGCGGGCGGTGGAAATCAGCAGTATCAGCCGGCGCATAATGTTGATTCGGCAATCAAGAATAACAGCTATTTCTGGCATGAGGCCAGAGGTGTGGAAAACTGGAATGACCGTTGGCAAGTCACACAGTGGGGAATTGGTCTGCCCGACCTCAACACGTCTAACCAGGAATTGCAAGATATCATTATCGGCTTCCTGAATGACGCCATTTCCTTGGGCGCCGACGGCTTCAGATTCGACGCCGCCAAGCATATTGAGTTGCCCAACGATCCGGGGGGCTCCAACTTCTGGCCCCGGGTACTGGGTTCGTTAAACAATAAAGATAGACTGTTTAATTACGGAGAAGTGCTTCAAGGTGGAGCTGACAACTTTGCCGGCTATGCCAATTACCTCAGCTTGGCCGCCTCCAGCTATGGGGACAGTGTCAGAAGCGCCGTTGGTTATCACGGTGGCATCAATGTTGATGCGGCCAAATCTTTTAACGCTAATAATGTAAGCCCCTCCAAATTAGTTACCTGGGTCGAATCGCATGACACTTATGCCAACGACAACAGCGAATCGACGGGGTTGAACGATTGGCAAATCAAAATGGGCTGGGCAATCATCGCCTCCCGGGCGGAGACGACCTCTCTGTTCTTCAACAGACCGACAGGAGGTGGGAAATTTGCGAATCGGCTCGGCGATGCGGGGAATACGCTCTGGAAGGACCCGGACGTCGTTGCCATTAACAAGTTCCACAATGCCATGGTAGGTCAAGACGAATACATTAGGACGCAAGGGAATCAAATTATGCAGGTTGAACGCGGTACCAAAGGCATGACGATTGTGAATCTTGGAGGCAATGCTCAAATCAACTCCCCTACCAGACTGGAGGACGGCGTTTACCAGAACAAGGCCAATGGCGGTGGATCGTTTACGGTGTCGAACGGCAGAATTACCGGCCATCTGGACGGAGGCAGGATCGCCGTACTGTATAGCGCAGCGCAACAAACTCCGTCAGTATCCGTCGATCCTGGGGAAGGAGCCTTTTTCACAGATTCTGTTAACGTGAGAATGAACTATTCCAATGCAGACTCGGCAACGTACACTTTGAACGGGGGGCCGGTGACTCCGTTCAGTTCGGGAGATATGGTCAGCATTGGCGCTGGAACTCCAATCGGATCGACGTTTGTTCTGAAAATAGTCGCCGCGAATTTGTCTGGTCAAACAGAGAAGATGTTCAGATATACGAAGGAGGAACCGAGCTCGGGCATGACCGTTCATTTCTACAAGCCTTCCGGCTGGGGAGTACCGAACATCTACTACTACGATGATTCCGTGACTCCGCTCAGGGAAGGCTCAGCTTGGCCGGGCGTGGCCATGCAGAATGAAGGCAACGGCTGGTATGTGTATAGAGCCCCGGACTGGACGCAGGCGAAGGTCATATTCAACTCAAATGGAAATCAGATACCCGGATCGCAAATGCCTGGATATGCCGTAAGTGGCGAGAGATGGATCAAGGAAGGACGGATTACTCCGCAAAATCCCGATGGGACAAAACCGACGGTTACGATCGATAAACCGGAAGGAACATTCCAAGGGGATAGTCAGGAAATCACGCTCAATTACACCGATGTCGACAGTGGTACTTAGAGACTGAACGGCGGTTTTTTACTACCGACCACAAACTAACGATAGGCACGGGTGATCTGCCCGGTGCCCGCTATACGCTGGAAGTGACAGCTAGCAACGCTATAGGGAAAACGAACAATAGCTATACTTTCGCCAAAGCACAAAGCCCAAGCGAGAAGATGTTGACTTCCAAGAAAGAAAATACAGCTGGGTCGGGAGGTCCAGGGGAGCGGCTTGTATGAATGGCTTTTGGGAAACCTATCTCATTGCATGAATTCTTTTACCCGCTAATGCAAGGTTGCGGCTCGGTCGTTTTGCAATGCAATATTGAGCTTGGCGGTTCAGATCAGCATTTGTCGAGGGACAAGAACATAGTCCTATTAAAAGTCGCTATTTTGGCGGCTTTTTTTGTTGTATAGGCTTTTCAAAAAAACTGAAACTTATTTAAGTTCGCACTTAGCCAGCTTTAGAAAGTTTTTTATATTATTTTGCTGCTATCCTTCCACTGAGAAAGCTAGTATAGAATCAGGATTTTGAGGCTTCTTTAAGGATGTTATTACATAAGAACGGATCTTAATACAATCTTAATGCTGTAGGCAAATTCGTAATACGGTACTGATTTTGCCCATGATATACTAAGGATTGAGAGATATATAATAGAGGGTGGGCACAGGATGGCAGCAAAACAGAACGATGCCGAGTCCATATTTGATCAAATTACTGACTTGCCGGTAAGGAAAAGAAGAGGAAGATTGAAGGTTTATGTTGGATATGCACCAGGTGTTGGGAAGACCTGTGCGATGCTTAGCGACGCCCACGAAGAGCAAAAAGAGGGTATAGATATCGTAGTTGGATATATTGAACATTATGCCCGGCCATACACTGCGGCGCTGTTGGAAGGACTTGAACTTCTTCCTTACATCAAAATTTCAAATAAAGAATCCTCAACTAAGGAATTTGATCTGGACCAAGCGCTCCAGAGAAGCCCTGACCTTATATTATTGGACGATTTGGCCCATACCAACGCGGCAGGATGCCGACATAAAAAAAGATATCAAGATGTGGAGGAGCTTCTTCGCGAAGGAATTCATGTATATACGACGATGAATGTTCAACAGCTCGAAAGCCTAACGGATATTGTTTACTCCATTACTGGCATTTCCGTTGACGAACGCATACCGGACAGTGTATTTGACAGTGCTGATCAGGTGGAATTAGTCGATATTGAACCGGATGATTTAATAGGACGTTTGAATAGGGGAAAGATTTATCCTGAGGAGGAGAATACACAGGCTCATTTATTTACCAAGGAGAAGCTGACGGCTCTACGTGAAATTGCTTTGCGTAATACAGCAAGTCAGTTAAACCGAATTGCGGAGCAAATCAGTGAGCAGGCGATAACAAATGAATCTGATACGAAAGAACATATTCTGGTCTGCCTGTCTTCGGCTGCTTCCAATAAGAAAGTGATCCGAACAGCAGCAAGAATGGCGGCAGCTTTTCATGGTCATTTCACCGCGTTGTTTGTGGAAACACCAGAAGCGAGAGAATTGACATCAAAAAATAAAGCGGAGTTAAGGGAAAACCTTAGGCTGGCTGAGCAAATGGGTGCACAAATCGCAACGATGTATGGAGACGATATTCCAGGACAGATTTCCGAATATGTCAAAACAAGCCATGTATCGAAAATTGTCCTAGGACGCTCCCCTTACAAGAGAAGAGGGCTTGCAAAATCCAATGTAATGGATAAACTAACGGCCTTGCTTCCTAATATTGAAATCTATATTATCCCCTATACTCAGTCCTCCTTATATAAAAGATTGCCTTTTTACGAAAAATACCCAATGCTGTCGTTGGCAGATACTATCAAGACCATTGTTATCTTGACTGTGTGCACAATTATTGGCTTGTGGTTTAAGTATTTGGAATTCCGAGAAGCTAACATTATCACCGTGTACATTCTAGGGGTTTTGTTAAATGCAATTGTGACCAAGGGCAGAATGTATAGCGCCATTTCTTCGGTTATGAGTGTACTTGTGTTTAATTATTTCTTTACCGAGCCTTATTATTCTTTACAGGCTTATGATTCAGGCTATCCGGTCACCTTTCTGGTCATGCTGGCTGCTTCTTTCATGACGAGTACACTAACTATGCGAGTTAGAGAGCAGGCTCGGCAGTCCGCGCAAAAAGCTTACCGTACCGAGGTGCTTCTGGAAACAAGCCGGAAATTGCAACAGGCCAAAGACTCTCCGGCTATTATTAATGAAATGGCGCATCAAATGGTGAAGTTGTTGGACAGAATGGTCATTTTCTATTCAGTTGACCAAGGGGAACTGTCGGCGCCGCAGTTTTTTCCAAAGAAAGAATCTGCAGTTGATCCAGGGGTCTACACAGGAGGCAACGAACGTGCAGTTGCAGAGTGGGTATATAAAAACAACAAGCGTGCAGGAGCTACGACGGATACTTTTTTTGGCGCTAAGTGTCTATATCATGCGGTGCGTGGAGGAGATCAGGTTCTTGCGGTGGCAGCTATTGTAATGGATGAGGAAGAACCTTTAGAAGTTTTTGAAAATAGCCTAATGCTTGCCATGCTGGGAGAATGCGCGCTGGCGCTGGAGAAAGAAAAACTGAACGAAAGACAACAAGAGATCTCCATGCAAATCCAGCAGGAGCAACTCCGTGCCAGTCTGCTTCGGTCCATTTCTCATGATTTACGCACTCCTCTTACCAGCATCTCAGGCAATGCGGGGATTCTTCTTGGAAACTCAGAGGTACTAAACGAGGAACAAAAAAAAGGTCTATATACGGATATATATGACGATTCCATGTGGCTGATCAATTTAGTAGAAAATTTGCTGTCCATTAGTCGAATCGAAGGTGGTACTCTAAATCTTAATTTTCAGGCAGAATTAATGGAGGAAGTCATTTCGGAGGCTCTGCTTCATGTGAATCGCAACAGTGTGAAGCATGTCATTCAGACGGAATTGGATGATGAATTGATGATGGCTCGAATGGACTCCCGACTTATTGTTCAGGTATTGATCAATATGATTGATAATGCAATCAAGTATACCCAAGATGGCTCTCACATCACGATTTCCGCAAGACACGAAAGACATATAGTCGTTGTAGAAATCTCAGATGATGGCCCCGGTATTTCTTCAGAAGAAGTCAAGGTCAGACTGTTTGAGATGTTTTATACGGCAGACAACATTCATGGGGACGGACGCCGTGGATTAGGGCTGGGGCTTTCTCTGTGCAAATCAATTGTGAATGCTCATGGAGGTACTATTGGTGTTAAGGACAATGTCCCTAAAGGGACGATTTTTTATTTTACCCTGCAAGCTGAGGAAGTGAATGTTCATGAATAAACCTTTTATCCTTGTTGTGGAGGACGATAAACCCATCCGCAAGCTGATTACGACAACCCTGGAGACACAGGGTTATAAATACCATACGGCTGAAACAGGGGAAGCATCGATTTTAGAAGCAGTATCCAAGCAGCCGGACCTAATGATTCTGGATTTGGGGCTGCCGGATATGGACGGTGTAGATATCATAAAAAAGCTTCGTGCATGGTCGAATATGCCTATTATCGTGGTCAGCGCACGCAGCGAAGATCGGGATAAAATAGATGCGCTGGATGCTGGAGCGGACGATTATCTAACAAAGCCCTTCAGTGTAGAAGAACTGCTGGCCAGACTTCGAGTCAGTTTACGAAGAATTCGAAATGACAGTGATAAGCTCCTGAAGGATGCTTCCAGCTTTATTAATGGAAATTTGAGAATTGATTATGCAGCAGGATGCGTATGGATTGGTGAAGAAGAAATTCACCTGACCCCAAGCGAATATAAACTGCTTTGCCTGCTGGCAAAACATGTAGGCAAAGTACTGACCCATAATTTTATTCTGCATGAAATCTGGGGCAGCCACAGCTATGACATTCCTGCCCTGCGTGTGTTTATGGCAACGCTGAGAAAAAAAATAGAAAAAACATCATCACAAACTAAGTTTATTCAAACACATATCGGAGTTGGTTATCGTATGCTTCAGGTTGGAGATGATGGCTAGGTAATCATATTATAATGATGTAATTAGAGATCATGCTCTTTTGGAGCATGGTCTCTTTATTTTTCATCTGTCATCTAAATCTTAAGGTGATCTTTATACCTATATGAAAACCCTAATCCTAAACTAATGGTGAAAATGTTACGCTGAATTCGGAAGTAGAGAGGATAAGGAGGTTTGGCATGTGAGATGGGCACTCCCATGTTCGTCTGTTTCATCGGCTAAGCTGTCAACTGAGTGGAAAGGGAAAGAGGTATGGGGAATGAATGAAATTTTAACAATTGCGGGTCTGATCTCAATTGTGCTGGCGGTGCTGTATTTCGTTAAAAAAATATATGATTTTATCGATTTGCAGAAGTTGACACGGAAGGATATCTATGAGAACTATGATATCTATAAAGCAGCTCAGAAGTTTGCTCTCGGTACACCCGTCGATGAGATCAGAGAAATCCTGACAAACAGCTATGAGTTAGACGATAACCAGGTTGAAGAGACAATGCTTTTGGCTCTTCCTCATCGGCACGATACCGATGGTGGTTATCTTGCCTTTATCAAGGCTGTAAATCGGGTGCTGGAACAAGAGGTTTACAGTTAAACGTTAGTAAGGAGGAAAAATATGAATTGTTAGGCCGAGTTACTGGTGTTTGCTCCCAATTTGGCCAGAGAACAATTTCTACAAGTGCTGAGTGAAGGAGAGAAATTATTTGTTGCTTTGGCATCCAATCCTGATCAACAACAACATTTGTAAGAATTAGGAGTAGAAAATGTTATTGAAAGCTTAGAAGGCTTATTCCACTTGTTGAAGACGGAGTGAGTCTTTTTTACATGCTAAAAATTCAACTACAATAAGCAATTAAAAACGGCAAGTCGATGTATGCAAAGAGGAAGAGAGAATAAGTTCTATGAATTCCATGAAAGCGTTTGACATATTTGAATATCAATCTATAATTATGAACAGAATTGGACCTCACCGAGATGGAGGTATCCTGATTTTTTCAATCTGAATCGGATTAAGATGTCGCCAATTTTCAAATAGGTCGCTGCCTATGAGGAAGACGATAATTGATAGAGCTGTTATTCATAAACAGCAAGCTCATAACCTGGGGCTTGCTCTTTCATTTACCTAAGGAGAATGGGTCGGAATGACACTTAAAAAAAGAATCTTTTTATTGTTTTTTCTCAGCGCATTTATTCCCTTTATCAGTATATTTGCAATTTCTTACTATACCATTGATTCCATTTTTGCGAATAAAATCAATGATGGAATTAGGAGCAATCTACAGCAGGTAACTTCATCACTGGAAAATTCAATTACCAACCTGAATCATGTTACTCAGCAATTATCCTATAGTGGTACATTAGGCAAAAAACTGGATGAAGTCTTGAAGCCTTCCTCCAATATATTTGAATTGATTGAGGCTAGAGATGAATTAAAGAATGAGTTAAATGTCGTAACGTTTACTAATCCGAATATAGGTCTGACCTTATACTATTTCCAGAAAGAAGGCACTACACAGTTCGCTAACTTTCCCATCAAAGATCGTTTTTCTCCCGAGTCTTTGCCTGTGCTTTCCAAATCATATGGCATTGCGTACTATGGTCCCCATATGAGTATGAACCGATTTGATGATCAGCTTGTTTTATCTGCTATGCGAAAGGTACAGCTGCCTCAAAGGGACGATGTATATATTTACATCGAATCCGGCTTTCGTCTTACACAGGATATACTGGGTTACAATCAATACAAAGGAGCTTTATCGCATTTAATCCTGAATGGTGAGGGCAACATTGTTTACAGTGAAATTCCAGAAGCGATGAAGGTCGGAGAGAATTTTTCCAGCATATCGAAAGGTACTGCAAAAGATGGAATATCCCGTGATTACCATTGGTTTAAGGAGGACTCCACTCAGAACTGGAGCGTCATATCGGTAATTTCGCAGGCTAAGTATCAACAGGAGAAAAACCAGTGGTTGCTTCAAATATTACTGGTCGCTTTATTCTTTCTCGGCTTTACCGTATTTCTGGCTTGGCTTCTGTGGAAGATGGTTTACAAACCATTAGGTCTGTTCCATTCGGAAATTAACGGAATGTCTCAGAATCCACAAAAGGCAGGCAGCCAGACCCGCACTCAAATTCCCGAGTTTGATTTTCTATTGGGGGAATTCTCAAATATGCAGCATCAAATCGGCGACCTGTTCAAGGAAGTGCAGCAGAAAGAGAAGATTCGTGCAGATTTGGAAGTGGAAAAATTGTTATATCAGATCAATCCTCACTTTCTGATGAATACGCTGGATACTGTGCACTGGCTGGCCGTCATGAACGGACAAGGGGAGATTGACAAGTTGGTGCAATCCTTAAACAAGCTGTTGTATTACAATTTGGGTAAATTAGGGCAAGTATCCACGATGGAAGAGGAAATTGATGCGCTAAGACAGTACCTAATCCTGCAGCAAATTCGATATGACTTTGAATTTGACGTACGTATTTCAGCGGATGATCAAGTGCTTCAAATACCTGTGCCTCGTTTTATTTTGCAACCGTTGGTTGAAAATTCACTTTATCATGGACTGAGTGACGAAGGTTTTATTCAAATTGAAGTTACACTTGCTAAAACGCTGAATATTTTAATACAGGATAATGGAGCAGGCATGACCGAGGAAGCGATTCAAAGACTTCTGAATAATCGTATAACTGAACATAAAAAAGTAGGGATGGGCATTGGACTCAATTATGTCCACCGCATGTTGAGGGCACAGTACGGAGATCAAGCACAACTGGTGATCGAAAGTGAATTGGGTACAGGGACAAGTATACTGCTCATACTTCCTATCAAAGGAGAAGATGTCTGAGGATGATTAAGGTATTGATAGTGGATGACGATAAATTAGTACGAAAAGGAATAAGCTCTGCGATGCCGTGGAACGAGTTCAATATGGAGGTTGTAGGAGAAGCAAGTAACGGGTTGAAAGCACTGGATTTTCTGAAAGCCCAACCGGTCGATCTGATGTTGACCGATCTCGCGATGCCGGTGATGTCAGGTATTGAACTGATGCGAGCTGCAAGGCAGCTCTATCCAGAACTACATATTGTCGTATTAACACTGCATCAAGATTTCGATTATATCCAAGAAGCGCTCAGACTTGGAGCCATCGACTATATAGCCAAAGTTCAGCTCGAGAAGGAGCAATTCGAACACGTGCTGCATCGAATACATGCTCGGATTGACGAACTGGCGAATACAAGACGAAAGCTGCCTCTGCTAAGTGAGACCAATGTCCATTATCGCCATGTGTATGCACTTGTTTCACTGGATCGCAAGTCAGGACAGAGCTGGCCGATTGAACTGACATCCAATGTAGACGAGATCCGATGGGAGGTTGAACGGAACTGTTGGATGTGGACGGCACCCATGGACGTAGAGGATCAGCTGTTCCATAAACTGAAGGAATCCCTGAATCAAGTTCCCCAAGGCGCCTTGCTGGTTATATCCGATGTACAAGACCGAACATGGTCGCAAATCCAAAACTGGATTATGAATTATACAGAAACGTCCTTATTCTATGCATACAACCCTTATGATCCTGTCATTGCCGTTTCGATGGATGTGGAGGACTCTTTTCCAATAGAACCGAAGGATGAAGACATGGATCGTATTAAGCAAAGTTGGTTCCTATCACCATGGACCCACAACGATAGTTACTACAACCAACTGATTGAACAGCTCAAATCACTAAGACTGCATAAAGGCCAGCTGATGGGATTGCTATACTCTATAGTTATGGAATGGAATCACCTTTTTGCCCAGACTACGCTGGGTAGAATCTCAATGATCCATTCTTTTCAATCCTGGTACGAGGTAGAAGAGTGGATCAAGCAGACCTCTGAGGGCATTCGTAAGTCAGATGAACAGACTTCGTATTCACAGGAAATTGTAGACGCCGTGAAAAAAGCGATTATGATCATGCACAATGATTTGGACCAAGCTTTTACAGCTTCAGGTCTGTCCCAGCAACTGAACATCAGCCGAAGCTATTTCAGTCAATGCTTCAAGGATCTGATGGGGAAAACCTTTAATGAGTACTCCCGATTTATACGAATAGAGAAGTCTAAAGAGTATTTATTGAATACAAACAACACGATTTTCTGGATTGCGGAGCGAGTGGGTTATACGGATGAAAAATATTTCAGCCGAATTTTTCGCGAATTGACAGGTCTGCTACCAAGCGAATATCGACACCTCGGCAGAGGGGATAAATAGCGTACTCTCCCAGATGACCAATAAACCGGGCGAAAGAGGGGAAAGCGATGATTAAGAAGATGGCTGCATGTGTTCTTGTCGTCAGCTTAATTGCAGTGACCGTATATTTCAGCAAACCATACTTCCGGGAATCGCCAATGGGACCAACGAAAACAATCTCGGACACTGCCGCTGCCGATCCATTTGGGAAATATGAACATCCCGTTTCCATCCGACTGGGATATGCGGTAGACCCAACAGGCGCGGATCTCTCTGGAGGAGAAACACTTGAGAAGAATATATGGAAAACGGTGATTAAACAAAACCTTAACATTGATGTCCAGGTATTATGGCAGGTATCGAAGGAAAATCTGAGTCAGAAAATCGACCTGGCTATCGCCAGCAATGATCTGCCGGATGCCATGATTGTAAATCAGCTGCAGCTGAACGAGATGATCAAGGCTGGTGAAATTGAAGATCTAACCGAGGCATACAATAGCAGCGCATCACCGGAAATAAAAAAAATTATTGATAGCACAAACGGATTGGCTATGGAACAAGTGACCTTCGCTGGCAAGATAATGGCTGTTCCTTCTGTGACAGCGGAAGACTTCAGCATGCTCTGGATTCGACAGGATTGGCTGGACCGTCTTGGACTGAAGCCGCCGAAAACGGTAGATGATCTGGAAGCTATCGCCAAGGCCTTTGTGGAGAATGACCCAGATGGAGACAGTAAGCGGGATACGATTGGCCTTGCTTCAAGCACTGGACTGTATAACGATTTCAACAACAGTGCTTTTTCTTTTGATCTAACGCCAATCTTCGCAGCATATGGATCTTTTCCGGGATATTGGCTGAGCAAAGATGGAAAACCTGTATACGGTTCGGTTCTACCGGAAACGAAGGACGCCTTGGTCAAACTGCGTGAAATGTACGCCAAAGGCCTTCTCGATCCAGAACTGGGTCTCCGCAAAGAAGCGGAAGAAACAGTTATTAACGGTCAGGCGGGGATGTTCTTTCAAGGTTTCTATGCTGGGTACTGGCCCCTTCCGAGCGCTTGGCAGAACGAGCCGGAGGCGAACTGGCAAGCATACGCACTCCCACTGGATGCAAACGGTGCATACCATGTAAAGGTGGATAATCCGTCAAGTTCATTCTTGGTGGTACGAAAAGGATATGCTCATCCCGAAGCGATCATAAAAATTAACAATCTGTACCTTCGTGATGAGTTCAAGTACGGTACGCGTTTTATGCTGGGCCGCAATTTCTTAGCTCCGGCAGATGAAGCACGATTTGAATCAAAGGCTGCGCAGGATATTCTGATGGGAACCAAAACACCCGCCGATTTCAAGGACAAGTCTGAATACAAATTGCTGGAAAATTTGGTTTCGACAATAAAACAAACCAAATTGAAGCCTTATGATCAATATGGTATTTCCTATTGGAATGAACACAGCAACAGCTTTATGCGGGGTTATTCGCTTCTAGTAGGCGGAAGAAATTTTTTCGATCCAAACATCCATAAAGTTCGAAGCCTTACCTATATACGAACTCCAACGATGGAGAAGACTTGGGGTGAACTATCAAAACTGGAACATGATACATTTTTAAAAATTATTTTAGGCGCTGAACCGACCGATTCATTTGATCAATTTGTCGAGGAATGGAAGGAACAAGGGGGCGATCAAGTGACTGTGGAGGTGACTGCACTCCATAACCATCGCTGAAGACCATCATGAATGTGATACGATAAATTCTATAAGACACTTTTATAATTCCATTAATCAAGCCGACGATTCCTATTTCAGGAGCTGCCGGTTTTTTTTGTTCTTCACTTTGATTAGTAAGTAAGGATAGACAAATGTATGTCGGTAGGTAGGATAAATGCTTACAAGCCAACTTTGGCTTTTTGATCCCGAATGAAACCGCATACATTTCTCTATCCAAACAGACGTTCAATCCCTATCTCGATTTGTCTTCTCCGAGCTTTATAATGAAAGCGCAAACAACAATGATAGAGAAATATTCAGAACGAAGGGGAATCGAATGTGATGAGAACTAAATGGTTCATAAAAAGCAAATTGTTGACGAGACGTCTGGCTGCGCTGTCGATGTCTGCCCTGGTGATTTCAACCCTTGCAGCCTGTGGGGGCTCTTCCAACCCTCCCACTGCGGAGGAAGCGGGCAAGTATGAGGCAACACCGGGAGACCCATTCAGTGCCTATAAAGACGAAATAACCGTAACGATGGGGCGTGTGACTACAGCCAACCCGAAACTGCCGGCTGGAGATACGTATGAGAACAACGCGTATACTCGGCTGGTCAAAGAAACGTTTAACGCTAAGATTAAAGACCAATTTGAAGCCAACGGAGAAGATTACAGCCGTCAGGTTTCTCTCGCCATCGCCTCTGGAGAACTGCCTGACATGATGCGTGTTGATTCCAAGGATGAACTCAAAGAACTGGTTGATAATGATCTGATTGAAGATATGACGGAAATTTACAAGCAGTATGCCACAGATAACATCAAGAACATATACGACTCTTATGAGGGCCGTGCATTGGACAGTGCGACGATAGATGGACGTTTAATGGGACTTCCGGCTACTTCCCTAGATTCCGCGCCAACCATGGTCTGGGTTCGTCAGGATTGGCTGGATCTACTGGGAATCCAACTTGACGCAGACGGAGACGGGGCCATCAAACTGGATGATGTGGAGAAAACGGCCGAGGAATTCTTGAAAAGAGATCCTGGCCAATCCGGGAAACCGGTAGGTATTCCCTTTGTGAACACCCTGAATACAAGTGACTATAATGGTTCTGCCTATACCATGCTCGGAGTTGCCTCCACCAAGGGTGCATTCCCTCAATACTGGTTGAAGGGGAAGGACGGCAGCATTGTTTATGGCTCGACAACTAAGGAAACCAAGCAGATGTTAGGCGTCATGGCAGATTGGTTCAAGAGAGGCCTCATCGACCCGCAATTTGGAACACGCACATTTGATGATATTACGGCACTGTACACCAACGGTCAAAGCGGCATTGCTTTTGGACCATGGCATATTCCTGACTGGGGTCTCAGCAGCGTGAAGCAGATGGATAAGAATGCGAAATTCACGGCTTACACTTTGGAGGATGCAGACGGAAAGGTAAACGTGGCACACGCCAATCCAGCCAATCAGTTTATCGTTGTGAGAAAAGGATATGAACACCCGGAACTCGCCGTTAAAATAGTAAACCTTTTCTACGATAAATTGGCAAATGATAAAAATGTGGAAACATCTATGCCAGAAGCCGCCAAGTATCAAGAGAACGGCGTAGACGGTTCTACCAGACCTTTTAATATTGAAGTCAACTCGGCTACCTCGCTGCTGGATGATTACTCTGACATTGTTCGCGGGATTAAAGGGGAGATTAGTTTGGATCAGGTCCGGACGACAGAATCAAAGAACAATATTAAAAGTATTCAAACCTACTTGAGCGATATGGATACGGATAACGTAACAGCCTGGGCGAAATATCACTCGCGTATCAACGGAGTGGGACTCATCGACAAACTGACACGGGAAAACAAATTCGTTTGGATGACACCCGCCTTCTCTGGCACTACACCAAGCATGAAACAGACATGGGCTAATCTGACCAAGATGGAGCAAGAATCTTTCATCAAAATCGTGACTGGTGCAGAATCTCTGGATTACTTCGATACTTTCGTTAGCAATTGGAAGAAACAAGGTGGTGACCAGGTAATTCAGGAAATTGAAGACGAAGCTGCATCCGAAAAATAAACAATCATGAACTGCTAGAAGGGCTGCGATAAGCAGCCTTTCTTCAGGAAAGGGGTCCATCCATGAAACAGGGAAATGATAGAGCAAAAGGTCGGTTGGGCACGGGTGCCATGTATCATTTGATGATGCTTCCGGGGATTTTATTTTTACTGGTATTCAGCTATGTTCCGATGGTCGGTGTCATTACGGCGTTTCAGGATTATATACCAGCCAAGGGGATGTTTGGCTCCAAATTTGTAGGGCTGAAGCATTTTATTTATATGTTTAAGCTGCCGGACATCGCACAGGTTTTTAGTAATACGTTGGTGATTGCCATTGCCAAGATTCTATTGGGAACAATGATGGCTATCATTTTTTCCATCTTGTTAAATGAGATCCGCATCAAATTCGTTAAAAAATCCGTACAGACAATTGTTTATTTGCCACACTTTTTATCCTGGGTAGTTCTAGCATCCGTGGTTGTTAACATGTTCAGTTTGGATGGAATTGTGAATCAAATTTTGGCTTTTTTCGGTCTGGAGAATATTAATTTTCTCGGCAGCAACACCTGGTTCCAGCCGCTGATTATTGGGACAGACGTGTGGAAGGAGTTCGGTTACAGTTCCATCGTCTATTTGGCTGCAATTACTTCGATTGATCCGGGTCTGTATGAAGCGGCAGGAATGGATGGAGCCAGCTGGTGGAGAAAAGTATGGCATATTACATTGCCAGGTATGCTGCCTATTATCCTGCTCATGGGAGTGATGAGTCTGACCAATATTTTGAGTGCCGGCTTCGATCAAATTTATAATCTGTATAATCCGGTTGTCTATGAGTCGGGAGATATTCTGGATACTTATGTATATCGGATTGGACTCGTTGGGCGACAGTATAGCTTCGGTACGGCTGTTGGCCTGTTCAAGTCAGTGATCGGTATTGTTTTGCTATTGTCCGCCAACCATTTGGCCAAGAAATACACCGACCGGAAAATATTCTAAGGAGGCAAAGCCTATGTCATATTCTGTAAGCCTAAAAGATCGAATTGGCCGGTTTGTCATCAATGCCATCGTCATATTTCTGGCATTGATCTGCCTTCTTCCGTTATGGAATATCGTTGCGATTTCATTCAGCAGCAGCGAGGCCGTGTCAGCTAATGCTGTAGGTCTCGTACCGGTCAATTTTACAACAGCAGCGTATACGAAAATTATCGATGATGCTCAGTTCTGGCGTTCCTTTGGCATATCTGTTCTACGTGTTGTGCTTACACTTATTCTCAACATGATTCTTATTATTTTAATGGCATACCCGCTCTCCAAGTCGAAAAGGGAATTTAGTGGCAGAAACATTTATATGAATGTCATGATTTTTGCCATGCTGTTCAGCGGCGGGATGATCCCGAGTTATCTACTGATCAAAAACCTCGATATGCTTAATACAATTTGGTCGCTTGTTCTACCGGGAGCTGTCCCTATATTCAGTGTCATCCTTGTCATGAACTTCTTCTCTGCTGTACCTAAGGCGCTAGAAGAAGCAGCATTCATCGATGGGGCGAATCCGCTCCAGGTCCTGTTCAAAGTGTATGTTCCCGTGTCCATCCCTGCGCTGGCGACGGTAGCACTATTCAGTATCGTGGGAACGTGGAATGATTTCTTTAGCGGTTTGATCTATATGACCCAAGTCAGCAATTATCCGCTAATGACTTATATTCAGTCCCTTAACGTGAATATTGCCGAACTTCTTCAATCCGGCACCAACTCAGCACAACTCAGCAACCTGACTGAAATTTCAAACAAAAATCTAAATGCGGCAAAAATCGTAGTCGCTGTCATCCCGCTACTGCTCATTTATCCGCTGCTTCAAAAATATTTTGTGACTGGAATTGTTGTAGGATCGGTAAAAGAGTAATTGTATGATGTGACTTGATTAAGATAAAAATACTATTTGTGATTGGAAGGGTTGTAATGAACAATGGAAAATAAAAATTGGTGGAAAGAAATCGTTGTATACCAGATATATCCACGGAGTTTTCAAGATAGTAATGGTGATGGAATCGGCGATTTGAAAGGAATTGTTTCCCGTCTAGACTATTTGCAGCAACTCGGTGTCGGTGCAATTTGGCTATCACCAGTTTGTAAATCCCCTCAGGATGATTTTGGTTATGATATTTCGGACTATCGGGATATTGATCCGATGTTCGGGTCTTTGGATGATATGGGGATGTTAATTCATGAGGCTGGGAAACGTGACATTCGAATCATAATGGATTTGGTGTTAAACCATACTTCCGATGAGCATCCATGGTTTCAAGAAGCAAAAAAAAGTAAAGAAAATCCGTACCATGACTACTATGTCTGGAGAGATGGCGTTGAAGGAATGCCACCAAACGATTTGGGTTCCATCTTTGGTGGTTCAGCATGGGAATGGGTACCCGAGATAGGACAATATTATTTACATCTTTTTTCTGTAAAACAGCCGGATCTCAACTGGGAAAACCCAAAAGTCCGACAAGAGATTTACGAAATGATCAATTGGTGGATAAGCAAGGGTGTAGGCGGTTTTCGACTTGACGTAATTGACTTAATCGGAAAAGAGCCAGATTTGAAAATTACCAGCAACGGGCCGAATCTGCATAAGTATATCAGGGAACTCAGCAAGGAGACGTTTCAAAAAGCTGGAGACCTGCTGACGGTTGGAGAAACATGGGGCGCTACGCCAGAGATCGCCAAATTGTATAGCAACCCGGACGGCAGTGAGTTCTCAATGGTATTTCAATTTGAACATATTAGTTTGGACGAACAAGCGGGGAAAGGGAAGTGGGATCTTAAGCCTCTAGATTTTCTAGAATTAAAAAAAGTGTTGTCTAAATGGCAGACAGAGCTGAAGGGGGATGCCTGGAACAGTTTGTTTTGGAATAATCACGACTTACCCCGAATCGTTTCTCGTTGGGGAGATGACGGAGAATACAGGATAGAATCGGCTAAAATGTTGGCAACCCTTCTTCATGGCATGCGAGGCACACCATACATTTATCAGGGGGAAGAATTAGGAATGACGAATGTTCAATATCCAATTGAAGACTATCGGGATATTGAGTTACTAAATTTCTACAAAGATAGAATTGAGAAAGGATACCCTGAAGACAAAGTTATGGAGTCAGTCTTTGCAAAGGGTCGTGATAACGCTCGAACACCAATGCAGTGGGACGCTTCCAACAACGCTGGTTTTACATTAGGGAATCCTTGGATTAAAGTAAACCCGAATTATAAGGACATCCATGCACAAGAAAGTTTAAATAACCCTGAATCCATATTCCATTATTATCGGAAACTAATCCGATTAAGGAAAGATCATGAAGTGATCATATATGGGGATTATGAGCTGATATATCCCAAGAATAAAGATTTGTTCGCGTACACTCGAACGCTGAAAGGAGCCAAACTACTTGTAGTATGTAATTTTCAAAAATACACAACCCATCTCCCACTTCAGAAAGAGCTGGCAGAGACTAAGCAGCTGCTAATATCCAATTATCCAAGTAACATGTCTGAAATAGAAATGCGCCCTTATGAAGCGAGAATGTACCTTATCGATACACTCCATAAATGAAAAGGTCTCAGCTTTTTAGATTTCTTTTTTTGATGACAATAACCACAAATAGTAACAAAGGGAGAAGAATTTGAAAAATAGGAAACCAGGAATTAAGAACAAATTTTCGACCGATTACCATGTGATGAGTATAGTTAGGCGACAGAAAAGAAAGCCCGTAAATAAGTGCAGCAAGGGGAAGAATCCATTTTTTAAATCCGACTCCGGTTATTTTTTCAAGTCCTATCACTGCACCGTTAAAAAATAAAGACATTTTGATGATCAAGCCAAGAAAAAGAAGCAAGGTGAAAAGGGCATCCATTCGTTCGAACAGATCTGCTAATTCAATCAACTGAACGGTTTCCAAAAGAGGAAGTGTGCTATTGGCGGCGATCTTGGGTCCGAGAACAAAAATATCCAATTGATTAACAAATGTTAGAGCAAGTGCGGTCATTATATAGGCAAAGAAAACGGGTTTTGTGAGATTCCGGCCTTTATGTACAAGCGGATAAAATACAAGAAATAACACAGTTTGTCCGAATGGAAAGGAGATAAGCTCAGGAATAGCGGCTTTAAATATGGGTTTCCATCCTTCCTCTAAAACTGGAAGGGAATTTTCCAAGTGAAAGAGACCAGTTGCCGGAATTAATATACTAATTATGGCGTATCCAAGTACAAAAAAAGGGAAAAGGAACAAGCAAAATAAGAAAAATGCTTTGTAGCCGTAACGAACCGTGTTGGATACAACCACGATTGTGATCAAGATGATGATCCACAAAGGGGTTTGGCGGAGCAAAGTCATTACTGTCACCTCGCCTAAATCGCGTATGTTCCGAGAAGCTTCATATGTAAAATACATCACAAAAAGTAAATTGATGAGTGTACCCACATATTTCCCAGTGTAACGGCGAAACAACATGAACAAATCTAATTCAGGATCTTGATAGTGAATAACAAGATGGAGCTTTAGCAGAAGTAGTCCTGCTAAAGCTCCTATCAACATGACTAACCAAGCATCTTGATTTGCTTCAGCCCCCATTAAAAACAAAGTTGTACTTCCAACTTCAAATAAAGACATACAAATGATCAACTCGGATACTCGGATTTTATTTTGACGCATGGCTTCAATTCACCTCTCCCTGTTTATCTCATTTCACAGTTCGTTAAAAGATTTTTCGAATAATCCTGGACGTGCAAGCTTCATTTTTACATCTATTTTTATATCCATGTTTGCTAACTCTCCAGGCCACGTCTCTTTTATTTTTTTCCAGTCTTTTGGATACTTGTGATGAATTTTATTTCCAATACCGATAAGGTCGATATTCTTTTGCTGTAAGGCTTTCCAGCCTTCCTGAATTTGCGATTTGATCGTTTCTGCTGCTTGCATCTGCAATTGATGTGTACTTTGCATATTTTTCATTTCTCTTTGGGAAGAGGCTGACAGAAGATCACCGGTAGCTTTAACGTCAACGTTTAGGTAATAATGATTTAAATTCTTGATTGGCGTAGCCTTAATCTTGGCTTTCCGGATGAGGAAAGCGGACGTAACATTTCCATCCACATAGTTTACAGTAGTGTTTTTAATCTGGTTGTTTAACCATGAAACCCCCATACTTTCCTTTTCATTTAGGAAGCCGACTCTCTTGTCTTTCTGAAAAATGCTTAAACCCGATAACTTGAGTTTACTTTTGGCGGAGGTTTCCTTGAAAACATCAACAGAGTTTAGTTTCTCCGGCTCTGAACCCTCAAGAGATATTTCTGGAACTCCGGCTGCGCCACTATCGGAGCTAATTTTCGAAATAAATTCATACATGGATATTGCGGGGTAGATTGATCCTAATTTGCTATCTCTTTCTATAATCTTTTCTAAAGCTTGACCAGGAATTTTCTCTGGTGGTACAAGCTTTTTTAAAAAATCACGAGCCTCTCCGTTGGCAATGAATACTTTTACAGTTTCTCGTGAATCAAGGTTGCGGAGGTAAATATCAATAATCTCTTCAATGCCTTGTTCTGCTGCTTTTTTTCCAATAACGAGTATATTATTTTGGGCAAAATATAGTTTACGCGGGTATTCCAGGCTACTCTTCGTAACGGTTTCTCTCAATGTTTTTCCATGTGTAGAAAAGGTATGTACAGCGCTTTGCGATGCCCCGGTGGAAGAACCACCTGATCCAGTCGTCATAGCTGATGGAATTATGATTTGATAGGTATTGATCCAGTCGCCCTTATGGCCATCAATTCCAGTTGCTGTTGTGATGGCTAATTCGTTCAATTCTGTACGATCTACGCACCCTGTAAGTAATAACCCTGCAATAAACAGAACATAACTAACTCTTAATTGCCGCACCATTGATCTCTCCTATTTTTGGGTATCAGACTTGTCATTATTTTTGATTTCATCCGAACTAACAGGGTATTGGTGAGCTGCCTGTCTTGTCTGGTTATGGCCTGATTTTTCGCTAGGTCTGGTTTTCATAGCCCACCACGGAGCTCTGATGATAAGGTCCTTCATATTAGATTTAAAGGTGGGGCTGTAGGGCACAAAATAATCAACTCCGAATGATTTGAGAGATACAAGATGAACAAGAAGGGGGATAATTCCTATCAGAATACCGAATAAGCCCAGAGCCCCCGCCAGTAGCATAAGTGCAAAACGCAACAACCTGACTGCTGAAGCCATACCAAAATACGGGATGACAAAGTTCGATATAGCAGTGAAGGCAACAACGATAACCATTGCACCTGAGACCAGTCCGGCTTGCACCGCTGCCTGCCCGATAACCAGAGCTCCTACAATGGAAACGGCTGGTCCGATGACCCGTGGCATTCGCACACCTGCTTCACGAATCACTTCAAACATCAATTCCATCATTAATGCTTCAATTAATGCAGGAAAAGGAGTTCCTTCCCGTTGAGCCATCAGCGTAATTAACAGCGTGGTGGGGATCATTTCCTGTTGGAAAGTCGTCAAGGCTATAAATAGAGAGGGAAGCAACAATGAGACTAGAAAAGATACCACACGAAGAGCCCTTAAAAAAGTTGAAATGTCATATCTCTGGTAGTAGTCTTCGGCCGTTTGAAAGAAATTGAAGAAAGTTACAGGTGCAATCAGAGCGAATGGCGTCCCATCAACCAGAACAGCTACTTGTCCGTCTAAAAGGCTACCTGCGACAGTATCCGGACGCTCTGAGTTTAGCATGGTGGGAAAGAGACTAAGTGGTTCATCCTGTATGAATTCTTCGATATAGCCACTTTCAAGTATGCTGTCTGTATCAATGGATTGAAGCCGTTTTGTAATTTCCCGTATTACTTCTGGATTAGCGACATTTTCAATGTAAGCTAATATGACTTTAGTTTGTGTATATCGTCCAATAACGTGACTTTCAAATTTAAGGTCAGGTGTCCGCAATTTTCTTCTGATCAGTGTAATGTTAGTTGAGACATCCTCTGTAAATCCTTCTTTAGGACCCCGTACTACGGTCTGAGTACTGGGTTCCTGAATAGCCCGTCTTACTCCGCCTGCGATGGAAACTGCCAAAGCATAGTTGTTTCCGTTGATGACAATGACAGCATTCCCGGAGAGAATGGCTTGATATACCTCATTTTGCGAATGTATCATTTGAATATTTCCTGCTGGAATTGTCTTCTTTAATAGAGAGACCGTGCTATTTTCACCAAGCTTAGAGGAAGATTCAGAGAGTTTTTCTGTAATTAAACCTTCCATTAAATCGGAAAGTAAGTTTTGATCAATTAATCCCTCGATATAACATACTGCGAGATGACCGGCATGGGCAGGATTTTCGGAAAAATTACGAATGATAAAATCAGGACCTTGTCCGAGTTTCGATTTGAGTAAAGACAGAGTTTGGGGCAATGACGGATTAATGGGGTCAGTTGTTTGCTGATTGGACTTTTCACTATCTTGTCTACGCCTTCTTTCAGGTCTCAGAACGTTTCTAAACCAACCTAACAACACAAGTTAACCCCCTTGCTTTATTGATAAAGCATATTTTATCCTCTAAGACCTAAAATATACTTCTTAAGAGCAGTTGATTCCAAAGTTAACCATTAAAATCTAAAAAATCAAAAGCGGGCGCCGTCCAACAGACGAGAGCGCCCGCTTTTGATTTTTTGGAAATAACTAAATTCAACTAGCAGGTCAGGGAATCAACTCGAGCCCTTCTCCCGGTTCCAACACTTTCCCTACCCCTTCCTTTAGAAGCGAGGCGAAGTAGTGAGGGTCTTGTTTGATATGAGGGAACGTATTGAAATGGATCGGCACAACTTGTTTCGCTTGAAGCCATTCAGTTGCCAGCGCAGCATCTTCTGGACCCATAGTATGGTTGTCTCCGATCGGCAGAAATGCCAAATCGATATTGCTGAGTTCTCCAATCACCTTCATATCGTAGAACAAACCTGTGTCTCCTGCGTGGTAAATCGTTCTGCCCTCTGCTGTGAACAGAATCCCTGTAGGCATTCCCGTATAGATGATTGTTTTAGTCTCCAGATTAACGAGGCTTGAGCTATGAAAAGCCTGGGTTAATTTCACTTTTCCAAATTCGAATTGATAAGCTCCCCCAATGCTCATGGCGTGGGTTCGTACACCTTGCCAACTGAGAACATCCGCTAGCTCTGCCGATGCGATTACCAGCGCGTCATTTCGTTTTGCAATTTCCACAGTATCTCCAACATGATCCCCGTGGCCATGGGTCAGAAGGATTACATCAGCCTGCACGTCGGCTGCTTCCAGATCGGTGTTGGAGTTGCCTGTAATAAAAGGATCAATAAGAATAATTGTGCCATGGGTTTCGATTTTTACAACGGAATGTCCATGATAAGATACTTTCATTTTTCTTCCCCCTTGGTCAAATCGGCGGTGCCGGGTTTATTAATGTGATGTAACAAACCATTGCCACGATATTGACTAATCTCCAATCGCTATCGAAACATACTCTTAGAAATTCTTCGCAGCATTGCGCGCTTTTTCAATTGCTTCGGCTTTGATTTGGGGAGCGCGGTCTCCCGCCGTGGACAGACCTTCCACAAATAGGCTATCAAAGTCTGTTACGCCGACAAAATTCAAAACCGTCTTCAAATGACGGCTTCCATTCTCGCGTTCCGCCACAGGACCTTCCGAATAGATGCCGCCGCTAGCTTGAATGTGGAATGCTTTTTTGTTATGCAGCAGTCCAACGGGGCCATTCTCCGTGTATTTGAATGTTTTGGCTCTGACGCAAAAGGAATCAATGTATGCCTTCAATACCGGAGGGTAAGAAAAGTTCCACATGGGTGTAACGAACACGTACTTGTCCGCAGTGACAAACTCTTCGAGCAAATGATTCAGTTGGGTTATTTTTTCTTGATGCGCGGCAGTCAATTGATCAAACGATGCTCCCGTTTGAAGCTTGCCCCATGCCTCCAATACATCTGCATCGATATGCGGAATGTCTCGTTGATACAGATCTACGTGCACAATCTTATCTTCTGGGTGACTTTCTTGATAGGCTTGTACAAATTGCTCGCCAACGGAAAGGCTGTAAGATGCTTCAGGATTACCAGGATGCGCAGTGATATAAAGAATAGTCGACATAATTATATTTTCTCTCCTTCTTATATAAAATTACGATTTAAACAATAAAAGGGGCGATGCCGTTGCCATAAGACCAGTTGTCTTTCGTGACTTCAATTAAATTGATAAAAACATCCTCGGTTCTAATGTTGCACTGCTCATGCAGTTGTTCAGCTAATGCCGCATAGAACTCTTTTTTTACTTCAGACGATCTGCCGACATTCAAAATGATTTGAACGATGAGAAATCCATCGCTTCTTTCAATGTCCAGACAGTTTGGATCAAAGTTGAAGTTCTCTCGGTTGTGTTCCTCGATAATCAAAAAACGATCATTTTCAGGCACTTGCAGCTTGTCCACGATCGTTTGCGAGACGGCCTCTTTAATACGGGCTTTAGCTTCGCTCGAACGTCCTTCCAACGTGACGATACGCGTTAAAGGCATGTAGATTACCTCCTCTTTTTGTTGATATGCTTTATTCTATCTGTTAAAATCCAGAACACGAATGTACATGAGTTCGTGTTAGTTCGTGTCAGAGATGCTCAAACTATTGAAGCCAGGTGATAAGATGGAAGACGAAAAATCTTTGAAAGATTGGCCCCATGATTGGATTAAAAAAATTCGTTCCAGGCCCGCTAGACATAACCTTTCCAAACGAACACGGCAAGTTGACTTGGCAAGGCAAGTTGGCGTCGATCCACGAACCGTTCAACAGTGGGAGAACGGAGATCGTCTTCCCAGCGTTGGCAGCCTCAAACGTTTGATTCAAGTCTTTTTGGAGGAAGGACTCTTCCTGGAGGGAGCCCAGCGGAAAGAGGCTGAGGAGCTTTGGCTTGCAGTAAAACGCTTTTCGGAAGTGCGCTCTGCAACAAAACGGGAGTTTCCGGATTTTGATGTCACTTGGTTTGAAACCGTTGCTTCGTTCGAAGGTTCCGCGCAGGAAGGTCGGGTTGCCACGCAAGCCGTTTCACTTGCAAGGCAAAGTCAGTTACCGAAGCCTCCTTCTCTCTTTATAGGAAGAAACCAATCCATGGCTGACCTGAAAGAACAGCTGAAGTTCCATTCCCTTGTGTCAATCGTAGGACCCGGAGGGATAGGGAAAACATCACTTGCTGTTCGAGTCGCTTCAACGCTTGCTGAAACGTATCCGGACGGTATTTGGATGTTCGAATTCGGCGCCGTAAAGGATCATCATTTTTTGGGCCAGTATCTGTTATCCACTATGGGACTGCAAAATCAAGGGAATCGAACTGATCTCCAAACCATATTAGATGTAATCTCCGAGAAAAGAATGATGTTTATTTTCGACAACTGCGAACACATCATTGATGCATGCGCGGCTTTAGCTGAATCACTCCTGATGGCTGCGCCAACACTAAGCATCATGGTCACGAGCCGAGAAGCCTTGAACATTTCGGGGGAATACGTCTATCGGATTCCCCCGTTATCCTTTCCAGGTGAGGAGTATTCGCTGGAGGTGCTTTCCGAAGAAGAAATCAAGGAATTTGAAGCCGTGCAACTGTTTATGGAACGTGCGCTTTTGGTTGCTCCTAAGCTTCAACCCACGCTGGCAAACTTGCAGCTTGTAGGTGCCATATGCAAAAAATTAGAAGGGATTCCGTTAGCCATTGAGCTTGCGGCTTCCAGAATGAGTATGTTGACATTAGAACAGATGGAAGAACGTCTGGCGAGTCTGCTGACATTATTGACTGCTGGAAAACGAAATGCTGTGCCTCGGCAAAAAACGCTGAAATCTACAATCGATTGGAGCTACGATCTACTAACCGGCAAGGAGCAACTGCTTCTGAGAAGGCTCAGTGTATTTTCGGGAGGGTTTACGTTGGAGGCAGTGGAGCGGATCTGTAGCTGCGAACCCGCATTGCCCACCCGTGATGATAAACTTGCTCGGGAAGATATGCTTGATCTGTTATCCGGACTGGTCAACAAGTCACTCGTCTCAATTGAAACCAGTGATGACTACCGCTATATCCGTTATTTCATGCTGGAAGCCATTAAGGAATATGCTGGCGAGAAGATGCGGGAAGAAACTGACGGCCGTAACAGACATGTTCTTCTTGAACGTCATGCTCAATATTACAGCCAAATTTTGAATCGTGCCGAGGCCAAGTTCAGGACTCGCGAGCGTGATGCCTGCCTTGATGAAGTGAGACGAGAATATGCAAACCTGCGCTCAGCCATGCAATGGTGTTATCAGAATGATGCACATACCAACTCAATTGGATTTCATATGGTTTCAAACCTTTACTGGTTCTGGCTTCATGAAGGCAGATTAAAGGAGGGGATTTTTTGGCTTAATCGTTTTCTGGAAAGTACCGTTCATAAAGAACTGCCTGGTGGAGATTTTGCCAAAGCATTGCATGGGCGGGGCGTCATTCAATTGGTTCAAGGAAACGTTGAAGAAGCCATGGTTTCAGCTGCACGCAGCGCTGAGCTCGCCCGTGATCTGAACCATTCTGCACAATTAGCCTCTTCTCTTCGTCTCATGGCATTTATTTATATCAACCAGCTACTTTTGAAAGATGTCGAGCCTCTCGTTAAGGAGAGCGTTGATATTGCCAGGAAAACGAAGGACATGTGGAATTTGGCGGCTTCGTTGCATGCTTACGGAAAGCTAAAGCTGGAACAAAAGGAGTATCATGAAGCATCCATGCTTCTAAAAGAGAGCGTGTACTTCTTCGAATCGGTTCAGGATAAATGGGAAGTACCCGGTCCGTACGAAAGCCTCGGTTATGCTGCCTTGAAACTTGGGCAGACCGATCAATCCATTGAATGCTTCAAAAAAAGCATTGCGATCAGCCAAATTTACAAAGGGACATGGATTCTCTCTCGCGGAATAGAAGGGTTGGCTATAGCTTTATGGGCAAAGAAGGCTTATCCAGAAGCGGTCATCCTTCTGAGTGCTGCTGAGAAATGTCGCGAAAGCTTCGGAGCTGCTGCCGTTCCGAATTTTCCCGTGGAGCATAATGCAGTGCTTCTTGATCTTCAACATGTTTTAATTGAACAGGAAATACGCGATATTTGGAACAAAGGAAAGAGTCTAACGAAAGACCAGATTCTCGCATATTCTTTAGAAACTTAGGTGTGATAGCCTCCCTGAAAATCTGATCGTCCAAACGATGGACAGCCTCATTGACAACACGAACAAGGTGATAGTACAAAGAAACCGTTCCTTTCGTAAATGGTGGGTCGCACTTCCATTTACCAAGACGGTTTCTTTTTGTTTTACATCTTTGAGAAAAGCGGTCTTCCTGTGGGGTATGCAGTTTATGAACGACCAATAAAAGTCAAAAAATTGGTGTCTGCATTTCAAGATCCCTCTTGACACTCATTTTTTTCTGTAACTATAATGATTACATTAAAAAGGGAGTTAGTAATGATAATATTCAGCGGATTTTCAATAGGACTCGAAAAAGTTCCACTGCTGAATGTTTACCAGACAGTGGAAGTCATGGAGTAGGGGAAGCTCTTTCATATCCACGAACAGCATAGCTAGAATTGCTATTAATAGCATTGTATCCTCAATTATTTTAATCATAACATAGGAGTGGATTTATCATGGCAACTGTATTGTACGTAACCGCGCATCCTTTAAAAGACGGTACATACAGCTTATCAGTCGGCAAACAGTTTATCGAAACCTATCAGGAGGCCAATCCAGGAGATGAGGTCATTCATTTGGACCTGTATCGCATGGATCTTCCGCAAATCGACGCCGATCTTCTAAGACGCTGGGGGCAGCCACCAAGTGGTCTTTCTTTCGATGAACTGAGCGAGGGATCGAAGGTCAAAGCGGTGCGAATGCGCGAGATTGCGGACCAATTCATGACTGCGGATAAAATCGTCATTGTCAATCCGGTATGGAATTATTCTTTCCCGTCGGTTCTGAAAGCGTACATTGACGCGGTTATAGTTCCGGGAAAAACTATTAAGCGAGCCGATAATGGGCTGCGGGGTTTGTCCGGTTTGATTGGGACGCAGCAGGACAAAAAAGTGATGCACATTCAGGCTTCCGGCACGGTTCTCTCCCATGGGAAGTTCAAAGATGTAGAGTACAGCCATAGTTATGTAAAAGCTATCATGAATTTACTGGGCATTGACGATGTGCAGGCTATCTTTGTTGAAGGTATCAGTGAGCAGCCGGACCAAGCGCAGAGCATAAAGGAATCAGCAATCCGGCAAGCCATATTGGCAGCCAAAGCGTTTTGATGTGACAGCCTAAAGAAAAAGCGGAAAAATTCCAGGATTTTTTTTCTGGTTTTTCTTTCTCTTTTTTGACCATGATGGGGGATTGTATTGTTGTTACACCTGATGTACGTTACCCAAATAAGTTGCATTATTACAATCCTTGATACTTAAGGCAATTCCTTTGTTTTGGCGGCCACAATGCGGTCATCATTATGGAGCGCTATGAGCCATAAGTGGAAATATAATGGTTAAACCCCAGGGACCTTATCCATCTGGAAGAAGCTCTGAGGTTTTTTGTTATTGAGCAGGGAGGCCTTGCCTGTAGTAATACGAAGCGGTCTCAAAATCTTTTTGGTGATAATAAGCTTCAGCTATAAGGATATACAATTCACTCATTTTTTTGTGCGCTTGCTTTTGTTATTGAGTTGGGCTTTTAAATCAGCTTCTTCCTCTGTGATTTCTATACTCTTTATTATGTTTAGAAACTCATTTAACAAATTGCTTTCAAGATATTGTTCCGCCCTTACCAATTGAGTAGGAATGGAGGGAGGAGGAGAAACGGTTTCCGAAGCCACTTCTTCTAAGAGAAAAGTAATAGAGCAATTTAATCGCTCCGCAAGCTTGCTAATGATCTCAAAAGAGGGCATCGCATTTCCTTTCTCAATTTGACTAATCAATATCAGATGATGAATTCACCCGCAGCTGGTTAGCAGCAGGGATAAGCAAGGATTATGCTGAGATCATGACCGGACTCGACCGTAAAATTCGCGAGGAAGGAGCGGAAGATCTAAGTACTGATACTGTAATGAGGGTGACTGGGAAGGCGCCTGTCTCCTTCCAACAATTTGCACAGAGACACGCAGGAATCTGGATGCGGGAATTAGACAGTACTATGACATTTTAGCCAAACTCAAACAGCGTGCACCAAGCTTGGAAAATTCCCTTGGAATCCTCGGCACTTCGCGTAGATATTTGTGTGTCCCAGCTTCCAACTGACAAAACCGAAAATATCTAGTTACGAACACAAGCTGAGAATTGCGCTAACAGAGATGCTCGTTGAATAAATTAGTCTAAATCTTCTATTAGAAACAGACTAGAATTATTGCTTTAATAGGGGGGATTATGATTAAGCGAAAGGTGGCATCTTATAAAGCGGAAAAGCGAATCCAAGGGTCAATTCAAGTAAAGAAAGGACAGGGTTCACTTTAAACCGCTCTGCCCTTTCTTTATAGATGAGGATAAACGAGTGATAAGTTTATGGTTCGATCAAGGTTTACAGATCGATTCTCCAGTTGCCCATCATCTTGGCGACTTCCGGGTCGCGATACGATAAGAAAAGACTTTCCCGCGTATCGAGGGCCGAGATTTGTTCGATATCATCCGCGCTCAACTCAAAATCGAAAATGTCAAAGTTTTCGACGATCCGCTCTTTTCTCACCGATTTTGGAATTACAACGACTTCACGCTGAACAAGCCAGCGCAATACGACCTGAGCGACGGACTTGTTGTATTTTTCTGCGATCGAGAGCAACACTTCGTTTTTGAACATGTTGTTAAGTCCCTCAGCGAATGGGGCCCACGACTGGTGTTGAACTCCGTGCTCTTTCATAAAAGCTGCGCTCTCTGTTTGCTGGTAGAACGGGTGCGTTTCGATCTGGTTGACGGCGGGTACGATTTCGTTATGAACGATGAGGTCCATCAGGCGGTCGGGTAGGAAGTTGCTGACACCGATCGCCCTAATCTTGCCTTCGCGGTACAGGTCTTCCATCGCACGCCATGCACCGTAGTAATCGCCAAATGGCTGGTGAATAAGGTACAGATCGAGATAGTCGAGTTGAAGCTTCTTCAAGGATTTGGCAAATGCGTGCTTGGTACTCTCGTAGCCGGCATCCTGAACCCAGAGCTTGGTCGTGATGAACAGCTGCTCACGCGGTACGCCGCTGCGGTTAATCGCACGACCGACCGCTTCCTCATTCAAATAACCGGAGGCGGTGTCGATCAGGCGGTAACCAGCCATCAGCGCTTCATATACAGCGTTCTCGCATTCTTCAGCATCTGGAACTTGGTAGACACCAAAGCCGATGATCGGCATTTTCACACCATTGTTTAATGTTACGGTTTGCATTGTATTTCCTCCCATTGTCCAAATGTAAAACGCAAACGGCCGCAAAACTCGGAAATCGGGCACCTCAGTGGGCTTCCGCTTACGGTCGACTTGCATTACAATAAGCCTAACGCCTTCGTGTTACACGAAGTCAAGCCATCTTCAAAAATTTTTATTTTTCCAAGGAGGATTCCACATGCATACAGTCAAAGAAGCTGCCCAGATAACGGGACTCACCGAGCACGCTGTACGCTTTTACACGGATAAAGGCCTGGTACCAAGCGTACAGCGCAATCAAAACAACATTCGGATGTTCGACGAAGAATCGATCAACTGGTTGCATGGCGTCAAATGTCTCAAGCAATCCGGGATGCCGATTGAAGTCATTAAAATGTACGTCGATTTCTGTCTCGAAGGGGATTCGACCATTCCGCAACGCTACACACTCATGATGGAGCATAAGGAAGCGGCGCTCATTAAGCTCGAAGAAGCCAAACAGCACGTTGCCCATTTGGAACAAAAAACGGCTCTATATCAGGCCATTCTGGAGCACCGCTCTCCAGACACGACCAATCCTGGCAACTGGGATAAAATTCAGCATATGCATAGTGACGTTTTTTACTCGCCCTCTGTTCGGAAGGCTAGAGATCTACGTGAGACACAACCACTCGAAGAAAATCCTCTGTTTTAAATTCCTGGTTGGCTTAGGATGAACAAGATTCAGAACAGTCTAGATTGGACTAACGAGAGACGATAACTTAATCATAACGAGAAGGCAGCAGGCCAAATGGACCCATTGCCTTCGTTCAAATCCTCTGTTTTTACACTAAATAACAGCACTGAACGCATCGTAAAAGATCATAAAATGGTAGCGTTGTTTCAAACATGAGTCGAACCGTCTGGGTAACTTAGTTCTCGGACTGATCTTCCCAATGTATGTATTTACCTTTTTGCGGGATCAGTCGATCAGCTAACGCACTTTCGGGAAAGCTTTCTATGCATCGTATGTACACATGATTAAAAGGAGGGCAGCACCCCACGCCAGCGGTAGAATTGACTACTACAGAGATTAGAATGTAAAGAAACGTAAGTCTGAAATAACAAGGGGCAGACTGAAAGATTTAATGGAACTGCGTCCAAGACTTAAACAGGCACAGTATGCAAAAATACTTGGGCTAAGCCGATTCAGTGTCTCACATCATATGAGAAAATTCAGAGAAGATTCAACTTGTGAATAGCTCACTTAACTACGTAATTGACCATTGCCCAATTATAATATACTATTGGTTAAAAATGTAATCAGGAGGCAGCTATATGTTTAACTCGGCAGTTTTAGAATCAATAAGTGACATAAACCTTTTGTATGAAATGCTGCAAGCAGAGTTTTCACTAGATGGTTGGGATGCTATGGTACATATTGCGGATAAACTCCACCACTCAATCAACGCATTCTATGAGGAAGACCAACTTAGACAAGCAAAAGGGCAGCCGAGAATTGATACTAAAAGACTTAAACGAAGTGTTGCTTTTTATTTTGGATATTCTATGGTGGCGAAAGGTATCGCATTGCAAAAGATGGGCGATTACTCAGCAGCAAGGGATTGTATTGAAAAGTACTCTGAATTGGGATGGATATCTGGATTGGACGATGAGGGGAAGGAGGATGTAACACATTTCAGGATGATTGCAAATGCCAATACATATGTTTTGAATTTGCTGGAAGGTAATATGGAGACGCTTCCTGAATATGTGCAATTTATACACAATGCCGAGGAAGAAGAGTTGTTGCCGGGGATTATTACGATACTGGAGTCAGCTTTAAAACATAACTGTAACGTTGATTGGGCATTAAAAGAATTTGAACCTAATTTGGACGCTCTGGATGGAGAGTACGAAACGGAAGCCAATATTCGTTATTATATAGATCATTTATATCTTATGTCCCTTTACCACTTTACTAATGGTAATATTTACAATGCATTAAATATATCCCTCAAGGGATTGCGAATGTCTGATAAACTTAAGGATGATACTGGATATAAAAAAATCAATGCATTATTTGTTTCATTTAGTGTTCATGCAACTAAAGAACAGCTGAATGAATATAATGTATTGAACAAAACTATCCTAGAAAGGGTGTTAAAAGATGAAAAAGGCATTAGGTATGATGGCAGTAGTATTGTTTCTGTTAGGTAACGTAATCATCCCTACTGGTGCAGCAACGATCCAACCTAACAATCACGGCATGAATAGCTTCCAACAACTTAACAATCATGGCATGAATAGCTTCCAACAACTTAACAATCATGGCATGAATAGCTAGGTTCGTATATTTGAAACCCCTTCTACAAAGAAGGGGTTTTAATTTGGCAGAATAGTTCCAAAGAATCATAACAATCTTCTAGAAATCTACTGATTTTTCTGAAGGATTTCCCCTCAATTCACAGAACACTATCATTGAGGAGAGACGTGTCGAGGCAGGGGGTGCTTCGTGCCCTCATAAAGCCATTTCAGCAGCACAAAGACTTAATGTCTCGGCCGTCAATTCAAATATATCGGTTACATTGGGCGTTTTACATTGCAATAAAAACGATGGAGGGCGCTCAACGTGATAACACTGACTAGTAATCGTTACTGATAATATTCCCTCCATTCCTATTCCAGTCATAGGTTCAATATCAATTAACCCCATGCATACTAAATAATGAAAAGTTAAGTGTCGTTCAGTATTTAGTTCTAGCGGACCTGACAAAAGGCATTGTCAAACAGTTTCCTGGGAAATTTTAAGCGATCGTTATAGACGCTCCAAAGCAGATTAGCTTTTTATAATCACCCGAAAAGGTGGCTATGGAAAGCTTTTTTACCGGTTTAATGAATCATTAATACAATGATGGATGTAGTCGGTACGACGTACATACACAAATTTCGTTAGAGCGATTAGCATAGGTTTTGCTGAAATACAATAGTTCTTTGTACAATAAAGTTGTTTTCTAATGTCTAACAATTTCTTAATCCTGATGTCATCGGACTGTCCAATTAAGTGCAGCCTAAAAAAATTCGAAGAAAATCTCCCGAGCATGATACAAAAAAGGAAGAAGGTTCGTCTTCCTAATAGCTGCAGCTTAAAAGGAGGCAATTACAAAATGAGTATTCCGGAATCCTCACCATTCCGCAACATATTTTATGAGCATTATCCAACCGTACGCAGAAAACTGGCTGCGCTTGTGCGAGATGAAGCAGCAGCCGACGATCTGGCGCAAGAAGTATTTCTGCGGCTGTACAGAAATCCGCCGGACAACCCGGCAACCCTGGGGGCATGGCTACACCGGGTACTGACAAGAATCGGATACGATTATTTAGAGAAGAGAGCAAGAGAGAGAAAGCTGCAGAATAAGCAGGAGATAATGTATGAAGGGGAAGTCGCTTCTGAATCCGGCGAAGAGGCGCTGATGCGTCGATTGGATCAGGAAGAGGTTCAGGCTTGGCTGGACAGACTGCCCGAACGAGACCGCCAAGCGCTGCTTCTGCGCTACTCCGGCTACAGCTATGCGGAGATCGCGGAAGAGCTTAATGTCAGGTCGCCGCTAATAGGCAGTCTGCTCCAAAGAGCGACACGCAAGCTGCAGGCCACATCCAGCAAGGCTATAGCAAGGCAGGACTAATCAAATATTCGGAAAGGATTGAAATGATATGACAACTAAATTGCAGCATTCAGAAGCTGACAAAAGTACACATGAAGCCTGGGAGAGGTTGCTACAGAAGCTGGCCATGGAGCCGGTAAACGCCAAGTGGGAGACCAGGGACGCAAATAACAAAGAGGAAGTTCTGAGGCTTGCCGATGCCCTTAGGCCGCCAGCGGACTCAGCTGCAATTCAGGATTCGGAATCCAGTTTGAAAGTTGATGCTCCGGCTCCGGTTGCTTCTTTCCGCCGGCGAGCAGGCAAGGGCCGAAAGTGGGCCGCAGCGGTGGCGGCAGCCGTTATCTTTGGCGTCGTACTTACAACCCCTGTGGGAAATAACGCGCTGGCGGCATTTTTAAATCAATTCCGGGTGCAGGATATCGCTACAGTTGACGAAAGCACGCTCGAAGGTATGTTTAATCAGCTGGTTCCGGGAAAATCGGCCGACATAGAAAACACCTTTGGCCAGTTTACATCGGAAAGCGGAAACGTACAGGGGGATTTTACGCGTGAACAAGCCGTCTCTAAGCTCGGATATCAGCTTCTTCCAGTAAATGTGGCCGGAACGAAGGAAAGTGTGTACGTTACTCCTTCGCAAAAAATTACAATGATGCTGAATGTGGATGAGCTCAATAAAGCTATGCAGCGTGTAGGGGCAACGAAGCTGCTGCCGGAGTCGATGGACGGTAAAGAAATAGCGTTTAGTACACATGAAAGCGTAAATTACGATTTGGGTACCGATCAGGACCACTGGGCAACTCTGACACAGATGCAGGCTCCAGAAATTACGGTAGATCCGTCCGTTGATACAGAAAAAGCGGTGGATGCCGTTCTTCAGCTTCCGATTCTGCCTTCCGATCTGAAAGAGAAGGTAAAGCGCAGCCGCATTCTGGCAGGTTCCATTCCTATGCCATATGTGGTTAATAAAAGTGCTGAAACTTCTGAGATTACCGTTGGAGGAACCAAGGTTCTGGTTACAAACATGAAGTACAGCTCAATGACGAATCGTACCGCTATCTGGATCAAAGACGGACAGTTCTTTTCCTTTGAAGGTGGGAGCGCCTATGAGTCAGAGTTTGATTTTATGAACAAGCTTAAGGAGCTGGTTGAGGCATGAGTAAGCCGACAATCGACACTAAAGGATTAACCAAGGAATACAGCAACGGGCGCGGCTGCCGCAACGTGACCATCACCGTAGGGAAAGGGGAAGCCTTTGGCTTCCTCGGCCCCAATGGAGCCGGGAAAAGCACATTTGTGAAAATGCTGGTCGGGCTCATCCATCCGACGGCCGGAGGAGCAACCCTGATGGGTGCACCCATCGGAACGCTCGAAGCGAAACGGCAAATCGGGTATCTTCCCGAGCTGTACCGGTATCAGGAATGGCTTACCGGTGATGAGGTCGTCCGGTTGCATGGGCGATTATGCGGTTTGGACAAGCAGGTGATCGACAAGAGAGTTCCTGAGCTATTGCACATGGTAGGTGTGGGTCAGCGGGGGAAGGACCGTGTTAAGCATTATTCCAAAGGCATGCAGCAGCGGCTTGGACTGGCTTGCGCGCTGGTGAATGATCCGGCCGTGATTTTTCTTGACGAGCCTTCTTCCGCCATGGACCCGGTTGGACGAATGCATGTACGTAATATACTTGAGGAACTGAAGCAGCAGGGGAAAACGATTTTCTTAAACTCCCATCTGCTTGAGGATGTGGAAGTATTATGCGACAGAATGGCACTCTTGAATAACGGACAGGTTCTCCGCCATGGGCGGGTAGCCGAAATGCTCCAGAAGCGAGTCTGCTGGCGTTTTAAAGTCGGCGGATTTTCGCCTTTTTTGCTGTCCTGGCTTATGGATACGACAGAGCTCAGCTTTCGAGTAATAACAGATGGAAAAGCCGAAGGCGGATTTACAGGAGAGAGGGGCATAGATGATACCGTCTGGCTTGAAGCGGAACTGGAGAGCGAAGAACAGGCAGGCTGGATCAATACGTTGCTGATCGGACAGGGGATGACGTTATATGAAGTCACCAAAGTTCGAGAACGGCTTGAAGAGTGGTTCATGAAGGCTGTTGCAGGGCTGAATCATAGGGGGGAACAGGAATGAGGATTATTTGGACCATGACCTGGAAGGAGCTACTGCGCAAACGGGTCCTCCTGCTGACACTTTTATTAACTGTTGTATTCCTGCTGGGATTTTGGTTTATTGCCGGCGCCATCGCAGGAGATTCTACCTCTAGGGTGATCACAGGCGGTACGAATAATGAAACTATGATCCAGGAATTTACGCTCGGGATGTTCATTTTGATGCTCGGTTTTTTCTTCGCAAGTTTTGTACTCGCCTTTTTAGCGATTTTCAGCTCATTTTCCACGATTGCGGGTGAGGCGGAGCAGGGGGTCATGCAGGCGATGCTGCCACGGCCGATTCCGAGGTGGAAATGGTATACGGGCCGCTGGCTGGGCTATGTTTCGCTTGGTGTAATCTATGCCTTGGTATTGTACAGCCTGATTTTGTGGATCACCGATGTGCATGCTTCGATCCCGCGTGATCCGGTAGTGCTGGTGCAGTCTTTTTTGCTATTTGCTTCAGTCGTTCCCTTGCTTGTAACCGTGTCCATGTTCGGATCCGGCTATTTGTCATCGGTTGCGAATGGTGTCGTCATGACGATGCTTTATGGGGCTGGTTGGCTCGGTGGCATGGTTGGAAAAATCATCGGCTCTGTGGGTCTGGAGCCAGGTCCCATGCAGACCCTGAACAATATAACGGGTGTCCTGTCCCTGATCATGCCTGCCGATGGACTGCAGCGTAAAATGCAGGCAGTGTTGTTCAGCTTTGAGAATATTAATGGACTCATCCCGGTAAGCACAAGTGGACCGTTTGGTATCGGCGAGATTCCTTCAACAGCCTTTTTGATATACGCGGCATTTTACACGGCTGTGCTCTTTGGACTCGGGTTGCGCAGCTTTGTGCGCAAGGATTTATAGGTTCTACTTTGAAGTTTCAGACTTCAGCAGCCATTCAAAAAAATTGTTTTAAAAGACCTTCTGAGAATAAAAAAGGTGGTCTAAAAAGACCGCCAAATTGCTTGCTTTATTCCAATAAATGAATCTATGAGTCTGTTTATCTATTTCGATCGTTCATTAGTTTCAGCCTCGTCTTTACGCCATAATCACGCTTAAAGCGATCAAAAAGGGCGCTAAGGTCTTCAAGTCTATAGAAGGTGATAACGACATTATTGCAACCATATCTACACAGCGATAATAATATTTTAATTGGGGCAGAACAAGATGGACTGCTGCTAGTTACTATCCTGACAATATGCATCTTAATTACAGTTTGATGTTACCCGTTAGAGAGCATCGGGTACAAGCTCAAACTTTAATCATTTGATGTTGACCTCTATGGATAATATTTCTATTTTCAAAAGACGTTTTAGGATAACCTAGAGCGTTTTTTTATTTTGAAAATCACCTGGGTATATGCCCATTTCTGCAAACGATGCTTATCTTTCCAGCGTAACAATCAATAGAAACCTACTATTTTGATTAACCATGTCAAGTTGGAGTTTTTCATCCTGTACAATAGAAAAAGACAGTGGTTTAGAATTTCTATTTGGCCAAAAGTATTCAAATATGACAGGCGAAGAACTGGTCATGGACGTGGAAAAACTATTAATCGCTTGAGCTTCATAAAATACAAATGCAATTGCTCTACATAAAAAGTTGACCTGATTTTTGCCCGCCAGCTACAGCATCTTCCGAAAATATTTTTCCACATCGTAGCCGATCATGGCAAGCATCCTTCCATCACAGGTTGCAAGTGAGCCGTCATTTGTTATCTCCCCAAATCAAATGTTTGAAAGGCCAGAAGTTTGTCAAAAATGGATATTATATCCTATAGTTGCAATTCGAATAATCTCCAAAGGGGAGCTATACATGGTAAAAAAAATTCAGTTGCCATTGCAAACCCTTAGTCTGGTTGTCTCCTTTATGGCCTGGGTCTTGATCTCTTCCCTGATTTCTTACATAAGTCAGGATATTCCGCTGACGCCTGGACAAAGAGCGTGGTCTACCGCGATCCCGGTAATCTTGGGCTCTTTGCTGCGAATTCCGGCGGGGATTCTGACCAACCGCTTCGGGGCAAGGCTGATGAATACAGTCAGTTTCTTGATTTTGCTTGTTCCTGTCTACTATTTGAGCCAGGCCAATACTTTTCTGGATTTGGCGGTTGGGGGCTTCTTTCTTGGGATAGGCGGGGCTACGTTCTCGATCGGTGTGACTTCACTGCCTCAATATTATCCCAAAGAAAAGCAGGGCACCATCAATGGGATATACGGGATCGGGAACCTGGGTACGGCCATCTCTACCTTTGGCGCACCGTGGGTGGCTGATGCGATCGGCTGGTCAAGAGCCCTTCAGCTTTTTTTGATTTTGCTTGCCCTTTTCGCTCTGCTGAATCTGTTTTTAGGGGATAAGCGCGAAGAGCGTGTACGAAGCTCCTGGAAGAATCAACTCAAGCAGGTTTATCGCAACGAAAAGCTGTGGTTTTTCAGCATATTTTACTTCATTACCTTCGGCTCCTTCGTAGCTTTTACAATCTATCTCCCCAGTTTTCTGGTCAGCTATTTTGAATTAAGCAAGGTGGATGCCGGACTCAGGACGGCGGGTTTTATCGCCTTGGCTACCTTTCTCCGTCCAGTAGGCGGGATACTGTCCGACAAGTCCAATCCTTTTGTAGTTCTTATGTTCGTGTTTGCCGGCCTAACCTTGTCAGGAGTTTTACTCTCTTTCGGATTGACCATGCCTCTTTTTACGTTGGGTTGTTTGATGGTAGCCGTGTGCGCCGGTATCGGGAACGGCGCGGTGTTCAAACTGGTCCCGCTTTACTTTTCCAAACAGGGGGGCATCGCCAGCGGGATCGTCTCTGCAGCGGGCGGTCTGGGCGGTTTTTTTCCTCCACTGCTGCTTACCCTGCTGTTTGGGTGGACGGGCCACTACGCAATCGGCTTTATGGCCTTGTCCGAAGCCTCGCTGGCCAGCCTGATACTTGTTCTGTGGGTATTTTTCAGCAACAAGCTGGAGTTTGCGTCGGATATTATCAAGTCCACAGCCGATGCCGTGATGGTCACTGATGCCAAGGGCGTGATCCATACCGTAAACGCCGCCTTCACCGAGGTCACCGGATATCCCAAAGAAGCGGTGATTGGAAAAACTCCCAATATACTCAGCTCCGGCTTCCAAGATCGCTCTTTCTATAATGCCTTTTGGGACACTTTGCTGACCACCGGAAAATGGCAGGGAAAGATCGTCAATCGCAAGGCAAGCGGGGAGGTTTTTCGAGAGTGGCTCTCGGTAACGGCAATTACGAACGAGCAGAATGTCACTCATTATGTGGCTATATTCAACGACCTTTCGCTGGCTGACTCCGTAATCGGGGAAGGTGAAGGCGGCGGGCTAGCGCGAAATCATTTCTCAAAAAAAGCAACAGGAAAGGAGGCGGGGGATTCATGTCAGGACCCGCATTGAGACATGTGGACAGTCATTCGATGATTCATGAGGCGGCCTTAGGCGAAGCAAGAGAACTTACCGAACTGTTGTACAGAAGTATAAAAAAAGGTGAATTGGACAAAGCGGAGGAAATTGCCTACATCACGGTGGAGCATTGGGAGGGGCGTACGCTCCAGCACGCAGCCAGCGAAGAGGAAGGATTATATGTAGAAGCTGTGGGCATCAAGTCGGAGTTGAAGAACGTCATTATTTCCCTGACTCGCGATCATCAATTAATGCGAGAAATTGTCGCTGAGATTAAGGAACTGCTGGCGCAGAGCAAGGTGGGTGGCGAGCTTCTTGCTCGTTTTCAGGCTTTGATTATCGTTGATGAACTGCATAACCGGGATGAAATGAACATGCTGGAAAAAGAAGTGGAGGGACTGCTCCATGAAAAATGAGACCTATACACTGGCGGCGATGCTTCCCGACAAACCACTTCAATCTGTGGAGCCGAGACTGTATCGGCTACTGGTACAAGAGCTCGAGATGCTCCACCTTCATCCTTATGATGTGAAGGCGGGTGGCCGGACCGATGATCACGGCATCACCGTCTACCTCCGATTTGGCGAGGAATTGGGGCAGGTCACCAGCAGGAAATTTTCCTGGGCATTAGTGGAAGACGGCGATGAAGAGGTCTTGACCTTTTTTAAACAGTCGGCGGAAAAGATTAAGAAATCGATGATTGCCGATTATTTTAAAATGATGAAATTCTAACAAAGGTCGGCAGAATGAGTTGGAAAAATGGCTACGAAAGAAGGCGAACCAGATGAATCAGGTGGAAACGGAACAGTTTGTCCGGGATGATCGGAATGATTTGCTTGCCTTGCTTGAGATGAGATTCGGCGGAGTGCCGCAGCCTGTGCAAGAACAAATCTGCCGGCTGCAGGATCTGAACGAGCTTCAGCGCCTGATTATCGCGGCTTGCAACGCAGCGGATTGGGAAGTGTTTATGGAAGAGCTTCAGTTGGGACAAGACAGCTTCAAACTGACGGGGGAAAGGTTTAACCCGGTAAACCAGCAGGGAAAGGGGCATCTGTGCAATGGCTGAGCATAAAAACAAGCTGCTTGATGCGTTGAAATACTTGCAACGCGGAGAGGCCATAAACGAGGGATGGACCGAGGAGAGCCCAAGATCCCGGGATTGGGAGAGCCTATACCGTGGCCGCTGGCAGCATGACAAGGTCGTTCGGTCGACACATGGCGTCAACTGTACCGGTTCCTGCAGTTGGAATGTTTTCGTCAAGGACGGCATTATCACCTGGGAGACACAAAAAACGGACTACCCGACCACAGGAGCCGACTTCCCCGAGTATGAACCCCGGGGCTGCCCGCGCGGGGCAAGTTTCTCCTGGTATACCTATAGCCCGATCCGGGTGAAGTATCCCTATATCCGCGGTGATTTGTACGACATGTGGCGTGAGGAGCTGGCAGTTGTTGAGGACCCGGTCACGGCCTGGAAAAACATCGTCAGCAATCCCAAAAAGCGTGACAGATACGTCAAGGCCAGGGGGAAAGGCGGCTTCGTTCGGGCGGATTGGGATGATGCCTGTCAGATGATTGCCAGCTCTATTATCCATACCATTCAACAATACGGTCCAGATCGTGTTGTTGGTTTTAGCCCGATCCCGGCCATGTCCATGGTGAGTTATTCGGCTGGGACACGCTTCCTGTCGCTGATTGGCGGAACCATCCTCAGTTTTTATGATTGGTATGCAGACCTTCCCCCTGCCTCGCCGCAGGTTTGGGGAGAACAAACAGATGTGCCGGAAAGCGGCGACTGGTATAACTCCAAGTATTTTATTATCTGGGGGACCAACATTCCGCAAACCCGGTCTCCTGATGCGCATTTCATGGTGGAAGCCCGTTATAACGGCACCAAGGTGGTCGGGGTCAGCCCCGATTATGCCGAGTATGAAAAGTTTGCGGACATTTGGCTGCCAGCTAAAGCCGGGACCGATGCCGCGCTTGCCATGGCTATGACCCACGTCATTCTCAAAGAATTCTACGTGGATCAGCAAGTCCCTTATTTTACGGATTACGCGAAAAAATTTACAGACCTGCCTTTCCTCGTGATACTAGAGAAACATGCCGATGCGTTTCGTTCGGGCCGCTTCCTCCGGGCCTCCGACTTGGGAGATGCCCAGGAGTTGGCCGAATGGAAAACGGTAGTCTGGGACGAGGCATCAGGAGCGCCGATGGTTCCGAGCGGCAGCCAGGGCTTCCGTTGGGATCAGGACAGCAGGTGGAACCTGGATCTCGAAAATCCTGACGGGACAGTAGTGGATCCTCTGCTGTCATTTATTGATGCGGCGGATGAAGTGGCTCCCGTTGACTTTCCTTATTTCGTGGAATCGGAGGGAGGGACAGTTCGGCGTGGAGTTCCTGTAAAGCATTTGCCGAGTGTGGAAGGCAGGACGCTCAAAGTCGTGACGGTTTATGACCTTATGATGGCTCATGTGGGTGTACCCAGACAGCAACTGCAAGGCGATTATCCGGTCGATTATAACGATCCGAAGCCTTACACTCCGGCTTGGCAGGAGGCGATTACTGGCGTCAAGAAATCTCATTGCATTCAGGTAGCGAGGGAGTTTGCCGAAAATGCGGCCAAGACAGGTGGAAAATCGATGATCGCCATGGGCGGAGGAACGAATCATTGGTATCACAGCGACCAAATCTACCGTTCCATTCTGAATTTGGTTCTGCTCACGGGCTCCCAGGGAGTAAATGGCGGCGGATGGGCCCATTACGTAGGTCAGGAAAAGGTGAGGCCAGTGGAGGGGTGGCAGCAGATCGCATTTGCAGGAGATTGGATCAAGCCTCCCCGCTTACAAAACGGAACCTCCTTCTTCTACTTCGCGACGGAGCAGTTCCGCTATGAGGCCAAGGTCAATGAGGAGCAGAAACCATCCTGGGGCGGGCGGTTTAACCATATGCATCCTGCGGATGTCAATGCTCTGGCCGTAAGGCTCGGGTGGCTGCCTTCATTCCCGCAATTCAACCAGAACTCCATCGATGTGGCCAGACAGGTTCGAGAAAAAGGGTTTTCGGACGATCAGGAGGCCGTACAGGAAATTGCGAGAATGGTTAAAGAGGGAGAGCTAGATTTTGCGGTGGAGCACCCCAATGATCCGAACAATTTCCCGCGTGTCTTTTTCAACTGGCGGTCCAATCTGCTTGGCGATAGCGGTAAAGGGCATGAATACTTTGCCAAGCATTTGATCGGGACGGACAATCAGGTGTTGACGGACCCGAGCCATTCGTGGCGGCCGGAGACGGTGAAGACGGATGATGTTCCGCCGGAAGGCAAAACCGATTTGTTCATCAGCATGGATTTTAGAATGACGAGTTCAGGGCTGTTTTCGGATATCGTGCTGCCAGCAGCGACCTGGTACGAAAAATACGATTTAAGCACGACCGATATGCATCCGTTTGTCCATCCGTTTAATCCAGCTATTGAACCACCTTGGCAAAGCAAAAGCGATTGGGACGCTTTTCGGGAAATCGCCAAAACGTTCTCCCAATTGGCAGAGAAACATTTGCCAGCCTGCGAGGATGTTCTCATGACTCCGCTCGGACATGACAGTCCAGATGAAATCGCCCAAGTTCACGGAAAAATCCGCGATTGGCGCAAGGGAGAGACGGAGGCAGTGCCCGGCAAAACGATGCCCCATTTTTTATTGGTGAAGCGTGACTATCCGAACGTGTATGGAAAAATGATTACCATCGGACCGAACATTAAAAAGGGCTATGGAACAAAGGGGATTAAAATTCCCGGCGACAAGGTGTACGGCCAGCTCATGGAGCGGCTGGGGGCATCGAAACATGAGGGGATTGGCAAAGGACAGCCGGATCTATTCCGGGATAAACAGGTAATCGAAGCGATTCTGCTGATGTCTGGCGCCACGAACGGAGAACGGGCCGTGGAAGGCTGGCGTTCGTTAGAGACCAAAACCGGCAAAAAGCTGGAGGACATCTCAAAACCTCGGGAAGAAGAGGCTTTCACACTTCTGGATATTACTGCTCAGCCCCGGCATACGATCTCAACTCCGGTCTGGAGTGGCTTGGAGAAGGACAATCGGAGATACTCGCCCTTTACCTTAAATACGGAGTACAGCATTCCATGGCGCACTTTAACAGGCAGACAAAGCTTTTATCTGGACCATGAGATGATTTTGGATTTCGGTGAAGGGCTGCCGCTTTATTTGCCGCCGCTGGAGCACGTTCCTTTTTTTAAGGGTGAGAAAGAAGTGCCAGCGAATGGAAAAACGATGACGATCCGTTATTTGACCCCGCACCAAAAATGGGGAATTCATACGATGTTCATCGACACCAATCAAATGTCGACGCTGTTCCGCGGATGGCAGGTCGTCTGGCTGAACGAAAAAGACGGGGCTTCGATCGGGATCAAGGATAACGATTGGATTGAGGTATATAACCGGAATGGAGTCATCGCAGCAAGAGCGGTGCTGACTTACCGGATTCCAGAGGGGATCGCTTATATGTATCATGCCCAGGATCGCACGCTTGGCGTGCCGGGTACCTCTATCACCAAGCAGCGCGGCGGTACCCATAACAGTGTGACTCGAATTACGATGAAGCCGACACATATGATCGGAGGCTATGCCCAACTGAGCTACGGGTTTAATTACTACGGGCCGACAGGAAGTCAGAGAGATACGATGACAATCATCCGACCGTTGAAGGAGGTTGACTGGCTTGAGGATTAAAGCGCAAGTCGCCATGGTCATGAACTTGGACAAATGCATCGGCTGCCATACCTGTTCGGTGACCTGCAAGAACACGTGGACCAATCGGCCCGGAACGGAATACATGTGGTACAACAATGTGGAAACCCGGCCGGGTCCCGGTTACCCTCGGGCATGGGAAGACCTGAGGAAATTTAAAGGCGGGTGGGTTCTGCGCAACGGAAAGCTGGCACTCCGGGCGGGGGGGCCAATCACCAAGCTGGCGAATATTTTTTACAATCCGAATATGGCCAGCCTGGACAACTTCTATGAGCCGTGGACCTATGATTACGATAACTTGATTCATAGCCCCAAGCGGAAGCATCTTCCGGTCGCCCGGCCTGTATCACTGATTACCGGCGAATATATGGACAAGCCGGAATGGGGCCCGAACTGGGATGACGACCTGGCTGGCGGAAGCGAGATCGTACCGCTGGACCCAAATGTCAAGCAGCTTCAGGAACAGATCGCCATGGAGTATGAGAAGACGTTCATGATGTACCTGCCCCGCATTTGCGAGCACTGTCTGAACCCTTCCTGCGTGGCTTCCTGTCCATCCGGAGCTTTGTACAAGCGGGAGGAGGACGGTATTGTACTTGTGGATCAAGACGCCTGCCGGGGGTGGAGATTTTGTACCAACGGCTGCCCCTACCACAAGGTATACTACAACTGGAATACGCACAAGGCGGAAAAATGCAATTTCTGCTACCCGCGGACAGAAGCGGGCATGGCCACGATTTGCTCGGAAACCTGTGTGGGCCGGATTCGCTATATCGGTGTCGTCTTCTATGACGCAGATCGAGCCAAGGCGGCAGCTTCCGTGGAGAATCCGCAGGATTTGTATGAATCCCAGCTTTCGGTGTTCCTTGACCCCTTCGAGCCGGAAGTGATCAAGGAGGCGAGAAGAAGCGGGATCAACGATTCCTGGATCGATGCGGCACAGCGCTCGCCGATCTACAAGCTTGCCATGAAGTGGAAGGTTGCTCTGCCACTTCATCCGGAATACCGCACGCTCCCTATGGTGTGGTATGTTCCACCGCTTAGCCCGATTATGAACCATATTGAAGAAGACGAGCTTCAGACCGATCACTATATTCCCGCCGTCGATCAAATGCGGATTCCAATGGAGTATCTGGCATCTCTGCTTACGGCAGGGGATACCTCCGTCATCCGTAGAGTGTTGCTTAAAATGACCGCCATGCGTGTACATAGGCGGCAGCAAGCCGTTGGCGGCATGGATGATCTCAGACACAGCCAGCTTTTGGGAGAGGCGGGAATTACAGTGGAGGAAATTGAAGAGATGACCCGATTGTTCGCTGTTGCCAAATATAACGAAAGGTTTGTGATCCCAACCGCTCGGAGGGAAATGGATGGCGCGAAAGAGCTTCATTACAAGCAGGGGGCCTGCAGCATTGAATCCATTACCCCGTCAAGCGCGGTCACGTCACATCTTTTCGCAAGGGAGGACATGGATGATGGAACATAAGCCCGTTTTGCTGGCGGCCTGCGCCAGATTGCTAGGATATCCCGGTGAGGATTTTCAGGAAATGAAGGAGGAACTGCTTGCAGCTGTCCAAGAGGAAATGAAAGATAATGAGCTGGCGAGCAGGTTTGGCCAGGCGGCCGAGGCTATCTTCTCGGTTCCTCCCAAGGAGCTTCAGGAAATTTATGTTTGGACGTTCGATTGGAAGGAAAAGACCGGACTCTATCTGACCGCTCATGAATTGGGTGACAGTCGGGAACGTGGGGCAGCTCTGATTTTGCTTCAGCATATTGTCCGGGATGCGGGCTTTATGATGCCGAGCGGGGAGCTGTGCGACTTCATTCCGCTGTTGTACGAGCTACTGGCCGTAAGGTCCGACAATGTTCATGTACGCGCGCTTGAACTCCGGCTGGCCGCAGCCACAGAGCGGATTCGGAAGCATCTGTCTGAAGACAGTCCCTATTCCAGGTTGTTGAACTTTCTGATGACCGATGTTTTCGAGGTCCCTACGGAAGAAGAAATTCGCATGCTGGAGAGCAAGCGGGAGAGCGCCGATCTGGATGAACTGCCTTATCCTATCCTGTTTGGCATGGACGGTACGGCTCGTAGCGATTCAGGCTTACCTGTCTACAAAACGTGCGAAGGAATGGAGGTATAATGATGACTGGTATCTTTTGGTGGGTCGTGTTTCCCTATCTCACCTTGACGGTGATGATCTTTGGCTTGCTCTATCGGTTTGCTTTTCGTCAGGTCAGCTGGACGGCGCCTTCCACGGAGATTTTTGAAAAAAGATGGCTCAGAATCGGTTCGACTGTGTTCCATTACGGGATCATTTTCGCGTTTGTTGGCCATATCATGGGTGTGTTGATCCCGCGCAGTGTTTATCATTTCTTCGGCATATCCGATGAGACCTATCATATATTTGCGATCGCGGGGGGCGGCTTTGCCGGTCTGATGGTCGTCATCGGTCTGGTTCTTCTGCTTATGCGCAAAATCCTTAACCGTCGGGTAAGGGCCCATGCGGGTTTTGGTGATTATTTTGCAGTGATTTTAGTCCTGATCATCGCAGCCATCGGAACCTATATGACCATCGTGTATAATACGACTGTGGTGGCCTATGAATACCGTACGACCATCGGGCCTTGGTTTCGCAGCCTGTTCACCTTTAATCCGCAATACGGGTTGATGCACATGGTTCCCTTCGTGTTTCAGCTTCACATCATCCTGGCGTTTCTTCTGTTCGCTTCCATTCCGTTTACCCATCTGGTCCATATGTTTTCTTTTCCCGCACGTTATCCGGCAAGATCTCCGCAGCAGTACCGTTCCAGAAACAGTTACCGGAAACGGGAGAGAACCTGATTTTTATTTTGATATGGACGAAAATTTCTGATGACAATAATAGCTGTTCATGAAGAGCATCTCTGCTTAACCAATGAGAAACTGATTGAAAAATATGCTTCAGCTTTTGGAAAACCAGCTTTATCCGTGCATTCTCTGAGACATTCATTTGCAACCCGTTATCACCTAGAGAACAATAATGTGCCCAGATTGAAAAACAACCTTTATTGTTGGTGGGCGATCAAATTAAGATTGAAGCTCTTGGAGGACAGAACATAGGATGTAGAAAGTCGCCCTTAATGGCGGCTTTTTTCTATAGTAATGGATTCAGAATGATGGTTTGCGTCCAAGGAGAATTCTTTTATGGAATACATAGATAAAATTGTATAATAATATATAATTCACCACTTGCAAGAGGTGATTTCAGTTTCATCATTGATCAAACGACCAAAGTGATGAACTTATAGGTGGGGAGGTTTATCAGTGCTTCTGAACTATTGCCATGACTATATTATGTTTTTTGATTGGTTAGTTTCAGAAAACTTTACTAAGGAATCTATGATTGATGAGGTAGGATTCAATGCTCAGCGCGTACTGATGGAGTACATGAAGATAGCTTTTGCAGACATTAATTGGGTAGAGACGATGGTAGATGATGAAGACGAAGGACTCACCGGAGACGAAACGGAGGCTTTAAGTATTCAATAAACCGATTCCTGAATATCGTAAGAACCCACATTGTTCTGCCAAGAGATGCTTAAATTCTTTCCTGACGATTGGCAGGCAAGCACTCTTATGGATTTAGCAAATAATCCTCGTGTTTCAGTCTGTTCAGGTCAGAGTGTAGGAAAACCGGGCTGGAAGCAGCAACGACCCTTTATTTTCTGCGGTGGATTTTTGTGTTAATGAAGGGGCAATTTTTTACCCTGCCATCGCATTAACTTACCATTGAGGATGACATGGATAGTGTTTTATTATCAAATAACAGCCCCCTTACAAAATTTAATATAAAACAAACATTTTGAATTGAGCAATTTTTTTCCTATGGCAAGGGTTGTATGTCCATCCAATCCTACGGGTGGTCAAAAGGGGCTTATTGAAGGGAGCGAGAAGTGGTGAAGTGGGGCAATAACCTTCTTCGGAGAAAGTAATAGGAGGGCAGTTGTTTTCGAACAAAAATTACCGGCCAATGTCGGTAACGAACATTTTTTTTAATTAAATTGGAACCGGTTTCATAATATTAGGAGGAGAGAAATATGGATTACAAGCAAGTTGCAGCTGACATCCTGGATGCCCTGGGAGGTAAGGAAAACATAACGGCAGCTGCTCATTGTGCGACGCGATTGCGGCTCGTTCTTGAAGATGAATCTTTGCTTGATCAAAAAGCGCTTGATCAAATGGACGTTGTTAAAGGGACTTTTTCTATAGCAGGGCAATATCAAATTATCCTTGGAGCCGGGATTGTAAATAACGTGTATGGCGAGTTCGCCAAACTTACGGGTCTCGGAGAAATGTCCACCGGCGATGTAAAGACGGCAGGAGCAGCTAAAATGAATCCGCTTCAACGACTTGTGAAAGCACTTTCCGACATTTTTGTTCCGATCATTCCGGCGATTGTTGCCGGGGGTCTATTAATGGGGATCAACAACGTTCTGACTGCCAGCAATCTGTTTGGTCCCAGGTCTCTGGTCGAGATGTACCCTGGTATTGCCGATTGGGCAAGCATTATTAATTTATTCGCCAACGCTCCATTTGTTTTCCTTCCCATCCTGATCGGCTTCTCGGCCACTCGCAAGTTTGGTGGAAATCCTTATTTGGGTGCGGCGCTGGCCATGATTATGGTTCATCCCGATCTGCTTAATGGTTACAGCTACGGCCAGGCACTTGTAGATGGGACAGTACCCACCTGGCAACTGTTCGGTTTCTCAATCGAAAAGGTTGGCTATCAGGGAACGGTTCTGCCAGTACTGGCCGTATCCTATATTTTATCGGTAATCGAGAAAAATTTGCGAAAGGTAATTCCATCTTATCTTGATAATCTGTTGACTCCCTTGCTGTCTGTCCTCGTTACCGGCCTCTTGACCTTTGCTGTTGTTGGACCGGTCCTTCGCGCCGCGGGCAACGGACTGACAGATGGTCTCTTCTGGCTCTATGATACGACGGGTTTCATTGGAGGAGGTATTTTCGGTTTTTTCTATTCTTCGATTGCCATAACGGGAATGCATCACAGTTTCCTCGCTGTGGATACCCAACTATTGTCGGACGTTGCTAAGACGGGCGGATCCTTCTTGCTTCCGATTGCCTCGATGGCGAATATCGCTCAGGGCGCGGCTACGCTGGCCGTCTTTCTCATCACACGCAACAGCAAGACGAAGAGTATCGCCTCAGCTGCCGGCATATCCGCGCTGCTCGGTATTACCGAACCTGCAATGTTCGGAATCAACCTGAAGCTTCGCTACCCGTTCATTGCTGCGATGATCGGTTCCGGCCTGGCTTCCGCCTATATTGCTTACGCACATGTGCTGTCCATTTCAATGGGACCGGCGGCGCTACCCGGTATTATCGCAATCCGTCCACAGTCCATCGCTGATTTCTGTATCGGCATGGGCATCAGCTTTCTGGTTACGTTTCTCATCACCCTGCTCTGGGGCAAGCGGAAAAATGCGTCAGCCTCAGGGGAGACTTCAAGCGAAGCAGCGGATCGACCGTAAGTTTAAGCATGCTTGGAACTATTTTGCAGTAAGGAGGTTGCTGTGGAGTGGACAAAAGAAGAGAGATACAGAAGATTAGAAGATACCAATACGGAGGAAATCTCCGGTCTGGCCGCCAGAGTGGCAAGGTGCCCCTGGCGCCAGGGGTATCATATCCAGCCTGAGACAGGGTTGCTGAACGACCCGAATGGATTTGCTTTTTTTCATGAAGAGTATCATTTGTTCTATCAATGTTTTCCTCTCGGTACTGTGCATGGTCTCAAATATTGGTATCATACCAGCTCTCGGGATCTCGTTCACTGGACGAACCGGGGAGTGGCGTTAAAACCGGACCGGGATTTTGACAGTCATGGAGTATACTCGGGCAGTGCAATCGAACACAATGGGCGATTGTACCCTCAGGTACACCGGCAATACACATGATAAGAGTTGGGAGCGAGTGCCTTATCAGTGTATGGCTCAAATGGAGAGAGATGGACGTATACACAAGTTCTCCTCCCCGGTTATAAGCGGACCTCCGTCCGGGTATACCGATCATTGTCGCGACCCCAAAGTATGGAAACAGAAAGATTGCTTTTATGCCGTTTGGAGCGCAACGTTCCAATCTTACCGGCTGAGCCATGCTCTATCGCTCCATTGATCTTTACAAATGGGAAGAGGGTTTACTCTACGAGTTCAGACCGGTGACAAAATCAAGAAAGGACAGCTGCTGGAATTTGATATTTCCGAAATCGAGCAGGCGGGCTTTCCGGTGATCACACCAGTGTTGGTCCCGGACGACCAGGAAATGGTGAAACCGGTGGAGACGATGGAAGGCGCTGGGGTGGTAGACGGTGTCCCCACTGCTTCGTGTTCACTTAAAATGATGGTGTAGCTTGGATTTATCGGAGAACCGGCAAGCTGTTACAGCACATTTGCCAGTTGATTTTTGCTTCTCAAAATAATATAACCACGGCGAAGGGGCATAGCGAGCAGGGCCTGAAATCTCATGATTTCAGGCCCTGCTTTCTGTTGGACTTCTAATTTTTTTGCTTTGATACATTCATTGCTCGTCGATCTTACTAAACCGCCAGAACAGGCTGATAAAATCCCCTTTTATTCTTGGAAGTGTCAAACCGGCGTACATCAGCTCGTCACCTCCGTATATCTTTCCAGTTTCGTGATGGCGGTACAGGTAACGCGAATTCAATCCTTTGCATTTCAGAATAGGCACCCTTTCACCCGGCTGGCTCAGCACTCGGAAGAAAGCAAGTACAGCTTCGCTCTGGTCATCAGAAACAAAGGCCCAGGCCACCTCGTTGCCCTCGAACGGACTTAAAATGCGATAAAATTCTCCGAATTGGATAAGGGGGCGAATTGCTTTATATAGCGCAACTTGGGACTTGATCGCTATCTTTTCCTGCGACGACATCTTGGTAAGATCGAGTTCGTAGCCAAGGTTTCCCGACATCGCGACATGTCCTCGGGTGTCAAGAGGAGTAACCCGGTTGACTTGATGATTCGGTACACCCGAAACATGAGCGCCCATAGACACAGCCGGATAGACCATACTGTTGCCGTACTGGATTTTTAGCCGACTGATCGCATCGGTATTGTCGCTTGTCCACGTTTGCGGCATGTAATAGAGCATGCCGGGATCATAGCGCCCTCCCCCGCTGGAACAGCTCTCGAACAGTACATCCGGAAAGACGGAAGTGAGCTCGTCCAATACCCTATACAGACCGAGGATATACCGGTGTCCTGTTTCGCGCTGGCGCTCCGCCGGAAGCAGGGCAGAGCCGATCTCCGTCAAATGGCGGTTCATGTCCCATTTGACATAAGTAATCGGTGCGGAAGACAGAACATCGGACAGCGCTCCAACAATATAGTCGCATACATCCCGCCGCGCCAGATCGAGAACAAGCTGATTTCGCCCCACCGTGTGGGGACGATCCGTCACATGAAGACACCAGTCGGGATGGCGCCGGTAGAGTTCGCTGTCCGGTGAGACCATCTCCGGTTCGAACCACAGACCGAACTGCATGCCCATTCCGGTTATCCGCCGGGCCAGATTGTCCAGCCCCTCCGGAAGCTTGCGACGGTCAACGGTCCAGTCGCCCAGGGAACTCAAATCATTGTCCCGCTTGCCGAACCAGCCGTCGTCCAGGACAAAGAGCTCCATACCAAGTTCTTTCCCTTCGCGGGCGATCGCTTCGATCTTGTCGGTGTTAAAGTCAAAGTAGGTGGCCTCCCAGTTATTAATTAGAATCGGCCGTTCGGCGTCACGAAATTTGCCGCGACTGAGCCGCGTGCGGTAGAGCCTATTAAAGACGCGGGACATCCCGCCCAAGCCTTGTGCAGAGTATACCATGACGGTCTCGGGCGTTTGAAATCTTTCTCCGGGAGCCAACTGCCAGGAGAAGCCAAACGGATTGATGCCGATCGACAACCGAGTCGTCCGGTACTGCTGAACCTCGGCCTGGGCTATGAAGTTTCCGCTGTAAACGAGATTGAGCGCGTATACCTCGCCATTGTCTTCATCAGCGCCAGGACGAAGCAGGGCCAGAAACGGATTCTGCTGGGGACTGCTGGCACCTCGCCGGCTTTCCGCATTCTGGATGCCGGGCATAAGGGGTCTCCGCGCAATATTTCGCTCATTGGTATGCGTACCGTAGAAGGTCAACATGTCATACTCGTCATCTCTGAAATCGATACTGGCGCTGAGCGCGCGAAGAAGGACCAGATTGTCGGAGCCGGTATGGTCGAAACGAACCGACCGAGCGATGGCGTCGTATTTGTTAAAGACAGTATAAATTAAGGTAGCACGCAGACCGGTCAGTGCATCTTCAAGCACAAGCTCCAGCGTATCCGCTTCGTCCTCCCTCTCGATGTAAGTGGCAGGAAGACCTGGAAGCTTTGGCTTGCCGGCGAATATCCGATGAGTCTGGTAACGGAAATCACAGATTTCAGATCCATTAGACTGGCCGACCTGATAGGCGGGTATGCCAAAATCGCCGTTCCCGTAACCCGGATACTCCTGCGGAAGGTTGTCCAAGGAGAACCTTCGGTCAGCAGGGTCAGGATTCGGCGAAAAGCCCCGATCGATAAAATCAAAAGGTACAGAATCCTGGTAGATGGCGATTCGTCGTCCCCAGTATAAATGCCCAAGGTAGCCGTCGCGAACAATCTGAATGCAGTAGCTGGAACCGGGGGTTTGCAGGTGAAATACCATGCGTTTCTCATCGTAATGAATGCCCATAAGTGAAATCGTGCTCCTTTTAGTGTTATAATTTAGTAAGCGTATGAAATAACTGATTATAGAAAATTCGTCTTTATCATTAGCGTAAAGGTGCAGAAGAACCGAAACAAGAGTAACTTTATAAATTGAGGAGGGTGAAATATTGCTGTGAATCATGGGGAGGGAAACGGGAAAGAGAAGCAGTCCTCGATATCTTTTCACTTTATAACACCTATGCCCTATATCTTGTTAAAAGGTGCTGGATATGAGCTGATTACTTCGCATGATTATATCTGGGATGGACGGAACCGTACCGGAGACCATTGTGTGCTTCAATATACATTGAATGGTCGCGGTGAGATTGAAACGGGGGGGAGGAGACATTCCCTCGAGCCGGGGGATGCTTTTCTGGCTGATGTTCCGGGCGACCATATCTACCGTCTCCCCTCTGATTCTCCCAGATGGGAAGTGCTTTACTTCGAACTGTCACACTTGGCGCTGCATCTCCTCCAGGAATGGCTGGACATAAGCGGCTACATTTTCCGGATTGAGCCGGGGACCGATTTGGAGCATCTCCTGTGGGTGACTTATCGGGAAGCTATTGAGAACAGCTACCGCGATATGTATCAGTGCTCACGGGCTGCTTATTCACTGGCCATGTCACTGGCGAGTCATCTTGTCACTCTTGCCAGCAGCGTCCCATTGCCTCCGATTGTAGAACGCTGTAAGACCTTCATTGACAGTAATCTGCATCGGAGCATTGGCCTTCAGGACATGGCGGAGGTCTCCGGATGTTCTAAATTTCATCTCACCCGTGAGTTTGAGCACAAGCTTGGCCTCTCTCCCGGCCGCTATTTAACTCGTATGAGGTTGGAAAGAGCGGCTGCGCTTCTGCTGGAGCCCGCAAATCTGACATTGGAGCAGGTGGCGGAACAGTCCGGTTTCTCGAATGCGAATTATTTCGGCAAAGTGTTCCGAAAGTATACAGGAATGGCTCCAGGCGAATTCCGCATGGAGGGCGATTTGTATCAAATTCGGCGGTTGATCCGGAGCGATCAATGAAAATAGGGTGAAAAAAGTCAGAAAAAAAGCGCTTCAAAGATTATTGAAACGTTTCCAACTTCGTGCTATTATAATTCCCATAAGAGATATGGGGGGGTTAAATGCCAAGTATTAGAGATGTAGCTAAGATAGCTGGTGTTGCTGTGGGAACGGTGTCCCGCGTTATTAATAACTCGGGCTCTGTAAAACCAGATACACGAAGGAAAGTGGAGAAAGCTATACAAGAACTGAATTATTTTCCTAATGAAGTCGCTCGAAATTTTAAAATGAGGAAATCCAAGATGGTAGCCTTGCTGCTTCCAAGTATCTGGCATCCTTTTTTTTCTGAACTGGCTTATTACATTGAGGATGAGTTAGATCGGGAAGGCTTTAAGCTCATGTTATGTAATAGCGGCGGCAAGCCAGAAAAGGAACTGTATTACCTGGATATGCTACGTCAAAACAAAGTGGCTGGTATTGTCGGCATTACTTACAATGATATAGAAAATAGCGTAAGCAATGACATTCCGATTCTAAGTATTGACAGACATTTCAACAAAAAAATCACTTGTGTGACCTCAGATAATTATGAGGGAGGCCGTCTAGCTTTGAGGGAACTTGTTAAGGCAGGGGCCCAAAAACCGGCCTTTATAGGAAGTGTAACTTCAATTTTTAGTGAAACCATGAATCGAAGAAAAGGTTTCATTGATGAGGCGAAAAAATTGGGTGTAGACCATGTTGTATACGAGAAACCAGATCCTATTGTGGACGACGAAGCCTATTTTGGCGAATTTCTATCTAAGCATCGGGATGTGGATGGCATTTTCGCTATTACCGATATGTTTGCCGCCAAATATATAGAAAGAGCAGGTAGGCAGGGTATTCGAGTTCCAGAAGATGTAAAGGTCATCGGTTATGACGGCATTCAGGATCATCGTTATTTTCATCCGATATTGTCTACAATTAGGCAGCCAGTGGAGGAGATGGCACGTCTGACAATCAGACTACTGTATCAAAAGATGGATGGTATAACTTTAGATCAGCAAGTGTATCGTCTCCCCGTTATCTTCAGGCAGGGCGAAACGACATGAGTTTTATTGTATAAATATTAGCTCATTCAGTTGGATCTCAGTCTGGATCTGCAAACTCGCCTTTTTTTTATAATAAATTGGAAACGTTTCATTTGACAATCAGACTACTCTGTTAAAAGATCCAAGGAATAAGTTTGGATCAGCAAATGTATCGTCTCCTGTTATCTTAGGCAAGGTTGTTTTTGACTTTGGAAAAACTTCAGCTCATTCGGTGGATTTATGGTATGGATCACCGACTGAAGTTTTTCTTTTAATAAATTGGAAACGTTTCAAAAATGAAAATATTCTTTTACAAGAAAGGGAGTGTAATGATGAATTCAAGAACTAGTGAGTGGGATCATTCTACGATCAAGCCAAATCGCAAAATATGGAACCAGATCAAACGTGACTATGAACTATATCTGTTTTTGCTGCCAATCATTATTATTTATCTCGTATTTAAGTACTATCCAATGTATGGAATACAAATTGCTTTTAAGGATTTTTCACCAAGTCGGGGGATTTGGGGAAGCGAGTGGGTAGGTTTTAAGCACTTTATTGATTTTTTCGATTCCTATAACTTCTGGACGATCATGACCAATACGCTTACACTCAGTGCTCTATCGCTTGTGTTTAGCTTCCCAGCTCCGATTATTATAGCGATTATGCTCAATCAGATGCTGGCCAAGAGATACAAGAAAATTGTACAGACTGTAATTTATGCACCACACTTTATTTCGACCGTAGTGCTCGTCGGTATGCTTAATGTTTTTCTGTCTCCAAACAGCGGAATTGTGAATCACATCATCACTTGGTTTGGAGGGGACCCCATTATGTTCTTAGCCGACGAAGGGTGGTTCCGCCCTTTGTATATTTTATCAGGGGTTTGGCAAGAGACAGGTTTTGCTACCATCATTTACCTTGCTGCGTTGGCAGGGGTCAATCCAGAATTGCATGAAGCCGCGATCATGGATGGAGCAAGCAAATGGAAGCGCGTAATGCATGTGGATATTCCAAGCATTTTGCCGACGATCGTCATCTTATTGATTCTCGCACTCGGTAACATTATGGGTATCGGTTTTGAAAAGGCTTTCCTTATGCAGAACGATTTGAATTATGCCACCTCCAATATCATTCCGACCTATGTTTATGAAATCGGGATTCAAAAAGCACAATACAGCTTTTCTACAGCAGTTGGCCTGTTTAATTCAGTTGTAAATATTATCCTGATAGTCACCGTCAACCGGATCGCAAAAAAATTGACGGAAACCAGCCTGTGGTAAGGGGGAGTTCATTTTGAATCAATTATTAAAGAGAAAAAGCAAGGGAGACATGTGGTTTGACATCGTCAACTACGTCATGCTGACCATAGTTATGTTGCTTGTATTATTCCCGCTGTATTTTGTATTGATTGCTTCACTCAGTGACCCCAATCTCATCTACTCAGGTGAAGTATGGTTCTTTCCAAAGGGTTTTACGCTGGATGGATACGGGCGAATATTCAGCGATTCATCTATATGGATTGGATATGCCAATTCGATCTTATATGCGAGTCTAGGAACATTAATCGGAGTTGCCGTGACCATATGTGCAGCTTACCCGTTAGCTCGTAAAGGACTGGCAGGAAAGTCGGTGATAATGTGGTTTTTACTGATCTCCATGTTTTTTAGTGGGGGGTTGATCCCGACCTATTTGCTGATTAAAGATCTTCACATGCTGAATACGATCTGGGCACTTGTTATTCCTGGAGCGGGAGGTGTGTTCAATGTCATTATCGTAAGGACTTTTTTTCAGTCGACCATCCCGGATGAAATGTGGGAGGCCGCTTCCATTGATGGTTGTTCCAATACCAGATTTTTTTGGAGCATCGTATTACCTTTGTCTAAGTCCGTTATAGCCGTAATGGTACTGTATCATGTTGTCGGGTTCTGGAATGGTTTCTTTGACGCTTTGATTTACTTGAACGATGAAAGCAAGTATCCATTACAACTGGTCCTTCGCAACATTCTTGTCCAGAATCAGGCCAACTCGAGCATGATGATAGACGTGGAATCCTATGCAGCGAAGATGCGCGTTACAGAGCTTATCAAATATGGTGTCATCATGGTATCCAGCCTACCGTTGCTGATTTTGTATCCTTTCCTGCAAAAATACTTTGTTAAAGGCGTGATGATCGGCTCGATCAAAGGCTAACATTGTCATGGTGCCTGAAAGGGGGAATGTGCAACAGAATACCTAAATTCAGCATTCAGACAAGTAAATAACTAGGACAAGGGAAGTTCTCAGCTTGTGGACTGACATAAGGAGGTTATGTACGATGAAATTATTCAAAAGGGCTGGAATTCTAATGCTGGCTGGAGTGTTTGCTCTTAGCGGATGTTCGGGAGGCGGAGGCGAGTCAAAAAATCAGACGGTGAATCCAGATCAGGATGCAAATTTTAATAAAACCGGTCTTCCGATTGTTAAAGAAGCGGTGACATTAAAGATGGTATCCCCAAAAGCTGCTTTAGCGCCAGATTACTCGAAAATGGAAATATTTAAGCGGCTGGAAAAACAAACAAACGTAAAAATTGATTGGGAAAACATTCCAGACACTGACTTTGCAGAGAAGAAAAATTTGTTGTTGGCCAGCGGAGATTTGCCAGATGCCTTTTACGGAGCTGGATTCACAGATTACGATCTAATCAATTACGGTAAAGACGGAACCATTATTCCGCTGGAGAATTTAATTGATAAATATGCGCCTAATTTGAAAGCGCTTCTCGATCGACGGCCTGATATTAAACTAGCCATCACAGCGCCAGACGGTCACATCTATGGGCTGCCGTCGTGGGAAGAGAATAAGCTCGATACCAACCCCTTCTTTCACGTTATCAATAAAAATTGGCTCGATAAACTGGGCTTAAAATTACCTCAAACGCTGGACGAATACACGCAGGCTTTGATTGCCTTTAAAACGAAGGACCCGAACGGCAATGGCAAGGCTGATGAAATCCCATTAAGCTTTATGCATATGCAGTGGTGTAGTGACATTGCTGGCATATTCGGAGCTTTCGGTCTTCCGGATAATTTGGAACATCGGATCGTCCGCGAAGGTAAAGTGATCTTTACCGCTACGCAACCTCAATATAAGGAAGCATTAAAATATATTCATGATAACTGGTATAAGCAGGGGCTGATTGACCCTGAATCGTTCACCCAGGATGCCGCTCAGTATTTAGCAAAAGGCAAAACACCAGATGAAACGCTCGGCTCCTACGTTTGGTGGGAAGTCGAAGAAGTTGTCGGACCGGAGCGTAGTAAGGATTATGCTCTGCTGCCCCCGCTTAAAGGCCCAAATGGAGATCAAATGATTGGTCGCAACAACGGCGGCGGTCCGGGACGAGGTAGCTTCGTGATTACAAAGGAGAACCGTTATCCGGCAATGACGATGCGTTGGATCGATCAACAGTATGACCCTTACATGGCGGCTCAAATTCACTGGGGTCCGTTGGATGTCGTATTCAAGAAGGACGAAAAAGGAAAATTGGTGAACCTGCCGCTTCCCAAGGGAGTCTCCGCAGGTGAATTCCGTCAAAAAGTGGCTCCAGGCACAGGAAATCCGGGCGTCATTACTTTCGATGACTTCGGAAAAGTTGTTGATATGGAACCCCGAGCTCAGAAGCGTGCTGAGTATTTGGAGAAATATTACATTCCATATATGAAAAAGGAAAACTATCCGAGCATCTTCTTTGAACCGGATGAACTAGATAAAATCAATCGGATTGAGCCAGAACTTATTAAATATGTAAATACCCAAAGAGGCAAGTTCATCGTCGATGGCGAGGTAGATGAAAAGTGGGACAGCTATGTGAAGACACTCGAGAAGATGGGGCTGAACGAATTAATGGAGATCTATCAAAAAGGGTTGGATCGATATAATGCAAATTTAAAAAATAAATAATCAAACGATAGGTGGGGAGAAAACTGTGCTTGATGTAATAACCATTGGGGAAGTATTGATAGACTTTACGCCATCAGGTCGTACCACGGGAGGCAACGAGCAGTTTGAATGCAATCCTGGAGGGGCTCCGGCTAACGTAGCAGCTGCTCTATCCCGTTTAGGAGCTAGAGCGACATTGATTAGCAAAGTTGGGGATGATCAATTCGGTTCCTTGCTGCACGATACCTTGATGAACGGCGGCATCGACGTGTCTGCGCTTACGTTTACAGATGAAGCCAATACAACGCTGGCATTTGTTCATCTGGATGACAACGGAGACCGATCGTTCAGCTTCTACCGGAAACCAGGAGCGGATACATACTTGCGCACGCAGGATGTCCCGTTCGATAGGATTGAAAACTGCCATGCACTGCACTTTGGTTCTTTGTCGATGACCCATGAGCCGGCCCGTACGGCAACAAGAGCGGCAGTTGTGAAGGCTAAAGAGGCAGGAGTCCTGCTTTCATTCGATCCGAATATCCGGTTTGCTTTATGGGAGAGTAAAGAGGAAGCGAAACAGAATATCCTTTGGGGCATGAAGTATGCAGATATCCTGAAAATATCGGAAGATGAGCTCCACTTTATAATGGGTACAACTGATGTGGAAAAAGGCTCGCTAGAGCTGCAACAGCAATTCGGCATCGCCGGGATCTTCGTAACTTTAGCGGAAAAAGGCTGCTATTACCGATTAGCTGATCATGACGGATATGTGCCGGGTTTTCAAGTAGAGGCCACTGATACGACAGGAGCCGGCGACGCTTTTCTGGGCTGCTTGTTATATAAGATACTGAAAGCCGGTGTTTATTTGAATCAGCTGACCAAACAGCAAATCATCGGTATGCTAACTTTTGCTAATGCCGGCGGTGCATTATTAACCACACGGAAAGGGGCTCTTCAATCTATGCCGACGACAGATGAAATTACCCAGATAATCGAGACAAATAAACAGCACGATGATGATAGATTTAGGCCGGGTTTTCATTTTTCACCTCACTCCCATTGGTTGAATGATCCCAACGGATTAGTCTATTACGAGGGAGTCTATCATCTGTTTTATCAGCACCATCCTTATAGTAACCAATGGGGACCAATGCACTGGGGTCATGCTGTAAGCCAAGACCTGGTTCATTGGGAGCATATGCCTATCGCTCTGTTCCCGGATGAGCATGGCGCTATTTTCTCCGGTTGCTGTGTGGTTGACTGGAATAATAGCAGCGGACTGTTCGATGGTTCCCATGGATTGATCGCACTCTTCACTCATGCAGACAGCTGTCCGGAGACCGAACAACCTCGCCAGCGGCAAAGCCTGGCTTACAGCAGCGATAAAGGCCGAACTTGGCACAAATATGAGGAGAACCCAATACTCGACGAGCATGATCTGGTCGACTTCCGGGACCCCAAGGTGTTCTGGCATTCGCCAAGTGCATCCTGGATTATGGCTCTTGTCGCGGGAGACCACGTTCGGTTTTATCGTTCCGACAATTTGCGTGAATGGTCGTTGTCAGGCGAATTCGGAAAGAGTGAAGGCTCGCATGACGGAGTTTGGGAATGCCCTGATCTCTTTGAATTGCCGGTTGATGACAGCGGACATTCCAAATGGGTACTTATCATAAGCATCGGAGATAATCCCAACTGTCCAGAAGGCTCACGCACGCAATACTTTATCGGAGAGTTCGACGGAAATACGTTCATCAATGACCATCCGGCCGATCATATCCTGTGGCTGGATTATGGCCGGGACAATTATGCGGGGGTCACCTGGTCGGATATAGCTGAGCAGGACGGACGGCGTGTGATCATCGGATGGATGAGCAACTGGAAATATGCTAACCAAACGCCTACCGGGGCCTGGAGAGGCACAATGACTCTGCCTCGCGTCTTGTCATTGACCAGTCGAGACGAGGGCGTAGTTCTGACCCAAATGCCTGTTCGGGAAATAGAGCAGCTGCGGAAAGGAACGCTCTGCTGGAATGAGGTTAAGGTTACGCCAGAGGTGCCGTTTACGCAAAAAACGAATGATGTTCTGCTTGAAATTGAAGCGGATATCGACATTCGTTCCGAAGACGAGGTTCATATTAAAATGAAGTCCTCTGGGCAAAGTGAGACTATTATCGGTTATGACCCTGTGCGCCAATGGCTATTCATCGACCGCTCGAAATCGGGCCTGAGTGATTTCTACCCGTCGTTTGCGTGCAAGCACGGTGCTAGAATGGTTTCGGAGAATGGGAAGATCAAGCTGCATATCTGGCTGGATCGCAACGCGGTTGAAGTGTACGCGAATGAGGGCTTGGTTGCACTGACGGATCAAATATTCCCTGATGCTCCGATGGATCGTATTGAGATAAGTGCGAAATCAGGGGAAGTTGTAGTGAACTCGTTTTATATGCATGCTCTTAACTCCATTCATATTCCTAATGGTCCAACGGAGCAGACATCCAGGAGGGTTGAAGTATGAGCCATGCAACCGATAATCGGGGATTGATTATGTATTGGGCCTTCAATGAAGGAACCGGTACAAGCGCTCTGGAGAGCGTATCCCAAGTCCAGGATAATATCCAGTACGTGTTTAACCAAGCGGAGTTTACTCAACCTTGCCCTCCACGGTGGAGACAGGGGGTAATTGGAAATGGGCTTCTGTTCGATGGTTATTCGACTTACATTGCGCATTCGTTCGATGAGGGAAATCAGAACACCGAGCCAGAGTATCGATCAGCGTTAAGCATAGGAGTATGGGTAGCCCCACGCTCCTATGAATGGGGGGATGATGGCAAATTGTCCGCCATCGTGAACCGCTACAACCTGGATCGCAAGCAGGGTTATCTGCTCGGCATGTTCCGTCACGGTTCCTGGTCCTTCCAAGTCGGGCTGGAAGGAGGAGACTGGAAGGAACTTTGGTCGCCGGACGGCCATGAACTGCCCAAGAATGAATGGTCATACGTGAATGCTGTGTTCGATGGGAACCAAGGGGAAATCAAGCTGTATTTAAACGGCAGTGAAATCGCTTCAGCTGCCGTGCCTCGTGGTTCCCGCCTGGCTGAGGCGGCGGACACGGATCTTCTTATCGGCAAGAATAACCATAGCAGCCTGCTGGCGGAAGTGTTCAGCCTGCACATGTTTAGCGGTATCATTGATGAACTCAAGATTTATAATCGGGCGCTGAGCGCGGAAGAAGTGGCCGCTTCTTATCGGCATGTGCTGGATACCTTTCATGAAGGTATCCGGCCACAATTAAACTATGACGAGATCAAGCTGGACCGAACGCCACTGCTACTTGATCGGCACAGACCGCAATATCATGTTAGCCCGCCGGCCCATTGGATGAACGAACCTCATGCACCGATCTATTTTGACGGGCAATATCATTTGTTCTATCAGCATAACCCGCAGGGGCCGTTCTTTCATCAGATCCATTGGGGACATTGGGTAAGTCAGGATTTGGTGCATTGGCGTGATCTACCCGTGGCCCTGGCGCCCGAAAAGGATCAGCTCGCACCGGACGGGATCTGGTCGGGAAGCGCAACCTATGATGCTGACGGACTTCCTGTCTTGTTCTTTACGGCAGGTAATGACAGCGCTTCTCCGAATCAGAGCGTAGCGCTTGCCCGAAGCACTTATACCCTTGACGGAAACCCGGATCTGGTTCAGTGGGTCAAACATCCAGAGCCGTTGATCGTGCAGAAGAAGGGAATGGGCGCATTTGGGGATTTCCGAGATCCATTCGTATGGAAGGACGATGACGGCTGGTATGCTCTGGTCGGGTCCGGAATTGAAGGTGGAGCAGCACTGGCATTTGCGTCACAGGATATGCTGAATTGGACGTATAAAGGGCCGTTTTTTAAAGCGGATATTCAGAAGTTTCCTTACCTTGGACCCATCTGGGAGCTCCCTGTGCTTCTTCCCCTTGGCAGTGACAAGCAGGGAGTGAACAAACATCTGCTGCTTGTCAGCCCTGTGGGGAAGGGAGCGGATGTCGAGGTGTTCTATTGGATCGGACAACTTGACAAGCAAAATCTTTCGTTCATCCCCGATCAAGAAGAGCCTCAATTGATTGATGTCGGGGATTTCCATTTTACCGGACCGAGCGGAATGGTTGATCCGAAGACCGGCAGAAATATCGTCTTTACGATAGCCCAAGGCGACCGGACCTCCGAGATGGAATATAAGTCGGGTTGGGCTCATAACGGAGGCTTGCCGTTAAGCGTGTATTTGAGGGATGACGGACGTCTGGGAATAGAGCCGATTCAGGAGCTTCAATCGCTGCGTGGCCCTAAGCGGCTATCGCTTCGGGACCAGTCATTGGCTGAAACTAATGTGCAGCTTAGGAATGTTCATGGTGACATGCTTGAGATTCAATTGGAATTGGAGCCCGGCAGCGCCAAAAAATTCGGAGTCAAGGTCCGTTGTACGCCGGACGGAGAGGAAGAAACTCTGCTGTATTATGATTGGAATCAAGCGTTGCTCATGGTCGACCGCTCGAAAACGACCCTGCATCCTGGAGAAAAGTGCGGAGGGATTCAAGGCGGTAAGTTGGAGCTGCTTGGGGAGAATCTGAAGCTTCACATTTATTTGGACCGCTCCATGGTCGAAGCTTATGCAAGCGGATTGAAAAGCCTGACAACCCGGGTATATCCGAGCCGTATGGATGCTTTGGGACTCGAGATTTGGGGAGATGGAGAACCGTTTGTTAAATCCTTGGATATATGGGATATGCAGTCCGTTTGGTAAGACGGTTGTTTAGGCGCTCCTTACGAATGGGGTATGCACAAATGATCAAGAAACTTTGCATTCCTCCGTTTGGAAATTTTTCATTCATATTCTCCCTTCTTCATGACTATTCATCTTTGTACAAGGAGAGCATTTCGAAATGAGGTATCGATGTTCGCAAGTATAACAAGTTTCGAAGGAGGCTCGAGAATGAGGAAAGTCAAAAGAGGAAAATGTTGGATATCGGGAATGGTTATATGGGCTATGGTGCTCCAGCTTGTTGTTCCGGGAATCTCTGTCGCGTCCGAAAATAGAACTGTTGCTGGAGAAACGCTCATTCCTAAGAATGATGTGAAATCATCGGTTACGGATGCGATTTATCAAATCAAGAATATTCCTAAGAATGACATGGGATTGTCAGTTACAGATTCAGTCTATCAAATCCGGAATCCTGGATTTGAAACAGGAGATTTGACGGGATGGACCGTTATCAAAGGCGATGCGTTCGGTCCGAATAGCGTAACCGACGAAACGACTTGGTGGGCAGAAAAAATACCGTATAACCAGGAAGGAGCTTATCATTTAAACGGCTGGAAGTATGACGAATCTGCGACAGGTGTACTTCGTTCCAGCACTTTCGAGCTGGGCGGAAGCGGCTGGATCAGCTTCAAGCTTGGCGGTGCAAAGAACCCAGACAAGGTATTTATAAATATTGTGGAAGTCGATACGGGACAAGTTATTGCCCGATACGGAAATAGCGCATTCGCCGACGTTGGCTTCCCGGATCCTGCGCAGGGCATGCGGCTTGCCAATATGGTGCAATACAAGGCGGATCTTTCCACACAATTGGGCAAGAAACTGTATGTGGAGGTCGTCGATAATGCAACCTCGGATTGGGGAGTCATTTTTGCGGACGCATTCTCCATGTACCATGAGTCGGAGCCAGCTGAAGGAATTGTTGCGACGGATATCAAGCCGGATTTCAAGCGCTATGAAATCGATAATCCAAGCTTTGAAACCGGAAATCTCGATGGCTGGACGGTTGAGGAAGATGCTTTTGAAGTGACTGATGAAGCTCATGCGAGCAAAGAAGGGAACTTTTATGCCAAATCCTCCCTGCAAGGAAAGGGCTCCATCACTTCTAATACTTTCACGCTTCAGGGAACCGGAACAATTAATTTTACTGTTTTGGATATCCTCAAACCGGAAAATGCATATGTTGCACTTTTCGATGCGAACAGCAACACATTGCTTATGAAAACCGGGAATGTCAGCGCGAACGAGAAAATCTTATGGAAAGTGCAAGAACACTACAACAAGAAGCTCTATGTAAAGGTTGTCGATCATTCCAATGAAGCCAGCATTGCCGTTGATAGTTTCCAAGCAAGTGGTAGGGGGACTATTTTCTACTTAAACCTTGATGAAGGCGCAGGAAAGAAAGCGTTGGAGAAAGTACACGATCTTAAGCACGATGTGAACTATGTATTTAACAACGCCAGGTATATGGCGTCGAAGGATCCGAGATGGACTCCGCGCGGAATAAAAGGCGGCGCCTTATTGTTCGATGGATACTCGAATTATATTGAGGTCAATGCAAACGATACTGTGCCTATAAGCGACGCGTTAACCATCGAAGCTTGGGTTGCACCGCGTAGCTATGAGTGGGGAGACGGAAACAAGCTGTCTGCGATCGTAAACCAATCCGACCAGGATAAAGCGGAAGGCTTTTCTCTTGGTATGTATCGGCACGGTACATGGTCGATGCAAGTAGGCATAAGCGGTCAGTGGATTCAGGTATGGGTAAAGGATCACCCGTTGGAAAAATACAAGTGGAATTATGTGGCCGCTACTTTCAGTAAAGAAGATGGAAAAATTAAGTTATATCTAAACGGTGAGGAAGTGGCTTCCCAAGTAACCCCCCTCAACGTTCCGATCACACCATCTACCGAAAGCCTGATCATCGGGAAAAATAATAAACCTGTAGAGTTAGCAGGGGTGTTCTCCTTCAATATGTTCAGCGGACTCCTAGATGAAGTGAAGCTGCATAATAAAGCCCTTACGAACCAGGAGATACTTGCTGGATATGAGAGCGTGAAGGCGCTTCATGGAGGTGCAATTCCGAAAATTCCAAATGCGGACATTGATGAGGATCCAAGTGTGTTTGGCGGAGATCAGCACCGACCCCAGTACCACGCGATGCCTCCGCAAAACTGGATGAATGAAGCACATGCACCGATTTACTATAACGGCAAATACCATTTATTTTATCAACATAACCCGCAAGGTCCATTCTGGCATCAAATCCACTGGGGGCATTGGGTGAGTGACGATATGGTGAACTGGGAAAATGTAAGACCTGCTCTTGCGCCCGAAGCGGGCACCCTAGATCCGGACGGCACGTGGTCAGGCAGTGCAGCGTATGATCGAAACGGCAATCCTGTTCTGTTCTATACCGCTGGCAACGACTCCTTGTCGCCGAACCAAAGAACAGGGTTGGCAACTCCGGCGGATTTGTCCGATCCCTATTTGGAAAAATGGGTGAAATATCCTAAACCGGTAACGGAGCAGAACGGAAAAGGCATCCACAACGAGTTCCGCGATCCGTTTGTATGGTACGACAAAGAGGTGGACAAGTGGTATCAGTTAGTGACATCTGGTCTTCCAGACTTCAGCAGCGGCACAGCTTTGGTGTATGTATCCGATGATATGTACAATTGGGAATATAAGGGGCCGCTATACGTTAGTGACAGAAGCCGTTATCCAGAGTTGGGTACGGTATGGGAGCTACCAGTGTTATTGCCGTTAGGCACGGATAGTACGGGCAAGCAAAAATATATTTTCATGATTAATCCCCATGAAAAGCCGGAGCATGTTCCTCCAGCGAACGATGTGCAAAGAGATGTTGAGGTCTTTTACTGGATCGGGACTTGGGACCGGGATAACTTTAAATTTATTCCTGATCAGGAGGCACCCTCCAAAATGGATGTAGGTGACGGCTATTTAACCGCAGAGAGCGGTCTGGTCACACCTGACGGAAGAACGGTCGTATTCTCCATGGTGCAAAATGTAAGAACACCGCAAGCCGAATATCAATCCGGATGGGCTCATAATTTATCTTTGCCGGTTTCCCTAAGCCTCGATAACCATGATAAATTGCATATCGAACCGATTAAAGAACTGCAGAGCCTTCGAGGGAAAAAATGGGTTGATTTTTCGGACAAAAATTTGGAAAGCGCCAATCAATTGATCCAAAATGTCAAAGGCGACATGCTAGAGATTGTGATGGAGATTGATCCGCGTGAGGCCCAGAAATTCGGTCTCAAGGTACGCCGCTCGGAAAAAGGCCAAGAAGAGACGCTCATTTACTACGACAAGAAGAACGGGACGTTTAATGTGGATCGAACCAAGAGCAGCATTGATCCAGATGTGCGTGTGGACGGCATTCAAGGAGGATATGTAGATCTTAAAGGAGAGAACTTGAAACTCCATATCTTTCTCGATCGCTCGGTCATTGAAGCCTTTGCAAATTACAAGAAGAAGCTGACAACACGTGTCTATGTAGGCAGATACGACTCCTTAGGCTTACAGATCTGGGCCGATGGCGATATCAATATCAAATCCATGCAAGTATGGGATATGAATGCCTTAACGGGTAAACCGGCTGCTCCGGTCTATGTACCCGATAAGTGGGATAATTCTGTGTATAAGGATATTACAGAGCTGCCTAACCATGATTTTGCTACGGGAGACTTAACAGGATGGATGACGGAAGGAGACGCCTTCCAGAATGTCCATGTGACCAATACCCAGTTCTTCTGGGACAACATTTACTTCAACCCGTCGCATAAAATTCCGGGCGGCTACCATTTGTGGGGCTTCAACGAGCAAGCCGGCGGCGATAGCTTAACCGGAGCACTAAGATCTCAAAATTTCGTCCTTGGTGGGAACGGTAAGATCAACTTCCTTATCAGCGGCGGCCGGGATATAGATCGTCTGTATGTTGCGCTGGTTCGGGCGTCGGACGGCAAAGAGTTATTTAAAGAGACAGCGACCAATTATGAAGAATATCAACGTAAGATTTGGGATGCGTCGGATTATATCGGGGAGGAGCTTTATATAAAGGTGGTTGACCACTCCAAAGGCGGGTTTGGACATATTAACGTCGATGATTTTAATGTACCTGTTCAGGTAAAGAAGAAAACTAACAACTGACTCTTGTTAATACAGAATACCCGTGAGTCCTGTAGTCACTCCAAGCAAATCGAATAGTCAAATAGCTTATCATTCGAAATGGCATCGGTATTGTATCTGATTCTGGAATTGAGCTTTTGATAAATGGGAAGTAAATAATGTAAATCTCGAAACCCCTTATCTTATCTATGGATAGGGGGTGAATTATTGTTGTCAGAATGCAACGTATTGTGTAGAATTAAAGAAAATTATGGAAACATAATTGAGGTGGGGGTGGTCCCTCTATACTCAACTTATACAGAGGAATGAATAAAAATGCTTGGGAGAGGGGGGGAGTGTGTGTATAAAGAGCTTCTGAGTATAGCACAGCTAATGGGGGAAACAATGCGATTGGTTGGGTATGCCCGATACTACAAATCCCTTAACATTGATGGTTTACATTACATACATCAAGTAGAAGGTACCCAAGTGATCGCTATTGTTAAACCAAATCATAGTACTCATCATGAAGCTACAACATTTTTAATGAATCTATTATTAACGGAAAAGCTAAAAATGAATACGGTTACAGGGCATGCCCAGAATCTGAAAAAGTTCTTGGATTACATGATGTTCTGGAGGCTAGAGGAAGATTTTGAACATATCCATAATATCGAAGTAAAAGCAGGTGGACCGTATCCTATTGAAGTAATATTACTGGGATTTGCGGATTACCTTCGATGTATTCCAAAAGGTTACAAGCCATTTGAAGATTTAAAGGTGGCGACTCACGGGATTCATTGGTCTATGTTAAAGAATATCCCCCTTAACAAACATGCAATGGCAGAAGGGAAGCTATCAACCGTAATTCGAAGCAGTCATAACGATTTAAAGAAAACCAACTGGTGTGAGTACCCGTCTGGTGCACTTGCTCCGATCATCTATACTGCATGTGCATATCTGAAGTTCTTGCGTGATAGAACAACAAGATTTAAATACCTGCCATTAGAGCAGGTTCCGAGAAAAGAAATAAGAGATAATCATTCATTAATAGCGGGTACTGCGGGTAGTAGGGTGCGGATAGTGTTTGATGTGGAAAATATTGCTCGAGATTCCGGTACTGCAGGACCTGGAGGAGGGAAGAGCAGGCAAGCCTCTCCCATTAACCACGACAAGGTCTTTAGTGAGACCGAAGCAGACATGTTCTTTGAATTGATCGATCCGTATGAAAATGCTTTGGATCTTCTTCTCTTTGCGATATTGCGTTACTTTGGATTACGCCCTGGTGAAGCAGCTGAGATTCGAATTGAGCCGTCAACAATTCCTTCCAACTTAAACGTGTATCATACAGCAAGAGAGGAATTAACCGAGTCTCTTTCCGGGAACTTGCAGTTTGTAAAAGAACGCGGGTTGCGGGGGAATTGGGTCATTGATACGGGATGGAAAACGAAGGCTTCCTGCAGGGACGTGGCGTTGATAACTCACAAAACAATTGATCCATTTAGCAGGAAAAATATCCGATTTCCAACACAAGAGGAGTTCACTGATCTTCTGTATTGGGCACTTCTTCAGCGGCGGGAACTTTTGTCTTATTACACAAGTGAAGATCATGGCTATCTATTTGTATCAGAGTCAAACAATTCAAAAGGGAAGCCATTAAGTAAGAAAGGCGTTTACAGTAAGTATAATAATTTGGCTGATGACTTATTTCAACGAACTGGGGGAAGCGTAGACCTACGTTCCTACTATCCACACACCTTCCGACACTTATTCGCGACATCACTTCTCCTAAGATATCGCAGACCAATCGAAGAGATCAGCAAGTGGTTGGGGCATTCTTCTGTCGTGATTACGCGCGATACATATATTCATTGGATACCTGAGTCAAATAATGACACAGAAAAAGGTAAAGTAGATCATTTAGGGAGGGTATTTATGCGACAGGCGGAGATCTCAGAGGGAATCCACGCGCATGAGGAGGACTCGGAATGACACTAGAATGGACTCCATTATCGGAATTTCGCAAATTTTTAAAAAACACGCTGCGTTTGAATCATGTGAATCAAGTATTTTCTTCTATAAAAAATCCCGTCCTTCAATTATTTACTACATTTCCGGCCCCGGATAACTGGTTAGCTGTACCGCCTGAAGAGAGACCAACCTTTCGGCATCGCGACAGTCGAGACCTATGGTATGTCATTTTCTGGGCTTGGCATACAGGTTTTTGCAAGGGAAATGATGTAGTAGCACAATATCGTCGAAACGACTTGGTTTGTTACCTGTCAACCAGAGGTCGTGTTAATCTGTCGGATTTCCCCGTCAAAATGGGCCTCCTCAAAAATTCAGAAGCAGAACACATCCGCAAAAAAGACTCAAACCGTATAGGTTTGTTCAACAAACTATCTATACACCTTCTAGGTGTTATGAAACCGCTGGGCGATTTCACGGAAGAAGATATAGCGTTAGCGGATGTAATGCGTCCGAACGACAAACGTTATAACGCCAAGTGTTTAAAGGACATTCTTTTTGAGCTTGGATATTCGGATGAACCAGGAAGACGTAGGCAAAGAATACTGTTTGACGATTGCTGTGAGCATCCAAAGTGGGGGGGATATCGCACGTGAGTTTCGCGAGCATTTAAAACGAAGTAATTCGCTAGACTATTATATTCGTAAAGCGGGCAGTGCTTTGCATAAATTTTTCAAATGGCTTGACCAGCACGGGGAGTCGGATGCTTCATCTCTCGAGTATGAAGATTTTCTCGATTTGTTTGATTACATTTCAAAGAATAACGATGGAGAGGAGTTTTCAGCTAAGTATACCGGGAACAATCTTCTACACATAAAGTTATTCTTTGATTGGGGGAAAGGTTCTCATACATTTTTTCCAACATACGTTGACTGGCCCAGTGATTTATATTCTGGAATTCATCGTGAGGCCCAAGAAGAAACATATTCCGGTGATGGCCTCGCTTTTGATGACCCAAACTTCCCGATGCTCATGAAGGAAGCAATTGAAAATTATCATCCCGAAGATGATGTTGAAGTTTTATGTCGCGCTTTTTGGTTAATTATTGCCTCATCACCGGTGCGTAAAACGTATCTGCTCAATCTTCAGGCTGAAGAATGTATGCTGCCATTGCCTAATGCTCCATCAGCGGTAGGATTATACAGCCCATATTCAGGTATTGAGAAAGCTAAACATCGTAACGGCCAATTTCCTATAATTGATTCTGCAGGTCTTAGAGCGGTCGAATTTTTACAGAAAAGATCGAGCGATAAAGCCTTCCGACCGATACGGAACGAAAGAGCGGATGCATCGTATGTGCATCTTTTTCAATTGGAGAAATATCCCTGGATTTTGAATGAAAGACAAATATATAGGTTTTTTGACAAGATAGCAGAATTTATTGGACATGGAGATAAAAAAGGGAAGGCTCATGGTTACAGACACTATCTCATAACTCACATTGCAATCGAAACCGGGAACAGTGAGTTAGCACGACTTGCTGCAGGTCATGAAAATCAAACCATGCTGAATCGATACTTACGAAGTAATCTCTCCCGTCAAGCATTGTTATTTGCTACTATTAAGAAATATCAGGATGGTGAGATTGCGGGACGGTTTATTTGGCGAATCTTCGAAGCACTTGCCAGCGAACAAACTGAGCCTGACGAATTGATAAAAGCTTTGGGATCTGAAGAGCTATCTTTAGATGAATTCTTTGCAAAATTCGGGCTTCCAGCTCCTACAGGTGTAGGAAGATGTTTAATACAGGGGGCTTGCCTTTTTGAGGCAAAGTGTTTTTCCTGTCATCATTTCGCCATACGAAAAAGTGAAGCAGCACAGGCATTTCATACTTTGGCCAGATTAACCAAGGACATGTGGAACATGATGCGAGGCAGTCGGGATTTTACAACCAAAAACGCCAAGGCGGCCGGATTAGCTACGCAAATAGCGTTGCTTGGGGACATGATTCGGCATTTCGGCTATAGTGACGAACAGATTCAAATAGAGGTTATCAGTCGACTAGTCTGAGCTTAGATTGGAAAGAGGTGAAATCGTGTCGCAAATATTAGCTTGGCAATCCCTGAGATTTGGACCCATTACTGTAAGGCGAAAGGGACAATTCGAGAGTAGAGAGCATCTGACAAGATCGGAGTATGAACAATACAGATCGGCAGAGACTTGGGGACGGGTTGAACCTATTTTATCAAGCTCCTTAACGGATTTGGTACAACCCACAATATTTTTCAAGTTACCCGGCACCCAAAGAGATTACGTATTACTGCTTGCCTTTTTACAACGGATCAGTTTGCCTTTAGAGATCGTATTTCCAACCAAGACCGAATTCAATAAATTTCCTTTTCCCGAGTTACCGAATTTTGAGTACTTTGATGCGCTTTACGATAAATACTATCCGGTATTGTATCCGATGGATAGCGAAAAACAACTACAAAAGGCAAAGAAAAGGATTCCTTTGCTTCGAACTGTAGTTTGCTTATGGTTCGCAGGTTACGCCCTTAAGGAAGGGTTAGAGGGTAATCATATTATTACTTCCTCTGTATTAGCAAAAGCAAGTAAGATCGCTAAATATCATAGAAGTAGTTTAACCCTCCTAGGTAAGATGTTAGCTAAAGAAACAGATTCCTTGATTGAAAATAAACCGGTCATACCTTGCGATGAAGCGGAAAGAAGTGTCTGGATAGCCGCGGGAATATATCCAACCCAAACGCCGTTTGAGGAGAGTCTCTATACCTTTGCATTTTCTTACTTGAGGCAACGTGTGAATGATTCAATAACTGATGATTATTACGACGATGAAGGAAATTTACTTTTCAGATACGGTAAAAAAACTATCAGCATAAATTATTGGAAAGCGATAGTCAAGTACATCCGGTATTTTGCAATCAAATGTCGATCAAAAGGTCTTACTGACATAAGCGAGAATTCAATATCAGAAGTATACACAGAGATTTTTGGCCAGATGAAGGGACAAGAAGATAAGACGTTTTTCCGAGTGGCGCTTCGACATTGGCTTAGGTGGCTTATAAGAACTACAAATGCTTCATACAACATAGAACGGATTATGCCAAGACCTAGACGTGTTATGTCAAAAGATCATGGACGAGTATTTAGTATGTCCAAAGCTTATATTCTTGTGCAGACCTTAATGAACGATCAAACTCCTTTAATTAACGAGAACATTCTGATGGACTTTCGTCATAGGCGGGCTTGCCTGTTGATGTTATCAACTGCAGCAAGGCCTCATGAAATAGTTAATTTGCTTCAGAATGCTTTATTTATAGATTCGCAGGATAATTCCTGGATTCGTTTTCACAAAACCAAGACCATTCGCAATCAACCCGATCGAAACGGCTATGAATGGGTTCATCACGCTCTAGTGAAGAGCGATGCTGCAAGATGGTTTAACGAATTGATTCATTTTGCCCCATCAGAACCTATATTTTTTCCAAGAGAGTGGGGTGGGGATGGCCTTACGGAACTTCGTTTACTGGCTTCAAAACATAATGATGGCCCTATACGAACTAGCGGACTGTATAATTTTTTAACTCGCATTCAATCGAAGTTATGGCCTGAACTTAGGAAGCCATATTTCACACCCCATAATCTAAGAGCGCTCCATCTTACTTATCGGCGTATCTTAGGAGACAATGATGAGCTACTAGAGAGGCAGGCCGGACATAGTCATCCTTCCTCAAAAAAGCCTTATACGGAAACAATGCCTGCAGAAGAAGTTGCAAAGTTTGGTCATCTACTTCAAAAAGGCGTTTGGAGAAAGAAACCGGAAGGGGAGGATGCTGATAAGACAGAAGGGGCTGGAATTTCGTCTACTGAATATGTAGCCATTGATGAGATAACCGAAATTTCATCTAAGTTTGAGGTCACGCCTCAAAAGCTAGATGAAGCATATAAATTAACCCAGAAAATTATAGAGGAATCACCACGTTTCCAAGGTAAATTTATTGATTTGGAAGATGAGTTACACGAGGTTAACGTAGGTGGTTATACGCATAATTGTAATGCACATGTCTTGCTAAACTGTGGTCATACACCCGGGCATTGTAGAGCATGTGATGATTATAGTCCTGATGAGGGTACAGAAGATGCGCACAAGGCCGACATATTTCGTGAAATGTTGCATTATTACTATTGTCTCGATGCAGAGAAAAATTTCAAGTCCACAGGACAACGAAAAATGGTTTTTCAGAAGGCTGAGGATATAAAGGAACGGTTGAACAAAACAGAAAGAAGTCTCTGGGTAAATAAATTTAAAATGCCGCCAAATGAGGCGAAAAAACTGCATTCATTGCTCTTTAAGAAAGCAAAGGCATACTTTCGTGAACAGTCTAAAGAGAAGCCTAATCCAACTAATGCAGAAGTGCTTTGTTATATTTTAAGTGGGGAGGTAAAGTAAATTGGCTCGTCCGGTTTCTTTCAGTAGCAGCGACTTGGCATGGGAATGTGCACAAGTAAAAAGAAAGCTTTTAAATGATGTCAAAAAGGGGCGATTATCGCGTCTTTCAAAATCAGATGTGTACGATATGATTGCAAAACGCCCGCGAATCAGATTGAAAAGCTCGCGAATGTTGTGGACGGGTTCCTATAAGGAATATTTGGAAAAATGGTTCACCAAATTGAATGAGGAAATACAATTAATCCTAGACTCGGCCTCTGAAGGAGAACCAACGATTACAAGTCCTGAGATTGTAGCCCAGGAGCACCGGGAATTGCAAGCCAAGGTTACTCATTTAACACAGCTTATAAGTACGTATAAAGATGCTTTGGACGAATTACGCATAGAGAACGGACAGTACCGAGAATTAATCAGCCAGCGTTTCGGAGATATTGACTTATTCTAATGATCCTGAATGTCCCGTGTACTGATACCCTTCGCATACATATGTGCTCCTCAATGCCGGTCACATTCGTTTGATTTTTCTTCACGACTACAGGTTCAAATTCTACATCACCGTATTCGGAGGTTACGGTTTTCTTACTGTTGTAGCCGTCGCGGCTGTTTCTCGTTTGTTTGTTTTTACATCATGTTTCTCATAACCGGGATGCGTATCCAGTTCGGCTTCTAATGCTTCTTGAAGTACATCTGCAAATAATTCCTTTAATGTCCATTGAATATCTTCTGCCGATTGAAAATTATGCTCTTTTACGAATTGACGTAATTCTTGTTTTGACAATAATCCGCTTCAGGTCACCATGTGCTTATTCCTCCAACTTTGATCTAGTAGTCAGTATTGACAAATTTATCTCAGTTGAAGTAAAGATTATGTCCAAACTAAATTGTTACTTCAAGCCTTGTACGGAATTGAATTACAAATGGGTGAATCTCTCCCGGAGCGACTATTCTTTGGTGTGACGGTTCACTCGCAATTAATGAAAGCAGGCCGCGTGATAGATTTGAGGGCTGAACGCATTCTTATCATTGGAAATAAAACTGTATTTCATGAATATATCCAATCGTTATCGAGAATTGGTAATTTGTTAGAGAAGAAGATCATTGTTGTTTATCTTGGAGGTTTTCCAGGACCGGATAAACGATTTTTTCTTCGGCAAATCCAAGATAAATTTGATAAAAATGGTCTTCAGATTGAAGTTCAGTTTTGGGGCGACATCGATTGGGGAGGGTTCCAAATATTCCGGCATTTGCAAAAATCAGTGTTTCCACAACTACGACCCTATCGTATGGATAAGACTACTTTCCATCAGCATTTGGATTGGGCAGAAACCTTCACTGCAGATTATCAAGTCAAATTGGAGCAGCTACTGGAAAACACGGATAATTCCTAGTTTCACGGATTAATTCGAGAGATGTTGTGTACGGGCAAGCGTTTAGAGCAAGAAGCTATATTATTATAAACTGTATTTCAGCCACTGGTTGTTGCCGAATTCTATAAGATTCGTGGTAATACTTTGTATTGACAGTGTATTTCACAATAGCCGCGACTTTTGCGGCTTTTTTCATTTATTGTTATTAGTTGTTTTCTTGGACTGGGACAAAAATCAAAATTGAGCCTTCTATTTTTACCATAAAAATGCAAGTAAATCCGTAACTGGCCGATCAAGGAAACAAGGTTGTTACCAGGTTGGTGTAGAGCAAGGTAACGTCTGGGTATCTTGGCGGCTTATTTAAATGGGGGATGAAGAGCCAGTTGCAGACTACATTCTCAGTTCCCGGCTACAGCAAGCGATCAAAGCGTGATCGTGTGCTGACACCGGCGGTAAGCTTGTCCCTAGACACCAACAATAAACAGCACGCGATTCTCCAAGACCATGACATCTTCTTTTATTTATTCTTTGTACCCCCGGTTGTTTCAAAAATGTCATTTGTAATCCGATAAATCATGCTGATTTCCTCTAAGCTTTTTTGAATTAGCAGTTCCTGAAGCAGTTGAATGACGGTCATTTTATTTGAACGTATGCTGTCTAGTTGAATATTCTCCAATCTTAGTAACTCCAGCATCGTCACATCCAAAGCCCTCGTTAATTTATCCAATGTCTCTAAAGAAACGTTCACTTCTCCACGCTCGATTTCGCCGATATAGGATTGTGACATATCTACTTTTTCGCCAAGTTGCTCCTGTGACAATGATCTCGCTCTTCTGATTTCGCGGATTTTATAACCAATAATTGTCTTCAGTTCAGACATGTTACTCGCCTCCAATATTAGGTTAGGCAAGAACACCAAAAACTAACATACTGTTATAACATCTGAAATATTGATTTTAATAACTAAAACATCTATATTTAGGGTATAATTTAATTTAAGTGGTAAGGAGCTAAGTTAAAATATGAATGTTTTACCGACACAGTCAGTCATCGAAAATGTTCTGCAGTATAAAATGCGCGGTAAGGTAGCATACCTAGGTCATGTAACGGCTTCAGTTGCTGTTAATTTAACATATGTCAAGCCGTATAATGATCCATCTGGGAAAGGATATCAGAGACCAGTAGATCCCAAACGGTGCCACGATTTTTCGCTTTATTTATCAAAAGGGGACGATGCTTTATTTACTCCCGTTCTACTCAATGCCAATTCACAATGAGAATTTGTAGCGTATGATAAATTTAGATCTTCGTATGGAAGATTAATTTGCAAAGGTAAAGCATCTTTAATGGACGGCCAACATCGCTTGGGTGGGATAACAAAGTACATTAAAGAAACCAATTCTGAGCTTAATGTGCCATTTCTAGCATTTCATTGCTTAGACGAAGACGAAGAAATTCGTTTGTTTGATGTCATCAATACGAAAGCAAAAGGAATTGGTTCGTCTTTAAGTCGATTTCTGCGCAGAGATTCAGATGAGCTAAGTTGGGTCGCTACCGAATTAATGGTTCAGAATAGTAGCCCCTTTTTTAGTATTGGGAGTATAATCGGGAAACGAAATAAAGATAGGCATATCACGCTCCAAAACTTATATAAGACGCTTCATTATCTGACAAAAGAACCGCGAATTGCTTCTTTATCCAAAGAAGAAAAACTATCTTTATCTTTGAGTTATTTTGATTCTATTAGACAAACATTTGAAAACGAATGGAGCAATTACAAGGACTATCGACTGACACATATCGTTTGTTTGGATGCTTTGTCGATCGCAGGATCTGGAATATTGGATAGGGCAGTACACAATCAAAATAAGCGGTTCGACTACGCCTTAATAGAAAAAGCCGTAAAAAAATTAAAGAGAGTGGACTGGTCGATGAATGGCCCGCTGAAATATCTTAAAGGGCTCCCAGGATCAAGGAGTTTAGCAGAAGAACTTAAGGAACAAATGCTAAAATAATTTGATAGAGGTGTATACATGTCTGGGACGAATAGGAGAGTTGAGTCGCTAGTCATAGTAGATCCAGAGGGGAATCTCCAGCCATTTCATTTTATTGACCATTATAGAGAGAATGACCAATTTTATTGTATTTTACGTCACTATAACGAAATTAAAATTTTCAAGTTGGTTGAAAAAGATGGAGAGTCTGTTTTGTTTATGGCACCATTGGCGATGATGATTCAACCGTTGTGCCAACTGAATATAAAATTGCCGGCATCAGTTTTGATGCATTAACAACAGATAGTCAATTGTCCTGTAAATTCCAAGTATCACAAAATGGAAAATCAATAAATATACAGGAATATTTATAAAAATAGATGTTTTTCTAGGATTGTCAGCAGGTTCAATGGTTGGGGGACTGATCGTAAACCATTATTCTGTCACGACAAATTCCTGGGTTGGCGGACTGATTGTTATTTTAGCTATCATATCAGCAATCTTCTCCTTAATAACAAAAAGCAAAGGAATTGACCGTTACATCTTAGGAAAATAATAATTGGAACTAACCACACCTAATGAGCCAAACAATAGAGCGACGGTCGGTGTCAGTAAGTGCATAACCGTCGCCCTGAATCTGTGCTGGACTTCGAATCGTTCTAAATACCCGAATAAATAATATTCCTCAACTGGATGACCAGACTTTTGAGCTCTTTCTCTCTTTCCAAATAATAGAGCGAAGCTTGCAGCAACGGGAGATTCGGTTCCGCTTTTCTAACCTCCGTCTGGATAAAATGGCAAAGCTCACTCAGCTCCGAACGATGCTTGGCGCTGGACGAAAGAATGTTAAGGGCCGAATCCATCTCCCGGAACAGTTCGGTAAGGATCTGCTCTTTCTCCCCTTGGCGGTTCCCGAGCCCCCAGTTTAAATACCTCTCGAACGAAGCTTGTTTCAGCAGAGGCTTCGGATCGGAAGCCATCATATGCTTAACGAGCACGTTGAGCTTGTCAAAAATAAACTTTGCCGTTTCCTCGAGCGATAACGACTTTTCTTCATAAACAATCCAAAATAGATACTCCTTCAGAATCGCTCGATAGATGGAAACCAAATCCCACAGATACGGATGGATTTCTTCGCCGTACACATGCAGCAAACACTCACTATGCCATCGGATGAGCCGCCCTCTAACCTTGTGTCTAAGGGGGTGGAACTTGGGATCCTGTTGGATAGGGAGCTCCGTAAATTCGACCAGAATATGCTTGTATTCTATAAAATAACGGAATCGAAGAATGATCTGCTGTATAAACTGCTCTTCCGGCGAGAGTCCAGGAAGGCGCGTCAGCTCATCGACTTGATCAAAATAGTCGTTATGGCATTGATCAAACACCTCGCTGAATAGGTCTTCCTTGGAAGGGAAAAATTTATAGACGGATCCTTTGGCAATACCGCAATCCTCGGCAATATCCTGTATCGTCGTTAAAAGAAAACCCCGTTCCTTAAAAAGCCTCGTCGCCGATTTTAAAACCTCTTCCCTTGTCACACTCATAAACAATGTCTCCCCACTTGACTATTTTTGAATCATAGTACAAAATATAAGACATCAAGTCAAATGACCAAATGTTTAATATTTTAAACTTCAGGTCAAATCCAAAGGGTGAGGAGAACATATAGAATGGAAAAATTATTGGATCCGCAAAAAACAGCGTTAGTTGTCATTGATTTGCAAAAATGGCTTGGTAATCAATACGCCCCTTATTCCGCCGAGCAGGTAGTATCTAACGCTGCCGCCTTGGCAGATGCTTTCCGTGAGCAAGGCTCAATGGTTGCCCTGGTCCGGGTATCTAGCAAAGATCTGAAGGATATCCCGAGACCGAAGTTGGATTCGCCTGCACCACCACTGAATCTGCCTGAAGGATGGGATCAAATCGTCCCGGAAATGCGGGTCGCCGAAACAGACCACATCATTACTAAAAAGCAATGGGGAGCTTTTTACGGAACGGAGCTCGACCTGCAGTTGCGTCGCCGGGGAATCGACACCATCGTCTTATGCGGCATCGCTACCGGGCTTGGCGTGGATACGACCGCGCGGGAAGCGTTTATGAATGGGTATCAGCTGATTTTGGCGATCGATGCCATGACCGGGTTTTCTCAAGCCGAGCACGATCACGTGAAAAATTTTATTTTTCCACGCATCGGGCGTGTTCGGACAACACAGGAAATCATTTCTGCCTTTGCTGAAGTTTGAACCCAAAGGAGATGTGCCCTTGGATTTATCAGGTTCCAGGGGTCGTTTTTTTATTTCAGGAGGTTGGTCTCTATGACCCAAAAGAGAAGTCCCAAGTCCGACAGGATGTACCCCTGGTATGTCTTATCTGTAACCAGTCTCGGAGCGTTCCTGGTTCTGGTCAATATCGGAACGCTTAATGTCGCATTGCCGGAATTAAGCCAGCAATTTCATGCGAATGCGGCAGCTTCCAGCTGGATTTTACTTTCCTATATGCTGGTAAACACTATCCTGATTTTAATCTTCGGACAAATTTCGGATATTTTCGGAAGAAGCCGAATGTATTTAATAGGAATGGCCATCTTTACCGTATCCAGTTTACTACTCGGTTATGCTTTTAATGTAGAGGTACTAATCCTTCTTCGGATCGTACAGGCTGCCGGAGGAGCGCTCGTAGTGACGAACACAACACCGCTGATTACCGATGCGTTTCCCCAATCGCAGCTGGGCACCGGTCTCGGTCTGAATTTATTGTCCGCTTCCGTCGCGCAGGTGCTTGGCCCGGTCGTCGGCGGCGTGGTCACGACCGCCTGAGGCTGGAGGTGGGTGTTCTGGTCTAATGTTCCCTTCGGGATCATTGCTCTCATCTGGGGGCTCTGGATTCTAAGGGTGAAGCCCCTAGCGCAGCTCCATAAAAAAGTGGACGGATATGGAGGCATCATGATCTTTGTCGCTTTAGCGGGTCTAATCATTGCTTTATCCAAGGGGGGAGAACTGGGCTGGGGAGACAAGCAGGTGATCGGAGGTTTTGCGATATTCGCTATATTTACTACTATATTTTTATGGCATGAGCATCGTTCAGCATCACCTCTACTAGATTTAAGCCTTTTTGAAAGCTGGACGTTCAGTATGGGGAACATCGCTACATTCTTTAATTCTTTTGCCCGTACGGCGGTTGCTCTGCTCTTCGCTCTCTATTACCAATTTGCCTTCCACCAAAACGCGCTTAATGCCGGTCTAAGGATCCTTCCAATTACGATAGGGATGTTGGTCATTTCTCCGATTGCTGGCATGTTGACTAAGAAGGCGGCCATTCGAGTTCTGGCCTCACTTGGAATTCTTATTTCTATAGCAGGACTACTACTACTCCTATTCGTGGTCGGTGGAAATTTCTCTTACGGGGTCACCGCTTGCGGCATGTTGTTAATCGGGGTCGGGACCGGTTTATTCCTTACCCCCAATACGACGGAGATCATGTCAAGCGTTCCGGAGCAAAGCCGCGGGGTGGCGAATGGACTGCGGTCCATGCTATATAACTTGGGTCAAGTGCTGAGTACGGCTCTTTCTTTAACCATCGTCGGCGCAGCGCTGCCAGCCCACCTGAGGAACGTGCTGTATTCCGGAAAGAACAATGTGATTTCTGCCGTTGATTTTGCTTTCGTCATTCACGGTTACCGCTGGGTCATCATCGCACTAATAGGGACTTCTCTACTCGCTCTTGCTGCCTCGTGGTTCCGTCCGCAACAGAAAAAAGCTTACGAAAGCTCTTCAGCGGCCTCTTGACTTTGACGCATTGATGCCGCGTCAATCCGTCCGATCCTCATCGATCGGTCCTGCGGCTGCCGCCATAACCCCAGCGCGTCCGGTAAGCCCAAACTTCTGGAGCTAGCGATATATATCCGGCGGGTAGTGGAGCGTTGACGATAATATTGCTTACCAACCTGTAACTAAAGAAGTTTTTATTAGAAGGATACCTTTTTACTTCTACAAACCCGATACACGCTCAAAAAATGTAGGTGGCTTCCTTGCTATAATACGTTGCTCTCATTTTAAGATTTCCGGCCTGATAAAAATTTCAAGTAAAGTAGAACTTATGACCTATTGGAATTATTTTCATATTACTGTATTATCATTGAGTGTAAACATGATCGATCAGGACTTTTTAAAAGAACACATAAAGGATAAATACGGATACGAAAGACTCATCACTTATTTCTCAAGACATGAAGTAATTGGGGAAGAAATTTTTCCGTATCTTGGTACTGCCATTCACTAAACGGACTGGTATATTTGCGTTTATGGGAGGATTTCACGGAATGTCGCTGGGGAGTCTGGCTGTTACCAGCAACATTCAGAAAAGATCTTCCTCCGGCATAGCATTATCCGATGTTACCTTTTTCCCATACTCCGAGAGTCCAATTGACTCATTCGATACTATTGAATACATGGAAGCCGTTCTAAACGACGGTCACTCGGGAATCGAAAAACCGGCGGCTATTATATTTGAAACCATTCAGGCGGAAGGCGGCGTAAATATAGCTTCACCCGAATGGATGCTCAGGCTGAGGGAACTTAGCGACAGACACGGTATTCTACTGATTTGCGATGACATTCAGGTTGGCTGCGGACGCACCGGACCGTTCTTTTCATTTGAACGTGCCGGGATGATCCCTGATATTGTACTGCTTTCCAAGTCAATCAGCGGGTATGGCCTTCCCATGTCTATTCTGCTGATGAAACCGGAACTTGATGTCTGGAAGCCTGGTGAGCATAACGGTACGTTCCGGGGAAACCAGCTTGCTTTCATTGGAGCTACAGCTGCGTTGGAATATTGGGAAATGAATAATTTGGAACAGTCTGTGAAATATAAGGAAGCATTTGTAAGAGAATATTTAACCAAGCAGATTTTGTCATTACATAAGGGCCTGACCATTCGGGGTGCAGGTTTGATTTGGGGTATTGATTTTTCCAATGTGGAGGATGAGCGAATCACGCAAAAAGTAGTAGAGGAATGTTACCAAAACGGTTTAATCATCGAAAGCGCAGGAAGAAAAGACAGTGTTATAAAACTTATGCCTCCGTTAACCATCGAGCTTGAACTTTTGCAGCAGGGTTGTTCAATTATCAGACAAGCTATTCAAGAGAATATAAATAAAGTATTGGAGGTCGAAAGTTATGGATAAAATCGCCATTATAGGAATAGGATGCCGTTTGCCAGGAGGAATAAGGGGGCCTGAGGAGTTCTGGGAAGCATTGACTGCGGGAAAAGATATGACTTCCGATTTACCCGAAGGCCGCTGGGATTTAGAAAAGTTTTATGATCCTGACAAATCAAAGCCAGGCAAGCATTACACCTGTCATGGTGGATTTTTAGATAAAATAGATGAGTTTGACCCTTTGTTTTTTGGTATTTCTCCAAGGGAAGCGGCCTTTCTTGATCCACAGCAAAGACTGATGCTGGAGACATCATGGGAAGCAATGGAAGATGGAGGCTTGGATCCGGCCAAGCTAGCAGGAACCAATACCGGTGTCTTTGTAGCGGGCTTCACCCTTGACTATCAAGCAATACAATTTAAAAACGAATCGGTTGAAAGTTTAGATACACATTCGGCAACGGGTATGATGATGACAATGTTGTCCAACAGGATTTCATATATATATGATTTCAGAGGTCCAAGTTTGTCTGTAGATACAGCGTGTTCGGGCTCTTTGGTTGCAACACACCTTGCATGCGGGAGTTTATTGAATAATGAATGTAATCTCGCAATAGCAGGCGGAGTAAGTGTTATAGCTACACCTGAGTATACCATAGCGGAAAGTAAGGGTGGTTTTTTATCTCCCGATGGACGGTGCAAAACTTTCGATTCCAGTGCAAACGGCTATGCAAGAGGAGAAGGAGCCGGCGTTGTGGTTTTAAAACGCCTGTCAGATGCTATCGAAGACGGAGATAGGATTTATGCCGTAATAAGTGGATCGGGTGTAAACCAGGACGGCCACACAGACGGGATTACTGTTCCAAACGGGCAGGCTCAGGAAAACTTAATGAAGGAGGTATACAAAAAGGCAGGAATATCACCTTCAGATATAACATATATTGAAGCTCACGGCACCGGCACTCCGGTTGGAGACCCTATTGAGGCTAATGCAATAGCACGAGTGGTTTCAACAGACAGGCCAAAAGATAAAAAGTGTATTGTCGGATCTGTTAAGACAAACATTGCCCACCTTGAGGCCGCTGCAGGAGTTGCCGCACTGATAAAAGCTTCACTAATCATAAAGCATAAGCAAATACCTCCACATCTGCACTTTAAGAATCCAAACCCTAAAATTCCCTTTGACGATTTATGTATACGAATTCCTCAGACCCTGGAGCCTTTGCCGCAACCCGCATTGGTTGGCATAAATTCATTCGGTTTTGGAGGAACAAATGCCCATATCCTCTTGGAGGAAGCTACAGATCTCCAAAAACAGGGTACTCCTGAAGTTAATGTAAATACCGGATGGCCATATATGATTCCCATATCTGCGCGCTCAGAAAAGGCGCTAAAAAACTATGCGCAAAAGTATGTTGATTTTATTAATGGAAGTGGAGAAAGTATTTCTTTATATGATATTGGAAGCATGATGAGCAAAAAGCGCACCCATCATGACTATAGACTAGCGGTTTCGGCATCTTCAAAGGAAGAACTTGCAGGAAACCTGGAAGCGTATATTAAAGGACAAGCACGCCAGGGGATGTCTGCGGGAAATGTTGAGGCAGGAAAGTACAATAAAGCTGTTTTTGTATATACAGGTATGGGGCCCATATGGTGGGCTATGGGCAGACAGCTCCTTGAAAAAGACCCTGTGTTTAGAAATATGATAGAAAAATGCGATAAACTTACACGTCAGTATGCTGGATGGTCTCTACTGGAGGAACTTCTCGCCGATGAGGAGAATTCACGTCTGGACCAGCCCCAGTTTGCTCAACCTGCCAATTTTGCTGTTCAGGTGGGTTTGACTGAAGTATGGAAATCCTTGGGTATTATACCCCATGCGGTGGTAGGACACAGTGTTGGAGAAGTGGCTTCTACATATGTTGCAGGAATTTACAGCCTTGAAGATGCCATGTTGGTAAGTATTCACAGAAGCCGTGCACAGCAAAAAGCAGTAAACAAGGGCACAATGCTGGCGGTAGGTTTACCAGAAAAAGAAGTTGTGGCCCTGCTGGATGAGAACATAAAAGGTGTTTCAATGGCAGCAATCAATAGCCCAAATTCGGTAACTTTGTCAGGTGATCCTGATGCCCTTGAGCAGATCCAAAAACAGTTGCAGGATAAGGGGGTTTTTGCGCGGCTTTTAAAGGTCAATGTAGCGTATCACAGTTACCAAATGGAACCATATGAGCAGGAGCTATTGGAGGCATTAAAAGGAATAAAGTCCCAGCCTGCCGGGATACCGATATATTCCACGGTTACAGGGAAAATGCTGACGGGTACAGAGTGTGATGGACATTACTGGTATAAAAATGTAAGAGAGCCGGTACGTTTTGAAGCAGCAATGTATGAAATGATTTCGTTGAATTATAACTTATTTATTGAGGTGGGCCCTCACCCTGTTTTAGCAGCTTCTATTTCTGATTGTCTGTCAGCTAAAAACGTTGAAGGTAAGAAGTTGTTCTCTATAAAAAGAAATGAAAACGAACAGGTTTCAATACTGGAGAACTTAGGGAATCTATATGCACTGGGATACCCTATAGATTGGAACAAGATTTACCGGTACCAAGGTGAGTTTGTAAGTCTCCCTCTTTATCCATGGCAATGGGATAAATACTGGATGGAAACGCAGGAATCAAGTGAATTTAGGCAGGGAAAAAATAAGCACAAGTTTTTAGGACGCCGTTTGAAAACTTCCAGCCCTATATGGGAGATTGAACTTAATACTACCTATATGACGTATCTTTCTGATCATAAAATACAAGGTATAGAAGTTTTCCCCGGAGCAGGGTATGTAGAGCTGGGAATGGCTTGTGCCAGAAGCTATTTTGGAGAGGGTTTTTATACAGTTGAAGATATAAAGTTTGAAAATGCTTTATTTTTAAATCAAGGAGTATCACCTGTGGTGCAGGTGGTTTTGGATCCAAAAACCGCAAAATTCGAGATTTCAAGCAGGATACCGGGACAAGATAAGACTTGGACATGCAATGCATCCGGCACAATAAGAAAACGGCAAAACATAAAGATCACTGCTAAAGATGAGTTGATTCAAATACTTGGCAATTGTACCAAAGAATACGGAAAAGAAGTATGTTATAAAACCTTCTATCAAATGGGTTTCCATTATGGTCCTTATTTCCAAGGTATAGACAAGATATGGAAAGGCGATAACGAAGCTCTTGGCAGGATTGAGATCCCTAAAATACTGGAGATTGATAGCTCTATCTACGGTCTTCACCCGGCGGTATTGGACGCCTGTTTCCAGGTTACCATTGCGGCAGTTGCACCACTTAATGAAGATGAAAATAACGAAGGCCAATCATTCCTACCTGTAGGAATAGACAGGGTGCAGCTTTATGGAAGGCCGGAGCCTGTCATGCTTTGTCATACGCAGATGGTAGATAGGAAAGATAATAATTTGAACGCCAACATCCGTCTATATAGTGAGGACGGAAATCTAATCGCCGAAATACTGGGCATAAGAACTAAGGAACTTGGAAATAGTGGAGGGTCTGATGCTGGAAGAGTTAAGGATTATCTTTATGAGATAAACTGGGAGCTTCTAAAAAGTGAAGAAGTTGATACCCGCACAGCTGCTGCTAACTCTGGAGCATGGCTTATTTTTGTGGATCATAAAGCAGCAGGAAAAGAACTGGCAAATCTCCTTGAAAAAAGGGGAGAAGAATGCTTTATGGTATATCCTGGTGAGAATTTTGGTTGGCAGTATGAAGAGCGTGAGATATATATAAACCCTCGAAGCATTGAGGATCTTAGAGCGTTGTTTGATGAATTCTCAAAAATTAAAACGAAGCTAACAGGTATTGTATATATGTGGAGCCTCAATATCCTTGAGATCCAGGAAGTTAGCAATACAGCTATAGAAAAAGCTTGTTTTGAAAACCTGTTTGTATTAAAACACCTGGTACAAGCAACCACAAATCTGGGATTAAATTTTAAGCTGTGGGTTATTACAAGAGGAGCCCAAATGATCAACAGGGCTACTCCAAATTCTGCATTCTTACAGTCGTTGGTATGGGGCCTTGGCACCGTCATAGGTTACCATGAGTTGCCTTCAAATTGGGGAGGCCTTGTAGACCTTGACATAGAGGCCAATGCGGGTGAAATGGAAATGCTGTTAAAAGAAGTCTTAGGTAATGGAGAGAACCAAATTGCTTTCCGTAATGGGAATAGACTTGCAGCAAGAATCGATAAACTGCGGATTGATATGCAGCATCAAGTACCCGTACATCTTCGCCCCGATGGAAGTTATGTTATTACAGGTGCTTTTGGTGGCATAGGTATGATTACAGCCCAGTGGATGGTTGCCAAGGGAGCAAGACATCTGGTACTGCTTGGACGCGGAGAATTTCCAAAACGTTCTGAATGGAACAATGTAGAGCCAGGCAGCAGCCTTGCAGAGAGGATTGAGTTTGTTCGTAAGCTGGAGTCCCAGGGGGCAACAGTATATATTGGATCAGTGGATGTAACTGATGAGGAAAAGCTTGCTGGATTTTTTAAAGATTTTGATAAGGAAGAAAGGCCTCCTATTCGAGGTGTTGTACATTCTGCTGGTATTACGGATGATCAATTTCTTGAGGTTAGTAAAGATGAGACTTTTTATAGGGTCCTTTCGCCTAAGGTAAATGGTGCATGGAACCTTCACCGTATGACAGAGGGACGGCCTATTGACTTCTTTATTTTATTTTCTTCAGTTGCTTCTGTATTTGGTTCACCAGGCCAGGGAGCATATGCAACTGGGAATGCCTTTTTGGACTCACTTGCACATTACCGTTTATCGAGAGGACTTCCTGCACTGAGTATCAATTGGGGACCATGGTCAGAGGTTGGAATGGCTGCAAGGTTTATGGAACGTGATCCGGAGTATTATATACAAAAATCCATAGAATCTGTAACGGTAGAAAAGGGAATTAGGGCTATGGAGCACCTTGTTGGAGAAGCTGTTGCACAGTCTGTGGTTCTACCTATACTCTCGTGGCAAACGTTTTGGGAAAAATGGTTCTCACCCATGAGTTCTCCACATGTGCTTAAAACTCTTTTGCAAGATGAGTCAGGACAACAAGAGAATATAAATAAATCAAAGGTGGATGTTGATATCCTGGAGGATATTATTTCATCTCCAATACAGAGCAGGCAGAATATCGTTGAAATGCATATTAAAACAATAGTAGCGAAGGTTTTGCGTTATAATCCTGAGGATCTAAGTACCAAACAACCACTAACTGTTTTTGGGATGGATTCATTAATGGCCACCGAAATAAAAAACAGGATGGAGGTTGCCTTTAAAACACCTGTTTCCATAGTAGAACTTCTTAAGGGTTCCAGCATATACGATCTTTCCGAGCAAATGATATCAAAGCTATACGAATCGGGAAAGATTTCAGAACAGGGTTCCCTAAATATGGGTAAGGCTGAGCTTGAAAGAATACCTAAAGTTTCTGAAAAAGAGTACTATGAAACCTCATCTGCACAAAAGATGATGTATATCATTAATAATCTTGAGGGTAACAACATTGGGTATAACATACCTGTGGGAATTTTATTTGAAGGTGGGATTGAAAGGGTTGCCCTTGGGGAAGCATTAAAAACATTGATACAAAGGCATGAAGCATTTAGGACATCCTTTGAGATGATTGATGGGGAGCTTGTGCAAAGGATACAAGATGAAGTTGATTTTACTATAGAATATTTTGAGTCTGAGGAAGACGGAGTAGAGAAAATAATCGATGAATTTGTAAGACCGTTCGATTTAAGCAAAGCACCCTTAATAAGAGTAGGTCTTATAGAAATCCATGCTAGCAGGCAAATACTTTTGCTTGATGTACATCATATAGTCTCGGATGGAACTTCAATAATCAGGACTTTTGATGAAATAGTTTCTATATTAAGTGGTGAAAGCCTTCCGGCAATGGAGGTGCAATATAAGGATTTTGCCCAGTGGCAGAATGGCTTGTTTAGCACTGAGGTTTACAAAAAGCAGGAAGAATACTGGCTTAATAGGTTCAAGGGTGAAATTCCTATCCTTGATATGCCTACAGATTATCCTAGGCCTGTCCTTCAAAGCTTTGAAGGAAATAGGTTGCTATTTGATTTAGACAGTCATTTGATGGATAAATTAAATGTACTTTCCTCCCAAACAGGAGCCACCGTGTATATGATACTTCTTGCGGCATTAAATACACTAATGTATAAATACTCAGGACAGGAAGACATAATTATTGGTACTCCTATAGCGGCAAGAACTCATTTTGATACTGAAAGAATACTGGGGATGTTTATAAATACCCTGGCATTAAGGAATTTCCCAGAGGGAAATAAGGCCTTTACTGAGTTCTTGGAAGAAGTAAAAGAAAGCTCCTTAGAAGCATATGAAAATCAGGAATACAGGTTTGATCAGTTTGTGACAAAACTTAACGTAAAGAGAGATTCAAGCAGAAATCCTTTATTTACTGTTATGTTTAATATTGTTCCTTCTGATGAGCATATTATGGAACATCGTGGTGAATTAAAGTATTCCAAATATCCGGTTGAAAGTAAAACATCAAAATTTGACCTAACATTCCAGTTGATACCAAATGGTCATAATATAATATTATGGATGGAATATGCTACACGTCTGTTTAAGAAGGAGACGGTAGAAAGGCTTGTTCAGCATTACTTTAATATCCTTGAAGAGATAACCTCAAACCCTGAAAAAAAACTATCAGAAATCAATATGTTATCCCAAGAAGAAAAGGAGCGAATAATATACGGCTTTAACGATACGAAGGTTGAATTTGAACATCACCTGACGGTACACCACCTGTTTGAGCAGCAGACGAAAGTACGTCCAGACAATATAGCAGTAGCGTATGAAGGCCGTAGATTTACATATGGCCAGATTAACCAAAGGGCAAACAGGATAGCAAGGTACATGCTAAAGGCTGGCACTGGTAGAGAAGAAGCCGTAGTTGTCATGCTGGAGAGGGGACCCTTATTTGTAGAATCGGTACTTGGTATATGGAAAGCAGGGGGGGCTTACATACCTGTAAATCCAAAATACCCTACACAAAGGGTGCTTGATATATTTAAGGAATCTAAAGCTGCCTATGTGTTGACCTTATCAGATTATGTGACCCAGCAGCTTAGTGAGAACTATAAAGGCCGAATTATATACCTTGACCAGTGTGAAAAAGAGATTGAGGCTGAAAGTGGCGAAAACCTAGATCTAGATATAGACATAAATAGTTTGGCCTATGTTATATATACATCTGGTTCAACTGGTGTACCAAAGGGAGCTATGATAGAGCATCTTGGCATGATAAACCACATCCATGCGGAAATAAAGGAACTTTGTATAACTAACAACAGCATAATATCCCAGAACTCGCCTCAATACTTTGATGTATCTGTATGGCAGTTCTTTGCAGCCCTAACCATAGGAGCTCAAATTATCATCTATCCAGATGAAATAGTAAAGGATGTTGCAAGGTTTACGAATCGGATCATAGAAGATGGCATAACGGTCCTTGAGGTGGTACCTTCATACCTTGCTTTAATGCTTGAGTATGTGGAAAATACAGGGAATAAACCGGAAAAACTTCATTACTTGCTGATAACGGGAGAAACCGTAAAATCCGGCATAGTAAGGAAATGGTTTGACCTATGTCCAAATACTAAAGTAGTTAATGCCTACGGACCTGCAGAGGCAGCGGACGATATTACTCTATATACTATGGAAGCTGCTCATGAAGGAGAGAACATTCCTGTAGGCAAGCCTATACAAAATATGAATCTATATATAACAGATAAAAACATGAACCTGTGCCCTATCGGAGTAAAAGGAGAGATCTGCGTCTCTGGAACAGGTGTAGGAAGGGGTTATTTAAATGACCCTGAAAAAACAGCCCATGTATTCCTTGAAGATCCTTTCAGAGAAGAAAAGGGGATAAGGCTGTACAAAACAGGAGACCTGGGAAGATGGCTGCCTGACGGGAATATCGAATTCCTGGGCAGAATAGACCATCAGGTTAAGATCCGCGGATACCGAATAGAGCTTGGAGAAATAGAAGCTCAGCTTCTAAAACATTCTTCAATAAAAGAAGTTGTGGCAGCAACAAGGGAAGACCCCCAAGGGAACAAGTACATCTGTGCATATATAGTTGGAGAAAGTGAATTGACAATACCGGAATTAAGGGAGTATCTCTCCAAAGATCTGCCAGACTACATGATCCCTTCATATTTTGTACAGTTGGAAAAACTGCCTTTATCAGCGAATGGCAAGGTAGATAGAAATGCCCTGCCTGCCCCTGATGGAAATATTAATACAGGGGTAGACTATGCTGCACCATTCGGTGAAATTGAGGAGAAGCTTGTACTGATATGGAGCCAAATCCTTGGAGTCCAGAAGATTGGAGTAAATGATAACTTCTTTGAATTAGGAGGAGACTCATTAAAGGCAACCAATCTTGTATCAAGGGTTCATAAAGAATTTGACATAGAATTTGCATTAAAAGAAGTGTTTATGGGTCCTACAATTTCGGCAATAGCAAAAAGTATTAAAAATAGACTTAACGATACAGTGGAAATCGAAGAAATTTTAAGCATGATTGAAAATCTATAAATAGGAATTAAAAGAGATGAAATAGAGAAGAGGGACGAAGTTATGGATAATTTGATGAAAAGAATAGAATCTCTTTCTCCAGAAAAAAGAAAGCTATTTGAGACGATGCTAAAAGAAAAAGGAAAAGATGTTTCAAAATATACGCCAAATGCCTTTTCTGGAATACCTTCTGCCAGAGAGCAGGAATTTTACCCTATGTCATCTGCCCAGAAAAGGCTGTATATACTAAACGAGCTTGAAGGAGCAGGTACTGCATATAACATGCCAGGCGTCGTACTGCTGGAAGGAAACATTGATGCAGTACGCTTCGAACAGGCATTCAAGGAGCTAGTAAAAAGACATGAGGCTCTGCGCACATCATTTCATATGGTTGAGGGTGAACCAGTACAAAAGGTTCATGATTACGTGGATTTCAGTATTACGTACCTGGAACTGGATGAAGAAAAAGCAGCAGAAATAGTCAAAGAATTCATAACGCCCTTTGATCTTAGCCAAGTTCCATTACTGAGAGTAGGACTTGTAAAAACGAACGAAGACAGGCGTGTTATGATGTTTGACATGCACCACATAGTATCAGATGGTATATCAGTCAATATACTTATGAGTGAGTTTTTGGATTTGTACCAAGGGAAGACCCTTTTGCCACTACGGATACAGTACAAGGATTTTTCTGTATGGCAGAAGGAGATGTTTGCCGGAGACTCAATAAAGAAGCAGGAAGAATACTGGCTCCAGACATTTAAGGGTGATATACCGGTACTGGATATGCCTACTGACTATCCAAGACCGGCGGTACAAAGTTTTGAAGGAGATGCTGTAAGCTTTGAAATAAACCCTGAACTTTCAGTCAAACTAAATAAGCTTGCAACAGATAATGGAGCTACCTTATACATGGTACTGATGGCTGCATATAACGTACTCCTGTCCAGATACACTGGACAGGAAGACATCATAGTTGGAAGTCCTGTAGCCGGAAGGCCCCATGCTGACCTGCAGGGTATCATTGGTATGTTTATAAATACCTTGGCCATAAGGAACTATCCTGAGGGAGAAAAGACCTTCGTCCAATTCTTGCAGGAAGTAAGGGAAAATGCGTTTTTGGCTTTTGAAAATCAGAACTACCAGTTTGAAGAACTTGTAGAAAAACTTAATCTCATGAGGGACATGAGCAGGAATCCTCTTTTTGACACTATGTTTGCACTGCGCACTTCAAACAAGACAGAATTTGCAGCATCGGGTATAAACTTCAAACAATACAACAACTGGCTGGAAGGCAGAAAGGCAAAATTTGACCTTATGCTTGAAGTGGTAGAGGGTCAAGAAGGTATAACATTTAACCTTGAATATTGTACCAGGCTGTTTAAGAAGGAGACAATAAAAAGGTTTGGAACCCATTACATTTCCGTTCTTGAAGAGATAACGGCATGCCCTGAAAAAAGGTTGTGGGAAATTGATGTACTGTTACAGGAAGAAAAACAGCAAATCCTATATACCTTTAACGCTACAGAGGCACAGTATCCTAAAAACAAGACTATCCATCAGCTTTTTGAAGAGCAGGCAGAGAAGAACCCTGATCATGTAGCTGTGGTATTTGAGGGTAAAAAGCTTACATATAGTGAACTCAATAAAAAATCAAATGGGTTGGCCCATGTATTAAGGGCTAAAGGAGTCAAACCGGACAGTATCGTAGGTATTCTGGCAGAACGCTCACTTGAGATGATAGTAGCAATCCTAGGGGTATTAAAAGCAGGAGGGGCATATCTTCCCATAGATCCAGATTATCCTGAGGAAAGAATAAGTCATATGCTGGAAGACAGCCGGGCAGTGATCCTGTTGACCCAATCACATTTTATAGACAAATATACATCAATAGGTACAGTAATAAATTTAGAAGATGAGCAGGAATATTCAGATGAACAATATAACTTATCGGAGGTAAATAAACCTTCCGATCTAGCTTACTTAATATATACCTCAGGCTCTACAGGTAAACCCAAAGGGGCAATGATAGAGCATAGAAACATAGTAAGGCTGTTATTTAACAGTAAAATGCAGTTTGATTTTAACGAAAATGATGTATGGACTATGTTTCATTCTATGAGTTTCGATTTTTCCGTATGGGAGATGTACGGGGCGTTGTTATATGGGGGCAGATTGGTGGTAGTTCCTAAAATGACAGCACGCAGCAATGTAGAGTATCTGAGACTTCTAAGGAATGAGAAGGTGACCGTATTAAATCAGACACCTTCAGCCTTCTATAATATAGCCAATGAAGAAGTATCATATGAAGAAAAAGAACTTAAGATAAGATATGTCATATTCGGAGGGGAAGCATTAAAGCCTGCATTGTTGAAGGAATGGAGAAAGAAGTACCCGCGGACTAGACTCATCAATATGTATGGAATAACCGAGACAACAGTGCATGTCACATATAAAGAGATAGAAGAGGAAGAAATTAGATCTAATGTGAGCAGCATAGGAAGGCCTATACCAACACTTACAACATATGTAATGGATAAGAACATGAAAGTTGTTCCCATTGGAGTAGCCGGAGAGCTTTGTGTAGGAGGAGACGGAGTTTGCAGAGGATATCTTGGAAGACCGGAGCTTACAAAGGAAAAGTTCGTTCAAAATCCGTACAAGCCGGAAGAGAGGTTATATAGATCTGGAGACCTGGTCCGGTTATTATCTGATGGAGAAATGGAATACCTGGGTAGAATAGACCACCAGGTAAAGATAAGAGGCTTTAGGATAGAGCTTGGTGAAATAGAAGCACAACTGCTAAAGCATCCTTCAATTGAGGAATCTTTGGTGATTGCAAAGGAAGACCATCAGGGCAGTAAATACCTGTGTGCATATATAGCGGGAGAAAATGAGCTGACAATATCAGAACTAAGGGAGCATCTCTTAAAAGAACTGCCCGAATACATGGTACCATCATACTTTGTGCAGCTTGAAAAAATGCCATTGACAGCTAATGGCAAGATAGACAGGAAGGCATTGCCTGAACCCGAAGGTAATATAAATACGGGAATAGAGTATGAAGCGCCTATAGGCGAATTTGAAGAGAAGCTTGCACTGATTTGGCAAGACATCCTTGGAATTAAGAAGATAGGAAGAAATGACAACTTCTTTATGTTAGGTGGACACTCTTTAAAGGCTACAAGCCTTGTAGCGAGAATTCACAAAGAGTTCAATATAGACATGCCTCTTAAGGAAATATTTAAGGCTCCAATTATAGCGGAAATAGCAAGGTATATGAAGGAAGCAAAGGAGAGTATATATCAATCCATCCAAACTGCTAAAGAGATGGAATACTACCCTATGTCATCAGCCCAAAGAAGGCTGTATATATTAAATCAGTTTGAAGGAGCAGGGACAGCATACAATATGCCAGGCAGCTTGCTGGTTGAAGGCAGTATTGATCTGGAGCTTTTTCAGAAGACCTTCCAACAGCTTATAAATAGGCATGAGACCCTTCGAACATCTTTCCATTTCATAGAGGGTGAACCCGTCCAGAAGATCAATGATCCTGTGGGTTTTAGTGTAGTGTATCTAGAATCTTACGAAGAAAAAGTGGGGGAAATCGTAAAAGAATTTATAAAGCCGTTTGATCTTGGAATTGCTCCGCTGCTAAGAGTAGGCCTTGTGAAAACGGGAAAAGACAAGCATGTCATGATGTTTGACATGCACCATATCATATCTGACGGTACGTCCATGGATATACTGGTACATGAGTTCATGGATATGTATGGAGGAAATAACCCTTCTTCCCTCCGTATACAGTACAAGGACTATTCTGTTTGGCAGAAGGAACTATTTGCTGGGGACAAAATAAAGAAGCAGGAGGAATACTGGCTCCAGGAATTTAATGGAGAAATTCCTGTGCTGAATATGCCAGTAGATTACCAAAGGCCTGCGGTTCAAAGCTTTGACGGAGGTTTTATCCGTTTTGAAGCAGGCAGTGAGCTTACGGGAAAACTTATTAAGCTTGCAAGGGATAATGGGGCTACTCTTTACATGACATTGCTTGCTTCATACAACATACTGCTGTCTAAGTATACGGGGCAGGAAGATATTATAGTGGGAAGCCCTATAGCTGGAAGACCTCATACAGATTTACAAGACATAATAGGTATGTTTGTAAATACTTTAGCCATGAGGAACTATCCCCAGGGAGAAAAGACCTTTGCTGAGTTTCTAAAGGAAGTAAGGGAAAACTCTATAAGGGCTTATGAAAATCAGGACTACCAGTTTGAAGAACTGGTGGAAAAGCTTAATGTAAAGAGGGATATGAGCAGGAATCCTCTTTTTGATACTATGTTTGTATTGCAAAATACCGGCTCATCAGAATTGAAGATAGATAGGCTTAAGTTTATACCCTATACAAATGAATTTAGAATATCCAAATTTGACTTGACATTAAATGCTCGGGAAACCCAGGAAGGTATTGCATTTGATTTGGAATATGCCACAAGGCTGTTCAAGAAAGAGACTGTAGAAAGGTTTGCAGCCCATTACCTTAATGTTCTGGAAGAGATAACGGTTTATCCTGGAAAAAGGTTGTCAGAAATTGATATGCTTTCACAGGAAGAAAAGCAGAAAATACTATATGACTTTAACGATACAAAGGTCCGGTATCCTAAGGATAAGACTATACATCAACTGTTTGAAGAGCAGGTAGAAAAGACACCCAATAATATTGCTGTAGTGTTTGAAGATAAACAGCTGACTTATAAGGAAGTAAACGAAAAGGCAAACCAACTGGCCAGAAAATTAAGAGAAAAGGGAATAAAACCTGATAGTGTAGTGGGAATTATGGTAGAACGTTCCCCGGAA
>NZ_JAFICR010000018.1:0-113452 GCF_017833915.1 Paenibacillus sp. 1182 | reverse complement strand
ACAATAGTTACCTATATTATACAACATTAACGCGGTGTCGTCTTAAACAAAATTAACATAAAATAGGCTGTCGAGACTTTCTCGACAGCCTGAAGGCTGGTTTAAAAACCAGCCTTTTTTCTTTATTCAAATTCCATGTGCAAGAACGTAATCTGAGCAGCAATATCATTGTAAATGGTACCCGTGGCAGACTCAGATTTATATACAGATGGAGAAAAGTCGGCCTCTGACGGATGATTATCTGGAATACCCAGCGGAATTTGAGCAAGAAGTTTTGTATGAAGAGTGTCTGCCAGCATAGCCCCTCCTCCTCGCCCAAAAACATAGTCCTTTTCTCCAGTGGAGGACACATAATAAGACATGTTCTCCACAACACCGATGACCTTATGATCCGTTTGAAGCGCCATTGCGCCTGCACGTGCAGCTACAAAAGCCGCCGTTGCATGTGGAGTAGTGACAATGATTTCTTCACTCTGCGGAATCATTTGATGTACGTCAAGCGCTACATCGCCAGTGCCTGGTGGTAAATCGAGAATCATATAGTCCAGTTTTCCCCATTCGACATCACTAAAAAACTGTCTGAGCATTCTCCCCAGCATGGGACCTCTCCAGATCACCGGGTTGTTCTCTCTGACAAAGAAGCCCATAGACATGATTTTGATACCAAATCGCTCCACTGGCTGAATGATACCCTCTTCGACAGAAGGCACATCCTCTACTCCAATCATATCCGGCACACTGAATCCATAGATATCCGCATCAATTAAACCTACACGCTTCCCCTGTCTAGCTAAAGCAGCAGCCAAATTTACAGCTACTGTCGATTTTCCGACACCACCTTTTCCGCTTGCAATAGCAATAAACCGGACGCCAGATGCTGGGTTAAGCAACTCATGTTCTTCCATACCGACAGCATGTCCTTTGGTCAAAACCGGGTCAGCGGCGTCCTCGGTATTCTCCCCAGCTTGAATTGCGGACTTTTCATGCTCAGATGCCTCACGAATACGAATATGGACGTGGCTTAATCCCGCCTCTTCTAAAGTCTGCCGGATTTCCCGCTCCAGTTCTGCAAGCGTCTCTTCCTGGTTATTCAGACTAATAGCGGTCAAGGATACACGATCCTCTTTAACAACCACATCCCGAATAAAATGGAGATCGACTAGACGGCGTCCTGTATAAGGCTCCCGTACTTGTTGAAGTAACTCTATAACTTGCTCTCTTAATTGCATGATTTATCAGCACCTCTGCTTTGATGAATTTACGGAGTGGTAAACACTTACAGTATACCACTATCTGGCCTCAGGTGCTGGTGAGATCCCCTTTTCCCCGGCACAGTAACGCAAAATCCCCTTATATATGGACGCCGCCACCTGTCTTTGATAGTTCACGTCACTTAGTCGTCTAGCTTCCTCAGGATGGGACAAAAATCCTACTTCTACAAGGGCTGAAGGCATTTTGAGAGCTTTCAATAAATAAACTGTGTTCACGGTCTTAGCCACTCTGTCCGTATTTTCCAAGTTGCGTTTGATCTCTTCCTGAATTAAAGACGCCAGATTCTCGTTATCTGCATGGTTAGGTACGTAAAAGGTCTGGGCTCCACTCCAACGGCTTGACGGGATACTGTTCATGTGGATACTTAGAAAGAGGTCTGCTTTCTGCTCCTCAATTATACGCACACGCTGCTTCAAATCCTCCGTTTTTCTTCTGGAATAACCTTTCGTTTCTTGCTGCGCTAGGTCGCGGTCATTCTCACGTGTCATGACAACAACAGCACCTGCTTGCTGTAAATAATCCCGCAAATAAAAAGCGATTGCCAGATTAATATCCTTTTCAATAATCCCTTCTTTGCTAACCGCCCCTCCATCAGGCCCTCCATGTCCAGCATCTATGGCAATTACTTTACCTGTAAGGGGTAAACTCCAATGGGTCCAAGCTCTCGAAGCAGGTATCTCATACAATGCCAGTGTAATAAATAGAACGGCGAGACAACAGCCCAACAGCATTTTTTGCAACGTCCGATAGCGAATCCACAGTGTAACCTCGTTTTTACGATTATTTTTTTGCATAACAAAACGCCTCCGTCCTATACAGATACTAATAATCTATATGGGACGAGGCGTGTAGATAGTACAACTCAGGCATGAACAAATTCTTTCATACCTTCAATCAGCACTTGAGCGACTTCCGGTCGTGTAAATTCAGGTGGCGGGCAAACCCCAGAGCGCAACAATTCCCGTACCTTGGTGCCCGAGAGCGTTAAATGATGCTCCTTGGGATGTGGGCATGTTTTACTTGAGGCCATATTTCCACATCGGGTGCAATAAAAGCTATGTTCAAAGAACAATGGAGTAATTCCCAGTTCTTCAGGTGTAAAGTGCCTGAAAATTTCCTGTGCTTCGTAGGTACCATAATAGTCTCCTACACCGGCATGATCCCTTCCAACTATAAAATGGGTGCAGCCATAGTTCTTTCGCACAATAGCATGGAAAATGGCCTCTCTAGGGCCCGCGTATCGCATAGCAGCAGGAAATACCCCCAAAAAAGTACGATCAGCAGGATAATAATTATCCAGCAGCACCAGATAGCTCTTCATGCGCACATCTGCCGGAACGTCATCTGACTTGGTTTCACCAACGAGTGGGTTTAGAAACAAAGCATCCACTATCTCCATCGCGCTTTTTTGGATGTACTCATGTGCTCGGTGTACCGGATTTCGTGTTTGAAAACCAACCACTGTTATCCAGCCTTTTTCTGCAAAATAGTCGCGTGTCTGTGATGGTGTATAGTAAAACTCACTAAATTGTGTGGGCTCCGGCCGATTCAGCACTTGCACAGATCCACCAACATACGTAGCAGGTCGATCTAACAGTTTGTTTACGCCAGGATGAGCCGGGTCATCCGTCTTGAATACTCTTCTGGCTTCCTCAGCCTGATCAACCTGATAAATACTTTCAATATTAAGTACAGCATAAATGGTACCATCTGTTTCCCCCACTAAAGCCACCTGCTGACCTATTTTCAATTCACTGGCAATACTTTCTGCAACTGCAAGAGTAATGGGAATACTCCAGACTGTACCATCGGCAAGACGCATATCTGTTACCACTGACCTATAGTCAGATTCATTCATAAACCCCGTCAAAGGAGAGAAAGCCCCCACTCCAATCAAATCCAGATCAGAAATGGTCCATGAGTTTACACGGATAGGAAACAATTCCTCTGCGGCCTGCAAAAGTGCTTTTTGCTTCGGTCCTGTAATGATTTTATCAACAAGTGTTCCGCCATGCGGAAGAATTGCAGTCATAATGCACTTCCCTTCTTCTTCATAAATATGACTCATAGCTACCTGAATATCATTTTATTGATGGAGCCCGCACTCCGTTTTCTCATTGCCAGACCAGCGACCTGCACGAGGATCTTCACCTGGTAGGACCTCACGGGTACATTGCTCACAACCGATACTTGGATAATTGCGGTCATGCAATGGATTATACAGCACTTCATGAGTGCGGATATAGTTCCATACATCCTCGGATGTCCAGCTTGCCAAGGGGTTAAATTTAACGAGTCCAAACTTTTCATCATACTCTATCTTTTTTGAATTCGCACGGGTAGGGGCCTGATCGCGGCGAATACCGGTAATCCATGCATCGTATTGCGACAAAATGCGTGTCAGCGGCTCAACTTTGCGTATACCACAACATGTGTTAGGATCTGTTTTCCACAGTTCCTCTCCATGTTTAGCCGCTTGCTCTTCGGGAGTAATTAAGGGAGAGACTCTAACAAAATCCAAGTTGTACCTGGCCTTCATCTGATCTCGCGTATCGTAAGTTTCTTGAAAATGAAAGTCGGTGTCCAAGTAAAAAATGTCGGTGGAAGGGCTAATTTTTTGAAGCATGTCTACTAGTACTACATCTTCTGCTCCGAAGCTACAAGCAAAGGTAAGATTGGGAAATGTAAGAACAGCATACTGGATAATTTCCTCTGGCGTAGCATCTTCCAGTTCAATTGCCTTGACTCTAATCAACGCTTCTTTCTCCAATAAATTCATTATCAATGCGCCTCCATATGAAGATTCATAAATAGTGTCACTCCAATACCGACTAAACTAATAAGATTAAATACAGTATAAAACTTTCTTAATCATTGTCAATCCAAGGCAAAATGTCCTGATGCAAGCATTTATCCACCCAAACTTGTAGGAATGTTGTTCTGTCAGCATTCTTTAATGCTTTCTTGCGTATCCAACCAAGTTCATTGACTTTATATAAAATATTCTTATACCAAACATTTGAGAATGGTACATAAGCTCTTTGGTTACTAAAGGTAACTATTGTAGCTGAAAGTATGCTTGAATTAGAGATTTTTTCCGTCAAGAAAGATGGCTTGTTCTCCACCCTGTCGAAGACAAAGATGTACTAACAGTACGCTTTTAAAAAAAGGCCTTTCTTATACAACAACATATGGAAGTAGTTTGGTCCTTGAAGGAATATTCCCTATGGTGACTTTGGAAGAGCAAACCGAACGTACGGATAAGCATTTTTTTGACAACCTATCATGCTACGTAAAATCACTTGGTTGAATGATTTGATAGCCAAAATGTTTTTTTGTACTTAACGTCTGCTTGCGGATTTTCTGAGTAAAATGCTTTAGAGTCAACTAGGAGCAGCGTATCCTAATCCTGTGCCCAGTGCGAGGCAGCCATCGGTAATACTGAACAACTTTGGGTTACTTGATCATGCAAAACTATCTATAGAAGATAACAAGCATCGTTTCTGAATCTAAGATTATCGAAGGACGCCAACTGAGGGATTTGAAAATACCTTTAGCTTCAGAATTCTTATTCTGCATTCAAAAGATGAAGTCCGTATGTGGATAAGTTCAGAAGAGGGTAAAAGCGAAATAGCATTTACCCGAATTTTTAGCCAGATGAAACCACTATACTATTCAGGAGCTCTGGCGTCAGCGATACCTTCATTGTGGAAATTATAAAAGAAATGACTCCGCGCTGAATTCTTATTATGCCTCTATCCAATCCTATAGCGCTTGTAGAGGCAATTACCGAACAATTGATCCACTGGACACAAACAAGGCTCTTATCGCTCTGGAAGTCTTTTTAAAGCTGTCATCAATGAGGAGCGATTTTATGAGGGTAAACAGTCGGACAATGCATAGTGCTCCTGTTTATAGTTTGTGGCGATTGCTGTGTAGACTATTTCTATTACCAGCAACAAGTACATCGCCGTTGCAATTGCAGCAGCCTAGGCAGCCGACAGTTAGGTTAAGGATCGTCCTTCTGCTCAGTACACACAAATAAAAAGAGGTATTCCTTGCTGTATCCCTGCTGCGCCCAAAACAGCTCTACAAGAGGCATAGACAGTGCTCCCAGAACATATCAACGAGAACTTTACATAAACAGGTGAAAGCAAAGTACCCTCGCGAAACAGCACTTAGCAGAGAATATTAAGACCAGGATAAACTAAATAGCCGGACAATATATTTAGTCACAGGTTATAAACATTACAGAATAAACTACGTTGAAATAGCAAACTGTATTTGTGTATAACAATATCATCTTCAATTCCTTCGTGGATAACTTCTCGTTTTCCGTGCATTTGCATGCGGTTATTTATGTATTCGCTGAAACATGCCGAAACTCATAGCTTTAAACTAGGTCTACTTATCCACATGTGGGTAATGATTAGGAAATTAAAAAAAGAACCCTTTCCATAAGGAAAAGGTTCTTCTGTATTCGAAATATTAACGTTTCGAGAACTGTGGTGCACGACGAGCAGCTTTGAGACCGTATTTTTTACGTTCGAAAATATAACGTTCGGATATATTCAGTTTTCCGCACTATAATAGGAAGAAAAAAATTTTTATTCCGACTTTCTAGGGTCTGTTCTGGTTCAAATATGGTCAAAATATGGTCAAAAGCTACATGTTCTTTCTCGTCTTGGTCCTGGAGAATTCCAGGGCCTTTTTGCTTTAACTTCATTTCTTAATCTTCATCAAATTCAAAATGATGATATTTGATTTCATCTTCTACATACTCGACAGTTCTTAAAATGTATTGACCTTCTGCATAGCACAAAAGTTCCCAGCCATCAATTGATAACTCATCTAAAACATATAGAAGATCCAATTCTCCGTATTCCTGTATAACATCCTCAGACTTAAATCTCCAACACTCTTCAGGATGATTGATTTTTTCCAGTATACCATGGCGTTTTAGTTTTACTTTCTCAATTTCAATCTTCTTCATTCCTGCTTCCACGTGTATCCCTCCAAATCAATATTTGTTTGAACAAAAAATCTTAGTACGGCAGAAAAGGCGACTGTATAATCTATTCTTTACTATAACTATCTCTATGTTCTTGTTTACGTTTTTCAATCCAATCTAAAAAGTCGCTTTTCATGGCTCTTCTACTGTTACCCACTGAAAAATTAGGAATTCCACCGTAATCCTCATTAATTCTGAATAGTTCATATACGGTGCTTCTTGAAATGCTCATATATTTAGCTATATCATTAGCAGTAAGTACATCTGGAAGTGATCTTAATGTTTTTCTTTCTTTGGCCACAGCCGACATTTCATGTTCACTATCATTTAATATCTTTTCTCTGTAATGTATTTCAACTTCTTCTTGTATGTATTGGTCAATGTCCTTTAATAGTTTTTCGAAAAAATCCCTTTTATTCCTCATGCTGTTCCTCCTTGTTAGAAGATACATCATCAACGAATGTTCCATTACGTATAGCTCTTAAAATCGCCTTTGCACAAAGTTCGTGGATGAAATCCTGTACATCCTGCGGAAACTGACTAATGTGCATTTGAATCCCCCTTTTTTTTATGGATAAAGGTACATACAATAAGAGTATCTTAAATAAGTTTAGAGGAGGATTCTATGAAGATTGTATCAGAAAAAGTTATAGACAAGAATGGAACCATTATAGGGGACGATCCAGGTGAATTTCCAAGTATCATAGCAAAGTGTAAGGCTCTAGTACTGACACTAGAATCAGGCATAGAACACACTTTCGTTGAGAAAGAGGGGAATATGCGTAAGAATAGACATTAATGAAAGAATAAAAGATCATGTCAATAATATGTGGATGAGCTTTTAATAGAATAACTTTCTAAGGATTCATCTGGCCCAATCATTTAGCTCAGAATGATCATATTTGCGTCAATGTGCAAATTAGGCACATCAATTTCTTATCAGCAATATTAAGTATTCCTCGTTATTCTGCTTTTAAAAGCCTTTTATCCTCCATAAATCTCGTTCATGTTGCTCGTCCCTCTACCTCGATATAAGTGAAGAATTTAATATTTAAATACAGAATCCTGCAATAAATTAAATTATTACAGCTAAGTAACAATAACATAAACTCCAATTTTCTAAAAAACAAGACCAGGACTTAAGTTTCAGCCTGCGAATATAATATCCTCTAGCTTAATCCAACTAAAATCATCCTCACCACGAAACAGTTTTACTTCGCGTCTAGCCGTGTTAATTGACGTAACAACACCAGTCATAACCGTGTCGTCGAATGGACTAAATACGGTCACGCTGACAGGCTGACGTGAGTTGTAGGAATCTATTAGAGCCTGCTCAATTAGCTGTACCTCTTGGTCGTCCAACTCCGGTTTGCCCCGCCGTTGTCGATCCTTCATGAGACGCAAATAAGCCTCTTTATGCTCTGGTATGATAATGCGGCTGCTTTCCCATAATCCGTTACCTTCTAGTTTTTTAGACATGTATGTAGCCTCCTGATGTGTTATGTATTGATTATATTGCGAACACTTGTTCTGTGCAATAAAATATTATTGCCAAGTCACACAGAAGTTTTTCAATTTAGGTTGTTTTCTTACTCCTGAGTTTACCTATATTATATTGGCAGATATAGCCAAACGCGTATCAATAGGGTAAACTATACTTACGGAAGATGCACAGCAACTACTCCAGCCGATGGAGATTCATGACGGTGAGAATATGCTTAACGATACAAGAATTTATTACTTTATCCTTTCAGAGGACATGACCAACATAGGCGCTTTCGATGAAAAGAAAAAAATGTTAATATATGAGCCTTTTTATAAACGAAAGATGTCTCTACCTTCAAAATTGAAATTTTGCATTACTTCAGCTATGCATTTACATGAACCTAAAAACAATAGAATCACTGCTGAGTTTAGAGACCCATCTGGAAATGTGTTGGATGTACTCCCGCTTAGTGAATTAATGTTAGAAAATAATAACGATATAGAGAAAATTAAGTCTGTAGATGGAGGCGTTAGCGTCGCCACACAACAGGGTATTGAAGTTGATACGGCCGGAGAATATCATTTTGTTGTTTTATTGAATGACGAAGTCACCCTGTTTACAGCCCCGGTTATAATAGAAAATGAAAATGGGGATTCGAGCGATGACGATGAATAATTTCGTGAAAATAGGAGATAGAGAAGGCTCGAATGTAGTAAAGTTCGGAATAAAAGAAAACAGACGGCAAAAAACTACTCCTAAACAACAATGGTCTTCAAATGAATCAGCAGCTGGTGAGGAAAGCCCAACAGGAAGCGGAGGTGGAGGCGGAATGAACGATATACTGCGTAGAATAGAAAGTCTGGAGCAAGGTCAAAAAGACTTGAAAGACGATTTAAAAGATAAGGTTTCAAAATCAGACTTGGACAAATCCACTTTAGAATTGAAGCTATACATGCGTGAACTTTTCGAAAAAGTGCCCACCGAAGACAGAATCAAGACCATCTTTAGTGAACAACTTAAGTCCCACGGTGTAGCCACTGAAACATATGTAAAAGCACAAATCAACGAATCTAACGCTACTCTAATGAAATGGATTGTCGGAATCGGAATATCGGCAATTGTTTCTATTGGTTTGGCCCTAATACGCTTTTTCACTCATTAAAACGAAAGTCCGCCACGCGTCGGACTTTCGTTTTTTTTTAATATTCTGTATAGTACCTATTTGCAGCCCCCGGAGGCGTAACGATCTTTTGATCACGATCCCAGCCCTCTATTATCATGATGTGTCGGGTATCGCTCTTGTTATCCCATGCAATATAGTTGTCTTGTTCCAAAGCCAGCAGGCCCGCCTTTATATCCGCTGCACTCCTACCTGTCTTTATTTCCAGTTCCTTAATCGTTGGTAGTCGGCGGCGACCAGCAGAATAGTTGTACAGTATCCGCAGTAATTTTCGTTCCCGATCAGTGAGCATAAGGCAATACCTTAAGTGCACGCGGCATATTCTCACCACGTTCAATATATCCCTTTTTCTGTAGACGCTCCATGTACCCATATGCTGTTGATGTAGATGCCAGCCCCAACCCTATTTGTAGTTCTCGAACCGTTGGCGGATATTTACTCACCTCGATAAATTGTTCGATATAACTCAAGGCTCTCAGTTCTTTCGATGTCAATTTCATCATGATGTCACCCCTTGATGTTTGGATGAACTCATTATATAACGAACAAATGTTCTTATCAATACATAAAAAGCCTTGAGCCTTACCCGTGGTATGTGCATGCACAGCTTATTTATTATACTTTAGTATAATTTTTATTTGACTATAGTATAACATCGGTGTATAATTAATATCAGAAGGGAGGGAAAAAGAATGGCAAAGAAAAAGAGAAAACGTAAGCCCCCTGAAGTCAAAGATGTAATCCAGTTCTTGACGGTCCTGATTACATTTATGACAGCGATCATCAACCTCATAGTCTTACTACTTAGGTAGTAAGCTGAGGGTTACGGTTCGCCCCCAAAAGGGGCGGATTGTAACGGGGCTTATGTTCTCTCTTTAATTAAGTATACCACGAAGCGAAGGAGGTTACACCGTATATGAGCAAGTTAAACACTGCCAGCTTTATAATGAGTCTAGCCGGGTTTGTCATAAGTGTAATTACCCTCATAATTGTGTTGAAAGGCTGATAAAAATGACCATCGCGGAAATGATCGTACGCGAAATTGATAAGCGAGGATATAAAAATAAATGGGTGGCCGAGCAAGTAGGCATTAAAGAGGTCACCTTTTCTTTAAAGTTAAAAAAGGACCGTTTTACTGCTTCTGAGTTGGTGCGGATCGGCATACTGTTTGATTTGGATCTTAACGTATTCAAAGAATGCTCTATAAATGAGGTATCGGAATGAAATATGGACCACGCAAGCCCAGCCTAAACAAGCGTTTAGCAGCTCGTACCAGCCTCAAACGGCAGATTGTACACCGTGCAGGACTACAGATGCCACGGGGCTGGGGATGGCTAAGAAACCCACGTAAGGCGGCATACAATAAGGCGTACAATCGCAGCACGTTTGATATATTCAAGCTGCTTTCAAAATTGTTCAAATAAAAATAGCTCTGCCGACCAATTAAGGTTAGCAGAGCTTTCTATTATATACCGCCAAATAAGACTGCCTTTTTTCAATTCTCTTAACAACTATATTTTATGGTACTTAGTGACTATGTACACAGATATACAGATTAATTATAATTATTTTTGTAGTTAAATTATAGAAAGAAGGGATTTAATTTGAAAAGATTAATGAGTTTTGGTATCGCCACATCATTGCTTCTGTCACTAAGCCCTGCTGCTTTTGCGCAGGATTCAATTTCAGCAAATCAAACTGATAATGGTTACATTAAAGTGATCGAAAATACTGAGAATCAGGACGGACATGTTATTACTCCTTTTGATGTTCAATTGATTAATCCGATACATCACACTGGAAAAGGAGCATTTGAGAAAACCTTCACCATGATCCCTGAGAATGGAGAAGACGCCAATGTGTTCGTTAAAAATAATGGAAGTTCAACAGCTTATGTAGAGATTAAGAAAGCTGGTTCCAGCACCTCTATAGACACTTCGGTTTCACCTGGTAGTCAGAAGACCTTGCAAATTTATTCCCAAAGTAAAAACTCATATAGTGTATACATTTACACCCAAGACGGTTCCCAGATGGACCTCAATATAAGCGCAAGACAATTCTAATTAATGTACAGAAATTACTAAGTGGCTTCATATACATTCGACTCACATAAAACAGAGAAGGACTCTATCGGTTATATACCGTTGGAGTCCTTTTTCACATCTACTCTAAATTCAAACTGCTTACGGAAAAAATAAGATCCGTTAATCCTAATTGACTCTGGTGTAATCTTCTCCACTGCGCCACCGTAATCCACTATATCTATCAGATCCTCACCCAACGTCTGGACTACATATACTCTTACCTGGCTTAATGCAGCTGCAAATAATTCTATATCCGACTTTAACACTTTATATGTATGGTTCATGCTGATCACCTCAGAATAGTTATTCGGTGATTGTTGTGATTTTTCCTCCAATGAATAAGGTCCCGCTAATCTAAATTGGCGGGACCGTTTTACTTATTCCGTTTAGAATCCATAGCTAACCCAGTAGCTTTTCCTTCAATTCAATACTCCTATTACTCTCGGCCAGCTTTTCAAGCACTTCTCGAGCATCCCACTCATGAATTGGATGCACTCTAAGTTGATAATCTTTTATAAATTTTTCAAACACTTCGTAACTTAACTCAAAATCATTAACTTTGAAATGTTCTTCAAAGTTCTTAGTGATTTTTTGAACATCGGGGTTACTTTGATCAGGATGCAATCGTATGTTAAATAACATACAAAGATTCGTGATAAAGTGTTGATCTTCACGACTAAGCTCTTTTTCTGCACACCATTTATCATATGGTGACAATTCATCTTCTGCTAAACGTAACAATGCAGATTTCCATTCAAGCAAAATGTTTATACGCTTCTCAAGTTGAGTTATATCCGGGTTTTCCATGATGCACCTCTCATTTTTCAAGTCATTAAAGTATTACTTTGCTACCATAATAAATCAACCACTCCACAACCATCCCTACTCCTTCTGCGATTCCTTTACTAACGACTCCTCTCAATTCCTGAACGATTGCAGACCTTGCGCCTGCGGCTATTTCAGCAGTAGTCAATTCTACTGCTCCTAAGTAGCTTTCAAGAACACCAAAAACCTTATTGTTATATTTAATAACAGCTGCCACTGTCTCTGTATCAAAGAATTTTTCCAGAGTCCACCGCGACACAGGGTTATCGATAACATATCTTAATGCTTTAATAGCAGTTTCTACAGCCTTAACTTTCACCCCTTGGGTACTAACTTCCCCATCAGGCTGTACAGTAGGAGCAGGCGGAGTTACAGTATTTGCATCGATTGTTGGTGTTGTTCCGTATGTAGCAGTTACTGAAGATGTTTCTGCAAATGCCGCGAAAGGAGTTATAACAGAAAATAATAAAGCAGTTGCCATTGAGCTCAAAATAGTTTTTTTAGCTAATTTCCATTTCACTTATACATTCCTCCAATATTTTGTATTTACAACAAAATAATATACAAAAGTGAATGTCGAAGTAACGGGAAAATAGTAAATTGTAATAAACAGTAAGGAAGTCCCATGATGAATTGTTTAAAATTCTAAGTATTTAATCAATAACATAAATAAATTTCAGGCTATTCCTCCTTCATAAATATGGTCTTTTGAACTATTAAATCTAAATGTAGTGTTGATTAATGTCAAAAACCCCCGCTAACCTAAAACTGGTTGGCGGGGGGTTGCTATTTTACTATAAATTCCACTCGGGTCCCGTCAGCATAGTCGTCCAGCTTGTGTCCTACCCACGATCCAGCTCCACGATTATCCTTTGGACTTATGTACTTAATGTCTGCACCCTCTCCACCTTCGGAACACATCGCCATAGGCCATTCATCGCGATCTTCGCCCTTCTTGGTGGGTACACCTTTCAATGATAAATCCCGGTTATGGTCGGCTCCTTCACGGTCTATAGTGCATACTGGTGACTTTCCGGCTGCTATAGCCTCTTTAATGTGCTGTGCTGTCTCGGGATAACGGTCTGACGGGAATTCCAGCTTGACCGTATCGGCAGATACCTGCGTTACCGGAACGGCTACAGGGTCGCTCTTAGTGCTCTTTACAACGTCTTGTTGTACGCTGCATCCAGCTAATAGGACTGTTATCAACACGGTAAATATCCACTTAAACATATGTATACCTCCCATATGGATTATGCTGATCACCTCATGTTGTAAAACGCTCGACCTTTTCTGAAGTACCTTGGGTTATTACTTTAACCTCATCTCCAACGATTAAAATGCCATATTCATTTTCCTGTACTCTGACTTCTTTCCGATCTGATCCTTCAAATTGGCATGTTATAAAATATTTTTTTGTTGAAGAATTCTCCACCCAGTCTACTCTTTTATCAATTACTTTTGCGATTCGTTCAATTTTGGGTAGTTTTGAATTCCTTGCGTTTTCGCGTTCGGCAGATATTATTGCAGGTACTAAAACGGCCATTATTAAACCGATCATTATAAGTACAATTAGAAATCCTTCGAGCATGTATTATTCACTCCTTAAAATTTCATTAATAAACTGCTATATCCCAAAACGTAAAAACACCCCACCAGCTTAGCCAGTAGGGTGTCACCGATGCCTTCGGATTGCACAACGGTGCTTCCGTATGTGTTGTTATCAGTATAATTGGTTTGGGTGATTCTGTAAATACATTCAAAAAAATATGGTGAATTCTGGTGAATCATAGAGTAAAGTTAATTCTGCATCTAACAACTACTAAGGAGAGTATTTAATATGAAAGAGATTATTTATCTGGACACTAATTTTCTGAATTCTTTTATGGCCCAAACTCACCGTGGTCTTCCTTCCAACTCTACGCATGAACAGTTCGAACAAGATACAAGGACAGATTCATCTGCTACCAAAAGACAAGGTACACATGATGTTACGGCACAATTAAATACGGGGTCGGTAAATATTCCGTTCATTTCTGTTTCTCCAAACGGTACAGTAACCTACAAGTATTCAGCAAACAATCAAGCTGATGAGGTATTCTCTCTTACTCAATTAGAGGCTGGCAAAGAAATTATATCGAAGCAATTACACGACAACTCACTTATTGAGTTTGAAAATTATCTTGAAACTATCAATATAGAAACTATCACTAATGTTAACGAACCAAATTTAGAAAACCTCTTTGGTAAATATGTAAAAGTTTCTGCTGACTTTAGTATTTTTGATTTTGACTATCTCAAAAGCATAGCCGACCCTAATGCATTAATTGAAGTTATGAAACAAACAAATCCTCATGCTCAATCCGGTGATGTCGAAGAAACAAAAAAGATGTTTGAGTTAATCGGAAGCTTCATTGAATATCTCGGAAACATCCTACCGACAAATCTTTTTTTAAGACAAGGACTGTTTATCTCACCATTGAAAAAGGAGCACTTACGAGAAAGTAGTTCGGAACTAAATTTTAAATACGGCGGAGGGTCTAAGCTGCAGATTCATGTATTGGCGAAAGCGACTCGTGTTTTCGAGGATTTAAATATAGATATGTTTGAAGGTAATAGTAATCTTGAACAGTTATCAAGCATGATGAGCGGAGTTACTGAAATGATACTGAAAACAGTTAGCGCAATAAAAAAAGGAGATATCATTTTATCTCCAGTTGCTATTTATTTTGAATAAGTCTGCGTTTTTTTGCTCTTTCTTTCATTTCGCTTTTGCCATCGGCAATTTGTTTAGATATTCTTGAAAAGTCTTGATCAAAAATTTCTCGTTCTCTGTTAGTTCGGGCTATACCTTGGCCGATTATACTTTTAATCTGTTTTTTCAAGGACATTTTCTTCACCACCCTATTTTTATTATATTCTCATACTTGATAATATTCCACCACACAAAATTATCTATACCCATTAATACCCTGCCGTCACCGCATCCCAGCAGGGTATTTGTTTTATAGATTTATTCTGCAGTAACAGGCGTTTGGACAGATTCAGTTGGCATAGAAATAGGGTCTGGTTCAGGTTGAACCTGAGCAACTGGTGTTACCTCTGCTGTAGCCTGTGCCAAGAAATCATTCAACTTTGCAGCCAGACCCGATACAGCTTCTTTAGCTGCTGCCTGAGAGGCTTCTTCGATGTTGATTTTGGGTTCTACTGTAACGATGCCCGTTTGCTGTTTCTGTTTAGAATTGAACTCCAAATAAGCTTTTTCAATAGTTGCCTGCAATTCTGTAGCCGATACCACAATACCCTGTTCTGTAAGCCTCAAGGATGCATACTGTAAAGCTTCTTTCATCTTTCGAACCCCGCCTGCATCTTTAAACGTAGTCTGAGCAAGCGCGAAAGCTTCCCCCGCTACTTTGTGGATTACCTCACGTTGCGCGGCTGTTGTACGTGCGTCTAGCCAGTTGTTAGCCTTATTCTTTAGTGTATTAATCCCTGCCAAAGCAAAGGTCACTAGTACGCCTACAATGGCTGTAACAATGGTACTAATAGCTGGTTGAATTGTTTCGATTACATTTTGCATTTATAAATCCCCCTCTTATTGTGTTGGCAAACCTGCAGCACGTCGCAAGTAATTAGCCAGGTTGTTATAGTGTTGCATTTGTTCCTTGTCACCCTCTTGTTTCGCTTTAAACCAAGCTGGTTGCAGCCAGCGGAAGATAATCTCTTGGGCATTGGATTTAAACAGCTTCACAGCTCCAGCAAGCGGCAGATTTTTTTCGTTCAACCCTGCCGCAGCCCGCAGGTTGTTAGCGAGGTTATGAAAATGCGTCTTGCCTTCCTGATCCCCCGCCTTCTGGCTTGCGAACCAAGCTGGAGATACGTAGTTATCAATTAAGGATTGAGCGATATACACAGGTAACGGCGTAAAGTCCAACGCAGCAGGAGCCACAGCAGCGCCTTTAAGCTCCGTTTCCACGTCATAAACCAATTCCTTTAGCGTTTTGCCAATCGTCGCCAGAGCTTGGTCTACGTCCCTCTTACGATACGGGTCAAGCTGCTTATGCGATGGGATATGTGTACGTGGGTTAATCCCCCATTTGTTACAGCAGTAGGCCAAGTACCATACAAAGCGTTTGTAAGCCTCCAGCGTATTGATCTTGCCTCCAAAGCATAATTCCACGCCCAAAGCTATATCGTTCGCATCGTCGCCAAAGCGTTCGTTATCCGTAGTGACGTTATACAAGACATGCCAAGCTTTCTCGGCTGCATCCGATCCGGTTCCAGTTGGAATAATCTCAAGTATCTTCTTATCATCCACAAAGACCTGAGCAGATGCGGATCGGTCTTTTAGATTTTGAAAATAGGCAAAGTGGTTATCCGCTGAAGCTCCTGGATTACCTGTGTCGTGTGCAACTAAAAAGACCGGATTCCCGCTTGTTAGGCGAGTACCCGGTCTTACATTATGGCGCTTGTTTATGTAGCGCCGTTCTATTGTGTATTTGGTTTGATTAAACAATCTTTACAATCCCCCTTTTACGAATACCGCCGTAACAATAGCGATTATAGTCCCACCCAACACAAACGTGAGGAACTGAAACCACTGCTTGTTATTCGTGGTTCGTTCTTTAACGCTGTCCTGCTGAGTTTGTTGGAGCCAGCTGAACAGTTTCATTTCCAGCGTATCAATTTTGGTCATAACTTGATCGAATTGCAATTGCATCATTCTAGTCGAATCCTTGAGCTGGCGAATCTCTTCATCATGGCGCCCCGCTGTTTGTTCGATCAGTTTAAAACGCGCTTCATCCGACAATGTTTGTGCGGAAAGCCTCGCAAACTTCGCGCTCAAACCTTGTAGCTGAGCTGTTAACTCTTCTGTTTTCGCGTGCAATTGTTCAATTGCCATCACGTCTCCTTCCGGCATACCCTTTCCCCCGTCTCTATCTATTTTGCTCAGGAAATTTTTCCTGCCTTACTCTTCCCGTTTTTCTAATGGTGTGCCATCTACATCTAATCCCCAACTTACTAGATATGCTCTAACCGGTTCCTTTTGTATATCTGGCACCTGAGCAAACGTCTTTATGCCTTTCATGATTAGAGATCCATATATGGCTGCCACGTTAATCACCTCCCCTCTTTAAGAGCTTTAAGTTCAGCTTGCATTGCAAGCATTTGCTCGTACATATCAGCCATTGCAATCTGTGTATTTGTAAGTTCTTCACGAAGCTTTGGCTGCGGTTCTGGCTGCTTGGTTAGTTCCGCTATCTGTTCCGGCGTAAGTCCCTCAGTCCATAGTTTGTCTGGCTGCTTAGGAGCAACATATGCTGGCTGTCCCCCTTCTTCCCTGCCCTTAGCCTGCCAATCGTTTAACGCCGATATATACGCCTCTTGTGCCTCGTATACGGCACTCTCATAAACCTTCCATGCAGCAAGATCGAAACGCGGTTTGAACAGTCCCGGCGTTGTGATCGGTACGCCAACTGTGTAGCCTAAAAGCTCCGGCTTTTTTGGTTCGGTGCCCTCGTCTTGATCAGTGCTATCTGGCTGGGCATAAAAAGGGACGACACCATTAAAGGCATCGTCCACCAGTTCGTCCTCTAGATAGAAGCCGTCTGTATTTACTTTAGGTACTACTTTCATATGTTAGACCTCCTTATTGTTCAGCCAGAAACGGCGGCAAACTGTCCAAACTAACCCAACCAGTATTCGTTATCGTGATGCCAACTACAGCAAGTATCGCAACATTGCCATTAGATCCAATATTGACGCGCCCTAAAACATCATGCCCGCTGTCCGTATTCGCTGCCACTCCTGCCACCATTGTACGCGATGGTCTATATCCCGCAGGTAACTGGAAGACATTCGTATTCATAGCTCCTGGTTTAGCTATGCCTTTTATGTGGACATAACCTGCCGAATCTTTCAAGTAAGATATCTGACTCAACGTTACGTCATGATTAGTCCAACCATTAAGCAACGTAGGCGTAAGCCATGCAGGATTATCTTTGTCAGCCTTCTTGTTCTCCAGTACCGACACCCTTGAGGTTGTCTGCTGCATACCGTCCACCAAGTCTGCAAGCAGCGTCTTTTCATTCGCAGCATATGAGCCTGTGAATGGTACGACCGGAGATGGTGTAGCCATAAGGTATGTGACGCTATAAGAAGCTGCGGCATTAAATTTACTCGGATTCAGTTCGGACGTTATTCCGTTGCTGCTGGAATTTGTATAGTTGGCCCAACTGCTTGTATCGTTTTTGTTGTTAGCGAAAATATTGATAATTCGGCTAGGTGTATTGACTGTATTACTGCCCGAAACGGCATTAGCGTTAATATAGTAGAACCCGTTTGTGTGCAGTTTAGGACCAACCGACTCGCGCAGCACAATCCCCGTACCTACTTCAACCTGATTATCGCCCTCGTTAAACGCAAGTTGCCCCTCTGATACAATAGGCTCTACTGTAGGCGTTGCAAGCTGGTATACGAGTTGGTACGGTGTATACCCTGCATATGCCTGTTGTGGTGCGGATTGGGTAAAGTTAGGCGCACCGACACGTTGAACCCAATATTTAGTGCCTGTACCGTTCCACGTTGCTGTGGTAGCCGCCTGCGCTTGGGCTGGCGTGATGGTATTAGCGTCATAAGCTTTGTAGCCGTAGAAATAGGCTTTGATGTCGTTCTGGTCTGGTTGGTACCCGTCTGCCCATCCACTATCCGCAACGGGTATTGATAGATATAACCCGTCAGCGGCTAAAAACGATTGATCCGCATCTGTCCACGGGTAGGCATGTGCGATTAATTTGCCGTCATACTTTACAACTCTTTCGCTGTCCGTCTTTGGGTTGGGCAAAGGTAAAGTTACCTGTTTATTGCCTGCCTTGGTGTCCTTGTACGCCCAAGCTTGATTACCATCCAGCGTCAAGCCATTCCAACTCTTAGACTTGAAGTATTGTCCGTCACGCTCAAACACTGTATCCGCATTAGCCCCTGTAACTGGATCGGCATACAGGTCTGTTTGCAATGCCAACATGGAGTCCTCGCGAGGTTTGAAGGGTTTAGCTGTGCTGCCGATGTTGAGCATTATGTTTTCAAACACAAACGTCCCTGTAGCACCCTCAGCGTTATTGTTCTGCAACTCAATCCCCATTCGGTAACAATTGTTCGGCGTTGTTATGCTGGTATTAAAAAGATCGCTTATAAATGTTCCGTTGGCATCGTAAAAACTCACCCTCACATACGTGCCAAGCGGTATGGTGCCGGAAATTTTATAACTCATTCCTGGTACACAAGGTAACGCCACAGATGAAGCTTGGTTTCCCGTTGTAGCCTTTAGTTGCAGCTTGTTAGGCCCCAAAACTACCGCATTAGCGTGTAAAACCCATTCATAGAAGCTTGGCAACAGGTTTTCCCCGTACCGTATCACATATGGATTACGTACAGGCATTACACTGTCTACGTAAGGCCATTTAGCGGCTGCTTGAGCTGGTGTATAACTTGCGGCTGCTGCATAATCTGCATCACTGACCTCATAGACGCGCACGCTGTCCATATTAAACGTATTACCAGATGCACCCGTTCCCGTGATCGTAACAATGTGAAAAAAGTCCGTCGCGGCGAACCGCACAACAGATGGCGCAAAAGCAGAGGCTGATGTTACCTCATTACCTGCAGCTCCAGCAATCCCGTTTATGGATATGGCCACCTTGCTGGTATTTCCGTTTTTAACATCGCCCACAGCTATATACTTTTTCCCCGGCGTAGTTAAAAAGCTTGCTGAAGCTGTAGCGGGCACAGAACCAAGCGTAAGTTTGAATGAGCTGGCCCCGCTGGTTTTATTAGCGGTATCAACTGCTATAGTCGTATTAGACGACCACAGCCCCACGCTTTCGCAACTCCCCATCCGCCCGAGCAGATTCACCATCATCCGGCCTGTCAAACCAGAAAGCTGGAATAAGGCTGACTTGGAAGTATTGATGATCTGCACGCCCGGCTGAAGCGTTACACCCTGACGAGATATAGTATTAAGGCGTTCTTTAACCTCATCCATACCACCAGCAAAACCGTCTATCTTCTCCCAGTTATCATTCATCATCGTTTCAACGTCGAAAAAATCATTCCCGTCTGCCACCGGGTCCTTCATGTATAGGCTCAAATTAGGTGTATTACTAGCCAATCCGCACACCTCCTGCAAATTTGTTTAATTGAGTGTTATTAATTTCATTGATCTTCATCACATGGTGTATCTCACGTATAACAAGGTACCTGAACTGATACCGCACTTCTAAGTGTGCTGGCTTGATCTCTTCTATAGCATCTTTTAAGTCTTGGAGATTTGGCGGCAATCCTAGTGTCCCGATAAACCTGATCACAAAATAGTATTCAGACGGAAAAACAGTAACATCAACCTCTCCGCGATCATAGCTATCTGCCACATTTTTGATCATGCTCGCAGACACCTTGCCGCTCCCGCGCATCTTAGAGATAACCACGCTCCGCCGCTGCTCAATTGGCTTAGAGGGCATGGAAATTATTTTAAGATCCTTTTCCCAAAACTTAATGCCCCATGTCGCAGTCTCCGGGTGAAACTGGCGGAATGTATCCACTATTGCAGCATCCAAATTATCAAACTCAATATCTTCCGACTGCATTATTTCTACGAATTCTTGAATTTCCTCATAATAGTCCGGCAAGTATGACATTAGTTTTTTAGACATGCACATCCACCGTCCCGAGCACGGCAACCGAATCTAACGGAACCTGAATGTTGCTGGTTACGCCGTTAATGGTTAAATCAAAATAGTCGATAACAGGCGGCACGTCCAAGATAAAGTTGGCGATCCGCGTAATACGCACCAATGTGTCGGTATCGTTAAAAGCTAATCCCTCCAGATACTTTGAAATGCTGGCTTCCAACTGCTCTTTTACATCATCCGTAGTCGCATCCCTTGCGAGTTGAACCCGCACACTGACGTTAATAGGCACTTCGCCAGCTCCCACAACCGTAACCACTGGTCCGATTGGAGCGGCCCCCTCGCCGTGTCCATCCTGTGTTGGATCTATATAGTCTTGCGCAGCTTGAACTACTGCTGCCGATGGAGCGCGTTTTTCATTATTCAAAATAACTACCTTTACCGTGCCATTACCATTCCACAAAGGAAATACTTTCGCATCGCCTACGCCCGGCACTTCCCTAGCCCAGTTAACATATTGGTTCTTATTTGCGCTGGTGATAGCCTTAGTTACTCTGTCTTGGTACCGATCAAATAGAGCTGGGCCCGTTTCTGTATCCTCGCCGGAAACAAGTAGATCTACCAATTCCGCCTTGGCCAACCCGTTAATAAAGTCAATCGGTAACAGTGAACCCGAAAACTGATTACCTATTACACCAGCCGTTTCGCATTCCACAGCAAACTGGCCGACACCCAATTTACTGAGTACGACATAGTTTAGATCCTCAATGCTGTAGCGGCTGCCAATAGGCACATCCATGAGAACCCCTTGGCTGTCGTAAAACTTTCCTCGCCAATGTGCTTTGGTCGCTTCTTTACGAGTTATACCGGACCATGCCACAGCCGAGTCCAAATATTCCTCATTATCTGCGTTCGGGAATATCAGGCTTATACTCGTATCCAATTCCACATACATTTGCGCTAATTCGGAAGCAGCTGGGGCCAACGCATCATATATAACACTGCCCTCCCGTTTATCCATACTGTCCGGTATACGGGCTAGCATGCGCTCTAAGATGTTGTCAAAAGTTTGAGTCTCATACAATGCCGCTCACCCCCGTTTCGTTCCTGAAATTACCTTGCGTAGTCACGACTTCGAATTCTGCCAGTACGTCCGATCCTGTAAAGGTAAATTGAAAATCCCTCACATCTGTAATCCGGTCATCCGCCAGCAAAGCCTCACGCACTAATCGCTTAAGCTCAGTCTGCACAAATAACCGGCTCTGCCCTTGCAGCCGGTCTACTTCTGCCCCGTAATCGTCGGAGTATATGAGATTTTCATATCGCAGTGTTTGAAGTATCTTATACACCACTTGCCGCATAGCCTCCAGACCGTCCACAATGCCGCGTGCGCGTCCATTTGTGAAGTCTAAGGCATATGTCTTGGTGGGCATTTCCTCTTCCTCAATCTCTTCGTCAACTATGCTACCACCCTCAGGAATCATGCGTTCACCAACTTATCTATAACGGCAAATTGTTGGCCGCCCTTCATTCGCTGCAACAGCACTGCGTCCCCCATTTTCAAACCTTCGCGGATCACTAGCACATCCGGCAACGCTGTTTGAGTGTTCTTGGTAGCCGTTTCAGAAGGAGTCTCGTCTTTGTATACATGACTGTGTGTGAGACTAACCACATACCGCTTTACACGCTCCGTGACAAGTAATAAATCTGCGTCCAACACCAGCCGTTGATCAACAGTAATTTCAAGCGGATCTACTCCCGTCACCTGTCCTACCATACTTTCGCTTGGTTTGGATGCTTCTATACTGCCTAAAGCTATATCCCGCAGTTGTTTAATCATTAGTTAGATCACCTTCAATTCGAGTGACATGGTATGTTCCATTCCTGAAAATTTATGTGTGCATGAATCTACCAAGTAAACTTGGCTTACCTTCAAATCGTCGATGAAGACAGGCACATAACACCCCGCCCGGATGCTCAAGTCTCCCATAGCATCTATGCTTAAGCTTTTGCTTTCTCTGTTGTGTAAGGTGAGCAAGTTTTGCGCCTTTTGTTTTATTTGAGCAGCATTCATCTTCTCGTCTACTTTGTCATAGAGTTGAAGCTTACCCCACTTTTTAATATTGTTACCGTCTTGGTAAACGTAGGCATCGCGCTTACCTGACTCTTTATTGTCCTGCACCAGCTTTACATAGTTGTACGTTTCGCTGTCTATGGACCGTTTAAGCGCGTATCCGGTCATTAAACTGCCGTCACCCACCGAAACAGATACAAGCATGTCAGCGGCTCGTTTAAGGGCTAGAGCGCCAAAGTCGTCGTAGAAAACATAGATGGTTCCGGTAGACATTAGTGTTTGGTCTATGGCCTTGTAGATAATATCCAATAGCTTTTGATTGTCCTCTACCATGGCTGGGATTTTATATCCCGTGTCAGCTATCATTCCGGTTTTCAGCTTAAAATCCTCTGCAATTCGTTTTATCACCGCGCCAGCCGTCAGGTTTTTAAATACATAAGTGTCGTTTGCATTCAGATAACGGATCTGATCATAAGCAGTAATTTTCATGTCGGATTTCTCCGACTGCTCCACCGAAAACACATAGCCGTAGAATATCTTGTATTTACCTTTGGTAATCCGGACGATATCCCCATTCTGGACTTTAAACTTCTTGTTTTGATATATTCCATCTTTAACAAGCGTGATATCTACGCTGCCCGGGCTCCCAGTGCGTTCGGTCTTCCAAGCAAGCTCAGACACCAGCCCGGCGGCGTTTTCTTTGCCTGCCATCGCTTCGCCGGACACCTGCCACACGTTTCCGTCTCGATTGTCTATGAATATATCCATGCCATCACCCCGGCAGTCTTAGCACTTGTCCAACCTTTAGCCGTTTGGCCTGTGCATTTGTAATTTTGTTGAGTGTCTGAATCTCTTTGTAACGGGACCCGTCACCTAAGTTCTTTTTGGCAATAATCCAAAGCGTGTCGCCTGCCTTGACCTTAACCGACTTGGGTTTAACCTTCTCATTAGGACGCTTGGCCTTCGCCTTTGTGGTCGTGGTCTTTTTTGCGCCTGTCTTGGTTGTGGTTTGCTTAACCTTGGCCTGCACCGCATTGTAAAAAACGTATTTCCTGAAAGATATCGTGTACTCAATGTCCGAAGTACCAGCCACTGGCTTCCATTCAAACTCTTCTATTGTGACTGGCATGTTTATAGCAATTTCCTGCGGACTCTTTTGCGCGCCCGACTCAAAGCTGATCGCAGAATAAATAAAGCGGATGGGCCGCTTGGTGTCCATCCACTTATCTATTAAAGCAATATATTCAGGTATAGGCCTCAATTCGTCCCCGTTAACAAAGGGGTACGCCTGACCGGGAAAGAAACTGTCAAACGATATTTCCGTCAGCTTTCGCGATTGAATTGCGTTAATCTCGCCCCCGTCCACGATTTTAAATGTGGAACCGTCTCCAGCCTCTTTGATGCTCATTTCAGGGGGATTGACTGGAATTCGAAATGCTTCTTCCCCGTTGTTGTAGCTTAGTAGTATGGCGTGTTCCATTAGGTGTACACCCCCTGTGCCGTAGAAACAAACTGTTCTTCCAGATGATCACCAATCTTTTTGATGATTGTATCTACATCAGCCCCATTGTTTATATCGCCCGTCTTGACTTGCACTGTAGGCGTAAGAGTAACAAAGTTCTGTATAGACTTCATTTCTGCGATATCCCGCATGACCTTGAGGTCTTCGCTTGAGATATCTACCTTGTCTTCGATCTTGCCTACTTTGCCCACTTTACCAACCTTGCCAACATCGCCAGCGCCGTTTGGCTTTGCTGCCTTAGGAGCTTTATAAGGCTGGGCAGTTCCTTTAAGAGAAAAATTGCTTACGGATTTAGTAAGGTCGTTAGCCATCGACTTACCATTATTGAATGCTTTGAGAACATCCATTGATTGCATACGGTACTTGCTAAAGTCCATAACATCTTTATCCGAAGTCGGCTTTTGCGGACCATCTGCCATCTTCATGTACTGGATCGCAGAAATGGTAGAACCGGTAATCGAATTTGTTTTTTCGATCAGCCAGTTTAAGCCATCGACCATCTTGTTTATCAGATCTACGAAATACTTACCGATATCATTCCACAGGTCATAAAACAGCTTTTTGATTGCGTAAACCGGGTCGATAAAAATATTTGCGAAGAACTCCACGAAATCTAAAATTACATTCCAGAATCCAGCAATCCAGTTGTTTAGTTGGGCAAACATTGCATAAAACACCCCCACAACAAAAGCCACAACTTCCCCGGTGGATATCCCGAATTTATTCAGTACCGTTATAATACCAATGATAGCAGCCACAATTAGAGCTAATGGCCAAACGGCTATAATCCAATCTATCGCAAACCCAACAGCTACAGCGGCAGCTACAACGCCTAAAACTAATAACGTGTTTTTCACCAGATCCCAGTTGTTCACAAGAAATTGAACTACGCTTGTTGTTGCTGTTGCAATCATGGACATTCCAGCTTGAATACTGCCGAAAAATTGATCAAACTTACCGCTTTGGAAACCGTTGTTTATCATATCGAACAATGGTTCAAAGGCTTTTAATGCCTGCATCCCTGCCTTAGATAGGCTAAACTCAAAAGTGTTTACTGCCTTCTTCCATTTTGCAGCTGGAGATTCTAACATTTTGTCAAATGCCTTTTGCGTTAAATTCTGTTGGTTAAGGAGCTTATCCATTCCCTTTATGAATTCATCAATATTTCCTGCCTTACCAGCCTTCAACGCATCACTTGACCTAATGGTACTCCTCCCTATGTCGAACCTTTCCACGATGGAAGTGTAATCCCCCGAAAGGAGTTCCTTCATACTAAAAGCTGCCCCTTCTAAACCTTCAGCAGGATTTAACTTCGCAAGCCGCATAGAAAGCATATTCAACTTTGTTAACTGTTGAGGGTCCATAGTGTTAGACATAAACTTCATCGTTCCTGACAATGCTTCATTTACATCTTGCCCAGCCTTTAATGCTTGTTTAGTAATCGAATCATAAATAGCATTCCCTAGATTCAGATCACCAGCTCGAGAGGAAAATGTGTCAATAAATGATTGTTGATCCATCGCCCCGCTCATAACCTTTTCAAATAGGGCCTTTGCCGCTGCAATAGAAACGTAAACGGCTGCAATGTTTCTGAGGTTGCTCAACATACTCTCGGAAGCCCGTCCGCCCTCACGCAAACGTCGATTCAGTCTTTCTTGTAATTGGTTTATCTTCTGTTCCAAAGCTTCTATCCGTGCTAATGCGGCTTGTAACGATGCTGCGTTTGCGCCGCTGCTTGTTCTCAGTTGCCGAACAACACGAATGAGCCTCAATACAAGCATTTGCAGATTGCCAAACATTGCTTGTAACGATGCTGGTAATTGTATCCGTATTCTGGCTTGGATATTCCGCAGTTGGCTGTCAATTTGTTGCCGAATGTGCCGCGCCTGCGCTATTGCATCAGCAGCGTTGATTGTTATATTTACAACCGAAGCTGTAAACATCCCACGAATTCGGTCGCGAATAACAGTAATTTCGCGCAAAATATCAGCCGAGTTCACCACAATATTGACAACAGATCCTGAGCCCATTTGCCTTATGTGGTTACGCACGACTTCCAGCTCTCGAATTGCATTGGCTGCATCAATATTGATTCGCACATTCCCATCGGATAAAGATTGCAGTCTTCGTTGTACAGTATTCAACTCACTAACTGCATTAGCCGCGTTTACGTTTATTTGAATATTAGCACGGGCAGCCGTTTGCAACCGTTCCATTTGCCGTGTTGTATTTTGAAGAGCCTGATTGACTGCATTTAGTTTGTTTGAAAAGTTATCATATAATTGGAGCGTCGATTGAACAGTAGCCATTTTCCCTCCTTTCCAAAAAAAAGGCACAAAAAAAGCACCCTATTTGGATGCTTTACCTGTACTTTGTTTTTTAGGATTTACTATTTTTTCAACTACATTGATTTCCTGTAAACCTGCCTTCACTCCTACTAAATACAAAGGAGAATTTTCTCGATATTCAGCTAATTCACTTGTTTTACCATCATCCAAGTATTCAAGTAACGATGCCAGCGCAGAGTCTTTCATAGCTACTCCATCCAAAATCTTTGATTTTCCTTCCGTTAAATGAGCTCCAAGTTTCTCGGGAAATCTTTCGTCAAACTTCATTGCTATTAAATTTGATCTATGTTGATTAATTATATCCCGATACTCTTTAACGTTTTCGTAAGCTTCGACTTGACTAAACGAACCAGATGAATAAGCTTTAACGAATTCATTGAAATTCGCTTCACTCTCAATCATTTGTGTAGTTTCACTGAGAACTTGCTTTTTAAACGAATCAAACTCCTTCTTTATTTGAGCGGATTCTGTCATGGGTTTTACAGATTCTTTGCCGCTCTCTGAACCTTTTGTGATTCCAACAATGATAACCAAAGGAATTCCTATTATCAATATGATTGCGAGAAGAACCAATTGGCTTTTATGACGTTTCTTTCTTTTTTCCATCTTGTATTCTTTTTTCGATTCTTGCCACTCGCCGTAATTAGACATAATGACCCTCCTGAGTGGGTATATTTTACCATTATTCTATCAACCCGCTCAGGAAGAGTAAATCATTTATTTAGTCTCGCCGCTTCTTTTTTCTCATTTTCGATACGTTCCTTAATCATTTGATATATGACTCCACGCTCAGTGACAGACATTTTCATCAAGTCCTGGGGCAATATACGTAATTTGTGGAGGGCATAATATGCGAAGTTTGCATCCGCATCGCCCTCCTCCATTAGTTTTTTGTTTCATCCATAACCTTGTTGATATCTTGATCGTAACCGTTAAGCTCCTGCACCTTTTCTAACAAAGTAGCGAACTCACCGGACAAAAGCATTTTATTGAGTAAATTGTCTGCCCCAACAACACCATAGTTCTCTTGCAGTTCTGCATCTTTCAGGTTAGGATACACAACGCTTTCCAAAACTAGCTTTGTGGTATAATCGTCCGGGTCAATTTCAGGAATCTTCATTCCCCCTTTGCCCTTCTCTGTTTTTGTAGCAGACTTTCTAATGGATTTGTTCCGCTCTTCTGAAATACCTTGGATCTTCCACAGAATAGGTTTGCCGTCTTCATCTTTAAATCTCTCAGAAACAACAACCTCTTCTGTAATATCAACTGAAGAATTTTCTTTAAAGAATGCGCTAAATTGACTCATTATTTATATCCCCTTAATTTAGATTATTTTAGTTACCACCCAAAACAGGTTTTGTGAAACTGTCTTGCAATCCTACCCCGGAAAAAGTAAAGTCCAAATCTTCGTCCAACAATTGAGATTCAGTATCCAACTTAGCAATAATAATGCTGCTTATATTGACATTCTTGAGCGTCACGGTTTGTTTGCCGATCGAGGAAGTCGGGTCTTCATTGACCGCAACCAGATCAAAATAGGTATCTTTTCCTGTGGTCACATAATCCAGCATCATTTGTCTGAACAACGAGGTCACATAGTAAAAAGTCATTGACCCCGTTCCCTTCCAACCATTGGCTTTATTCTGATCCCCCAGATATCCCAATACTTTTACTTCTGTCATGTTTTTCTCGATCTTTGCCTCGAATTTCTTGCAGTAGGCCATCTCTTCCACACTACCGTTTATGGTGGCGTACAATCGACCCTGCTGGCCGGAAATAGTATCCTTAGCTTGCAACCACTGTGTCATATTATCTCGCCCTCACTAACTGATAGATTTTTTCGATACTGTCTACTGGTTTAACGTAATACTCAGCGTAAATAGCATCTTTGTCTGTACCAGGCACGATCGTTACGTCCGTCTGAGGATTAAACTCCTCAATAGCACTGATTTGTTGATTAAGTTCGAACAAATTGATAGCTTCTTTTTTGACGAGATTACGTCCGTCAACGTTGTTATCAACTTTGCCGATGTATGACTTTTCAAAGACTCGTTGTAAATCAGTCTTGATCCCATCCAATGTACGAACGACTCTATTTTTGCGAAAGTCTTTATTCTTTTTAGGCGTAAAGCTGCGGAACGTGTTGATATCCTGCTGTACTTTGGCCTTGCCGCCTTTATAGATAAAGAAGAATTGACCACTTTGCACACCTGCGATTGCTTCACGGTTCGTGAACCTCACATCTACATCTACTGCATCGTCGTAGTCAGCATAAGTAAGTGATTCGTTAACGTTAGCCGCGGCTGTTGCAGCTGCGACCCAAGCAACTGCTTTAACCTTATCGATCACCGTACCGTCCGAAAGAATAACGCCGTTCGTGACGTTTATTACTCCTTCGCTGTCGGCCGCACTGTAGTTTGGTAGTACCACTTGTACATTTTTGCCCTCGTCATTCCGCAGGCGATTAACGTAAGTGGTGTACAAAGGTTTCAACGTTGCATCATCGTATGGTACTCCAACGGTGTTGAAATCTTGGGTCTCAATGGCTGCCATATAATCGGAATGATCAGCGTTGGTTACAGTGCCATTTGCCCCGCCAGCTAATGGAGCTCCCGCCGTGGCTGCCAACGTTTTGTCAGTAGCAGATGCTTTGAATGTCACCCACTCGTTCGGAACCAGCCCGTCAATGTTGGTAACCTTTTGAGTATTCATCTCTCGGCCCTCAACCAGGGTGCGAACGTTGAAGCTAGAAGGCGTATCAATGTCAGCCTGAATTACAATGGAAATATCATTGCCTCTCACGCCTCCATACTTCGCTGTAGCAACAAGATTGCCACTTGTGACTGTAGCCTTTGTTCCTTCGTTTAATCGGTACACCAACAGCGTCTTGGCGCGCTTAAGAGCCTCCTTAACCAGCAGGAGGCTTGTATCTGTAATGTCGTATCCCAACGCTTTTGCGATATCATCACCAGCATCAATGGTAATGATTTGTTTTGCTGGCCCCCAGCTTAATGTCAACGGCAAGGTGACGACACCGCGATCACTCAATGTACCTAGCGGTTTAGGCTCGGAAACGACGTTGGTATATACGCCAGGTAGATCCTGGTTCTGTGTAACCCATGTACCGGCCATTATTTAACCTCCTTCTTTAACCATTCAGCGAGAACGCGTCTAGCTTCACTAATGGTGTAATCCTGGTCATCCGCTAGAAGGACGTTCAGTGTATCTTTTTCAATCTGTGTAAACTGATGAGATTCTTGAAATTGTACTTTGGCAAAACGGGGTTCTACCGAAGCTGCAGACGTTGCCGTCTCTTTCTTCGTAGGTGCCACAACAGGCGTTGCCCCGGTTTCTGTTTCTTGGTTATCAGTATCAGCCACGTATACCAGCCTCCTGTTTTAAAGTCCTCATTTTTGTTTCTGGTCCCTTTGGACGCATTAAATGGACATTCACATCCAGGAAGAAATGCAGCACATCATCGACGATTTGGTGTTTCAACCCCACCGCTCTGTACAAGCTACCTTCCCATTGGATGTACTCCAATTCCTCATAAAGCCGATAAGCTACTGCTTCGCATTCACGGCGCTTCTCCGGGTTGTCTGGGTCTGGGAAATAGTGAATGTCGAAACTATTAGTCCGCATGTAGCGGCGGCCTAACTCTCGTGCCTGTGCGCCGTCTATGAGCAGCACAAAAAAGCACGGTTCATGAAAACCCTGCTCAATTCTTTCGTCGTACACCGGGGCACCAGTTTGAAAGGTGCTCAGGTACTTCAATATTCCGTTTTTTACATCTTCCATTGCATCACCTCAAATGGTCTTCCATAAAGCGTCTAAGCTTACGGTCCATGAGCGCAGGCAATTCGCGTTCAAGTTCCCTTTCGGAAATGGTGAGCATGAATCTGCCTTCCACCCAGCCCGTGTGTAACCGGGTGCGGTGTCCATATTCCACATAAGGCGCATATTCGATAGGGTTAAACAATTCGATACTGTAACCCCCTCCTACGCGCTCTACAGGCCCTAGTTGCCAGTTACGCCGGAGCATCCCCGTATCTACGGGAGTCCTCGCCACCGTTTTAGCTAAAAGCCTGCTGGCAAGTTCTCTTACGCAGTTCTCGACGAACTGTGGGTAATCAGCTTGCATCTTTCGCAGGCTCTTGCCCAGCTGCTCAAACTCTGAAAAATCAAATTCAGCAAAGCTCATGCCTTACCAACCCGCTTCATTTTGATTTCTTGATGTGTTGGGTATATGAAAGGTTCGCCTGACTGCTGAAACTCATAGCTCATGCCGTCCTGCGTCACATAAATGCGGCTTCCAGACGGGATAACAATGTCAGGTGCAATGAATAGTTTCCCATCATAGGCAACATCATTGTTCGTGTCCGTTTGGGCCGCACTTGGCAATGAAGCTTGAGACAATGCACACGGCTGGTTGTCTAATATAACGCCTTTGCGCGGTCGCTCAGTGCCTGTTACCGGGTCTTTGTAGGTTATCTGTCCTTCTACCTGACAAACGCCTGTGTAGGTCATTTCAAGCAGCTTGCGTTCAGTTGTTGGATTGCCCAGTTGCATGCTACCACCTCAATCTGCGGAAGGCATTTAGCTGTGCGCCATATGCCTTAATAAAAGCTGTACCCTCAACGCCCTGCTTAGCATCCGCAAAGAATGTGAATTGCACGTCACCACGCTTGATGCTCTGGACGTTCTTCTCACCCTCGCCAGCTGCAGCCGGAGCTACAAACTGGTTAAGGTAATAGTCCTTAGCAATCAACAGCACTGTGTTTTCCAACTGCTCTGGGATATCAGAGCAGTTGCAGTAGTTTTTGATACCGTCAATCGTAAAGTTGAGGGCAAAAGACAACTGCACATCCTTATCTGTTTCGGTGACTGGAAGTCCAAGCAGAACCTTTAGCTTGGCGAGTAAGGCTTCAAGACGCTTCGGGTCCATATTACTCACCAGCCTATTCGGTTTTATTTGCGGTGTCCGCTTCGGCTTTATTTGCGCTGTCCGTTTTCTTTGCTGGTGTTACTTCTTCAAGTACGCCTTTTTCAACTAGCTTGGCTCCATACTTATCGTCAAGATCGATTTCACCAGAATTCACAATAACCCCGGCTTGGATCACCGGGGATAGTACCTTATATTTTTGTTTTGCCATGATATAAGTTCCTCCTATTAAACCGACAAGCGGTAGATTTGGGACGGTTTTTGTACAGCTACGAAAGCAGATTCACCAACGTATACTTCTTCACTTGGCGGTGGACCCTCTTTTACGATAGGCAGTACATAGATTCCTGGTTCAAAGTTCTTTTCAATTGTTGGACCTTGTACAGTGATGATAGGTTGTTCGCCTAACAGCGCCACCGTACGAGCTTCCAGCAACCGCGTTGGTGCCGCACCTTCCAAGGAAACCACATCGTCGTTAACACGGATCGTAATTGGAGCGTCAGCGATTTGTGTAATGATTCCTTGTACTTGCTCCCGCGTAGGAAGCATAGCGCTGTTAACGCCGAACAACGCGCCTCTTGTCTGAGCATTGAGAGTCAGATCAAGCATAACGTCACCCGAAATGTCGATATACCGCGGCGCTTGGCCTGCGTTAGCGTCTTTGTATGCCTTAATAGCCACTCGTAAATCATCCAGCGGCGTAGAAGCGGCGCGATCCGACCACAGAACTGTTGGAGTTACCTTTGCGCTCAGCCCAAAACCAACGTTAATCTGCACATCGTTTTTGTTATAGACGATAACACCGTTATAAACGGCCTGCGCTCTCAACCATTCCTCTGTATCGTTCACGCCCTCGATTAGGCGGTCAGTTTGATCATAGATGCGTTGAATTGCCCGTTGGCGCTCGTTATCCACACGTGGATTCGTGAATTTAAGCTGTTCACGCTCATCCAAACGGAATCCGTGCTGAATCTTTGCCACCTCTTGAGTAAGTGTTTTCAGACCTTGCTTGTCACGCAATGGAGCACCAGAGTTCCAGCCAGTGATAGATGCGCTTGGCGCGTACGTTTGTGTAAATACGTCATAGCTAAAATCAAGGTCGTACGTTGTATCCATGGCACTGACAGCCTTAAGCAAATATTGCCGCGCTAGTACCCGATTTTCGACGTACCCCATGAATTCCGGTTGTTTAAATTGATCCAATGAAAGAATACCCATTTATATATTCCCCTTCCCTTATCCCCGTTTTAGTAGTAGCGGTAACGTCCGCCTGCCGCTGTTTTAAATGCTGCTGTAACGCCTGTGAGTTTGCTTTCCACAACCAAAGCTTCTGCCCATGCACCTACGATGACGTTTTGCGTGGTTGCATCACCTGTGAATACGTCATGTGACGTGAGATAAACCTTACCTGTGTCTGCGTCTGCAAAAGGTTTAGCCAGCCCGTTAGCTTGGATGCTGACTGCTGTACCGGCTGGAACAAGTGTGTTTACAGCAAACTTTGTGCCATCCAATGTAACCCCACCGATTTTTTCAATGGAGCCCTTTACGACATAAAGGATTTCCTTTTGTGATCCATACTCTTTAACTCGTGGATTCAAATTCATTATTTTTCACTCCCATTTCTTTGCTCGGCAATAGACTTGCCTGCGTCATAGCCCTTCAATGGTGCTGGTGGGTTGCCTGCTCCTGCACCTTCTGCTGGTTTAGCACCTTTGAAAGTCGGTTGCGTATTGCCTTCCTCTTTTGGCACAAATAAAAAACCATCGCTTTCGCGAAGGCCTGTGAGTTGGTCGTCCAAACCGCTTTTTATAGCGCCATTGTCGTCCAATTCGATTTTTGTTTTGTCCAGTAGCTTCGCTACAATATCAGCGTTATGAACCTGACCACTCAAAGCCATCTTAAGTGCTGTGTTCAAGCGCAGTTCCTTCATATCAGCTTCGTACTTCTCGGTAGCGGCTTTATTGTCCGTCTGAAGCTTCGTAATCTGATCTTGTAGCGCTGGCACATCCCCTGCGGCCTTCTGCAAATCAGCCAACTGCTTATCCCGGTCCTTCAGATCCGTTTCGAGTCGTTTCTTGGTATTGTTCACTTCATCGAATTTATCTTTAGGGAACCAGTTGCCATCATTTACGACCGCTAGTTTCTTATCACCAGCCTTTTCAACAACTTGGTTATACAAATCTTCTCCAAGTAATTCTTTCAAATCCATCAGTAACACCCCTAATTAGTTTTTATGACGTGTAACCCACCACGCATAGGATACGTTCAGTCAGCCCCGAACCTTTAAAGAGGGCGGTACCCAGTTTATAGCCATATGGCAGGGCAAAATAAAAAGCCTGCTGCAACTAAATGTGCAATCAGGCTTTAATCCTTACTATTTTGTTTTTCAAATGGCTCTTTGACTTGCCTTAGCATGTCAGCAGCTATTTCTTCAGGCGTTTTAGTAAAATCCAACTTTAGCGGCGTATCATCGATTAAACCGATAGTCCGCTTTGGCTGCTTGGAAGTCTTCGACATACGTCCACCCCAGTTTCTTAATTATTAACTGTAGCCATAGATAATCCATATACTCATTCTTGGCTGTTTCTGACATTGTAGCATAGTTCTCGCTGCTTTGTAACTGCTCAAGAGCGGTCAATGCGGTAGATTCCAGCACATTATTAAACACAAGCAGATCGGAGGATTTACCATTAGATGATACTCCACTTACTCCACCATCATGCCCAACTGCAAGCAGGCTAGATATAGCCGGATAAATCGCCATGTTGCGTATATCCTTAACGTTAACCCTTGTTCCTCTTGGATGATTGTGAGTAAGGATTACGCTATTCGGCGGCGCTTTGACAAGTGATTCATGTATCTCAGGAGTAAATGTGACTTTGTTTATGATACCGTCAGCTCTGCCAATTTTTTTGCCTGCTGTCTGATCCATAATAACCATGATTTCTTTGCCAGCTTTGTGACCTTCCCGAGCTAGGCTACGGTTAACCTCAGCTAACTTTTCTAATACCGGTTCGGATACGCTTGGCAGATCAACATGGTAAGAAGCTTTAGGATTGTATTTCCGGTTAAAGCTGCCTCCAGGTTCTTCAACCTCAGGATCAGGCACGTTGCTTTCTGTGGGTTCATTCGGTGTGTTTGGCTTAACATACTCCTTTTCCCACTGCTCATAGGTAATGTCACCGGGTACCGCTTGGTTCTTTCCATCTTCATCCCGAGCTATTCGCTCCTGAACATTGTCCTCGTAATAAGGAATCGTCGTTGAACGACAATAGGCATGCAACGGCGGGTAATTGACACCTACCTCAGCCTCTGAAACCGCAAATACCTCTCCATCCATGTGCCGGCAGATACTTGATGTGCGTTTATCCAGGGTAGCCGTAAACTTATATTGCTCTACGCCCAGTTCCTTATAGGCATCCATACGGGATTGACCGGCAAAGTAGGCGGATTCCGTTTGGATAATACGCGCAGCTGCTGAACGGGAAACTCCCATACGGTCAGACAGCGCGTTAATCATCTTGTCCGGTGTATCGCCGCGTATCATTCCTTGAGTCAGTACGGTTTGAAGCTCATGCACCAGCTTGTCCCGGTCTTTCCAGATACGAGCGCTAAAATTAGATCCATCGGCTGCCCAAGGCTTCGATAAGACCGCCTCAATCTGCCGTTTGTCCAGTTTGGAGAATGTAGCACCTAGCCCTGTGCCTTTATGGAGCTCGAAGATGGAATGATAGTACCCATCCTTGTATATGTCGCCCATAAGCTCTTTAGCGCCTGCCTGACGCTTTCCAGTCAATACCTCGACATGTTGCCGCATCTGTAACTTTAGAGCCTCAAGACGAGTCATACGGACTCTGATGGATGCATTCTCTAACTCTTTCATCCAACGCTGATCGACCGCATTCTCACGGCCTGCCTTAATGTAGTCCTCAACAGTCCATTTGAACTCTTTGAGCTCGCCAGCTTTGAGCACTTGCCGCGCTTCAGCTAGGCCCATTTCGTTATTCTTAGCAAACCGTTGATGAAACGCGTCAATATCCTTTTGAATGGCTGCGTTAGCCTTGGCATACTCTATCTCCATTTTACGGACATAAGCATCACCCTTGCTTAGCTGCGCCTCATTGAGGGCATCCATACGGCCTGACCAGTATTCCTCGGACTTCATGACTGTTCATCCTGTTTCGGGTCTGTCTCAGGAGGATTGCCGCCCGTACCGCCATAAGGCTGGTCTTGCACTGTTTTTAAGGCCTCGGCAGATTCTTTCCTTTTGCGCTCTTCTTCGGCTTGAACATCAGTGACCCAAGGATGATTTGCCAAGTTAGTTTCATCGGACAGTATGCCTACGCTGTTTTTGACATTCTCAACCGCTTCAGTCTCATTGATCATAACGTCCCGGTTAAGAATGAAATCAACGTCATAACTGGAGTAGTCAACCTTTGTTGTGTTATACAGATGTTGATCTACGAACCAAAGGAGTTGTTCCAGCGAGGCTTGAAATTCTGCCTCAATCGTATTCGCATCTAAATCTAAATCCTGATAGAGTGAGCGAAGGGCTATGCCGGATGGATTGTTACCAAACTTGTCCGTTTGCGTGTCAACGCCGCGTCCAAACTCGTATATACTCTTACGCAATTCAGCGATATGGTTGCTTAGAGCCGTTGTGTCGATGTCGATTCCTATAGTATCAATTCCACCGTCCCCATCAACCCTAACCATACGTAGTTGAGCTAAGTTCCGCCTTGCATCTTCCAACTTTCCGCCACCGTAATTCTTCAGCACAATAATGCTGCTCGGCATATCCTCGATATTGTCCGCATTCTCCGACATCCGCAAATCATAATCATCCACCAAGGTTTTGATCATTTCTATAAGCGGTTGTTCTTCGTCATTATACTTAAACGCTACAAAAGGCGGGCGTTCCCAATTAAGAAGCATTTCCTTACCGTTTACTATGGCTGTAAAGTGAGATTCCACTTCTCCTATCGGACTCAAATCATTTGAACCTAGCTTGTCTTGAGAGAAGCGCATGACTCCTTTTGAATCCCAAAACTCAACTATTGTAATGGTCTTCTTGGTTTTAGCTTCGTAATAGATCACATCATAGAATCGAATGACTGCATCCAACTCTGTATGCGCTGAATCTTTCCAAAGCGGGACAATTTCCTCACTCGGAATGCTCTTGAAGGCAAGTTCTTCAGTCTCGGTGTAATAAACCTGTAGCCAGGCTATCCCCTTATTGATTGCATTCTTGCCAACGTTCTTAAGTGTACGCTGAAAGTCTTTGCCGAAGTATTCACTAAGACGTTTCTTGTATTCATCTGGACCGTCAGTTTGTATGCTAAATGGTTTGGAAAGCAGATACCCTGTTTTCTGATCTACGAGTTTGCGAACAAATCCATGTATTAGCTTATTGTTAGCTAGATTATGAACTTCTTGCCTTACCCCGCCTTCGCCAACAACAGTACGCTTCTTCTCAAGTATTTTCGTCTTGTTCTCATAATACATCTGCCCCAAGATCATGAGTTGACGCTTCATAGATCCTTTGAAATCCGTGACCTCTTGCAGAGCTATTTCCTTATTGGTCATTGGAGAGTTTTCCTCAAGCATGCGGATGATATCTTGTGTTGTGCTCAATGCATGTCCTCCTTCCTGTATTAATCAAATGAGATACCTGGCTGCCTCATATCGTCTTCAAAGGCGTACCTCGTAGCATCAATAGTATGATTGTCCTTATCATCCAACCGAGTCCGTGGATTGCCGTCTGCGTCCGTCTGATAGTCAATATTCTCAAACTCTCGGGCAATGTTTGGCGTACGAACTGGGTCAATTACGATTTCCTCCAGGTCATCAAGCCACTTTTCGCCATACTCTACTGAACCTGGGCCTTTCTTCGCACCCTTGAAACGGCAATAAAGCTGCATTTTTAATTCATCCACCGACTTCGGCTCTGCACTGTCCGCTATGGTGAGCTGTGAATCATACTTTTTCTTCTTGAGCTTTTCGCCCAATTCCCGGTTAGATATCTTCACCCCATATACTTCGTCCAAGGCGTATATCTTCCGCCGCGTCTTATCGTAGTGCCAGCGAACGAACGCCACCGGATCAACGCCATACCCCCAGTCATTGCCCTGCCGGATGTTATCGAAGCTTTTAACCTCTTCATCTGTAATTGTGCGGAATGTAAGGTTGTCAAACGGCACCACACCGGACCCAATAGCTTTCCCGAGATACTCCCATTCATAACGCCGTTGGTTCTTCTCCTTTGCACTCTCAGCCTCTTTTATGAAGGCTTTGGAGATAAACGGGTTGTCCAAATAAGTAGAGTGATGAACGTGTGTATGATCCGGTTGGAATACAGACTCGTACTTCTTGTTGACCCATGACTGCTTACGTTTAGGTGGGTTGTAACTGTAAAAAAACTTATAAAAAAGACCATCTCCCAATTCTCCACGCAATAAGGAGTTGGTGATGGTTGTAACTTCTTCTTCCGTCTTAAATTCTGCTAATTCCTCAATCCACCCTATGGCAAATGGGAAATTGGCATCTTTTAGTGATTTAAGCCTCTCAGGGTTCTGTGCACCTCTAAAGGCCATATAATTTCCTCGCGGCAAATATGTTATCCGCATGGGGGATTTATTAATCTTGAAAAACTGCGACACACCTTGTTCGGTTATGGCCCATTTCATTTGCTCGAAAATGGACAATTCAATGGTGTTGTCGATATAACGTATGCCAATAGCATTAACAGGATAACGCATAATCAACTGCACGATGATGTGTGCTATATCTGACGATTTCCCCGAACCACGACCGCCTTTTTCTATGATGTTGAGGATGTTCGGATCATTCGCAGCTCTCCATGTCGCATGAAACGCCTTCGGGATGAATTCGGATAGTTTTCTAGCCATCATCTTCACCCTGTATATCGTCAACAAAAACAGGCGCTACAACGGCGTTAACATCCAGTTTATCAACCCACAATCCATAACGTTTCCCAAGCAGTTCAGCAGCCTTATTGCGCTCTTTCACTGGCGTTTCAAGGCCTAATTGATCCTTTACCTCTCCACGGATAACCTGTGTCAGAAACTCTAGCACTTCATCCTGACTAGCGATACGGGCCGATTCCTTGCTTTCCATTCTTTCTTTTATATACTCCTTAATGTTAGGGTTTGTTAGTAGTTTGCTAGCATTAACCCTTGCGGTCGCATCCTTTTTGCATTTCGGATAAGCCATTTTGTAGCTCTCTGTTCCGTTTTGTGTTTCGATATAATAATCAGCAAATGCTTTATGCCTCTCATTCATTTGCTGTCACCACCATAAATTGGAGCAACTCAATAGCACTTTTGAACTCATAGGTGTCTGGCACCATGCAATCTTTTTCTTTCCCCGTCTTCTTGTCTTTCTTTTTACCTTCAATCCAGAATGTCAACTTGTACCTAGAGTACACGCTTTTAAACTCTTTTGAGTACCGTTGTTCTTGTATGAGCGACACATCGTGTCCTTTTTGCCCAAGTTTCAACAGTAACAACTTTATGTTTTTGCTAACATTCATATCACCCACCCTCTTTCTGTTTGGCTGTCACCAGTAAGTAACTCTTTAATAGAAAATGTAGCGTTATTGTGGAGAATCAGGAGGTTTGCCGTCGATGATCTTTACAACGTTATCGCCAGTCATTGATTCTTTCGTAGCAAAGGTTACCGCTTCCCCGCCTATCTCCATACTCACCAAACCCATATCTGGATCTGTCGTAATGGATCCGCCTTCTCTACTGAGTTTCTTCATCCATTCCTGATACTCGTTTGGCAATCCTAACGCCTCCCCTTATCTGGTCATTCTCCATAGCCTAAAACGATCTATAAGGCGTTCATACCATCTTGATTCCCGCCCGTATGGTTCGATGTATCCATCTACTGATACAAATACAATATTTTCGTGGTTTAACGATCGTATCTCTTTCAGATGCGGTGTATGAATCGTAAACACCTTATCCCTGCCAGGCTGCTTGTACCAGGACAGAAATACTTCTACATTTTCTAATTCATCCGCAGGGTAGTAATATTCGAATATCTCACGGTTCACTAAATGAACAGATACTGTTATTTCTTCCGCTTTCTCGATTGACAGGTCGTTCATATTTCCCTCCCCACGACAAATGGACCCGTGTATCCTACTTAGCTGTCACCTCTCAGCTATTTTCAGATGTAAATTACGGGTCTGTTTGTTTCCAAACTGCGTTTTTCCTCCAAGTCCTGAACTATCGCCTTTACCACTCGTTCAAAGCTCGCATCATTTTTAATTTTAAAGTCGACACCTTTTATAGCTATAGAATGTGTGCTCAACCCTTTGTACTCCGCTATCTCCTGTGGTGTGCCTTCTATGGTTCCGTCTGTATAGAGTTTCACGTTCAAACCTCCTCGTAAGTAGCATGGAAGATATCCGGTTTACATGGGTAAAACTCCCCTGCCACTCCTTTAATGATGTAATCCCCTATACTCGCTGTTAAATCCCCCTCAAATGTTGATATCTGTAAGGAAGGTTCTGAATAAGCATATTCCACAAATAATGTTTGACCGACAAATCGGCATACCTCATCATAATTGGTGTCCCCATTCCACTGAATAGCCTCAACTACCACTGGCTTTTTACGATATTTAGCCATCAAAATCCCTCCCTAACAATGCTTTTCAGCTAATTGGTTATCCCTGCAATTAGCGGATTAATCAATTCTTCAAACTCTTTTCGATCATCTCTAATAGTGTCCATTCTGCTCGCACCTCCGATTTTCTTTCAGACCAAATAAAAAAGCCGCCTATTGGCGACTTCTACTTAACTGATACCCCACCATATTCCACTGCTAATATAAACCGCAGCTACTGTACCGACCACTACCGCAACTATTAAAAGAATCCTATATATTTCTCTTGTTAGACCCCTCGGTATGAATGTACACAAAATTTCACCTAGAATATAAATCACTACCGCTGTAATCGCTCCAATAATGAACGGGCCTGCATTATCCCATATTCCTGTCCAAGTCATCATTTTTTCCCTCCTGTTCTTTATTTCGTCAGGAGAGCAGTAACTTATTAGCACTGTTATTTGAATATTCAAATATACCATAATATAAGACACAGAGCGGAATCGAACCGCTATAATCCTGTATGTGTCATATCCCCGGACTAAGCCGGGAAAAGCCTTACCTAAACAGTATGTGTTCCTTCCACATCTCGGGCTTCACGTTCCAATGTCCGTTTTCTAAGCCACAGAAGTGCTTCTTCCAGCTTTGTGATTACGACTGCATTATCACGGCATCGAAATTCACTGTTTTGGAATCCTTCGAGACGTGCAAGAACCATAGCAATTAAATCTTCGTTGGTTACTCCATTTACTCCAGCTTCTTGGATCGGTCCTTCTTGGAAATGAACAATCCCCAGGACGTTACCGCTATGATCTTGAACCTCAAAATAGTGCGGCGCGTTGTACTGGTAGTCCTTTTCATGATGAACTGTAGCATACTTTTCAGTCAGCAATCCGTTCTTTACCTTTACCAGTTCCAATTTGTGCCCTCCTATTTGAGTTGATCTGCCAGTTGCTTAATCACAGCCGGCGTACTGATACGTTGTCCATTTTTACGGTTGCCCTTGATGTATGCTGCATTCTCGTCTGTGTAATACACTACGCCGTTACCCTCTACGACTGGATATCCGCTTTCGTCTGCTTGCAGTTCAGTAGCAACATGTTTACCGTGCTGTTTGGCATGCTCCTCATCGTGCAGATGCAGGATGCCATACTGGTCAAGATATGCGTAATTCTGTGCCATCGTTTGTTTCCTCCCTTTAACGTAAAAAAACGGCGGTTTCCCGTCGCTTTTCGTCTTCTTTTCACTCAATACTTTCTACCATGAAGGTCATGAGTGATTATTTTATTTGTTGCCCGTATTTCTATAGCACCCGGGCGGAGTCGCTTGGAAAGGACTCTAACCTGTTCCCTCCCCGCTTCCACACCACCGCAACTCAGTGCTCTATCACCCTGTGTTCAAAGCGGTGCCTTTAAGCGTGGACGAGTCCTGCCGTGGTAAGGGACAGCAGGGACACCCGGGCGTTAACCCTATGTCCCTACTTTAAAATGGTTTCTCCCCCAAATTGCCCCCACGTTACCCCCAACTTACCCCCAAAATTCCGCATAGCTTCAAGGTTTCTGCTATACTTTTGACTCCTTCGTCTATTCGGCGGTCAATGGTGTTAACGCTCATGCCGTGGTTCTGGAATTGTATCACAGTGAATTTATATTTACGCCCCTTAATGAAGCGGTGCTCAATGATCTTTTTTACCTCATCGTCCAGGATTAAATTGATTGCCATGTCTAATTCGGTGATCAACTTGCTCCATTCCTGATACACGCGCCTTTCTTCCGCCGTTAGAGACTCCTTACGGCCTAATGATTCGACGGTAAGGCGCATCTTAGGGTAATTGCCCAGCAACTCGCGAACGTCCTTCTTATCGGCTTCTGTGATGCTCGGGTATAATTCCATTTGCTCTATCGCCCCCATCTTGTCGCTCCTTTATAGAAAATCAAATATAGTTGTCTGCCCTTCACGCGGCGAATCTGCCGAGTCCTGTATTAATCCATCATCCAGCATAAACTTAGGAGCCTCATAGAGATATCTTTCATGGACTGGATCTCCTTCGCGTGAATGCGCTGGGTTCTTAATCTCTGCCTTTTTCGTCCACACCCAAAAGCTCTTAGCAGTTACCATGTCGTTGTTATCTGACATCAAAATTCCTTCCTTCGCTCAGTATGTTAGGCTCAATCGGAGTGATGATCCTATACCTATCTATACTGACTACACCCACATATAACAGTAATGCGCATAATATAGAGGTATAGGCTCTTATCATGGGGTGTTCTCCTGGGTAGTCCTAGTTGCCTTGTGAAGCATTCTTAGTCCTTCAATAGACTTCTTGAGCCTGGCTATCTCTGCATCCTTTTGTTGTATTTCTGCCTCTGCCTTGGTTAAATCGTTATTCCAGCCCATTGCAGCTTTCTGAAACCGTTCGTATTCCCTTTCAAGTGCTGCATATTGTTGGAGCCAGTATTCAAGTGGTTCATAAGGGGTTTCTATACTAGGCATAGTCTGATACTTTGGAATATTCACGCAGGATCTTGCATGCTTGAACGCATTAACCTTGTCCATATCCTCTTGCCAGTTACGTGGTTTATCTGTCATCTATATATCCTCCCTTAGTGGGTGTAGGTCCTACACCCTGTTTGGTTTAATCCTCAACTAAATTTGCAAGTTACTTCGTCCTCATATTCTCCTAAATAAATCTGTTCGTCCCCGCACCATCCGTCAACGTCATGATCAAAGCAATAGCAATATATTTCACCATCCTGAACAAACGACGCTGTGTAAGTGTAGTAGCAAGGACCACCGCCCCAATAGGTCATTACCAATTCTCCGCCCAGCATAGGGCAACTGATCTCTCCCCATTCCTTCCCGTTCGACCATTTAAGGAACTTGATTTTGCTCATATATCTATCATCCTTCCAACGCTCCGTCAGAGTGCAGGAGCGTATTGTATTGGTGGTTACTCCCCTAATGCCTGACGGGCTAACTTACCGTTGTCATATTCAATTTCCGATACATTTCCGCATGTTGGTTCATCGTCTCTAAATGGTCTTGTAAGCTTATAGTTTTCCTTATCTGCATAAAATTCCAGTGCCTTTTGGAATCTGTAGGCTTTGTCTGTCATGTCTATTTGACTTGAAACGGATGTATCCAGGTCAGCAGATATCCGGGCTATTGTCCGGTCCCTCTCTGCCATCTGTTCCAACAGAAGATTAACACCCTCGGCCAGTTCCACATGATCTGCTTCCCATGCATTTAATATGCCTCTTCGTGCTTGTCTCTCTGTCAGCATGCCTTTAGCTCTGTCAGCGAGATACATTAACCGTTCACTCACCTTTACCGCCTCCTTGGGGCTGTAGCAGCTCCGGGTTATCGTGTATGTTTCCTATTACCTCAGACTCCCTCTCCAGATACTCCCAATCGTCGTAGGCAATATCTCCGCCTATCAGAAAGCTTCCATTCTCGTAACTGACTTGAGCAAAATTATATGTTGGTTCCGTATTTTCAGGTGTTTCGTAAAGGTCAGGGATTTTTAAAACATCACCATCGTAGATATCCTCCCCATTCTTATCCGTCGAACCCGTGAACCGTAACCAAACTACATCCATTTCCCAATCCCAACCGTCTTCGTCTTGGCGAGAAGTGTCTGTCAAGAATAATGCTCCTTTTGAAGCGATATTTATTTCAAAGTTGTCATCCAACTCAGGACCGAGCATCACTTTATCTTCTTTATTCCACCATTTGAACTTAATTTTTGTATCACTCATTTATCCATTCGCTCCTTTTAATTTGATTGGGTAGGGTAAGAGGCTGTTATGCCTATTTCAATTCTCTTTGATTTGTCTAATATCTAAGTCAATCAGCTCTAATCCGCCTAATTCCTCTATTTCTTGTGGGCTTAGGCTCATTTGGGACTTTTCAGACCGAATCTGCGCGCCGATCTCACGCATGCTATTCCCTTCATATTCTCCTAGATATACCAACTGTCTCACCGCTACTGTTCCATACACTTTGTATTTACTCATTGGTATCTCTCCTTTATAGGTAGTAGGGGGAAACTATTTAATGTGAATTTCGCGCGGCTTATCACCTCGGTACGGCCCAATTAGGCCCTCTTCTTCCATCCGGTCAATAATTCTAGCAGCCCATACATATCCAATACGCATTTTCCGCTGTAGGAACGTAACCGATGCTTTGCGGTTGGCCTTCACTACCTCCAATGCTTCTTCGTAACGTTCTGGCTTTTCTATGTTCATTTTGTATATCTCTCCCTTGATATATAGGTAGTAGGGGGTGTATCCCCCTTATAGACTGTCATTTATGGCTTTTATAGCTGCCAACACCGGGTAAACCTGATGCGGATTAACTGCATTGCCCAGCGCCTTAAGCCGACCCACACGGTCTTTAATACCAGTGGCTACCCGTGGTGGCTCCCAATCGTACTGCTCCTGCCCTAATGCTGCCGGCCATCTATGTTCGTCCAGTTTTCGGGAAAGCCCATCAAGCATTCCACCCAATCTGGATTGAGCTGCCCACTCTGCCCCGATAAGGTCATTGATATGTCCGTTCGTAGCGACTTGCTTTGACCTCCCCCGTGGCTGCCCACTGCATCCGCTGCGCTCGGTGTGCCCCACATTTTCGCTGTAGTTGCCAGGTCCACACTGTGGCTGCTGCCATTCTTGCAAGCCCTCCTGCCTGTCTTTGTTAAGTCTATGTTTTCCCGAGCCGTTGTTTCTGAGGCTGTTGGTGTAGGCCACATCGTCTGTGCAGGAAGCGATAAATACTCTGTCTCTCCTATGCGGGGCACCGACGGCACAAGCCGGAATAACAAACGTTTGTGTGGTGTAGCCGAGCCCTTCCAAGTCAGAAAGCACAATGTCGAGTCCCAGAGTGATGTGCCCAGCAACATTTTCACCAAGGAACCAACGGGGCCGGATTTCCGATAGTAATCTAGCAACTTCTGGCCAGAGGTGACGGTCATCTTCCTCGCCTCTGCGTTTCCCGGCATTGGAAAAGGGTTGGCAGGGGTATCCAGCGGAAATAATGTCAATTGTTCGATTGTCTCCAAGTATTCCATCCTCCTTTAGCCGGTCAGCAGTTAATGTACATACATCGTCGTATATGGGGATGTTGGGCCAGTGCTTACGTAATACAGCCTGCGGAAACGGCTCACGCTCACAAAATGCCACCGTCTCCATGCCTGCCCAATGAGCTGCCAAATCAATTCCGCCTATACCACTGAACAGGCTCAATTTACGCATATGTGTCTCTCCCCCTTATGGAGGGCTGTTCCCTCCTTCTTATCCCCAAAGGTGTGTTATGTCCTCTCTGCCCTTGGGGGCTATGCTTTTTTCTTTCTTACCGTCCCTATTGGTAACGTAGATGCGTCTTTTTTACTCCATCCGTACTGCTCTACTCGCTGTACAAAATACTCTTTCTTAATGCCGTTTTTCTCAGCGATCCGTATCCATCTTTTATGCCGATCATAGGCGCTTTCGTTTTTAGGTGGCGTGCTGATTGCCTTTTCAATGCTCCATCTGCATTTTTGGATTCTGGAGCGCAAAAGCTCTTTACTGACTCCGTTTTTCTTAGCTGTATCAAATTGTTCTGGAGTTATAGAAATCATGCTTATCCCTCCGGCATGAATGTTTTGAAAGTCCTAAAGTATAGCTCCCGCACTTTATAAGCCTTTGTTTTACCGCCGATATTGAGATTCACTGTGCCGTTCCGTTGCTTCAGCGGAATTTTCTCCCCTTTAACACCTCTACCTACTCCATATACCGTCCCGTCTTCATCCATCCAATAGGCTGGCGTGCATGGTATCTGTTTCATGACTGCACACCCGTATGCCCAAATCCACCTACACCACGCTCTGTCTCTGTCAGTTCGTTTGCCTCGACCAAATTGATTTTTGGAGTCTCCATAATGAATCCCTGAGCCACTCGGTCACCTTTTTTTATTAGGTAGGTTCCTTCTTGGACAAATTCGGTGTGATTTCCAAACTTGCCATCCACAAAATAAATTACATTTGTACCTGCGGCGAATACCTCGTTCGTATTGTCGAACAACATTGAAACTTCGCCTCTATAATCCGAGTCAATTACACCTATACCATTCGGTTGCCGCAGTTTTGTTTTGACTGAGATACCGGACCGCATCGCAATAATAAGTACGTATCCTTCTGGGACCTCAAAAGCTAGTCCTAAAGGAACTCTCTTTGTTTCTCCTGGTGCAATCACCACTTCTTCAGTAGCAACTAAATCAAACGCCGCAGCTCCTGTAGTTGCATATTTGGGTAATACCGCATCTTCCGATACCTTTTTCACTCTTACATCCATTTCGCAAATCTCCTTTATATGTTGTTATATGAATTACCATCATCATTCAATGACGTATTACATTTCTTCCCATCCACCTTTTTTATTGGTTATGACTCGTAAAGTTAGATCAGGAAATTTTGCGTCAAATAGCTTTCGCCGTAACGAGAAATCCCTTGCTGCAAAACCCTTTACATCCTCGACTATCGTTTTTCCATCTTCCATGTACATAAAGTCTGCTTTGTAGGTTATTGCCCTTCGCTTTTTTCCGTGCTTTGTGAACGGCTCCAGCAGTGTAAATTTCGGTTGTAAAGTCAATTCACTTATTAGTCCACCGCGCTCTAAAATTACTAGTTCAGCGTATCTCTTCGCTTCTGTCATACTGTCAAATTCAATGCCGTCTACGATTTTTTTCTTTGCATTGTACTTATTCACGCCATCGCCCCCAATGCTCCACCTGGGCGTTCTTCTATCTTTCTGTTTTTGATTCGATCCAGCGCTAATATCAATACCTCGTCTGGGTCACGGTTGAGTACATCTCCTATTTGACGGATACTTTTTCCTTCTGACCACATAAGTTCAAAATTGTCTATTTCTTTCCGCTTCCAAGCGAAGTTCATTCCATCACATGCCAAGTAAATAGATCTGCGATCTTTCTCAATCCCTTTTGATGCCATCCGTTACACCTGCCCTCCGGTAGATTTCCTTGGTCGCTTCAATGCGGCAATCATAGTCAACGTTCAGATTGTTTGCTATTAGCTTTAACTCCACGTCAGACACATTCTCAAATGCCCTCATGTTCGTTCTCAGCCTCCTTTTCAGCGATTCCATACGTTTCCCTTCCTATACGCAGGAACTCGTCATAATCCTTATCAATTAGGTCATAGGGGTCTATTGGATTCATGGGGTATCCTCCAGTGGGGTTTCATAGATGTTGCCGATTACCTCAAACTCACGTTTTGCCGACAGAGATAAATGACCAACCATATACTTTAATTCCACAAGATCAAACTCCACTGTTGCTTTTGCGGTGAAACTATCATCAGCCGTAGACCATAAATGCTTGTGATCCTGCCACGTCAATATATCTCCCTCATATATCTCTTTACCGTTACGGTCTTTTAGTCCGGTATATTGCATGAGCACCTTTTCATCATCTGAGAAGCCGCGTACATATTGCCCATCAAGCGGATTGAATGCCGCCACCTTGCCTTCTGGATCAATAGTCACCTCATAGTCCATTTCCTTTGCAAACACGTCCCACGCTCTAAATTTGATGGGTCTACTCACTTGTATCCTCTCCTTTCAAAGCTGTACGGGCTCGTTCGCCATAGTCCATCATGACTTCTGACTCTACGACAGCTCCTTCTTCTTCAACGCCCCAGTGGTGATTATTTTTATTCGCATAAAACTCCAGTGCCTTATCCTTAATCTCCAATTGACCAAGCACATAGAAGATATCGTTTAGTAGGTCATCCGTGTGCGTCCAGCCTGTATCATGTCGTCTCTCAGTCATTATTTTTATTGCTTTTATCCGTATCTCTTGTATCTTCTTATCCATGGTTTAGACCTCCTCAATATCATCGACTTCAATTTCGTCTGTTTGTCCATTCCGTAAAGCATCCCGCCAGTCAATTGCGGATTCAATGAGTTCGTTTTGTTTTTTCTCGGTTAGTTCATAAAATTGATCTTCCGTCAATTCGATTTCCACTTCATAATCCACACGCACAGTTGCTGTTCCCGATATTCTAATCATCCCTTATTCCTCTCCTTTGTTGCGCTCGGATAATTTGACTATTATCTTCCCGTTTACATAGTTAGAGTCTTGGTTGATTACAAGCTTATGAAGTCCATATTCATCACGCATTTCCTTAGCCAATTCAAAAATCTTCTCGTCCAGCAATTCCGTGAATCTTTCGATTGTCATTTCCATATGCATTAGTCCTCTCCTTGCCCTTTAGGGGCTGTGATTTTATTCGGCTGCCGCTTCGCTAGGTGATTCGGTCGCTTCGGGGGCCTACGGCGTATTAATTCTTGAGTAGTGCGTTACATTGAACACTCGGTGATTACTACGATCAATCCATCCATATAAACCAGACCCAAGGTTTGCGCGTTGTGCTATCTGCGGCGTGTATCCGTCTGTTACCAAGTAGTTAACATGGCTTTCGATTGATCGATCTTTCGGGTCGTATTTAGTCCATTGGATCATTCCTCTATCCCCTCCATCACTGATATTCTCCGTGAGCGTCCCAACCACACCGAACACAATAGCCTGCTTGTTCTATTTCGTTACTCCCGTAACCTGTGCTGACTGTATATGTCTTCCATTTATGATCCCTGTATCTACAAATCAGACGTTTGATCCATTTAATCATTACTCTATTCCCTCTCCTTCAACAGACACTGACCAACCACATTTACAAGCCCGAAAAAATGTGTCCTCTTCGATTCTCAGCACGCCTTCTCCATTCCCGACATTTTCATTTCCGCACTTCGGACAGATAGCGTATTCCTTTGTCAACTCCAACGATTTAAGAATATTCACTCTGTTATCCCCTCTCCTTGAGCTATTAGAGCTGCTAAACAGATGGCTTCAGGCCCACTGTCTGCTTGTACTCTGCAATTCTCGTATCCCGCCATATATGGTCTAGCAATCCATTTTCCGAAGCTGGTAGGATATAAGCCAATCTGAATACGATCCATAATTTTTGGCTTCTCTAGCACTTCCCATGCCGCTGAAATGTCGGCACTGTACATTGCTGGTGCTGTTGAATACCCTTTACTGTTGATGACCATCCCTGGTCTGACTCGATCCGCCTTATATCCCATCACATCCGTAGCAATCCATATATCTCGCTCTTGTGGCTGCATACTATTCCATTTAGCTATTACTTCTTCACGATTCATCTATCTTCTTCCCTTCTTATTGGAGTCAGCCTTGCTGTATGCGTTTCATAGCGTCTTCACGTCGTTTTGATGTCCCGCTATTGTGATAGATATCCACACTTTTCAAGATGCGGTCAAATAGTCGACCTTTCTTATCAATGACGTTCCCCCACTTATCTTTAAATAGCCATTGCTCCAATTCGTCTAAGTCAAGATTGGATGTAATATTAGTCTTTTTCCCTTGTCTGCCGTTAAGAATAGGGAATAGCACGTCCTTATATTCATCCGCCAGCAAATCCCCAGCTCCTAATTCATCCAACGTCAACAAATCGCACGATACAGCACCATTGATTACGTCAGTTAAGTTTATTTTTGAATCGAATCTAGTGGCTGTTTTTGCTAGTTTCATGAGCTGAGGTACGTCCAAAAACAAGCAAACATAACCTTGCCGATTCAGCTCGTGGTGTATAGCCGCCATCAAATGACTTTTTCCGTTCCCAGGGTCCCCGTAGAACAATAATCCGGTCTCTCTGGTCTCGTAGGTATCTATAAAGTCTAACGCCGCTCTATGCACCTGTTCTGTGCCTGTACGTGGCTGGAAACTTTCAAAGGACGCTCGTTTAAGTTCCTCGTTCATGATGCTTCTTGCAAATACACGCTCCATTTGCCCTCTGCGGTGCCTTCGGTCACTTTCTAACTGCGCCTTTTCGCTTTCTTCTTGCACACATTTACACGCCCGATTAAGCCCCCATTGTTTCTTAGGTGGGAAATAGGTTCGTTTAATCTGCTGGCGGCACTTCAAGCAGCAGTACACGCCCTCGTATTCATCATCTGCGAACAAACATGTCGTACTTCGAACCGGCTCCCGTGGATCTTTCGGAATCTCCTTCCGCTCTGATCCGATCTTGTTGATCGCTTCCGCTATTGGCGACCGCCCCACCGTTCTGGCTGGCTTGTGCTTGGCTGTCTGCATCGTGTTTTGAAGAAGCTGCTTTTCCTCCGGTGAAAGGTTTAGCTTGTCTATATCCACCCTTCTGCTCCTCCTCTTCTACTCTTTCGACAACCCAGTTTAAAATGGCTCGGTAATCACTAGCGTATTTTTTGCCTTTTGAGCCTTTATAGTTGTCCAAGATTTCTATCATTCGTTTTGTTCTATCTTCTCCATGAGCAAGAACAAGTTTGTCATATTCTTGTTGAGTCAGTTTTACAAACTCAGCAAATTTGATTTTGGGTATACTGTCTTTTTTCTTATCATTCTTAACATTCTCTATATTCTTTACATTCTTGTTTGTGTTCACTGGTTGTTCATCCGTTGTTCGCTCGTTGTTCACTAGGTGTTCATTTTGGTGTTCACTTGTTTGGTAATCAGACCACGAAAGTATTGATACCAAACGGTTTTGGTTGTTTGTTCGTTGTTCAATTTGCTGTTCGTTTTCGAACATTTTTAAGACTCGTTGCACCTTGCTTTCGTGAATGTTAAATCTCTCCGCAATCTTCTTTCGACCAGTGATTAACTGCCCCGGTTGAAGGGTGATTTTCTCTCCAGCAAATACCGCTGGCTGCTCTTTGTGTGTTGCATTCATAAGGAGGTACATCCACACAGCCAGAAAATCACTATCCTTACAAACAACCGGATTATCCAAAGTTTTACGGTGGAGTTTGATCCATCCGTCCATGTCACCACCTACTAATTCTTTAGTGCTATTGCCGTTTGTCTAGCCAACAATCTCTTTGTTCTGATCCCTTCAGGATGTTCGTCCAAATACTTATGACATACCAAGCAGCTATCTAGTAAATCCAACTCCGTTGTCTTATGATCAATATGTCCACGTCCAGTAATATGAGCTTGTTGGACAGCTCTAGCACCCTTACACTTGATCATGACCTCACAATAGCCCTCTGAACGCTCTCTGACCTTTTTGCGGACCTTGTTTGAAATATCACCCTTCTGCTTCTGTGTAAGCTTTACACGGACACTTGCACCGGGCTTATCAACCGGATGAAATCCATAGTCGATCATTGCATGCCTCCAATCTCTAAAAAGGAAGATCCTCGTCTGCTATATCAATCGGTTTGCCATCATCGGAAAATGGATCGTTGTTGTTTTTGGTCCCTGCCTGCTGTCTACCAGCACTATCATTCTTGTTAGATTCAAGGAACCGGACGTTATCAGCCACAATTTCAGTGACGTAAACACGCTTTCCCTCGTTGTTTTCATAGTTCCTCACTTGAACCCGACCTTCTACAGCTGTTAAACGCCCTTTTTTTAGATAATTAGCGCACGTCTCGGCAAGCTGCCGCCATGTAACGATTGGTAAAAAGTCCGCCTCTCGTTCGCCGCCTTGGCTTGTAAACGGACGGTCTACGGCAAGAGTAAAGGAGCATGTTGCAACTCCGCTGGGTGTATATCGTAATTCAGGTTCTTTGGTCAAACGGCCGATCAATATTACTCGATTTAACAATGTGTTATCCCCTTTATCTATTAATCAAATCTGAATAGTGTACTATTTGGTTGAGTTGTTTCGTCTCCCGACAGTATCGGCAGCGTTCACAACGACGTGGTTTCACTAAGCCCGCTTTGACTTCAATCAAGTGTGGCATGTTATCCGCTATCCCCTCTAATTCACGCTTGATGTCGTACCCGTTGATACCGATCACGGCTTTATCTGGCGGGTCCTGCTTTGATACCGCAACGATAATAGGTTCAATCCATCCGTCACGCTGCTGTACAATCCGTTCAATCTCAGCGTATAGGGCCATTTGAGTTACATAGTGGTTTTGCTGTACAAAGGACACATAACCGTTGTCCTGATCCCAAGATTCCTTATGGATGGATTGGACTGTTTTAATATCTGAAAACCGATTGCGTTCCAAAGCGTAATTATCCATTTTAATTTTCCAATTTGCTCCGGCAAAACTGGCGGTCATTATGACCTCTTTTTTTCCTTGCAATACAAACATACAAAGCGCATCACTCTCTATGGTTTCGATCATCTTGTTGGCATATTGGAACTGGGATTTCAGTTTTCCTTTCGTTGCTCCACGAGTAACTATGATTTCAGGGTTACTATCTTTGAATCTTTTAAAAGCTTCTGGTCCCTCGAAATAGGCATGCACATAGGAGCCGACCAGGAGCGCATCTGTAGCTGGTTCCGTCCAGCCTTGAAGCCTAGCCATAGCTCGCGCTTCACAGTCTCGGAACTCTTTATACTGGCTGTTACTCCAATAGGTTAGGTTGGCTTCCTGAGAGTAATAGTTTTCTTCATTCAGCAGCATCTGGACCACCGTCCGTCTTCGCCTTTTCCACTTCTTGTTGCGCCTTAAATTCCAATTCAGCAGCGCTAGGAACATGGACCGCCCCAAAGTCAAAATAGTCTTCACGTTTGCCCATGCCATCTCTGAGCGACTTCCAAATGTTCCCGATACGAAGATAGTCATTTTCAGTGAATGCATCCTGAGCGCATCCGATGCACTTCTCAATCATTTCTTTATTAACTCCGTACTTCTCCTGGAACTGTTGGAATGCTTTCCTTACACGGTCAGCAAGCGGTTCTGTGTAGCTGTTGACCAGCGTCTTGCGGCATTCTGCAAGAGCTGCATCTACTATATCGCCCGGGATTACACCAAGGATGCAAGCGCGCATCCTGCGACTGCCCATATTTGCTACAACCTCGTAAACGTCACGTGCTTCAGTGAGTTGCTTTGTGGTGCTCCCCGCCTTACGTTCATGTTTGACTGTAAAAACAATCTGGCGGCGAGTATTCGTTTCAATATCCCATGCATAGGCCATAGCCTTGGACTCACCGTTCCGTTGCTCCAGCTCAATCAGCCCGTAATCAATATTGCCCCATGACTGTGCTAATACCTCAGCCAGCCGAATAGATGGCCCGGAAACCTTACTACCACCTTTCGGATATTCATATTCCGCCTCTTCTGCAAGCTTCTTCCGCTGGCAGGAAAGCATGATGCGGTTAAAGGATGCCTGTTGATCACGTGGGAACTGTTTTGCCATAAAAATAGCTGCTTTTACTTCCTCAGTTTGGCGAGTTGTCGCCATTTCGGTAGTGGTTGATCGGAAAGAAGGCGGGGCCTCCGGTAAGTAATTTTGATAGTCAATTGGTTGTTGATCGTCAAAACTCATATTTACATCCTCCTAAAATTTTGATATAGTGACCACAAATGTTTATTTAAATGTTTCTGATTCGACTCTGGTTGCAGCCAGGGTCGTTTCACTTTCTAAGGTATTACGCACGTCATACAAAGCTTCGAGTACATATTGCAATTTACCATCCCGAAAAATCAACAATGGTTCTACGATGTTATTGAGCGATTTACCACGTATCTCCGTATCAGCTTGAAGTTCCTCCAGAACCCGGATTGCTTGTTCTAACGGCGTTTTCACGTTTGGCTCCCTCCTTTTGCTCACGTCTAATCCGACGATATTCCTGATATGTTACATCACTGCTGAATTTGAAAATCACAGTTCCATTCGGATGCTCTATGGCTTGTCCGCCTACTTGGGATAAAGCACACAAATCCGCGTAACTACTACTGCCTTTGCACCTTACTTGCATATGCATCATCCATCACCCTCACCAGTACCTGATTTTTACACTCAACAGCATCAAGCATGCATTCCATACAATGGGGCTGGTTATCTTCATAGACCAAATACTTGGCTTCTGCGCCGCATCCGCATCTGATCTCCATGTCACACCTCCCATTTGATCTTTTGAGACAACTCAACATAACGACCAAATGAGATACGGTTTTTGATAAGTCCATATTCAGGCTCCTGCTCATACAATCGGCCCAAGTATTCCAGATGTTCATCCGTCAGTACACTCAGCCCCGTAAGATCCTTTGTGATTACCGCAGGACGTTTACGCCACCACCGCCACATACCTATCAACTCCTTTTGATAGATTCTGCCTGCAACCTTGCCATAGTTTTAAGCTGGAACCATCTACCGTCACGCTTGATCAGCAGCATGTCATTTACTCGCTTGCCAGCAACAAAACCACTAAAGATTGGGTTCATATTCATTCTCCTTCTTCTAATCCAGAATAGATTTCCTTACGGTATTCTTCATTTGCTTCACCAAGTAACTGCTCAAGCTTGTCCATATTTTCAGCTTGGCTTTTAAATCCTTGTGCGGTCCTGTCATTACCTTTAGATGCATGCACCACGGATTTAGTAGACAAGTCTTCTGCTACGGCTTTAATACCGTCCAGCACGTTCAACATGTCGTCAAAATCTAATGTACGAATAAATTCGATAAGTTCACTTTCCTGTTTGCTCAGTTCCATGTTCAAGCACCCTCCTTGAATTTATTGATAAAGTAAATCTGCCCTTTGCCTGTAATCTTTGTTGTTCGTGTGATTTTGGAACCTTCACTGGAACTCATTCTCTGCCCCATTTTGATTTCCATGATCTTAAGATCCATTGAGCGTTGGGTTGGCATATTGCGTTCGCTACCGGATTTAATGAGGTAACCATTCTGTCGTAACCATTCAAACAACCTGATCTCACCAATCTCAAAACCATTTTGTTTAAGTAGCTTGGCTAAGTCAGCGACGAGAATAGAGTCCTTTGAAACCTCCAGTGCTTCTGCAAATACTACTTTGGGCTTGTCCTGTTCAATCTTCGCTGTCAGTTCTGCTTTCTCTGCATTAGCTTGTTTCAACTTGGATGCAAGTCCGATGATAAAGTCTGGATCATTAAGCGTTTTTTCAATGGTGTCTGGTGTCATGTAGGCGCCATGCTTGCGAATTGCCGGTAGGATCTCATCCGCTACTTTAATTTGAAACGCTTCGCCAACATCGTTTTTAGCTTTCATGGCTAAACGGTAGAAGATGTTCTCAGGTACGAAAGAATCTTTCGCCCACTTGTGGTCGAAACCAAATTCAGTCAAATATTCAAAAATGCGATCCCATCTTATGCTGCTGTAGATTTTCCCTTTCTTGGTCTCTGACTTGGTGAACCCAAGCCCGCGAACAGTGTCCTCTAAACTAAGTTGAACTGTCCCATTTGAATCAATGAATCCTTTAACACCATGGATCGTAACTAATTGAGTCACATAATCAGTCCTTTCAAATAATTTCCTTTCTGGTATGATGTAGATTGTCTAGGCTTACCACCATACGTGGAAGGAGGTGGGAACATGTTGGATTTTGATAAAATTATGAATTTTACTGTTAAGGAAGCTACTTACAAAGCTGCACATAGAATTAAGGATCAGAAGAAAGATTTTTTAACTGAAATGCTCGATCCAGAAATGAAGCAGATTGTAGAACAAAACCATCTTACATTTATTATCATTGAAGAAATGGTCAAAGCTGGTTTGAAACAATACCACGAAGCTTTGGAATTAGATAACGCTAGCAAGTCCTGAATTAATCTTTGTTGAAGTTTTCTAGATACAAGAGGAATGCATCTTTTACTTTCGATTGTTTTTCCTTCTGTATAGAAAGACCATCATCATAAACACCTTTTCCATTTCCGAGTGCTGCTGAAATAGCGGCACTTGCTTTTTCCATTTCCTCACGAAATATTTCTCTTACTCTTTCCTCAGTTAATTGAGTCATACTGTTTCTCCTTTCTTATTGCTGACATTTCTATGTTTCGAACGATTCAATTGATGGAAGTGCTTGTCCAAAAAAACCTTCATTTCTGAACCCCGAATCATCCAGCGTCCACCATCGCGCCCATTAGTGATTAGTTTCATTTCCTCTTTGTAATTTGGATTAAGTAGAATATGTTCTAACAACCAATCTCGTTTTCGGCAAGTCTCAATCTCTAATCTTTTTAAATCCCACCAACATCCAATTTCATGTTTATCAAGAATTGCTTTAGCCGCATCAAAAATCATTTCACGTAGCAGAACTTCATCTAACTTGATCTGCAATATCGGGTTTGTCTTTTGTATTGTCTTCATCCCCTTTCGTGTCTTTTGACACATTCATTTCAAAAAAAATATAATTAAAAACTTTTTTTCCGAAATGAGTTATTAACCCAGACCAGACTTGACCGCTGGCTTCTCGCTGACCACTAAGAAAACGTGAAAGACAAGAAGGAGAAACGCCAATCTGTTTTGCGAAGTGAGAAGCATTAATCCGCTCCTCCTTCATGTATTTTTTTATTTTATCAACATCTATTAGAGCAGTCTTCAAACTTACCACCTCCTTCCTGTTCCTTTTGACACATTAATCATATATCAATTGTGTCAAATAGCAAAACCTTGAATTTGGTCAAATACGTCTATATTCAAGCGAATTCAGGCATTTGTGTCAAATGACAAATATATTTCTTCTTTTAACTTGCTTTTTGACAACAAGAATGTATAATTAGTATTGTCAAATAGCAAAACATTGGATGGTGAATAATTCTTGAAAGACAATGAATTTGAAGAATCATTCGGTCAATTTATTAAGAGGTTACGCGAATCTAAATCCTTAACCATTACAGAAGTCGCAGAAAAGGCGGGAATAAGCCATTCACATCTTTCTAGAATTGAAAATGGTGAAAGGAATGCCCCTAAAGTACAAACGTTGCAAAAATTGTCTAAAATATTGAATTGCCCTTTCGACATCATGATGGAACGGGCTGGCTACATTGAATACGATAAAGCTACACTTAGGCATTTCGTTCAAACATTAAATGATCTTATAAAAGAAAGAGATATTTCATATGAAAAAGTGGGCGAAAGTGTTGGGTTATCTCAGTTTAAACTTATACAAATAGGAGCTCATGGGCTTCCTCCAATGGATAAGATTAATAAGATCGCTGAATTTTTTAGTGTGTCAGCAGATTACTTGCTTGGGCAAAACGAAAGATCAATTAACACTGATGAAGAAGATGACGTTGATTCAATTGCTTCAATACCAGAGGAACGTGAATACAAAGAATTTAAAAAATTTCTGAATAATCCTGAATATGGATTGTTTTTCAGAGATTATTTAGAAGCGCCTGAAGAAAGAAAACGGGAACTAATGCAGTTCTGGAGATTCATTCAGGAGAAAGAAAAAGACCGCAAACCAGGCGATTACCAAGGAGAAAAATAATATATCAAATCAATTATCTTGTGGCCTATGTCGTAAGACTGGCTTCTTCTACCCATACATACGAACATACATTCCGATTACCTGGAGGAACGACATGATTTCCCATTATCAACCTACATACTTAGAACATTGTATTGAAAATATGTATTTAAAAAATGGTATTACTGAACCTCAACATGTAACTATCGAAAGAATTGCAGCTGCTTTGAATATCTGGATTTACTCGTCTGCCCAAAAAAGCAAGGCTTATGAATCAGCGTCCGGTTTACGTAGTGTGCTTTTAGATAATCGGTTGCCTTTAAGGGAACAACGTATTGAGTTGCTTCATGAAGTGGGTCATTTACTAAGACACGCAGGTAATCAAACAATTATGCCCAGGGCGTTCATAGAACTTCAAGAAGCAGATGCAGATCAATTCGTTCTCTATGCTTCAATGCCTTTCTTTATGCTGTCTAGGCTTAAGCTGCCAAGGTTATTTAACGATGCCCTTTTATATCTATCTAATACATTTGAAGTCCCTATTTATCTAGCTAGAAAAAGATTAAACCAAATAATGCGGAGAAATTATGAAGGGCAAATACGGACAAGCATTGAACAGCAAACCAATACTACGAAAGGGGTGATGTCTAAAAAAATACCGCAGATTTGTGAACCAACAATTTACGCTTACTACGATCCATCTTTTACTTATGAGGGTCCATCTCAGCTGATATTTCATGTAGATGAAATTACGCTTTCTCAAAAAAAAGAAATCCCGATTCCTTTGGATGGTCCTTTTAAGCCAATCGAAAGTGAAGATCTACTACAGTTTGAAGGGGTGAAAATTCTTCAGCATGACATTGTTTATTTCGAACCTGGAAATATAAAACTCATGCTAGGCCGAATAAGTCGCAGATACGGTACAGGTTCTAAAACTTTACTATTACAAATGAAAGACCTAGAAGAAGTTATAAATCGGGGCAGAATTTATTAATCATGGAGGGAAAATGTTATGGCAAGCTTTCAGAAGTACACAACGAAGAAAGAAGGCAATATGTGGCTGTATAAGTATTACACTGGTGAAATCGACCCAGTAACAGGGAAGAAAAAATCATCTACCAAACGCGGTTTTAAAACCAAAGCAGAAGCAAAATTGGACGCAGCCCAAACTGAAAAGGAAGTAAAAGACGGTAAGTTCATTATACAAGATAAATCAATTACTTTCGAAGAGGTCTATGAGAAGTGGTATGAAACCAATTTTAAAAGATTTAAGCTTCCAACCAGAAAAACAGTTCGCTCATGTTTCAATAGTCAAATTCTCCCGCACTTCGGTAATATAAAAATAAAAGATATAACCCGTTCATATTGCCAAGATGTGATTAACAAAATTGCAGAAGATATTAAATCAGTGGAAAACATGAAGATGTATGCCAATCAAGTTTTCGAGTTTGCAGTTCTGATGGAAATACTCAAGAGCAATCCAATGGATGTAGGCGTCGTCATACCTAAAAAAGAAAGTGATCAATTAGCGGGGGAACAAAAAATGAGAAATTATTGGGAAAAGCACGAAATCAAAAAATTCCTTGGAATAGCCAAGCAAGCATATAGCTATCGTGATCAATTGATGTTTCACCTATTAATTTATACTGGCGCAAGAAAAGGGGAGGTTCTGGCCTTACGTTGGAACGATATAGATTTTAGAGAAAAAACAATTAATCTTGATAAGACATTATTTTTTGATAAAAAAACTTTCACGCCTTTGACCTCCAAAACGCCTGCCTCCAGACGTGTTCTTAGTTTAGACGATACAACCCTTGCCCTGCTAAAAAAACACCGTACAGAGCAAAGCAGAGGCATTGTGCAGCCAATAGGCACTAACGATGACAGAATGATTTTTACACGTGAGGATGGAACACCAATTCGCTTGGCCTATCCAAACGACAAACTGAATGAAATCATTCGCTCTAACAACTTACACAAAATAACTGTACATGGCTTAAGACATACCCATGCATCACTTTTATTTGAAGCCGGGGCCAGCATTAAAGAAGTCCAGGAACGTCTTGGACATTCAGATATTAAAATGACTATGAACATTTACACGCATGTAACAAAAGCAGTAAAAGAAAAAACAGCTGATCGGTTTGAAAAATTTATGGAATTCGAGCCTCCAATCACTGGTTCAGATGTGGTCACGAATGATCAAGAATAATAAAAATGGTCAAAATATGGTCACGGAACTTTTTAGCTCAAATTAAAGCCCCTGACCAATGAAGGCCAAGGGCTGAAATTCCTTGATATACAAGGGATATTAACGTTTCGAGAACTGTGGAGCACGACGAGCGGCTTTGAGACCGTATTTTTTACGTTCTTTCATACGTGGGTCACGAGTCAAAAATCCTGCTTTTTTCAAAGCTGGACGGAATTCCGGATCTGCTTTCAACAAAGCACGGGAAATACCGTGGCGAATTGCGCCGGCTTGACCAGAGATACCACCACCATGAGCGATAACGAGTACGTCATAGCTACCAACTGTTTCTGTCAGGTTCAGTGGTTGTTTTACGATCAGTTTGAGAGTTTCCAAACCGAAATATTCATTAATATCACGCTTATTGATGACAATGCGTCCTTCACCCGGTACGAGACGAACACGAGCTACCGAATGTTTACGACGACCTGTCCCATAGTATTGTACTTGTGCCATGAAACTGTCCTCCCTTTTAATTATCCGCGAAGTTCGTAAACTTCAGGTTTTTGTGCTGCATGTGGATGCTCAGTGCCTCTGTAAGCTTTAAGTCTCAGCTTCATTTTCTCGCCTTGACGAGTTTTAGGAAGCATACCGTGAACAGCCAATTCCAACATGCGCTCAGGCTTGTTCTTAACCATTTCTTGTGCAACCGTTACTTTCAGACCACCCGGATGCAGGGAGTGACGGTAGTATTTCTTGTTCTCCATTTTTTTACCGGTCAATACGATTTTTTCCGCATTGATTACAACAACAAAATCACCTGTGTCCACATGTGGTGTAAACTGTGGCTTGTGTTTGCCGCGAATCAACGCAGCCGCTTCGCTTGCCAGACGACCGAGCGTTTTGCCTTCGGCATCAATGATGTGCCAGTTGCGCTCAACTTCATTTGGCTTCGCCATATACGTAGTACGCATGAAAAGTATCCTCCTTAAGTTCGTTAACAGAAATCATCATTTATCTTCGTTCGTTAAGTTGCTGCATTATTGATGGATTAGATGTTACTTTAAAGTGATTATCTTAATTGGGGCTGTGGGAAAGCCATTAAGAAAACACAACTTTTATATTACAGGATAACCATCAATTCCGCAAGAGTAAAATCAATGTTTTTTGATGTTTTTGTCGTACTCTACATTCCAGAGAGTTAAAGCGTGTCCGACGGCCGTAGGTCCAGCCTTTGAACGATTTTTCGCCTCCAAAATGGAAGGAATATCATCCGACGATTTTTTGCCTTCTCCCACTTCCAGCAAAGTCCCCATAATAATCCGAACCATGTGCTGCAAAAATCCGCTACCTGTAATATAAGTATGGATAATTCCCTGATCATCCGAGCCCGGACGTGAAAAGGAATGGTCTACTGTCATATAGGCTTCGTAAATAGTGCGAACATGATTCGTCTTTTGGGAACGTCGAGATGCGAACGAAGTATAATCAAAGGTGCCAACTAAATGAGCCAACCCTTCCTCCATCGCTCTTACATCCAAACTCGTTGGATGATGGGCCTGTGTACGACGGTGAAAGATGTCCGGAAACCGGTTCGCATTAATACTGTACCGATATGTCTTCCGCTTCGCCATGCGGCGTGCATGAAAGGACATTGGCACCTCTCTCGCATCCGTAACGATGATATCACGAGGCAACCAGGCATTAAGTGCCAGACACCAGCGCTGTATTGGAATCGGCGATTCAGTGTGAAAATTGAATACCTGCCCGTATGCATGTACACCTGCATCTGTACGGCCTGAGCCTGTAATTTTAAGACGCTCGCCCGTCAATGAGTAGATAGCATGTTCAAGGCAGTCCTGAATAGTGTTACCGTTAGGCTGCGTCTGAAAGCCATCATAGTGGGTTCCGTCATAGTTCACCTTCATGCACAAGTTCCGCATGCTTCTCACACCTTTATAGGGGTATTCTCTGGCCTTACAAGGAATAACCGAACATAACAAAGGAGAAGTCCCTCAAGGACTCCTCCAAGAGAAAAAAAGGGTTGTTCAGAATCAAGCCGATTCTGTCCACCCTTCCCTCATCTTCGCCTGTTTACGCGCGGTCAACCAATTCCAGATATACCATTGGAGCGGCGTCGCCACGACGAGGTCCCAATTTCAAGATACGAGTGTATCCACCTGGACGCTCAGTGTAACGTGTAGCCAATTCGCTAAACAGCTTTTGGATTGCATCCTGCTCACCATCCAAAGTTTCACGGCGAACGAACGCAGCCACTTGACGACGTGCGTGCAGATCTCCTTTTTTCGCTTTGGTGATCAGTTTTTCAGCAATAGAACGAACTTCTTTTGCTTTAGCCTCAGTAGTTTGGATACGCTCATACAAGAACAGATCGGTTACCAAATCACGAAACAAAGCTTTACGGGCACTGGAGTTACGGCCCAATTTTTGGTATGCCATGTAAATTCCCCTCCTTCACAAAAACGTTGCTGTACTATTCTTCCGTACGAAGTCCTAAACCAAGTTCCTCGAGCTTCTCTTGTACTTCTTCCAAAGATTTGCGACCCAAGTTACGGACCTTCATCATATCTTCTTCAGATTTAGTCGTGAGTTCTTGTACCGTATTGATACCAGCGCGCTTAAGGCAGTTATAGGAACGGACGGAGAGATCCAGCTCTTCGATCGTCATTTCAAGAACTTTTTCTTTCTTGTCTTCTTCTTTTTCAACCATAATTTCAGCATCTTTAGCCTCGTCCGTGAGACCCACGAACAACATCACATGCTCGGTCAAAATTTTGGCTCCAAGGCTCACTGCTTCCTCGGGACGAATACTTCCGTCAGTCCAAACCTCAAGTGTCAGCTTGTCATAATTCGTAACCTGGCCGACACGCGTATTTTCTACGCCGTAGTTCACGCGTGCAATCGGAGTGTAGATGGAGTCGACGGGAATGACGCCGATCGGCTGGTCATCACGTTTGTTCCGATCCTGCTTAACGTAACCGCGACCGCGATTGGCAAAAATACGCATGTGAAGTCTCGAACCCGGTCCGAGCGTAGCAATGTGAAGATCCGGATTAAGAATTTCCACATCACTATCCGCACGGATATCTCCTGCCGTTACAACTCCTTCGCCTTCCGCATCGATTTCGAGTACTTTCTCTTCATCCGAGTGGATTTTAAGCGATAAAGCTTTCAAGTTCAGAATGATCTCCGTTACGTCTTCCTTCACACCGGGAACCGTTGCAAACTCGTGCAGAACCCCATCGATTTGAACCGATGTGACTGCTGCCCCCGGTAACGAGGATAACAGAATACGGCGAAGCGAGTTTCCAAGCGTCGTACCGTATCCGCGTTCCAGCGGTTCTACTACGAATTTTCCATAGGTGCCATCATCATTGACGTCAACCGTCTCAATTTTCGGCTTTTCGATTTCTATCACTGCAATATCCCTCCTTCAAAACGTCGCTCCTATATGAAACATTCACCTTATCCATAGTCTATCATGCAGTATACCTAAACATCCATTCTTGGCAGTTTGTGCCGGATCTATACTACACGCAGAGGAGAAATCTCATTAGACGCGACGACGTTTTGGAGGACGGCATCCGTTATGAGGTACCGGAGTTACGTCTTTGATCAGGTTAACTTCCAAACCAGCAGCTTGCAAAGAGCGGATTGCTGCTTCGCGACCTGCACCAGGTCCTTTAACCATGACTTCGACAGTTTTCATGCCGTGTTCCATAGCAGCTTTAGCAGCAGTTTCTGCGGCCATTTGCGCTGCGAATGGAGTAGATTTACGGGAACCACGGAATCCCATGCCGCCTGAGCTGGCCCAAGAGATTGCGTTACCGTGTGGATCTGTGATCGTAACGATCGTGTTGTTGAACGTGGAACGGATGTGTGCCACGCCAGTCTCGATATTTTTACGGTCACGGCGTTTTGTACGTACAACTTTTTTCGGTTTAGCCATTGAATGTTATCCTCCCTTCTTATTTCTTTTTGTTCGCTACAGTCCGACGAGGACCTTTACGCGTACGAGCATTAGTTTTAGTACGTTGTCCGCGAACAGGCAACCCACGACGGTGACGAACACCACGGTAGCAGCCAATCTCAGTCAGACGTTTAATATTCAAGGAAATTTCACGACGCAGATCGCCTTCTACTTTAACTTCTTTGTCGATCGTTTCACGTAATTTGCTCACTTCATCTTCAGTCAAATCACGAACACGCGTGTTTGCACTGATGCCTGTTTCCTTCAAGATTTTCTGAGAAGTCGTTTTACCGATTCCGAAAATGTAAGTCAAGGCGATCTCAACGCGTTTGTCACGTGGCAAATCCACACCAGCTATACGAGCCATTTTACGCTACACCCCCTTCTATTAACCTTGTTTTTGTTTGTGTTTCGGATTTTCGCAAATAACCATTACATTCCCTTTGCGGCGAATGACTTTGCATTTTTCGCAAATAGGTTTTACAGAAGGTCTTACCTTCATGTTGATTACCTCCTCCAAGCTTTACCCTGGTAAAACTCGCTTCGTGAACATTCACATCGTTTTGCCGAGCAAAACAAGTTTTTTTAAATGATATACGTTTAATAAAAACCTGCATGAATTACTTGCGGTACGTTATACGGCCTTTGGTTAAATCGTAAGGCGATAACTGTACAACCACCTTGTCGCCTGTCAAAATACGGATAAAGTGCATCCGCAGCTTTCCGGAAACATGAGCAAGAATTTGATGACCGTTCTCCAGCTCTACCTTGAACGTAGCGTTCGGCAGTGGCTCGATTACCGTACCTTCAACCTCAATGACATCTTCTTTGGCCAAAGTCAGTCTCCTTTCTCTTCAGCTTGGTATTCGGACGAATCCAGGAAAGTTTTCACTGCATGGCGCAGCTTTCCATTCGTCACCCGACCGCTTTCGTTTAAACTGTTTACAATCTCGCTACTAATCTTTGGCTGAGGCACCAAATGAAGAACATTTTTCTTCTTCGCTTGATCAAACTTTCGTTTATCCCCATCCGCAATATATACAAACCTGCTATCTGCTACTGAAACGACAACCGCAATCTGTCCGGCACCTCTGCCTTTCAGAATCTTCACCAGCTGACCGATTTGCAGGTTTCCTTGCTGAATCATTCCAATCACCTACGCACTCAGTTTCGTGAAAATGTCCATGCCGCCCGTTCCGCACGTCACCGCTTGCTCGTTATGAGCACATGAGGTTACGTTGATCGTAACGACCGTCCAGTTGTCTTCCAGCGTCCCTACATGGTGAGAACCTATTTGAATCATAGATTCAATAGCCAGCACAATGCCGGTTTTCAGCCTCGGCCCCTGCTCAGGAATACCACGGTTTGGATTCTCAATATATTGCCGAATGGCATGCGACATTGTAAACTGGCGAGTTTTCGCGATGATATCGCCTTTGTTTAACTTGCGTTTGCCGGGAAATCCGTGCACCAGTTGTTCGTTGACTGAAGCGCAAATGCTAGCAGGAAAACCGTTATAACCTTTAAAAGACGGCACAGCTCCCTGACTGCGAATATACCGATCAGCTAAATGATCAAGTTCACCGGTCGTAATACCGGGCTCGATGTGTCCTGCCAAGAAATGATCCGTTTCCGTAACTATTCTCTCAGCTTTCCTCATAAAGCTTGATTCCGCCCCCGACTTGCAAATGATCATTACAGCTAACCCCGCAACAAGGACACGATATTTTGGGAAACCACATCAATATCCTGTTCTCCGTCGATATGACGCAGAAGATTCTGGTTCTCATAAAACGTGAGGAGTGGTGCTGTTTTATTACTATATTCGTCAAGTCGTGTTCTTACGCTATCTTCATTATCGTCAGGACGCTGATAGAGTTCCCCACCGTCTTTGTCGCAAATGCCTTCAACCTTAGGAGGATTAAAGACAATATGATAGCTAGTTCCGCAGGTTTTACAAACCCGCCGTCCTGTGATTCGTGCCAACAAGTTGTCACTATCCACTTTCAAGTTAATAACGTCATCTAGCTTCGTATTCAAACGACCCAAAATTTGATCCAAGGCTTCAGCCTGAGCCAAAGTTCTTGGAAAACCGTCCAGCAAGAACCCTTTCTTGCAATCTGGCTGTTGCAGCCGTTCTTCAACGATGCCGATTGTTACGTCATCCGGAACAAGTTCACCCTTGTCGATATATTCTTTAGCTTTAATGCCAATAGGTGTTCCCTGTTTCATCGCTAGGCGAAAAGCATCACCTGTCGAGATATGAGGAATGCCGAATTCCTTCACAATGACATCTGCTTGTGTACCTTTACCAGCCCCCGGAGGGCCCATGATCAAAATATTCACAATCTGTCACTCCTCAAGACGACCCCTACACAAGAAACAGCACAAAAGGTGCCGGTAAGCATGCGAACATCCTAAGCCGGTACCTATTGCCTATTTGTTGATGAAGCCTTTGTAATGGCGTTTGATCAGTTGGCTTTCGATTTGCTTCATTGTATCCAATGCTACACCAATGATGATGAGCAATGAAGTACCGCCAATTTGCACGGAACGAGGCAAGCCCGAAAGCGAACCGAAGAATACCGGCAAAACGGATATGACTGCCAGAAACAAAGCTCCTGTCATTGTCAAACGTGACATTACTCGTGTCAAGTATTTCTCCGTGGCTTTACCCGGACGAATTCCCGGAATATAACCGCCGTTTTTCTTCATATTGTCGGCCATTTGCTGCGGATTCATCTGTACAAAGGTATAGAAGAATGTGAAACCGATAATCATTACGACATACAAAACCATGCCCAGCGGCTTGTCATAATACAAGTAAGTGGTAACCCACTTAGCCCAAACATGATCTGCCCAGAAACTCGCAATAATTGTCGGGAATTGCAGCAATGATACCGCAAAGATTACCGGAATAACGCCTGCCGCATTAATTTTCATCGGAATATGCGTATTCTGGCCACCGTACATTTTGTTGCCAACTACACGTTTCGCGTATTGTACCGGGATTTTCCGAATACCTTGCTGGATGTAGATAACACCAACAATAATCAGAACAATCACCAGAGCAATTATAATTGCCTTCAGAATATTCATAAACAGCTGATCCGCCTGAATAAACTGAGATTCTACAACCGTCCGAATATGTCTTGGAATACCCGCCGCAATCCCTGCGAAGATAACAATAGAGATACCATTGCCGATTCCCTTTTCGGTAATTTGCTCACCGAGCCACATAAGGAACGTAGTTCCTGCTGTAAGCACAATGGCAATGACCAGATAATCTGCAAAAGTGGCTCCTGGAATCATCGCTGCACCGTACAGTCGATTAAAGCCAATCGACGTTCCGAATGCTTGAATCAGGCCAAGTATTACCGTACCATAACGCGTAATTTGAGCCAACTTCTTTTTACCATGCTCTCCTTGTTTAGCCCATTCCGCAAGTTTCGGAATCACGTCCATTGACAGCAACTGTACAATGATGGACGCTGTAATATATGGCATAATCCCGAGGGCGAAGATCGAAAACTGATACAATGCGCCCCCTGAGAAGGTGTTAAGGAGTCCAAACAACTCGCTTCCTGCTTGATCCTGAGAAGTAAAGACTTGCTTGTTCACGCCGGGAACCGGCACGAAGGAGCCAATACGATATACAAAGAGTATAAACAGGGTGAACAGGATTCGGGTTCTAAGATCCTCAACCCGCCATATATTTTTCAGGGTCTTGAACATTAGATCACCTCGGTTTTACCGCCGGCAGCTTCAATTTTCTCTACCGCAGATTGAGAGAACTTGTTCGCTTTAACTGTCAATTTCACAGTGATTTCACCGTTACCCAGAATTTTAATTCCGGATTTGGCGTTTTTCACAATGCCATTGTTCAGCAAAAACTCAGGGCTTACTTCTGTACCCGCTGCAAAACTGTTCAAATCTTCGATATTCAAAACCGCATACTCTTTACGAGTAGGATTTACGAAACCGCGTTTAGGCAAGCGACGATACAGTGGGTTTTGACCACCCTCGAAGCCCGGACGTACACCACCGCCGGAACGAGCGTTTTGACCTTTATGACCACGACCAGAAGTTTTACCCGTACCACTACTAGGACCACGACCCAAACGTTTACGTTCTTTGCGGGAGCCTGGAGCTGGGGAAAGCTCATGTAACTTCATCGTTCGTTGCACCTCCTTGATTATTGTTAAAATACTTTATTTCTTAAGCCTCAATTTCTTTAACAGAAACCAAATGGCTAACTTGATTAATCATCCCGCGAATAGCTGCATTGTCGGGTTGAACTACTTTATGGTTGATTTTACGCAAGCCGAGCGTTTTAACAGTCGTTCTCTGATTACCAGGACGGCCGATCAACGAACGAACGAGGGTAATTTCTAATTTCGCCATGATATTCCCTCCTTAGCCCAGCAGCTCTTCGATGGATTTGCCGCGCAATTTTGCAACTTCTTCAGCGCGTTTCAAACGGGACAAACCTTCCAAAGTCGCATTGACCATATTCATGGAATTCGAAGAACCCAAAGATTTTGTCAAGATATCACCTACACCAGCAAGTTCCAGTACAGCACGAACCGGACCGCCAGCGATAACTCCAGTACCTTCCGATGCCGGTTTCAACAGAACCCGGCCAGCACCGAACTTACCTGTAACAAGGTGAGGAATTGTTGTTCCTACGAGTGGAACGTGAACCAGGTTTTTCTTAGCATCTTCAATACCTTTGCGAATTGCATCAGGTACTTCGCCAGCTTTACCGATTCCAGCGCCTACCCAGCCGTTGCCGTCGCCCACTACTACCAGAGCACTGAAGCTGAAACGGCGTCCGCCTTTGACAACTTTAGCTACACGATTAATATTTACTACTCTTTCAGTCAGTTCCAAAGTATTCGGATCTACACGCAAGTCGTTAACCTCCTTTTGAGAAATGTCTTAGAATTCAAGGCCTGCTTCGCGAGCTGCATCAGCCAAAGCTTGAATCCGTCCATGATACAAGTATCCACCACGGTCAAATACGATGTTAGCATGACCTTTTTCTTTCGCACGTTTAGCAACGAGTTCGCCAACCTTACGAGCTGCTTCAACACTACCGCCGTTTTTGATTTCGCTGCTCAGTTCTTTATCCATAGTGGATGCAGATACCAATGTTACACCAGCTACATCATCAATCAGTTGTGCGTAGATATGCTTGGAAGAGCGGAATACGTTCAAACGAGGACGTACAGCCGTACCTTCGATTTTCTTACGTACACGCAGATGTCTTCTAACACGTGCTTTATTTTTATCTTGTTTTGTAATCATCTCAAGTTTTCACTCCCTTCAGTTTGCCTTTTAAATCTTTATACTAAGACGCACTGGGTAAAAAAGAAGTACGAAGTCTTTCCAGCAGAAAGACCGCACAAAGTCGGTAAGAAACTTATTTCTTCTTACCGGCTTTACCTTCTTTACGGATGATGCGCTCGCCTTCGTATTTAATCCCTTTACCTTTGTACGGTTCAGGTTCACGAACGGAACGAATTTTAGCAGCATAGGCACCTACACGCTCTTTATCAATTCCGCGAACGATGATTTTAGTGTTCGAAGGAACTTCGAATTCGATGCCCGCTTCCGGTGTGATTTCAACCGGATGAGAATATCCAACGTTCAGAACGATTTTATCTCCGGATTTGCTTGCACGATATCCGACCCCAACCAGCTCCAGAGATTTAGAAAATCCTTCAGTTACACCACTTACCATGTTGCTGACAACGCTGCGGGTTGTTCCATGCAAAGAGCGGTGAAGTTTGTTGTCCGAAGGACGAACTACATTAATTTCATTGTTTTCCACAGTAACGGACATGTCTTTATGAAGCTCACGAGTCAATGTTCCTTTAGGACCTTTAACTGTGATCGCTGTGTTGTTCAAAGTCACGTCAACACCACTTGGTACTGTGATTGGTTTACGACCAATACGGGACATATCTGTTGCACCTCCTATCTTTTAAACGTTATCTTACCAAACGTAGCAAACAACTTCTCCGCCGGCTTTAGACTGACGTGCTTCTTTGTCGGTCATGATACCTTTGGATGTTGAAATGATTGCGATCCCGAGTCCACCCAGTACGCGTGGAATCTCATTGCTCTTCGTGTAAACGCGAAGACCTGGTTTACTGATTCTTTTCAAACCTGTGATAACACGCTCGTTGTTCGCACCGTATTTCAAGAAAATACGGATGATCCCTTGTTTGCTATCTTCAACAAATTCCGCATCACGAATGAATCCTTCACGTTTCAGGATGTCGGCGATTTGTTTTTTCATTGTAGATGCAGGCATTTCTACTGTTTCGTGACGAACTGTGTTCGCGTTACGAATACGAGTAAGCATATCTGCAATTGGATCAGACATAGTCATTGTGTATAAACCTCCTTCCCAAACAGGACTTTTTACCAGCTTGCTTTTTTCACGCCAGGAATCTGGCCTTTATAAGCTAATTCACGGAAGCAAATTCTGCAGATCTTAAACTTTTGCAGTACCGAATGTGGACGACCACAACGCTCGCAACGAGTGTAAGCACGAACTTTAAACTTTGGTGCGCGTTGTTGTTTGACTTTCATCGAAGTTTTTGCCACTTAGCCTGACACCTCCTAAATAGTTTCGGAGAACAGGGTGTCTTTAAAATCAGACGCCCGAAACGTTATGCCAACATTATTTTGCGAAAGGCATGCCCAGCTGAGTCAGAAGCTCACGGGACTCTTCGTCAGTTTTGGCAGTCGTTACGATAACGATGTCCATACCACGAACTTTATCAACTTGATCATACTCGATTTCCGGGAAGATCAACTGTTCTTTCAGACCAAGCGTGTAGTTACCACGTCCGTCGAAAGCTTTTGTCGATACACCATGGAAGTCACGTACGCGAGGAAGAGTAATGTTGAACAATTTGTCCAAGAAATAATACATACGCTCGCCACGAAGTGTTACCTTTACACCGATTGGCATGTTTTCACGCAATTTAAAACCTGCGATAGATTTTTTCGCGCGAGTGATTACTGGCTTTTGACCAGCGATCAGCTGCATGTCGTTGAGAGCTGAATCAAGCACTTTGGAGTTTTGGACTGCGTCGCCAACACCCATGTTGATTACAACTTTCTCGATTTTAGGCACTTGCATCACTGTTGTATAGTTGAACTTCTGCATCAAAGCAGGAGTGATTTCTTTCAAGAAACGTTCTTTCATTCTTGTTGTAGCCATGAATCATATACCTCCTTTCTTTAAAAAATAATTAGTCGATCACTTCGCCAGAACGTTTTGCAATGCGCACTTTTTTTCCGTTGTCCAAAACTTTGTAACCAACACGGGTTACTTTTCCGCTCTTCGGATCAATGTGCATAACGTTGGAAACGTGAATCGGAGCTTCTTTCTCGATGATGCCGCCTTGTGGATTCAGCTGATTAGGCTTTTGGTGTTTTTTAATCATGTTAACACCTTCCACAAGCACACGGTTTTGACGAGGGTAAGCAGCGATAACGCGACCTTTTTTACCTTTATCTTTACCTGTAATCACCAGAACAGTGTCGTCTTTTTTGACGTGCAGCTTGTTGTTATGGGATTCCAGAACTTTTTTCACTTTTGGCATTTCGTACACCTCCTACGGGCACATTTTAAGGTGAGTTTAGATCACTTCCGGAGCCAAGGAAACGATTTTCATGAAGTCCTTGTCACGAAGTTCGCGAGCAACTGGTCCGAAAATACGAGTACCACGTGGGCTCTTGTCTTCTTTAACGACCACTGCTGCGTTCTCGTCAAATCCGATGTAGGAACCGTCTTTACGGCGGATAGAACGTTTAGTACGAACAACAACCGCTCTTACTACATCACCCTTTTTGACAACGCCGCCTGGTGTTGCTTGTTTTACGGAACAAACGATCAGGTCACCAATTTGAGCTGTACGACGTCCCGTACCACCGAGCACACGGATACACATCAGTTCCTTCGCGCCGGAATTGTCAGCTACAGTCAAACGTGTAAATGGTTGAATCATTTATTTATCCTCCTTTCGGAAAAACTACACTACATTAGATTATAACAGCTTTTTCAACGATTTCGACCAGTCTCCAGTTTTTGTCTTTGGACAAAGGGCGAGTTTCCATGATTTTAACAGTATCACCGATTTGTGCAGTGTTGTTTTCATCATGAGCTTTGAATTTCTTAGTTACTTTAATGCGTTTATGGTAGAGATCATGTTTTTTGTAAGTTTCTACAGCAATCACAATCGTTTTATCCATTTTGTCGCTGACTACTTTACCGACTAATACTTTACGGGCATTACGTTCGCTCATTGTTGGCCTCCTTCCTAATTACAGGCGGATTTTCCACCCGGTCTGATATCTTAGCTAATCCCAAGTTCTCTTTCACGGATCACAGTTTTAGCACGAGCAATTTCCTTACGCACAGCGCCGATCCGAGTCGGGTTATCAAGCTGACCGGTAGCGAGTTGAAAACGAAGGTTAAAAAGTTCTTCTTTAAAACCGGAGATCTTTTGTTCGATTTCAGCAGTGGTTAGGTTGCGGAATTCACTAGCCTTCATTTGCTTCACCACCCAATTCTTCACGTTTCACAAACTTAGTTTTGATTGGCAGTTTGTGAGCGGCAAGACGCATTGCTTCACGAGCAATCTCTTCCGGAACACCAGCAAGTTCAAACATAATCTTGCCTGGTTTCACTACTGCAACCCATTTTTCTACGTTACCTTTACCACTACCCATACGAACCTCAAGAGGCTTCTGAGTAATTGGTTTATCAGGGAAAATTTTAATCCAAACCTTACCACCACGTTTGATGTAACGAGTCATCGCAATACGAGCAGCTTCGATTTGACGGTTAGTAATCCATGCAGGTTCAGTAGCTTGCAAACCGTACTCACCAAAGTTCAGTGTAGTACCGCCTTTTGCACGACCCTTCATATGACCACGTTGTTGTTTACGATGTTTTACGCGTTTTGGTACCAACATGATTAGTTGCCTCCTTCCTGAGGAGCTTGTTTCTTAGCTGGAGGAAGAACCTCTCCACGATAGATCCATACTTTTACGCCAAGACGGCCGTAAGTAGTATGAGCTTCCGCTGTACCATAGTCAATGTCGGCACGAAGCGTATGCAGTGGAACAGTTCCTTCGCTGTACCCTTCGGAACGAGCGATTTCGGCACCGCCAAGACGTCCGCCTACTTGAGTTTTAATTCCTTTTGCTCCGGAACGCATAGTTCTTTGAATCGCTTGTTTCAAAGCACGACGGAAAGAAACACGACGTTCCAATTGTTGTGCAATGCTTTCAGCAACCAAGATTGCGTCCAGTTCAGGATTTTTAATTTCAGAAATATTGATGTGCACCTTTTTACCGCCTGCGATTTTAGTAATTTCATTACGCAGATTTTCAACTTCGGAACCACCCTTACCGATAACCATGCCTGGTTTCGCAGTGTGAATCGTTACATTGACACGGTTAGCTGCTCTCTCGATTTCAACACGGGATACAGCGGAGTCTTTCAATCTTTTTTTCAGATGTTCACGAATTCTAACGTCTTCCAGCAAAAGATCACCGAAATCTTTGCCTGCATACCATTTGGATTCCCAATCACGGATAATACCGATTCGGAGTCCGACGGGATTTACCTTTTGGCCCACACGTTTTCCCTCCTTATTTTTCAGATACCACCAGAGTAATATGACTGGTGCGTTTGTTAATACGGCTTGCACGACCCATTGCACGCGGGCGGAATCGTTTCATTGTAGGACCTTGGTTTACAAAAACCTGAGATACTACCAATTTATTTACGTCCAAAGAGTAGTTGTGATCTGCATTTGCAATCGCAGAATTCAACAATTTCTCAACGACTGGAGAAGCGGACTTTGGAGTGTGACGAAGAATTGCAATCGCCTCACCAACCTGCTTACCGCGAATCAAATCGATAACAAGTTTCACTTTGCGAGCAGAAATCCGTACGGATTTAGCATGTGCTTTTGCTTCCATTGAGTTTACCTCCTCTCAAACACTACGCTGTGTTGATTATCTTCTTGTTTTCTTATCGTCATCCGTATGGCCTTTGTACGTACGTGTTGGAGCAAATTCGCCCAATTTGTGTCCGACCATATCTTCCGTTACGTATACTGGCACGTGTTTACGGCCATCGTATACACCAAACGTATGTCCGATAAATTGCGGGAAAATCGTAGAGCGACGGGACCAAGTTTTGATTACCACTTTTTTCTCCGACTCGTTCAAAACCTCTACTTTTTTCAACAGGTAACCATCAATGAATGGTCCTTTTTTGAGACTGCGACCCATTTATGAATCCTCCCTTCGTTAAAACGTAGTCGTTCCTTAATATGTTAACGTGCGACTTATGCGCACGTTTTATTACTTAGTACGACGACGAACGATGTACTTATCAGATGCTTTACCTTTTTTACGTGTCTTGTAACCAAGGGTTGGTTTACCCCATGGAGACATTGGAGATTTACGTCCGATTGGAGCGCGACCTTCACCACCACCGTGTGGGTGATCGTTAGGGTTCATTACAACACCGCGAACTTCAGGACGTTGTCCCAACCAGCGACTACGACCAGCTTTACCGATTTTCACCAGTTCATGGTCTTCGTTACCTACAGAACCGATTGTCGCGCGGCAAACTTTCAGAATGCGGCGAACTTCACCAGAAGTCAAACGAATTGTAACATACTTTTCTTCTTTACCAAGAAGTTGGGCTTCCGTACCAGCGGCACGAACGAGTTGGCCACCTTTACCCGGTTTCAATTCGATGTTGTGGATAACCGTACCTACTGGAATGTTTTCCAATGGCAAAGAGTTACCGATTTTAATATCGGAACCTGCACCGGATACCACTTCGTCTCCTACTTTCAGACCTTTAGGAGCGATGATGTAACGTTTTTCACCATCCACATAGTGGATAAGTGCGATGTTGGACGTACGGTTTGGATCATATTCGATCGTAGCAACGCGGCCCGGTATTCCATCTTTGTTACGTTTGAAGTCAATAATACGGTACTTACGTTTGTGTCCGCCGCCATGATGACGAACCGTAATTTTACCTTGGTTATTGCGTCCAGCTTGCTTGCTCAGAGGTGCCAGCAACGATTTCTCGGGCTGATTAGTTGTAATCTCCTCGAAAGTAGATACAGACATAGCACGTCTGGCCGGGGACGTTGGTTTATACTTTTTAATTGGCACTGAGTTTCCCTCCTTACTTTACAGTTTCAATTATACCGTTTCAAAAAACTCAAGCGGCTTACTGTCTTTGCTCAGCGTTACGAACGCTTTCTTCCACTCGCTCGTATAGCCGGAATGACGTCCGTAGCGTTTTGGTTTTGCAGGAACACGAAGCGTGTTTACGTTACTTACTTTCACGTTAAAAATGGCTTCGATTGCTTTTTTAACTTCGACTTTGTTAGAACGAATGTCAACCTCGAAAACGTATTTCAAGTCATTCATCATACCAGCCGTACGTTCGGTGATAACCGGACGTTTGATAATATCACGAGGATCCTTCATTACGCGAGCACCTCCTCTACCTTCTGAACTGCTTCCTTCGTAATGATCAGTTTGTCGTGTCCGAGCACATCAAGAACATTAATGCCATCTGCGGCTACAAACTTCACACCAGGAATATTACGAGCGGACAGTGCTACATTATCATCATAGCTAGGAGCTACGATCAATGCTTTACGATCAGCTTTAAGGTTATTCAAAATGGCTGCGAATTCTTTCGTTTTAGGTCCGTTCAGTGTAAGAGCGTCCAATACGATAATTTCATTCTCAATCACTTTGGATGACAACGCCGATTTGATCGCCAGACGACGAACTTTCTTAGGCAATTTGTATGCATAGCTGCGTGGAGTCGGTCCAAATACAGTACCGCCACCAACCCATTGCGGTGCACGGATCGAACCTTGACGAGCGCGGCCAGTACCTTTTTGTTTCCAAGGTTTACGTCCGCCACCACGTACTTCAGAACGTCCTTTTACTTTGTGAGTACCTTGACGCAGGGAAGCCAATTGCATAACAACAGCGTCATGAAGAACGTGCTTATTCGGCTCGATACCGAACACTGCGTCGTTCAATTCAATTTCACCAACTTGGCTGCCGCTAATATTAAATAGTGCTACTTTTGGCATTTCGTGTTCCTCCTTTCTTCAGTTGTTTATTTTTTCACCGTTTCTAATACTTTAACGAAGCTATTTTTAGGTCCTGGAATGGAACCTTTCACGAGCAACACATTACGTTCTGTATCGATCTTAACAACTTCAAGACGTTGGATAGTTACCGTTTCATGCCCCATGTGTCCTGGCAGGTGTTTACCTTTAGGAACGCGGTTAGCTTGAATGGAACCCATAGAACCTGGACCTCTGTGGTAACGCGAGCCGTGTGCCATTGGTCCGCGGCTTTGTCCCCAACGTTTGATAACGCCGGCAAAACCTTTACCTTTAGAAATACCTGTTACGTCAACGAACTCGCCTTCTGTGAAGACATCAGCCTTCAGTTCTTGGCCAACCTCGTACGCAGCAAGGTCGATGCCACGAAGTTCACGAACGTAGCGCTTAGGTGCAGTATTTGCTTTTTTCGCATGTCCTGCTTCAGGTTTGTTGGATCTTTTTTCTTTTTTATCAGAGAAACCGAGTTGGATAGCTTCGTATCCATCGTTTTCCAGATCTTTCTTTTGCAGAACAACACAAGGACCTGCTTCGATAACCGTAACAGCAAGTACGTTACCTTCAGGGGTAAACACTTGAGTCATTCCGAGTTTTTTTCCTAAGATACCTTTCATGTTGACACCTCATTTCTTTTCCTAATTACATATTACAATTTAATTTCGATATCTACACCGGACGGCAGGTCCAAGCGCATCAAGGCATCCACAGTTTGTGGAGTCGGGTTAACAATGTCGATCAAACGCTTGTGTGTGCGCATTTCGAACTGCTCCCGGGAATCCTTGTACTTGTGTACCGCACGGAGAATAGTAATGATTTGTTTTTCAGTTGGCAGCGGAATTGGCCCGGATACACCTGCGCCCGAACGTTTTGCTGTTTCAACAATTTTCTCAGCGGATTGATCAAGAATTCTATGATCGTAAGCTTTCAAACGGATACGAATTTTTTGCTTTGCCATTTTAGTCCCTCCTTCTATCGCCCAATTTGGTATCGGACATACTCCGTGAAAATTTTCCGACAGCCCTCCCATGGCAAAGGGGCCGGGTGTGTCAGTAACCTCTCACATCATCGCACAGTCACAAACAACATTAGTTATTATATCGAATAGTTCTGCCTATTGCAAGCAAAAACGAAAAAACAATGCATCTTATTTTCAAAAGATACAATTGTGCTCGCAGCTCGCGATTTTTTCAAGAGAAAAGCCCCCGCACCAGGGCAGGGGCTCGTTAAGCTTCGTTCCAATACAACGTTACTCGTTCCAGTACACTGTTGCTCTATTTAAAGGCAAAAGCCTTCTTATTTGGAGATTGTTGCTACGGCACCAGCGCCAACTGTACGTCCGCCTTCACGAATAGAGAACTTAGTTCCTTCTTCGATAGCGATCGGGTTGATCAGTTGAACAGTAACCGTGATGTTATCACCAGGCATTACCATTTCGGAACCTTCTGGCAAAGTAATGATTCCAGTTACGTCAGTTGTACGGAAGTAGAACTGTGGACGGTAACCAGTGAAGAAAGGTTTGTGACGTCCGCCTTCTTCTTTAGTCAAAACGTAGATTTGAGCAGAAAATTCTGTATGTGGGTTAACAGAACCTGGTTTAGCCAATACTTGGCCGCGCTCGATTTGTGCACGATCTACACCACGAAGCAGTGCGCCGATGTTGTCACCAGCTTGAGCGGAATCAAGCAATTTACGGAACATTTCTACGCCTGTTACTACGGATTTACGGGATTCTTCTTGAATACCGATGATTTCGATTTCGTCGCCCACTTTAACTGTACCACGCTCTACACGGCCTGTAGCAACTGTACCACGACCAGTGATGGAGAATACGTCCTCGACAGGCATAAGGAAAGGCTTGTCAGTGTCGCGTTCTGGAGTTGGGATGTAAGTGTCGATTGTTTCGAACATTTCAACGATTTTCTTAGCCCAGTCGCCATCTGGGTTTTGCAGTGCTTCACGAGCGGAACCACGAGTGATTGGAGTGTCGTCGCCTGGGAAGTCATACTCGCTCAGCAAGTCGCGAACTTCCATTTCAACCAATTCCAGCAACTCTTCGTCTTCAACCATGTCGCATTTGTTCAAGAATACAACGATATAAGGAACACCAACTTGGCGGGACAACAGGATGTGCTCGCGAGTTTGCGGCATTGGGCCGTCAGCTGCGGATACAACCAGAATCGCTCCGTCCATTTGTGCAGCGCCAGTGATCATGTTTTTAACATAGTCGGCGTGACCTGGGCAGTCAACGTGTGCATAGTGACGGTTAGGTGTTTCATACTCCACGTGTGCAGTGGAGATTGTGATACCGCGTTCGCGCTCTTCTGGAGCTTTATCGATTTGATCGAATGCTACAGCAGCACCACCGTAAGTTTTGGACAATACAGTTGTGATTGCAGCAGTCAAAGTAGTTTTACCATGATCGACGTGACCAATAGTACCGATATTAACGTGCGGTTTGTTACGCTCAAACTTAGCCTTTGCCATTTGAACAATTCCTCCTCAATAACTTGTATTATTTTAGGCTGCCGGATGCCCTTTTGGTAAAACCCAGAGCATACCGGTCAGCTGATACATTGTATTACTCGCCGCCTTTGGTTTTGGCAACGATCTCTTCAGCAATGCTCTTCGGAACTTCTTCATAATGAGAAAGTTCCATGGAGAACACACCGCGTCCTTGTGTACCGGAGCGAAGTGTAGTCGAGTATCCGAACATTTCGGACAAAGGCACCTTCGCACGAATGATTTGAGCTCCACTGCGGGAATCCATACCTTCAATCCGACCACGACGGGAGTTCAACATACCCATTACGTCACCCATATATTCCTCAGGAACCGTTACTTCAACTTTCATAATCGGCTCGAGCAATACTGGTTTACATTTGTCTTTCGCTGCTTTCAGCGCCATTGATCCGGCAATTTTAAATGCCATTTCATTGGAATCGACATCATGGTATGATCCGTCCACGATTGTAGCTTTAACGTCCACAAGCGGGAAGCCTGCGATAACGCCGTTTTTCATTTGTTCCTCAATACCAGCAAGAGCAGGAGCGATGTACTCTCTAGGAACAGAGCCGCCGACTACCTTACTTTCGAATTGACTACCAGTACCTGGCTCAAGCGGTTCGAACTCAACCCATACGTGACCATATTGACCACGACCACCGGACTGACGAACGAATTTACCTTCGACACGTGCTGGAGCACGGAACGTTTCACGGTAAGCAACCTGTGGTTTACCCACATTTGTTTCTACCTTGAACTCACGACGCATACGGTCAATGATGATGTCCAAGTGAAGCTCACCCATACCCGCCAAGATGGTTTGACCTGTTTCTTCGTTAGTATGAGCGCGAAGAGTCGGATCCTCTTCAGTCAACTTACCGAGAGCTACAGACATTTTATCTTGGTCAGCTTTGGTTTTAGGCTCAACCGCGATTTCGATAACCGGATCAGGGAAGTTCATGGACTCGAGAATAACAGGACTCTTCTCATCACACAGTGTATCACCTGTACCTGTATCTTTCAAACCTACGGCAGCCGCAATATCACCAGAGTAAACTACAGTGATTTCTTGACGACTGTTCGCATGCATTTGAAGAATACGTCCGATACGTTCGCGTTTACCTTTTGTTGCATTCAATACGTAAGAACCGGATTGAAGAACACCGGAGTATACGCGGAAGAATGTCAACTTACCAACGTAAGGATCCGTCATGATTTTGAATGCCAATGCGGAGAATGGCTCTTCATCGGAAGAGTGACGTTCAACTTCCGTACCGTCTTCCAAATGCCCTTGAATACTTGGCACATCAATAGGAGCCGGCAGATAGTCGAGAACAGCATCCAACATCAGCTGAACACCTTTATTGCGGTAAGAAGATCCACAGATAACTGGGAAGATTTTAACTTCTACAACACCTTTACGGAGAGCGGCTTTAATTTCGGCAACCGAAATTTCTTCGCCTTCCAGGTATTTCATTGTCAATTCTTCGTCCAGTTCAGCAACCTTCTCGATCAATTCATTACGAAGTTCTTCAACTTGATCTTTGAATTCCGCAGGAACTTCTACTTCTTCGATATCTTGACCAAGATCATCTTTGTACATATGAGCTTTTTGTTCAACGATATCGATAATACCAGTAAAATCATTTTCTGCGCCGATTGGCAATTGAATCGCAACTGCGTTCGCTTGAAGGCGATCACGCATGTCAGAGACAACATTCAGGAAGTCGGCACCAATGATATCCATTTTGTTTACATATGCGATCCGTGGAACGCCGTAGCGATCAGCCTGTCTCCATACGGTTTCGGACTGAGGCTCAACGCCTTCTTTCGCACTGAAAACACCAACTGCTCCGTCCAATACACGAAGGGAACGTTCAACTTCAACAGTGAAGTCAACGTGCCCCGGGGTGTCGATGATATTGACGCGATGACCTTTCCAGGCAGCGGTCGTCGCAGCGGAAGTAATCGTGATTCCGCGCTCTTGTTCTTGTTCCATCCAGTCCATTGTCGCAGCGCCTTCGTGAACTTCACCGATTTTGTGCGTACGGCCTGTGTAGAACAAGATCCGCTCTGTTGTTGTGGTTTTACCCGCGTCAATATGAGCCATGATCCCGATATTACGTGTATTTTTCAAGGAGAACTCTCTTGCCATGAAATGGGTCTCCCTTCAAAATTGAAGTTATTTTTTTGAGCTGAATCCTACCAACGATAGTGAGCAAACGCTTTGTTCGCTTCAGCCATTTTGTGCGTGTCTTCACGTTTTTTCACGGAAGCGCCTGTGTTGTTGGAAGCATCGATAATTTCAGCCGCCAAACGCTCTTCCATGGTTTTCTCACCGCGGTTGCGGGAGTAGTTTACGAGCCAACGTAATCCCAGGGACGTACGTCTTTCTGGTTTTACCTCGATTGGTACTTGGTAGTTGGCACCGCCGACACGGCGTGCTTTAACTTCCAGGACTGGCATGATATTCTTGATAGCTGCTTCAAAAACTTCCATCGGGTCATTCCCCGTACGTTCTTGGATAAGCTTGAACGCATTGTACAGAATGCTTTGAGCAACGCCTCGTTTTCCGTCGAGCATGATGCGATTGATCAAGCGGGTAACCAACTTGCTGTTGTATACCGGATCTGGCAACACGTCTCTTTTGGTAACTGGACCTTTGCGTGGCATGGATATCCCCCTTTCTTACATGTTAAACCGACATACGCGGTTTATATTCATTAGGATTTTTTAGCTTTAGGGCGTTTTGCGCCGTATTTGGAACGAGCTTGCATGCGGTTGTTTACGCCTGCAGTATCCAAAGCACCGCGAACGATATGGTAACGCACACCCGGAAGGTCTTTTACACGACCGCCGCGAATCAGCACTACGCTGTGTTCTTGAAGGTTATGTCCAATACCTGGAATGTAAGCAGTCACCTCTACACGGTTCGTCAAGCGAACACGAGCATATTTACGAAGTGCGGAGTTTGGTTTTTTCGGAGTCATAGTACCTACACGAGTGCACACTCCGCGTTTTTGCGGGGCACTGATGTCGGTAGCTTCACGTTTCAAGGCATTAAAACCTTTTTGCAAAGCCGGTGATTTCGATTTCTCGATTTTGGCTTGACGTCCTTTACGAACCAGTTGGTTAATAGTTGGCATGTTGGTTGCCACCCCCTTCCTCAATTTTTGCTGTTACTTTACAAACCTTATCTAAGCCCACAGACCCAGGCGGTTCATAAAAGAACAAATGAAAAGTCTTTGCCGCCAAGAATAACGATTCCTTAGACAAAAACGTTCCTTACCCTATTGTTTTACGATAGCAGCCATTGCGGCTCCCACTTCAATCCCACATGCAGCTCCGAGATTTTTCATTGTGTCTACGAGAGTCACTTTGACTCCTTGCTTGTTGCACAAAGCAATGATGTTGGAAGTGAGACGCTGATCTGCGTCTTCTGCCACATATACTTCTGAGGCAAAGCCCAATTCTACCATACGAATGGTTTGTTTGGTACCGATTTTGACATGAGCATCTTGCAGTCCCTGTTCTTTAGACATATCTCATTCCTCCGAAAAGACCCAATAGCATATAGGCTGCTCACGCACCTTTGCTATATTAGCATTGACTATAAGTAATGTCAAGACAAATATAAACCATAATTCATTTAAACAGAATAACACGATTCATTTTTGAAAAAAGCACCGGAGCACCGTCTACTGCAGCTTTTATACAAAGCTTATGTCAGCGGTGTTCCGGTAATCATACTATTTTTGTATTACTCTGCCGAAATTGGTTCGAGCTCCTCAGATGGAGACTGCCCCTCTTCCGGCTGGGCAAATTTCACGCTACGGTAACGGTTCATGCCTGTTCCCGCAGGAATCAATTTACCAATAATTACGTTCTCTTTCAGTCCAAGCAGCTGATCAACCTTGCCTTTAATAGCTGCATCAGTCAGGACACGAGTAGTTTCCTGGAAGGATGCTGCTGACAAGAAGGAGTCAGTTTCCAGAGATGCCTTGGTAATACCGAGCAGTACTGGCTTAGCTACCGCTGGTTCTTGGCCGCTGAGAATCGCTATCTTGTTCGCATTTTCATACTCATGGACATCAACAAAGGAGCCTGGAAGTAAGATTGTGTCGCCCGCATCAATGATACGGATTTTACGCAACATTTGACGAATCATAACTTCTACGTGCTTGTCGTTGATTTCTACGCCCTGGTTCCGGTATACGCGTTGAACTTCCTGAAGGATATAGTTCTGTACCCCGCGAATACCTTTAATACGCAGCATTTCTTTAGGATCAATTGAACCATCCGTCAGTTCGTCCCCAGCTTCAACAGTCATACCTTCGCTTACGCGCAGGCGGGAACCATACGTTACTGAGTATGTTTTCGTTTCAGCTTCACCCTGAATGTCGATCTCACGGCGGTCTTTACCTTCACGAACTTCTTTAACTGTACCGTCAATTTCACTAATCGTTGCCTGACCTTTAGGATTACGCGCTTCAAAAAGCTCCTGGATACGAGGCAAACCTTGTGTAATATCGTCACCCGCTACGCCGCCTGTGTGGAACGTACGCATAGTAAGCTGTGTTCCCGGCTCACCGATGGATTGTGCAGCGATGATACCAACTGCTTCACCAATCTCAACGTGTTTACCAGTCGCCAGATTGCGACCGTAACATTTCTTGCAGACGCCATGTTTAGCACGGCAACTTAATACAGAACGTATTTGAACTTTGTGTACGCCAGCTTTAACAATCGCTTCAGCTTTGTCGGAGTCAATCAATTCGTTACGTCTAGCCAAAATCTCGCCAGTCTCAGGATGACGTACCGTTTCAAAGCAATAGCGACCTTCCAGACGGTCATAGAGATCTTCAATTACTTCTTTACCATCCTGGATACGACTTACTGTGAAGCCTTTATCCGTTCCGCAGTCTTCTTCACGCACGATAACATCCTGTGCGACATCTACGAGACGACGAGTCAGGTAACCCGAGTCAGCCGTACGAAGGGCAGTATCCGCCAAACCTTTACGCGCTCCGTGAGTGGAGATGAAGTACTCGAGTACTGTCAGACCTTCACGGAAGTTTGATTTGATTGGGAGTTCGATAATACGTCCGGATGGATTCGCCATCAGACCACGCATACCGCCGAGCTGAGTAATCTGTGATTTGTTACCCCGCGCTTTGGAGTCCACCATCATCATGATGGAGTTGTAGCGATCCATGGACTTCATCAATACTTCAGTAATATCATCTTTCGCTTTAGACCAAATATCGATAATCCGGTCATAGCGTTCTTCATTCGTAATCAGACCACGACGGTACTGATTCGTTACAACTTGCGCTTTGTCTTCGGATCCCTTAAGAATCTCTTGTTTTTCCACCGGCACGATTACGTCCGATACAGCAACCGTTACCCCTGCACGAGTGGAATACGTAAAGCCAAGCTGCTTGATTTTATCCAGAATTACAGCTGTTTCTGTTGTATGGTAAGTCTCAAAACAACGGGCAATGATATTACCAAGGTAATCCTTGCCTACCCCGCTAGCTTGCGGAGCGTTTTGAATGGCTTCTGTAAGATTTACACCCTTCTCGTAAACAAAGAACTCCTCCGCAGTACCATAAAGCAGGTTCGCACGGGTAGCATCATTGATGTACGGGAAGCTTGCCGGGAAAATTTCATTAAAGATAATTTTACCAACCGTTGTGATCAACATCGCTTCCTGTTGTTTTTCCGTAAAGCTCGTTTTATTCAAAGCTTTAACCGGAATAGCTACACGAGCATGAAGTCCAGCTGTACCACGTTGGTAAGCCGATATAGCTTCATTCATGTTGCGAAGGATCATATTACTTCCTTCTTCTTCTTTGTTATCCATAGTCAGATAGAAAGAACCAAGAACCATATCCTGGGAAGGTGTAACAACTGGCTTGCCGTCTTTCGGATTCAAAATGTTGCCGGATGCTAGCATAAGCAAACGAGCTTCAGCTTGGGCTTCCGCAGACAACGGAACGTGAACAGCCATTTGGTCACCGTCAAAGTCGGCATTATATGCAGTACATACGAGCGGATGCAGACGAATCGCACGACCTTCAACCAAAATCGGTTCGAACGCCTGGATACCGAGTCTATGCAACGTAGGGGCACGGTTCAGAAGAACCGGATGCTCCTTGATTACTTCTTCCAGCACATCCCATACTTCTGCACTCACACGCTCTACTTTACGTTTCGCGCTCTTGATATTGTGCGCCAAACCTTTGTTCACCAGTTCTTTCATAACAAAAGGTTTGAACAGTTCCAACGCCATTTCTTTTGGCAAACCGCATTGATACATTTTCAAGTACGGACCTACAACGATAACGGAACGACCAGAGTAGTCAACACGTTTTCCGAGCAAGTTTTGACGGAAACGTCCTTGTTTACCTTTCAGCATGTGGCTGAGGGATTTCAAAGGACGGTTACCTGGACCTGTAACAGGACGACCACGACGACCATTATCAATCAAAGCGTCAACAGCTTCCTGCAACATCCGTTTTTCATTTTGTACGATAATATCTGGCGCACCTAGATCTAACAGACGTTTCAGACGGTTATTACGGTTAATAACACGACGATACAAGTCGTTAAGGTCAGAGGTAGCGAAACGACCACCATCCAACTGTACCATTGGACGAAGCTCAGGAGGAATAACAGGAAGTACGTCCATGATCATCCAATCCGGTTGGTTGCCTGAGTTACGGAAGGCCTCAATAACTTCAAGGCGTTTGATCGCACGGTTACGACGTTGTCCTTGAGCTGTACGCAGCTCTTCTTTCAAAAATTCTAACTCTTTGTCTATATCCAAATCTTGAAGAAGCTTTTTAACCGCTTCAGCACCCATACCTGCCTGGAAGCCATAGCCGTATTTCTCACGGTAGCTACGGTATTCTTTTTCGGACAGGAGTTGTTTTTTCTCCAAAGGCGTATCTCCTGGATCGGTTACAACATAAGATGCGAAGTAAATGATCTCTTCCAGAGATCTTGGAGACATATCAAGAGCAAGACCCATACGACTTGGAATGCCTTTGAAGTACCAAATGTGCGATACAGGAGCAGCCAACTCAATATGGCCCATACGCTCACGGCGAACCTTAGCGCGAGTAACTTCTACTCCACAACGGTCACAGACAACACCTTTATAGCGTACACGTTTGTACTTACCGCAATGACATTCCCAGTCTTTCGTAGGTCCGAAAATTTTCTCGCAAAATAGTCCTTCTTTTTCCGGTTTAAGCGTACGATAGTTAATCGTCTCCGGTTTTTTGACTTCTCCGCGGGACCAAGAACGAATCTTTTCGGGGGAAGCAAGCCCGATTTTCATATATTCGAAATTGTTAACGTCCAACAAGGAGCAACCCTCCTTAACCAAATCCTGAGTTTTTAGGTTTGATACCGCCCAGCAGCACCGGGCGGTATCAAGAAACCTGATCCATCCTAGAATGGATCAAGGTATATAACAAAGCTGATATGAGTCAGTTAGCAGTCAAACTACTCTACGCCAACCTCAGAGCCTTCCAGATTCAAACTCAGCTTATCGCCGCTTGTGTCATCCTCATCATCAAGCTCTCTCATTTCGATCTCTTGTTCGTCTTCAGACAGAATCTTCACGTCCATACCCAAGCTTTGCAGCTCTTTGATCAAGACCTTAAATGATTCTGGAACACCCGGTTCAGGTACATTTTCACCTTTGACAATGGATTCGTAAGTTTTAACACGTCCAACCACATCATCGGATTTCACAGTCAAAATTTCCTGAAGCGTGTACGCCGCGCCGTAGGCTTCCAATGCCCATACTTCCATCTCCCCGAAGCGCTGTCCACCGAATTGAGCTTTACCACCCAATGGTTGCTGCGTAACGAGAGAGTAAGGACCTGTAGAACGAGCATGGATTTTATCATCGACCATGTGCGCCAGTTTGATCATGTGCATGACACCGACAGTAACTTCACGTTCAAAACGATCACCCGTACGTCCGTCATACAACACAGTCTTACCATTACGCTGCATGCCTGCCTCTTCCATTGTATCGAACACGTCATACTCCTTGGCACCATCGAATACTGGAGTTGCCACATGAATACCAAGACGCATTGCAGCCATACCCAGATGGACTTCAAGCACCTGTCCGATGTTCATCCGTGAAGGTACCCCCAGCGGGTTCAGAACGACCTGTACTGGTGTGCCATCCGGCAGGAACGGCATATCTTCTTCAGGCAAAATACGGGCAACGACACCCTTGTTGCCGTGACGTCCAGCCATTTTATCGCCTTCGGAGATTTTACGTTTTTGAGCAATATATACACGAACCAACTGATTTACACCTGGTGGCAGTTCATCGCCATTTTCACGTGTAAACACCTTTACATCTACAACAATCCCATCTGTTCCGTGAGGAACTCTCAAAGAAGTATCGCGAACCTCGCGTGCCTTCTCACCAAAGATTGCGTGTAAGAGACGTTCTTCAGCTGTCAATTCAGTCACACCTTTAGGTGTAACTTTACCAACAAGAATGTCACCTGCACCGATTTCGGCACCAATACGAATGATTCCACGCTCATCCAAGTTGCGAAGCGCCTCTTCACCGACATTTGGAATGTCACGAGTGATTTCTTCAGGTCCAAGTTTCGTGTCACGAGCCTCGGATTCGTATTCCTCAATATGGATCGAGGTGTATACATCCTCCTTGACCAGTTTCTCACTCAGCAGGATCGCATCCTCGTAGTTGTAACCTTCCCAAGTCATGAAGGCAACGACAACGTTACGTCCCAACGCCAACTCACCCATCTCTGTAGATGGACCATCCGCAAGAATATCGCCAACTTTGACAATATCTCCTCTGTTCACAATCGGACGTTGGTTAATGCAAGTTCCTTGGTTAGATCGCATGAATTTGTGTAATTTATACTTAACAATGTCGCCCTTCACTTCAGCACCATCTACAGTTTCGATACGACGCAACCAAATTTCGTTAGCCGAAGAGCGTTCGATAACTCCGTTGTATTTGGATACAATGCAAACACCAGAATCTTTTGCAGACTTGTGCTCCATTCCTGTTCCGACCAATGGAGACTTTGGAATCAAAAGTGGGACAGCCTGACGTTGCATGTTGGAACCCATCAATGCGCGGTTAGAGTCATCATTCTCCAGAAACGGAATCAGTGCTGTCGCAACTGATACGACCTGTTTAGGTGATACGTCCATGTAATCGACACGGCTACTAGCCATTGGAATAATGTTATCAGACTGTTTGTTATAACGGACAATGACGACCTCATCCTTAAAGGTGTTTTCCTCCGTCAATTCCGCGTTCGCCTGAGCTACGATGTAGTTATCTTCTTCATCAGCAGTCAGGTAATCAATCTGGTCTGTAACTTTTCCGGTTTTCGGATCTACCCAACGATAAGGAGCTTCGATAAATCCGTACTCGTTGATACGTGCAAATGTGGACAAAGAGTTGATCAAACCAATGTTTGGTCCCTCTGGTGTCTCGATAGGACACATACGGCCGTAGTGACTTGGATGGACGTCACGCACTTCCATGCCTGCGCGTTCACGCGTCAAACCGCCGGGTCCGAGTGCGGACAGACGACGTTTGTGCGTTAATTCAGCAAGCGGGTTTGTCTGATCCATAAACTGTGACAGCTGCGAGCTACCAAAAAACTCTTTAATCGAAGCAATTACTGGACGTATGTTAATCAACGCTTGTGGCGTAATTACATTAGCATCCTGAATCGACATTCTTTCACGCACCACGCGTTCCATACGGGATAAACCGATACGGAACTGGTTTTGGAGCAACTCACCTACAGAACGTAAACGACGGTTACCCAAATGGTCAATATCGTCCGTACTTCCGATACCGTGAAGCAAGTTAATAAAATAACTGATGGAGGAAATAATATCGGCAGGCGTAATATTCTTAACCGATTTATCAATATTTCCGTTAGCAATCAGTTTTACTACTTTACCGTCCTCAATTGGCGAGAATACATCAATCGTTTGAAGTGGAATATCATTGCTTTCCAGCACGCCGCTAGCAACATGATACGTGCGGTGTCCTACTGATTCCTCCAGTTGGGCCAAAATCTCGTCCAACAGGCGACGATCCACCATTTGTCCTGCTTCAGCGATAATTTCACCAGTTGTTGTATCAATCAATGTCTCAGCAAGACGTTGATTGAACAGACGGTTTTTGATGTGAAGCTTTTTATTGATTTTGTAACGGCCTACGTTGGCCAGATCATAACGTTTTGGATCAAAGAAGCGTGCAACAAGCAAGCTCTTTGCGTTATCCAGTGTAGGTGGCTCACCCGGGCGAAGACGCTCATAAATTTCAATCAGCGCTTTCTCCGTGGAATCCGTATTGTCTTTATCAAGTGTGTTGCGGATATATTCGTCATTGCCGAGCAAATCCAGAATCTCAGCATCAGTGCCAAAGCCAAGTGCACGCAGCAACACCGTAACCGGAATTTTACGGGTACGGTCAATCCGGACATAGATAATATCCTTCGCATCCATCTCCAGTTCGAGCCAAGCCCCCCGGTTAGGAATTACCGTTGCGGTGTATGTTGTTTTCGCATTCTTGTCGACTTTTGTGCTGAAATAGACGCTGGGAGAGCGAACCAACTGGCTGACAATAACCCGTTCCGCACCGTTAATAATAAACGTACCCGTTTCAGTCATCAGCGGGAAGTCTCCCATGAATACTTCCTGCTCTTTCACTTCCCCGGTCTCTTTATTAATAAGCCGGACTTTTACCCGAAGCGGTGCTGCATACGTAACGTCGCGTTCCTTTGCGTCGTCAACGGTATATTTGGGTTCTCCGAGAGAATAGTCGATAAACTCCAAAATCAGATTTCCAGTGAAATCTTGAATTGGTGAAATATCCCGAAACATTTCCCGTAATCCTTCCTCCAAAAACCAATCATAGGATTTTTGTTGGATCTCAATCAGGTTCGGAACCTCGAGTACCTCATTAATACGTGCATAACTGCGCCGAGTGCGTCGACCATATTGAACAAGATGTCCTGCCAACTTAAACTCACCCCTCATGTCTACTCACTTTAAAAATACATTGCGAACCTCTGTTTGTGACCTTATAATAAGACACATACAGAAGATTCAATCTTACAAATACAGAAAAGCCCTTACTCGAATGCATTCGAAAAAAGAGCAACGTATCTGCAGAATCCTCTTACCGGAAGATCTTCATCACTTGTAGATTTGCCCAAAATGGTTGTATTATACGTAATAGCGATAAATACTATACCTACTACGCATAAATCTATTGACATTTCAACAAACTAAAGCCATGGAGGGCATCCTAATACTGACATTTTATAATGATATCACAGACCAGGATTCAAGTCAATGGTCCTATTGCATTTTCTTAAAAACTTTTTTTGGCCTTCAAAATTCGATAGCCTTTATCCTTTGTAACTTCCTCCACATGACCGAAAAGACTCTCTATCTTAGCACTCGCCGAAGGGGCCCCCTGCTTTTTCTGAATGACTACCCACAAAGTTCCACCCTCATTTAAATGCTCATAAGCAAGTTCAAAAATGGTATGCACTGTTTCTTTTCCTGCACGTATAGGAGGATTCGTCAAAATTACGTCAAAACGTTCATTCTTCACTTCCGCAAACAAATCGCTTTGCTTAACGGTGACATTCTTAACCCCATTACGTTCCGCATTCTCTATCGCTAGTTGAACGGCTCGCTCATTAATATCAACCATTGTGACGTGTCCTTCTGGGACAAGCGCGGCTGCCGCCAAACCAATCGGCCCGTAACCGCATCCTACATCTAATACCGAGGCTTGTGCAGGAAGCTGCATCGCTTCAATCAGCACGCGACTCCCATAATCAATGCCCTGCTTCGAAAAAACGCCTGAATCGCTGACAAAACGGTATGACCGCCCCCGCAGCACTGTTTCCAGGCTCCGTCTTTCATGCGCCGTCTCTGGCCGCTTGGAGTAGTAATGATCAGCCATTCATGCCCACCTCTTTCGGTTGTACTACCATCATAGCCTTTACAATTACCTTTTAGACATGCTGGCACTACCGTTTTACAGCAACAAACCCCTTGAAGATCACCTCAAGGGGTTTGTTTTAGTTCATTGTCTGCTAGAAAGCAGTCAATTATTTCACTTCTACAGAAGCGCCTGCTTCTTCCAATTTTGCTTTAATGGATTCAGCTTCTTCTTTAGCGATTTTTTCTTTCAGTGGTTTTGGAGCGTTGTCAACCAGTTCTTTTGCTTCTTTCAGGCCAAGACCTGTGATTTCGCGAACTGCTTTGATAACGTTGATTTTGGAACCGCCAGCGCTTGTCAAGATTACGTCGAACTCGGATTGCTCAGCTTCAGCTGCGCCACCTGCTGCGCCACCTGCTACAGCTACTGGAGCTGCTGCAGTTACGCCGAATTCTTCTTCGATTGCTTTCACGAGATCGTTCAGTTCCAATACGGACATACCTTTAATTGCTTCCAAGATTTGCTCTTTACTCATGGTTGAACCTCCATTTAAATTCGTATTTTTTTGTTCTCAACTGCTATACAGCAGGTTTAATCCCTAACTTATGCGCTTTGCTCTTCTTTTTCTGCAACAGCTTTAACTGCAAGCGCGAAGTTGCGCACAGGAGCTTGAAGCACGCTGAGGAGCATGGAAAGGAGACCTTCGCGGGATGGCAGTTCTGCCAGTGCTTTGATTTCCTCAACACCGATAACGCGACCTTCTACAACTGCACCTTTCAGTTCCAGTGCATTGTTCTTCTTAGCGAAATCGTTCAAGATTTTAGCTGCAGACACTGCATCATCTTTGCCGAACGCGATTGCAGTAGGACCTGTCAATACTGCGTCCAGTTCAGTCAATTCTGCTGCCGCAGTTGCACGGCGGAGCAGTGTGTTTTTCAGCACTTGAAATTCGATTCCGGCTTCGCGAAGCTGCTTACGCAGCTCAGTTACTTGGGCAACATTCAGACCGCGATAGTCTGCAACCACAGTCGTTACGCTCTCACGCAATTTCGCAGCTACAACTTCAACAGCTTCTTGTTTTGCTTGAATCACCTTTGCATTTGCCAAACTGTACACCTCCTGATCAATTTATCCGCTTTGTTCGAAGCACCCGATCTGGTGATCTCACAAAGCTTGCTTTCATAAGCATGAAAAAAGCCTCCGTAGAGTACGAAGGCTTGATAAATCTACATGGACGGGACAAGCCCGTCACATGAAACGTTCTATCATAACACCTCGGTAGGAAATTAAGCCCTAAGGCACCTACTGTCTACGGTAAGCATATTCAACTTTAATGGTCAGTCACAAGGACTCACAACTTTTATAGAATAACAATTTTGATTGAACATGTCAATCAAAATATTATCTGTAAACAGATGCGTTCACACGTGCACTTGGTCCCATAGTCGAAGAAATAGCGATGTTTTTCAGGTATACACCTTTAGCAGCCGCTGGCTTCGCACGGTTCAAGGCTTCAACCAAGGCTTTAAGGTTCTCGTTCAGCTGTTCAGCACTGAAGGAAGCTTTGCCGATTGGTGCATGAATTTGACCGGCTTTGTCGAGACGGTATTCGATTTTACCGGCTTTAATTTCTTGAACAGCCTTGGCAACGTCGAAAGTAACTGTGCCTGCTTTAGGGTTAGGCATCAAACCTTTACCACCGAGCAAACGACCCAGTTTACCAACCTCACTCATCATATCAGGTGTCGCAACGCAGACGTCGAATTCAAACCAGCCTTGTTGGATTTTGTTGATCATATCTTGATCGCCAACAAAATCAGCGCCAGCAGCTTCCGCTTCTTTCATTTTGTCACCTTTTGCAAATACCAGAACGCGTTGTGTTTTACCCGTACCATGCGGCAGGACAACAACACCACGAACAGCCTGGTCTTGTTTACGGGAATCTACGCCCAGACGAACTGCAGCTTCAACGGTTTCGTCGAATTTAGCAGTCGCAGCCTTTTTCACCAGTTCAACGGCTTCTAAAGGCTCGTAAGTTGCTTCGCTGTCAATCAGCTTAGCAGCTTCCAGGTACTTCTTACCATGTTTAGCCATAATGTTTTCCTCCTTATGTGGTATTAGCGGATATTCCTCCCACACTTGCCGGACAGTCAAACTGCCGGCACACGTAGATTAATAAAATTAATCTACGATGGTGATACCCATGCTGCGAGCAGTACCTTCAACCATACGCATTGCCGATTCTACGGAAGCTGCGTTAAGGTCAGGCATTTTTTGCTCTGCAATTTGACGAACAGCAGCGCGATTTACAGTTGCAACTTTCGTTTTATTTGGTTCACCGGAACCTTTTTCGATTTTAGCAGCAACTTTCAACAGAACAGCAGCCGGTGGAGTTTTGGTGATGAACGTAAAAGAACGATCCTCAAATACCGAAATTTCAACCGGAATAATCAGGCCTGCTTGATCAGCAGTACGAGCATTGAACTCTTTACAGAATGCCATGATGTTGACACCTGCTTGACCCAAAGCTGGACCTACTGGAGGCGCTGGATTAGCTTTCCCTGCAGGAATCTGCAGTTTTACCATTTTAATTACCTTTTTTGCCATGGATGACACCTCCTTGACTCAATAGTGGTAGACGGACCTATCGATCCTCCCACAAGAAACCTGTAAGAAAAATCTATATTTTCTCCACTTGAGTATAATCCAACTCAAGCGGGGTTTCCCGTCCAAACATGTTGACGTGAACTTTAAGCTTGCTCTTCTCAACCAAAATTTCTTCCACGGAGCCCACAAAATTCGCAAAAGGACCAACTTTAATTCGCACGGATTCCTTAACATCGAATTCAATCTTCGGTTTCGGCTCTACCATGCCCATATGCTTCAGAATCTGTTCAACTTCTTCTGGAAGCAATGGCGTCGGTTTGGAACCCGAGCCTGTTGACCCTACAAATCCCGTAACACCTGGTGTGTTGCGTACAACATACCAAGAGTCGTCGGTTTGGACCATTTCGACTAAGACATAACCAGGGTAGACTTTACGCATAACGGTTTTTTTCTTACCGTCCTTGGTTACCAGTTCTTCTTCCATAGGAACAAGAACACGGAATATCTTGTCTTCCATGCCCATGGACTCAACGCGTTTTTCCAAATTGGCTTTGACTTTGTTCTCATACCCTGAATAGGTATGAACGACGTACCATCTTTTTTCCATATCAAGCCACCTGGAACCCTTCCTAGATAATCGCTTCGATCACAGCGGAAATGCCGATGTCGAGAACCCAAAAATAAATCGTGACGAACGCAATTGTCCCTATGACAATCAGCGTATAGTTGGTCAGTTCTTTACGATTGGGCCAGCGAACCTTCTTGAGTTCAGCCCAGCTTTCAGAGAAAAAGGAAAACAGAGACTTGAAACTGCGTTTCACGCCGACTACACCTCCAAAAACTATCTGGTTTCCCGATGAGAAGTCTGTTCGTTACAGGACTTACAGAATTTCTTCATCTCCATGCGGTCGGGGTGATTACGCTTGTTTTTCGTCGTTGTGTAATTTCTTTGTTTGCATGTTGTACAAGCCAAAGTAATAATTACCCGCATGATGTGCACCTCCCGAAGACATCCAACACCGGAAGTCTCATAATTGATCCTAAAAAAAACCGCGAATTTAGGCCTACCTAAAACACTTTATCACACGGGGTTTTCCATGTCAACGAATGTTTGCATACAATTCGCAGTCCCGACTGTGGTGCATTTTAACATCTGTGCATCCTTTTAAACTGTTCTCTGAAAAGCCGCTTCAAAAATCAAGGCGATATCTATTATTCGTCTTTTTTAGTATAAATCATTTGTAACACTTATAAACCTGCATAGCCTACCTATAACGAATAAAAAAAGACTCGGACTCGAGCCTTTTTCCCTGTCAGCCTCTACTTTCAACTATCTCTTACTTCCAGATACTTTTCAAGTTTACGCTTGACCCGTTGCAGCGCGTTATCAATGGATTTCACATGGCGGTCAAGATCCTCTGCAATCTCCTGATACGAACGTCCGTCCAGATACAACATAAGTACCTTGCGTTCCAGTTCGCTCAGAATCTCGGACATCTTGTCCTCAAGGCCCACAAATTCTTCCTGATTGATGATCAGCTCTTCAGGGTCACTTACTTGTGTTCCGCAAATCACATCGAGCAACGTCCGGTCTGACTCTTCATCATAGATGGGCTTGTCCAGAGACACGTAAGAGTTCAGAGGAATGTGCTTTTGTCGTGTAGCCGTCTTAATTGCCGTAATAATCTGTCGTGTAATGCACAACTCGGCGAAAGCCTTGAACGAAGCAAGCTTGTCTCCCTTAAAATCACGAATGGATTTGTAGAGACCAATCATGCCCTCCTGAATAATATCCTCGCGATCAGCACCAATCAGGAAGTAGGATCTGGCCTTGGCCCGCACAAAGTTCCGGTATTTGTTGATCAGAAACTCCAGCGCTTCCCCATCACCTTCATGGACTGCTCCGACAATGTCTTCATCATTTTTGTAATCAAACTTTGACAACATGATATCCTTGAGGTCCACACTCACTAACAATCCCTCCGGCTGCAACGCAAGGTACCCGTTACTCTCTCAAATATACGACAAGTATACGCGATGTAACCTGATACCGTCAACCACAACAACCTAAAAAAGAAGAGCGCTAACAAAATTGTCAATGGTTTCAAAATGGAGTGGCGTCCAATTATTGGTTTATTCTCTTCTCCATCGTTCAAACAACTTTCGAAGCTCCGGGCTCAGTTTGGCATCTAGCGAGTTACGGGACAATTTAGCACTATCCTGCTGGATTCGCTTCTGCACTTCCCTTTCGGATTCCTCAATCTCGATCAGTAATTCTCGCGCCGACACCCTAAGTGCACCTTGTCCAAATGCGACATGTTGCTCTACCTGATCGCTTGTCGCTACGTAAATACTTCTTCTTTTACTGCTCAGCTCCCGAACCAATCGCTCGATGCACTCATCAGCAGTTTCTTTTTCTCTGGTAAAATAAATCTGGACTTTGCTCTGAGCAAAAGTTTTACCTAATCCTGGCACCCTGTAAGCATCAAATACGACGATGACTCTTCTGCCGGAATACGCCTGATGATCCGCCAGTCGTTCAAGAAGTCTGTCCCTCGCTTCCTGCATACCAGATTGTACCAGTGCGGAAAGTTCGGGCCAGGCTCCAATCATGTTGTAACCGTCCACAAGCAGAACATCCCGCGTGTCAGCCATATCGTTAGCCCCGTGCCTGTCGTCCGCGCAATACTTCGTACATGACAACACCTGCAGCTACAGAAGCATTAAGGGAATTAATTTGCCCCGCCATTGGCAGCTTGACGAGTACATCGCATTTCTCACGAATCAAACGGCCCATACCTTTATTTTCGTTACCAATGACAATGGCTACTGGTCCAGTGAATACTCCATTCCCAAAGACAGAGTCTGTCGCTGTAACATCCGTGCCAACTACCCATACACCTTCTTCTTTAAGACGATCAATGGTTTGTCCCAGATTGTTTACACGCGCCACCGGAACGTACTCCACAGCACCTGCCGATGTTTTGGACACCGTTACAGTTACAGCTGCAGAACGCCTTTTCGGCACAATAACACCATGCGCTCCAGTACAGTCCGCTGTACGAAGGATGGAGCCCAAATTATGAGGGTCTTCAATCTCATCCAGCAAAATCAAAAACGGCTCTTCTCCCTTATCACGAGCAGTTGCGAGCAATTCTTCCACTTCAACATAGGCAAAAGGCGCAGCTTGCGCGACCACTCCCTGATGTTGAATGCCCGGAACCATTTGATCCAGCTTACGCTTGTCCACCTGCAAAACAATAATTCCTGCTTTTCTCGCCTCAGCTGTAATCGGCAGTGTCAAATGTTTTTGCGCATTATCCGCAATCCAAATTTTATTTATTGTTCTGCCTGAACGCAATGCCTCCGTTACCGAATGCTTACCGGCAATCCATTCTTCTTCCATCTCTAGCTTCCTCCCGGGAAACGGCTGATACTTGTTCCATCCAGTCCATTCCCATTTATGATTTTTCTGTATTTTCCATTTGTGCAATTCCGTACGTAATCAACTCTCTTAATCTGTCCAAATGTCCATCACAATAAAGAGATCCAATCAACCCCTCCAGTGCAGTGGCGTGCCGATACTCAAGCACATCAGCATTTTTGGGCAAACTTCCTGATTTAGCATTTCTTCCTTGTCGGACAATATCGCGTTCTTCTTCCGTCAGTACATTTTCCAATAGCCCCAACATGCGACTCTGCGCCTTGGCGGAGACTAGCCCTGTGGCTCGCCGATGCAGATGATTTGGACGCAGGTTAGGCTGTGCCAACAAATATTGCCGGACAGCTACCTCGTACACTGCATCACCAATGTAAGCTAGTGCAATGGGGGGCATCAAACGTGCTGGCTTGGACGCAGGGTACGGGAACCAGTTCCCCGTACCTTCCGATGCTCCTGAGTTCAGTGGCTTTTCATTCATTTTCGCCGCCACCGCATCCCCTGCGTCGTATCTTCAAGCACAATGCCTTTTGCAGCCAACAGATCGCGAATTTCGTCAGCTCTACCCCAATTTTTGGTCTTACGAGCTTCGACACGTTCAGCAATTAACTGCTCAATTTCGTCATCCAGCAACTCTTCACTCGGCTCCGAATAAATGCGAAGCACGTTATTCATCGAATGAAAGGTATGCAATACAGCTTGTAATTCTGCCTGATGTACGACATCTCGTTGCAACAAATGGTTTGCTTCGCTAACCCAATCGAATACAGCAGTAATCGCATCAGGTGTGTTGAAATCATCATTCATTTTTTCGCCAAACTGCTGCAAAATTCCGTCGAGCTTCGTTTGCAGTTCCGTCGATACTCCCTCATTACCTTTCAGCGCATTAGCTAAACGATGCTTCACATTGGCAACTGCATTGGCGATCCGTTCGACACTGTTCTCCGCCTGACTCATAGTCTCTTGGTTGTAGTTTAACGGATTTCGGTAATGCGTCGACAACATAAAATAACGTATAGCCTCAGGCTTGTGATGAGCGCGCAAATCTTTAACCAAAATACCATTACCGAGTGATTTCGACATTTTTTCATTATCTATGCGAATATATCCGTTATGCATCCAGTAGCGAGATAATGGCTTACCTGTAATCACTTCGGATTGTGCGCATTCACATTCATGATGCGGAAATTGCAGATCCTGTCCGCCCCCATGAATATCCAGTGTATCCCCCAAATAATGGCGAGCCATAGCAGAGCATTCGATATGCCAGCCTGGTCGTCCATTTCCCCAAGGGCTCGACCAATGAATTTCGCCCGGCTTCGCTGCCTTCCAGAGTACAAAGTCCTCGGCATTTTCCTTGCGTTCATCCACATTGATACGAATTCCGAACTGAAGCTCTTCCAGATTTTGACCTGACAGTTGTCCGTAATCTTTGAACTTTTTGGTCCGATAGAACACGTCGCCATCATTCTCATAGGCATAGTCTTTGTCTACCAATTCCTTAATAAAATCAATAATCAGATCCATGCTCTCTGTTACACGAGGGTTCATACTGGCAGCAGGAACATTCAATCCTGCCAGATCCTCATGGTAGGCGGCAATAAATTTCTCAGCAACTGCCGAAACATTCATGTCAAGTTCCCTAGCTTTGCGGATTAGTTTATCATCAACATCTGTAAAGTTCACCACATAGTTTACATCATAGCCCAAATACTCCAGGTAGCTGCGCACCACGTCAAATACAATTACAGGCCGTGCATTACCAATATGAATGTAATCATACACGGTAGGTCCGCATACATACATTTTAACCTTTCCAGGCTCCAGTGGCACAAAGGGCTCCCGACTCCTCGTCATTGTATTATAAATTTGAAGCGGCATTGTTATGTTCCTCCCTCATGAAAATCATTTTTCTAATTTATTCTCTTGGGCCACCTGATGTTTCTGAGCGGTTGGCCCATCCTTCAAATCAGACATTTCTGCACGCAAACGTTCTATTTCCCGTTGAAGCTCTCGCATAGAATCCACAACCGGATCAGGCAACTGATGACTAAGTCGGTCTGGACGCCTACCATCCTGTCTGACAACTCGCCCCGGGATGCCCACCACCGTACTGTTTGGTGGAACTTCTTTGAGCACAACCGAGTTAGAGCCAATGTTGGATTGTGCCCCAATCGTGAAAGAGCCTAATATCTTCGCACCAGAGCCGATAACAACATTATTCCCAATGGTCGGATGGCGCTTACCTTTCTCTTTCCCAGTCCCGCCGAGTGTGACCCCCTGATACAATACGACATCGTCGCCAATCTCACAGGTTTCCCCGATGACAACTCCCATGCCATGGTCAATGAACAGCCGATCTCCGATACGAGCGCCAGGATGAATTTCAATGCCTGTCATAAACCTTGATACCTGGGATATAACACGGGCTAGAGTACACCAGTTTCGCAAATAAAACCAATGTGCGATTCGGTGTGCCCAAAGGGCATGAACACCGGAATACGTAAAAATGACCTCCAGCTTACTCCGGGCGGCCGGATCATTATCCAAAACAGTCTGAATGTCGGATTTGAAATGTCTGAACATGTCGCCCTCCTATTCCCTTCATATCCTTGCCGCATCATCACAACACTTCACGTTCCGCCAATTTTCGCATCCACCAGCACTCTTCGACATTTTTCTATCTATAACGAGTCTGAGTCTGATAAAAAAGAAAAAGCGCCTCCGCAGCCTAAGCTGCAGAGACGCATGAACGTGGTCCCACTCTGCTTTCGAACATATCTGCTGCATAAAAAGCAGATAATCCGTCTTTGGCGTCCTGTAACGGGAACGAATCGGCACGCCCTTGTCACATCAGCATTTGATGCTAATGAGGGTTCGGGCGCACGGCTCCCAGGCGCATTTCCTCCGCAGGTCAACTGGACGGCTCTCAGCCTGGGGTTTCCCCTCGACCGTCCTCTCTGGCAGATGCCCTTATGCAGTGTACTTCTCCTGTTCGCAGCCTTTACACGTAAATATCAATCCGTATCAATGGAGTCATTATAGCGAAAAGACAACAAATTGACAAGAAATATCAGCCTTTAATTTGTGCCTTGAGACGATCCAGTACCTTGTCACGTCCAAGCAAAAAGATAGTTTCATTCAGATCCCGTCCATGCGTTTGGCCTGTAAGAGCCACACGAATCGGCATGAATAATTGTTTCCCCTTAAAACCGGTTTCCTTTTGAACTTCTTTGATCAGCTTAGCCATTTGTGGAGCTGTAAATTCCTCACTCGTTTCAACTTTACCTGCAAAAGCTCTAAGTACCTCAGGAACCTGCTCTTCGGCCAATACAGCTGCTGCTTCAGCATCCAGTTCCAGATGTGAACGGAAAAACAACTCAGACAACGTTACAATATCGGACGCAGATGTCATCTGTTCCTGGTATAAGCGAACAAGGGCCTTAGCCCAATCCAGTTGTTCCGCAGACAGCTCAGTAGGCAACAGCCCCGCTGTCTGGAGATGTGGAATCGCCATGCTGGCAATTCGCTCAGGATCAGCCTTTTTAATATAGTGATTGTTCAAATAAGCAAGCTTATTTGTATCAAACACAGCTGGACTTTTGGACAAACGATTAGGATCGAAAATCGAAATCAGTTGTTCCCGATCATAGATCTCTTCTTCGCCTTCTGGGGACCAACCCAGCAGTGCGATGAAGTTGAATATAGCTTCTGGCAAATAGCCCAACTTGTCATACTGCTCCATAAACTGAATAATGGATTCGTTACGTTTACTGAGCTTTTTGTGATCCTCACCTACAATCAGCGTCATATGACCGAAGCGTGGCGGTTCCCACCCGAGAGCTTCAAAGATCATCAACTGCCGCGGTGTATTGGAAACATGGTCTTCGCCCCGTAGTACATGCGATATTTTCATCAAATAATCGTCAACTGCTACAGCGAAGTTATATGTCGGAATACCGTCTTTTTTGACGATAACAAAATCGCCGCTTTCCTTGGAATTGAACGTAATTTGTCCTTTAACGATATCGTCAAACGTATATTCACGATCTTCCGGTACACGAAAACGAATACTTGGTACACGGCCCTCTGCTTCAAATGCCTGGCACTGTTCTTCTGTTAGATCACGATGTTTTCCAGAATAGCGCGGTGTCTCCCCACGTGCCGTCTGCTCTTCACGCTCGCGCTCCAGCTCTTCTTCAGTGCAGTAACAGCGGTAAGCCAAACCACGATCCAGCAAATCCTGCCAGTATGTTTTATATATGTCCAAGCGTTCAGTCTGACGATAAGGTCCAAACTCTCCTCCCACGTCTACGCTCTCATCCCAGTCCATACCCAACCATTTCAAATATTTAAGTTGGCTTTCTTCTCCGCCCTCAATATTGCGCTTCACATCTGTGTCTTCGATTCGAATAATAAATTTCCCACCTTGATTGCGGGCAAACAAATAATTAAATAATGCCGTTCTGGCATTTCCAATGTGCAGATGCCCTGTAGGGCTTGGTGCATAACGTACACGAACTTCCGTGCTCATATAATCTCCTCCAAATTGAATTACTCAAGATGATAGCATTTACTTGATAAGACAGACAACCGATTGAGCCGCGATTCCTTCACCCCGGCCGGGAAACCCGAGTTGCTCTGTCGTGGTCGCCTTGACGTTCACCTGGGATAGCTCCTCTGCTTCCAGCGCCCGAGCGATGACTTCATTCATCTGCGGAATATACGATGCCATTTTGGGCTTTTGTGCGATAATCGTAGAATCGATATTCCCCAAGCGATATCCTCGCTCTTTAGCTAGCCCCCACACATGCTCCAGTAGCTTAAGACTGTCAGCATCCTTAAATTCTGGGTCATTATCCGGAAAATGCTTCCCGATGTCTCCCAAGCCAAGCGCGCCCAGGATAGCATCGCTAATGGCATGCAGCAGTACGTCTGCATCGGAATGGCCCAATAAACCTTTTTCATACGGAATATTCACACCTCCGATGATGCATGGCCTTCCTTCCACCAGCTGGTGGACGTCAAATCCCTGTCCCACTCTGATCATTTGATATCCTCTCCCTCTGTTTTCACCCATAGCGCCGCCATATCCAAATCCTCCGGTGTAGTAATTTTGATGTTCTTGTAGCTGCCTTGAACGACAGTAACCGGAATGCCTAGCCGCTCTATCAGCATAGAATCATCTGTTCCCAAGAATCTCGACTGCTCCGCTTCCTCATAGGCTCGCAGCAGATCGGAAAGACGAAAAGTCTGTGGCGTTTGAATACTCCACAGACTTCGGCGATCCGGCGTTGCTGTAATGATACCATCCCCGTTCACTTGCTTGACCGTATCCTTTACAGGTACTGCCGCTACAGAAGCACCAGTACGCTGGGCTGCCTCAAGGCATGAACGTACAAGCTCAGGTTGAATGAGTGGACGCACACCATCATGCACCATCACCCAATCCGCTTGTAAGTGGCGCAGACCGCGATAGACCGAATGCTGGCGTTCACTGCCACCAGCTACCACCCGTACATTTTTACCGATTTTGTATTGATGAATCCAATCTCGGCAGCGTTCCACATCTGCTGTCCCAGTCACCATCACCATTTCATCCACTTCGGGCATAGCTGCGAATATTTCAAGTGTATGTATGAAGATGGGCTTGTCCCGCAAAAGCAGAAATTGCTTGCTCTCCTGCGTCCCCATACGGGAGCCGCGCCCTGCTGCCACAATGACAACTCCTACCCGATTGTTCATTCAAATAACTCCTGCCCTGATCGCACTTGGACGATCCGTATGATAACACATCTACTTCATCATACCGCGTTTATTGAGCTTTTTCCAATAATTTCGGTTTGGCAAAGATCATACGTCCGGCAGAGGTCTGAAGTACACTCGTGACCAGCACCTCCATAAGAGAGCCAATATAGTCACGTCCGCCTTCCACAACAATCATCGTACCATCATCCAGATAGGCTACACCCTGCCCATGCTCCTTGCCGTCTTTAATAATCTGCACCATAATTTCCTCACCGGGTAGTACGACAGGCTTCACTGCATTCGCCAAATCGTTAATATTCAGCACTGATACACCTTGCAGTTCGCATACTTTATTCAGGTTAAAATCGTTAGTTACAACTTTACCCTGTAACACCTTTGCCAGCTTGACCAACTTACTGTCAACCTCTGAAATTTCCTCAAAATCACCTTCGTAAATGAGCACATTCACATCCAGCTCTTTTTGGATTTTATTCAAAATATCCAGGCCCCGTCGTCCACGATTACGCTTAAGTAAATCTGATGAATCTGCAATATGCTGAAGCTCCTCTAACACAAATTCAGGAATCACAATCGTTCCTTCAATAAAACCTGTCTTGCAGATATCTGCAATACGCCCATCTATAATGACGCTGGTGTCCAAAATTTTATGTTCCTCCAGCTTGCGTTCTTCTGCACCCGTTCCCCGACCAAAAAAGCCAGAACTCCAAAAGGATGACAGCTCGTCCCGCTTTTCTAGTCCAACCATTAATCCCACATATCCACATATCACGGTAACAGCCGTCTGGATAAGTTGACCCGGGGCCCCCAACCATGAAAAAAGCGGATAGACTGCTAAGGAAAGTATCAATCCCACCGCTAAACCAATCACACCTGCCATCATCTCGTTCATCGGAATTCGTACCAAGCCTTCAATGCCCTGTTGCAACCGGTTCGCCACGGATGCTCCTGCGAATGAGCACCCGGCCATAAATAACACTGCTCCCGCCATCATCCAAACAACCATTCCCGGTAAAGACCCATCACTCAACCATTCTGGCATCCACGATACAATGCCCCCTACCCGCTGGTATAACGTATAGCCAAACCATGCTCCGCACAATCCTGTAAAAGTTAAAATAGCCTTTCTCCACATTGAATCTCTATACCTCCTTTATTTTCTTTTCATTAGTCTGCTATTTATTGGATACATAGCATTTCTCTTACCAGTATGATCCATTTCCCACATAACTAACCCTGTGTTTTCACTTTTTATGCATAAAAAAAGCATTTATCTCCTTGAAATAATTCAAGGAAATAAATGCTTATACTTGCTTGATACTACCGCTGTGAATGACGATATTGATCGTCCTGTTCTTCCTGACTGGAACGATCCCGATCACGCCCACGTCTGCGTGATAGTTTACGAATGTTCAGCTTCATACCATACAATGCATACAGCACCAGTGGCACAAAAATCAGCTTCGACAGCTGGTCAGGGAATTTAACAGCCAACACCACCGCTGCAATTACGACCCATGGAGCCACCCAAATTGCTTTTTTCGGGAGGCCAACCTTTTTAAAATTTGGATATTTCATGGAGCTGACCATCAAATAAGAGACCAGCAACATGGCAATCGACATGTATAACAAAGAAATATCGTTATGGAATAAGGACAAAGTGGCTAATACGCCACCTGCTGCCGGAATTGGTAGACCCGTAAAATAACCTGGTACACCAGGACGTACGTTAAATCGAGCCAAACGCAACGCTCCGCACATCGGGAAAATGGCAGTAACCGTCCAAGCGAGAGCCGAATTCGCATCATGAAAAGCAACCATGTACATAATAACTGCGGGAGCAACACCAAAAGATATCATATCTGATAAGGAGTCCAGTTCTTTACCGAATTCGCTTTGGGCATTCAGGACCCGGGCCATTCTTCCATCCAGTCCGTCCAACAACATGGCGACAATAACCATAATAGCGGCAAGACTGTATTTTCCGTCTACAGCCAATAAAATGGCGATCATTCCGAGAAACAAGTTACCTAAGGTACACAAGTTCGGAATTGATTTGGTAATCATCTCTTCACCTCAATGTATGAATTGTTCCATTATAATCCTTTCACTGTATTACATTTACATTTGCCTGTCAATGAAAACTTGTTCCTGCAAACGTTTAAGACCTTCTTTAATCGTACGCGCACGAACCTCTCCAATACCATCCACTTCATCCAGTTCTTCTATCGTTGCTGTGATGACATGTGGAAAACGTCCAAACCGCTCTACCAGATTATGAATAATCACATTCGGTAAACGCGGTATCTTGTTCAGTACCCGATAGCCGCGTGCAGCAATATACTCCTCTGATGTCGCAGCTGAAGAAGGGTAGCCTAGTAAACGTACAATATGATTCACATCCAACAATTCGTCGTCCGTAGAACGTTTGAGTCCCAATATAATTTCACGAATCTTTTCGTCGCTATCGTCTTTGGCATAATCCTTATACAACAACCATGCTTCTTCCTCAATATTGCTGACAAGCTCTTCCATCTGCATACTAATTAGACGGCCCTCATTTCCGAGCTCGTTAATAAATCGTTTGATCTCCATTTTGATGCGCAGCACCATTTCGATCCGTTGGATGACATTAACGACCTCCGGCATGGTAACCAGCTCTTCAAATTCAGATGCTGTCAAATTCGTAGAGGCTTGCCCCAACACAGATCTATATTTTTCTAACGTCTGAATAGCCTGATTGGCTTTCGTTAAAATAACCCCGATTTCCTTGAGCGCATACCGTAATGTCCCCTGATACAAGGTAATAATATTACGCCGCTGGGAAATAGACACCACTAGTTTACCAGTTTGCTTAGCAACTCGTTCTGCCGTCCGGTGCCGAATTCCTGTTTCAATCGACGAAATCGAGGAGTCAGGAATCAGTTGCGTATTAGCATATAAAATTCGTTTTAAATCCTCGCTTAATATGATTGCGCCGTCCATTTTAGCCAACTCATACAAATAGTTCGGCGAAAAATCACAATTAATGGAGAAACCGCCATCCACGACTTCCATAACTTCTGGGCTATAGCCAACGACCAGAAGAGCACCCGTTTTGGCACGCAAAACGTTTTCTAATCCGTCGCGAAAGGGAGTTCCCGGTGCCACAAGCCGCAGCAAATCGTTCATTTTATCCAGTTGGCTCGCTTCTTTCATTCTCAATGCCCCCTAATCTAATGCGGCTGCCAGTGCATCTGCTACCGTTCCTACTCCTATAATTTGTATCCCTTTCGGATGTGTCCAGCCCTTCAAGCTTTTCTCTGGCATGATCACCCGTTTGAAACCTAGTTTCTCCGCTTCTCGTACTCGCTGTTCTGCTCGGGATACCGCACGCACCTCACCTGTCAGTCCCACCTCGCCAAAAATCACATCGTACGGCTTGGTAGGAGCATCTCTAAAGCTGGAAGCAATACTCACAGCTATAGCCAAATCTACCGCCGGTTCATCCAACTTTACACCTCCGGCTACGTTGAGATAAGCGTCCTGGTTTTGCAAAAACATGCCCATCCGCTTTTCTAGCACGGCTATGATTAATCCCATTCGATGATGATCGACTCCTGTGCCCATCCGGCGTGGAGATGGAAAATGCGTAGCTGCAATCAATGCTTGCAGTTCAACCAATACAGGCCGGGTTCCTTCCATACTGGCTACAACAGTAGAACCCGCCACCCCTAGTGGGCGTTCAGACAGAAACAACTCGGAAGGATTGGATACCTCACGCAAACCGCTTTCAGCCATTTCAAAAATACCAATCTCATTTGTAGAACCAAAACGATTTTTAACTGCACGCAAAAGCCGATACGTATGATGACGCTCTCCTTCAAAATAAAGCACACAATCAACCATATGTTCCAACAAACGCGGACCTGCAATGGCACCTTCCTTGGTCACATGCCCTACCAGTACCGTAGCAATACCTAGCCCCTTGGCAATTCGCATAAAGCGTGAAGTACATTCCCGCACCTGAGCCACACTACCTGGTGCACTCGTCACCTCAGGCAAATATACAGTCTGTATCGAGTCGATGACCAAAAACTCCGGCTTCAAGCTGTCCACCGCTTCTTCAATCGTCTCCAAATTCGTCTCACATAATACGTATAGGCTGGGGGACAAGGCACCGAGTCGATCTGCACGTAGTTTCGTTTGACGGACAGATTCCTCACCAGACACGTACAGCACCTTTAAACCAGTTAAAGCCAGCTCATTAGATGTTTGCAGCATAAGCGTAGATTTACCGATTCCCGGATCACCGCCCACCAAAACGAGTGAACCCGGCACCACACCTCCACCGAGTACTCGATTCAATTCGCCAATTCCCGTCAAAATTCGTGCTTCTTTACCGCTCTCCACCTCTATAATAGGGAGTGGCTTGTCTTTTGTGCTATGAGTAAGAAGGGAAGACCCCATTCCTTGAGTTTTTACAACGCTTTCCGTTTCTTCGACCATGGAATTCCATGCCTGGCATCCAGGACATTTCCCGTACCATTTGGGCGATTCATAACCACATTCCGTACAGGAAAATTTAGTTTTCACTTTAGCCATACTTTGTTCCCTGGCTCCTTATTGACGACGATGATGTCAAATTTATGTTCATACAACCCAGAAAGAGCTGTAACAATAAAAGTTTACCATTGAAGCTTGGCGGACGTAAAGCAATATCACAAACTTTCCCAAAGCATTTACCCAACCTTTTCACCGTGTTTTATACACAAAAAGGGTGCCTTCGCAATAGCTTTCCAGCCTGCGAGACACCCTTTTCTACTGTTTATTTAGTAAACTGCTTTAGGACTTGGCAGATACATTACCCTTTTTGGTTACAGTCAATGTACCGTTCTCCTCATCAATGAAGAGAGAGTCACCTTTAGTAATGTTGCCAGTCAACAATTCCTCGGACAGGCGATCTTCGATATGCTTCTGGATTGCACGACGCAATGGACGCGCACCATACGCTGGATCAAAGCCTTCCTTCGCAAGGAATTTTTTAGCGTTGTCTGTCAACTCGAAGTCAACCTCATACTCATTCAGGCGTTTACGCAGCTCCTCAGACATGAGTGACACAATTTCAGCAATATGTTTTTCTTCGAGAGAATGGAAAACGATAATTTCATCAATCCGGTTCAAGAACTCAGGACGGAAGCTTTTCTTCAATTCATCCATCACTTTGCCCTTCATATTATCATAATCCGCCCCAGCGTCTACTACAGCTGTAAAACCAAGCGTGGAGTTACGTTTAATAGCCTGTGCACCAACATTAGATGTTAGGATGATGAGTGTGTTACGGAAATCGACGACACGACCTTTGGAATCTGTTAGACGACCATCTTCCAGAACTTGCAGAAGAATATTGAATACTTCTGGGTGTGCTTTTTCAATTTCATCCAGCAATACAACAGAGTAAGGCTTACGACGTACCTTCTCGGTCAGTTGACCGCCTTCCTCATATCCAACGTACCCTGGAGGCGCTCCTACCAGACGGGACGTGGAGTGTTTCTCCATATATTCAGACATATCAATACGGATAACCGCATTTTCATCTCCAAACATGGATTCAGCCAAGGCGCGTGCCAACTCTGTTTTACCCACCCCAGTTGGACCGAGGAAAATAAAGGACCCAATTGGACGCTTCGGATCTTTCAGTCCGGCACGTGCCCGGCGAATCGCCCGGCTTACTGCCTTAACTGCTTCGTCCTGTCCGATTACCCGCTCATGCAGCAACTCTTCCATATTCAACAAGCGGTGTGTTTCTTCCTCTTTCAGCTTGCTGACTGGAACACCTGTCCAGATTGCAACGACTTGAGCGATATCCTCTGGTGTAACTTCAGAATCTGTACGACCCTGTTGTTCTTTCCATTGGTTTTTGGTCACGTCTAGCTCTTCACGGATTTTTTGCTCTGTATCACGCAGGGCTGCCGCTTTTTCAAACTCCTGACTTTGTACCGCTGAATCCTTTTCCTTCCGGATATCTTCCAGACGGTTTTCCAGCTGTTTCAGGTTTGGCGGTACAGTGTAAGAATTCAGTCTTACTTTGGAGCCCGCTTCATCAATAAGGTCAATAGCCTTATCTGGCAGGAAGCGATCAGTGATATAACGATCTGACAATTTTACGGCTGCTTCAATAGCCTCATCTGTGATCTTTACACGGTGATGCGCTTCGTAACGGTCACGCAGACCATACAGAATTTGAATCGCCTCTTCTGGAGAAGGTTGATCCACTGTAATGGGTTGAAAGCGACGCTCCAAAGCAGCATCTTTCTCAATATATTTGCGGTATTCATCCAGCGTGGTCGCACCGATGCATTGCAGCTCGCCACGTGCTAGAGCAGGTTTCAGGATGTTGGACGCATCAATTGCGCCTTCCGCTCCACCAGCACCAATCAGCGTATGCAGCTCATCAATGAACAACACGATATTACCCGCTTGACGAATCTCGTCCATAATTTTTTTCAAACGATCCTCGAATTCGCCACGATACTTGGTGCCTGCTACCACTGAGCCCATATCCAGTGTCATTACGCGCTTGTCGCGCAATGTTTCGGGAATCTCATTCGCTATGATTTTTTGAGCCAATCCTTCGGCAATCGCCGTTTTACCTACCCCAGGCTCACCAATCAGAACCGGATTGTTCTTTGTACGGCGGCTGAGCACCTGAATTACGCGTTCAATTTCCTTGCTACGCCCAATAACAGGGTCCAGGTTGTTTTCCTTCGCAGATGCCGTCAGATCGCGTGCCAGACTGTCCAGGGTTGGCGTGCTGACATTAGCTGGAGCACCGTGATGGCTGGAAACAGCCTCGCTGCTGCCGAGCAATTGAAGCACTTGCTGACGCGCTTTGTTCAGACTGATGCCCAGGTTGTTCAGTACGCGTGCTGCTACGCCTTCGCCTTCACGAATAAGACCAAGCAAAATATGTTCTGTACCTACATAGGTATGGCCCAGTTTGCGGGCTTCATCCATAGACAGTTCGATGACTTTTTTGGCACGTGGAGTATAGGCAATGTTCGTCGGTTGCTCTTGACCGCGTCCAATCAACGTTTCCACTTCATCCTGGATTTTTTCCAGTCCCAGGCCCAAACCGATTAAGGCTTTCGCTGCTATTCCTTCACCTTCACGAATGAGGCCTAGCAAAATGTGCTCTGTACCAATGTTGTTGTGTCCCAATCGAACTGCTTCTTCCTGAGCCAAAGCAAGCACTTTCTGTGCACGTTCCGTAAATCTTCCAAACATCATATATCCTGCACCTCCACAGTGTGTATTTCAGATCATTTTATATATTAAAGGGTTGTGCCTAATTTTTGCCGGATCAGCTTCGCCCGGTACATATCGCGCTCTTCGGTATTCATTTTATCCCCAAAGCTTTTTTGCAGGAACCCGGGTTGTGTCATCACATTCAGCTCATTCATCGCTGCGGTGGAAGGACGCTCCAAAATCCCCAAATCTACGCCAAGACGTACATCAGACAGCCGCTGTGCAGCCTCCTTGGAATCCAATACTGCTGCATACGACAAAATACCGAATGAACGCATCACCCGATCTGTAATTCGCAGCATAGATTCATTCATTAGCCTTTCTCTGGCAGAACGCTCGTGCTCAATAATTTGTAGCACCACGCCATGAAGATTCTCAATAATTTCCGCTTCGGTTTGTCCCAGTGTAATCTGATTAGATACCTGAAACAAATTTCCGACCGCTTCGCTGCCTTCACCGTAAATGCCGCGAACTGTAAGACCTACCTGTGAAACAGCAGACAATATACGATTGATTTGATGAGTCATGACTAATGCGGGCAAATGCATCATCACCGAAGCTCTCATACCTGTGCCGACATTCGTCGGACAACTGGTTAGAAAACCTCTCCGATCATCAAATGCATAATCAACATGCGCTTCAAATGCATCATCAATAACCATAGCGCGTTCCCAAGCTTCTCTAACCTGACATCCCGGATATAAGCACTGGATACGCAGATGATCCTCTTCGTTTATCATAACACTAACCGATTCATCATCGCTAATTAAGACAGCACCGTTACGAGATTCGTTCGCCAAATTAGGACTAATCAAATGCTTCTCAACCAGCACCTGCTTGTCGATCTCATCCAACTCGGATATTTTCAACGTATGAAAAGTACCAAAACCGTCTAAATCATCATACTGAAGGATATCCGTCAAGCGCTGAAGTGCTTCTTCCGACTGCTGATTGGTAGCAAGCATGGGAAAAGGCAGATGCTGCAAGTTACGCGCAATTCTTACTCGGCTGCTAATGACAATCTCCGAATCCGCAGCATCACCACGCATCCAGTCACTTAGCGGCTTCTCCGTAAACCGAATATTGGGCATTACGCATCCCTCCTACTCTTCACAAACTTTACTCTTCAGTCATTTCTTTTTCAAGCTCTCTGATTTGATCCCTAAGCTCAGCAGCTGATTCAAACTCTTCCTGTACAATATGCTGTTGCATCTCTTTTTTCAAATCGTCAATTTGCCGTTTAACCTTCAGTCGGCCACCAGTACGAACCGGAACTTTACCAACATGATTCGTACTGCCATGCACACGCTTGAACAGAGGGTCCAGACGATTACCAAAATATTGATAGCACGACGGGCATCCGAAACGTCCCAGCTTACTAAACTGTGCATAGGTCATGCCACAATCCTTGCATTGCAGGTTCTGCGGACCACTGTGGCCTGGTGACTGGCTCTTTGTACTGGAGTCAAAATCCAACATCCCCGACAGCAAGCTATGAATTGAAAAGCCGTTAGGTGTTCCAGGGATCATCTCCCCTTTTTCCTTCGCACACGTCTCACAAATATGAAACTCTGTCTTTTCGCCATTCACAATTTTGGTGAAATGCAAAGTTGCCGGCCGCATATTACATTCTTGGCACAGCATAAAAGCACCTCCTTCAATGTCAGGATTTAATACCCACCCTACATCCAAAAATTAGTCTCTATTCACACATTATTTGGTCGCCAGCAATGAGATCAGCATAGCCTTAAGCAATCTTGCTCGCAGTTGATCACGATAGGGAAGCTTCAGTAATAATGTATCCCTCGATAAAGCAGCCTTCATTAGATTAGCTTCCCTTTTGCTTAAAAAATGGGCTTCCTCTAACTGATAAATCAGTCCTTCTGCTGCTGATTGGCTAATTTCCTCCCCGATGCTCTGATGAAGATGTGTATGGATGGCATGCTGTGCGGGTAGCTGAATTCGCTGAATACGAATGTAGCCTCCACCACCGCGTTTACTTTCCACCACATAGCCTTTTTCCAGCGTAAACCGGGTGCTAATTACATAATTAATTTGCGACGGCACGCAGGAAAAGCGGTCAGCCAGATCATTACGCTGAATCTCCACTAAACCTTGGGGACTTTCCAGCAATATACTCTTCAAATATTGTTCAATAATATCGGAAACATTGCGCATTTCATCATCCTCCACTAACGGAAACGCAAGTATTCAAGTACATTTCACGCTCCACAGAGTCCGCCGTATATTGAACTTAACCAAACGGTAAAGTCACGAATCTAAGCTGTATTTAGGCTATTGCCTGTTCTACATTCATTGAAATGTACCGTTTTGTCTCTAGTGTGGCCTTTATTTGCGATTAATCATACACTTCTCTTATGTTCATAAGAGTCAGCTCCTAACTATACGCAAATCATTTCAATCCTCGTTTGCTTCTTTACTATCGAAATTACTTCATACGGCCAATCCATCAGCATAATACTTTTACAGAATCACACTAGGTTTGATTGACTTTGACTTTCTTTGACTATATTCACATTATAGCACATTATTCATTTTTGCCAAGGGGTCAATACCATTTTTCGCAATCTAATTATGTTTTATACAATACCATAAAAAAACTCTTCCCATTACAGAAAGAGTTTTGAAAATAATGATAACCACACAAGTTATATTCTCTGAAAGATGAGCTTAAAAGATCTAAATAGGCCTTTATCAGAAAAAATCTAATAAAAACGTTTGATTTACTGGTATTACGCGTTTAAGGGCAGACACAGACTCACTACTCCCTTCAATCCGCTCCCACTTATACAGATCATCAGCCTGCTGATAGCCAAGCATCAGAGTCGTCAGTGACTGAATCCCAAGTTTCAAGTCAGCTACTATGGCGTTTTCAGATGAATTGCTTATATCCACTCTCTCCAGATGTCCTTGCCCCTCCGTAGTAATCGTTAATCTCCATAATCCATCATTCCATGGAGCATACCGATCTGTCAGATCTAAGGTTAAACTTGTTTCCTCTTCAAGCTGTTCAAAAGGGTATCTTTCTACAAAAGCAGCTGCATCCACAATACGACCCATAAAATAAGGCACAGTTTCCTGTTGAATTCGTGGATCATCGAGTAAAAATGGTAAATTGTCATCTGCTGGAACGTAAATAAATTTGCCTTGGGTTATCATGGAGTCATGATTTGCAAAATAAGTCCATAAAGCCCGACGAGCCGTCACATTTTCATATACCAACTCATCACAATTCAACTGTTTATCTTCAATTTTGTATAGTGCATATCCCTGAGGATCGCCTGTTGCTGAGTAATATACCACAGTTCGATAGTTCTCATTTAAAATCCGCTCTTGCCACCATTCCTTATCTCGTACCAGCGTGCCATTATAACGAGATGCATACGCTTGATACACTTGGTCCAGTTCTAAAATATTTTTGATATCGCGTTTGACTGTACCCTCTGTTTTAAGTTTTGCGGGGAATTTTTCAATGGGAATGACGTACTTTTTGTATTCAATATACGTTTCCCATCCAAATTTACGATAGAAGGCAAAGGAGAATGGATGCAGAAAAGAAAGGCTTTGTCCCGCAGACTTCATCTCCTCAAGCGCATGCGTCAACAAGCGTGATACCATGCCACCGCGACGCTTCTCTGGCCATGTTGCCACACCAGCAATGCCTCCCATATCAAAAACCTGACCGTTTATGTATACCTGTAGCGGTAACAAAGTCAGTTTAGCATTCAAGTCATGTCCGTCGAATATTCCCCATGTTTGCTCTGGTTTGAACTTCTTCCTGGCTTTCTCCAGATCCTCCAGGGACATTGTAAACTGAAAAGCATATTGAGATAATTCAATAGCCGCTTCAAATTCCTTACGTTGTAATTGTCTGATCTCCATAACTTCGTCACCTCGCTTGTATACTTGGACATCCATAAAAAGATTACACACTTAGAGTGTGGCAAACCCCATTCTCTCTGTCAACCTTAGAAACAGGCGGTCATCCAAAAACACATAAAAAAAGGATGATAATCTCACTGAGATTATCATCCTTTTCACTTTTGCTTGGCGACGTCCTACTCTCCCAGGACCCTGCGGTCCAAGTACCATCGGCGCTGGAGGGCTTAACGGTCGTGTTCGGGATGGGTACGTGTGG